>CAVVNL010000018.1:0-241227 GCA_963749565.1 uncultured Acidobacteriota bacterium | reverse complement strand
ATCTCTGGACTTCAGGGAGCAGGCGCGCTACTTCCAACCATCGTCCTTGCTGGCGCTCAAAGACATACGCAGCGCCTGAACGCTTACCTCGCCGTTCGTCAGCATCCCCACTACGATCGTGTCGCGGCTGATAGCAACCGCGTTTCCGAACCACGTCGCGGCGCCGCATCGCTGGCGGTGAGCTTGCCCGCTTCGGCTCCACCCATCGCCGCGACGTTCGAATACGTAAACGGCGCCTGCGCGATCGCCGTTGCCACGGTGATTGGGAGCCCCGACGACGATCGTGTCGTGACCCGCGGCGACGGCAAAGCCGAACATGTCCCTCGGCGCCCCGTCACTCGCCGTCAGTCGGGCCAGTCTGCGCCCACCTGCCGTCCCGGCGTTCGAACAAATAGGCCGCGCCCGAATCGTCACCTCGCGCATTGGAACCCACAGCGCCGAACACGGCTGTACCGCCTTTGAGGGCCAGCGAAATGCCGAACTCGTCCCCTGCCATGCCGTCGCTGGCCGTGATCTTGGCGACTTCGACCCACGCGCCTCGTCGATTCTCGACGCGTACGCCTTACCGGCATTGCTTCCTCGATCGTCATTGAGGTCCGCAGTCACGAGCATCGTGTCCGCCTCGATGCTCACTCGTCCGAAGATGTCACCGGCGGCGGCATCACTGGCCATGAGCTTGCCGATCTGCTGCCAGTTGCCGGCGCGGCGCGCGAAGATATATGTGGCGCCGACATCGACCGCCGGCTATCCGCCAGTCGCGCGCCCACGGCGATCGTTTCGCCGCTCACCGAGACCGTGAGGCCGAACTGGTCGCCGGCGCTGCGCGTCGCTTGCCGATAACACGGCGGCCGGATGCCACTGCTCACCGCTCCGTTCGAAGACGTATGCCAGTCCCGAATCGTCGCCTCTCGCGTCAGCGAACTGCGCGCCGACCACGAGCGTGTCGCCGTCGGTCGCCATGGAGACACCGAACAGATCCTCAACTCTGGCCTCTGGAACGGGCAGCACGCCGGCTCTGACCCACCTTGACTGCTGGCGCTGGAAGACGTGAACCGTTCCCGGATCACGATGTCCATTCCTCATCGGGCTCGCAGCAACGAAGATGGTGTCGGACCGGCCGCAACGGAGACGCCGAACTCTGCCCAAGGCGCCGATCGTTCGCCTGGGTGCGTGCCATCGCTCCCGATTGACTCACCGCTAGGACCGCAGTGACCAAGACGACACCGAGTCGGACGTGTGATCTCGTGTGAAGAACTTCCGCTCGTCGCATCGACAAGACACTCGAGAGGGATCGTGCCTGTATCCTGGGGCATCTCAACTACTGGCCTTACGCGGTACGCAAGCCGCCTAGACAGAATGACTTCGGGAGGAGCACACGGCTGACCCCCGGAGTGATCGCGGGTTAGCCTGTCGGCCAGAGCCGCAACACCGCATGGTCCGCGGCGATGTGTTCCCGGAGGTCAGCCATGGCGCAGTCTACTCCACTGTTTGTCGGCCTCGACGTCCACAAAGATTCCATCGCGGTCGCGCACGCCGCCGGCGGTAGCACTGAGCCGCCGGTGTTTGTCGGGGCGATCGGCCCGCGTCAAGTCGACCTCGATCAGTTGCTGCGCCGCCTGCACGGCAAGACGTCAGCGCTGACATTCGCCTATGAGGCGGGCCCGAGCCATCAGCACTTGTCTGGGAATCTGCGTGGAAAGGCGCCGGGATACGCCGAACTCGATAGCGCGAATACGCCTCCGGGCGCCGCAGGATAGCGGCCTCAGCGGCGGCCGGCGCCTGGTACGAGTTGGTCGAGCGGGCTCCGGACGCCTCGCCCGCCCTGGTTCAGGACGTGCGTATAGATCATCGTCGTACTCACGTCGCGATGCCCGAGCAGTTCCTGGATCGTTCGGATGTCGTACCCGGCTTCGAGCAGATGGGTCGCGAAGCTGTGCCGCAGCGAATGGCACGTGGCCGGACGCGAAATACCGGCCGCCCTGGCGGCGTCCTTCACGGCCCGCTGCAGAACGGACTCGTGCAGGTGATGCCGCCGCCGCTCGCCCGTCGTCCTGGTCTACGTAAAACCGCGTCGCGGGAAACATCCACTGCCAGGCCCATTCCACGGGCGCGTTCGGGTACTTCGCCCGCAGCGCGCCCGGGAAGGCCACGCTCCCGCGTCCGCCCGCCAGGTCAGCGTCGTGCTGCGCCTTGACGCGCGCGAGGTGATCCAGCAACGGTCCCTTCACCGCCGCCGGCAGCATCGTCACGCGATCCTTGCCTCCCTTCCCGTCTCGAATCGTCAACTCGCCGCGATCGAAGTTGATGTCCTTCACCCGAAGCTCGGCGCATTCGAGCAGCCTGAGCCCCGCTCCATACAGCAGCGATGCCATCAGCCATGTGGGACCCCGCAGCCGCGACAGCAGCGCCGACACTTCGGGACGTGAGAGCACGACGGGGAGCCGGACGGGACGCTGAGCGCGGACGATCTCGTTCATCCACGCGAGCCGCTCACCGAGCACCACCTCGAACAGGAACAGAATGGCGCTGAGCGCCTGATTCTGGGTCGACGCGCTCACGCCGCGCTCGGCCAGATGGGAGACGAATGCCGTCACCTCTCGCTCCCCGAGCTCTCGTGGGTGGCGCTTGCCATGAAAGACGATGAACCGCCGGATCCAGGCTGTGTACGCCTGCTCGGTCCGCCGACTGTAATGTCGAATTCGGATCGCCTGTCGGACGCGATCGAGCAGCTTGACTTCCATTTGACGACGATGGCATCGTCGTCGTCATGTTCGCAATAGCGCGTTGCGCGGAAAGGAGGTGCCGGACGCTACGCACCGCTTAGGAGGATCCACCATGCGCATCACGATTCGTGGAAGGACCGCCAACTCTGCGAGCCTCCCTCTGCCTCACGTGCCGGTGCGACGCGCGAGCCTCGAAGATATGCCATACTCCCGCGGCGTGCGAGGAGGCAGGAATGGGTTTTCCCAGTCGTTGGTCGGGGGCGGTGCTGATTTCATCGGTGAGCTTCTTATTGACGGTAGCCGTTGCCCAGACAGACCTCGTCAATCGCAGTTTCGAAAGCGGAACGGATCCCGGCGAAGTGAGGACTCTTCCTCCTAAAAGCACGGCCATTGACGGCTGGACCGTCGTCGGCAGCAACATTTGGTACGTCGGCGGCAGGTGGAAACCGGCCGACGGACTCCGCAGCGTTGGCCTGCTGTGCGGCGGCGGGATCAGCCAGACGTTCCAGACCGAGCCAGATCAAAAATACGAAGTGCGGTTCAACATGGCCGGGGACCCGGACACACTCCCGGCTGTGAAGACCCTCGCGGTTTCGTTCGGCACCGAGAACCGGACCTTTACGTTCGACACGACCGGTCGCAGTCCCGGCAATATGGGCTGGGAGGCAAGATTCTGGATATTTACTGCGTCAGACACGACCACGGCCATCACATTTCTCAGTCCCAAGGCCGAGTGCTCAACCCCGGCCGTGGACAATGTGCGTATCACGGCGGTCGAGATCGGGGTGCAGGCCCATCCCGATGACGTGGAACGTCACGCAACAGATTGAGTCTGGAGATTGAGCGCTCTCTGCACGTCGATGTCGCGAGGCTGCGATACGTACGTGGCGATCCGCCTTCAGGCGGACTTGCAGGTCCGGCTAAAGCCGGACGCCACGTACGTAGACGCAGACGCGCGACATCGCATGTGCGAGCGGACTGCGAAACGGGACGTTCGAGGCGGTCAGGACAGATGCCGGAGAGGATTGAGGCCATCCCCTCCGGCGCTTACTTCACGAACAGGTGTTGCCGGTACGCTCGCCGCGCACCCAACCGGCCAGCATCCGCCACTCCGGATCGTCGCGCGATTGCCAGCGTCGCAGCCCGTTGTGCGTGTAGGTTCCACCGCCGTCAGGATGAAGCGGCTTCAACATGAAGCGGCTCTGCTCGGGGTTCCCGGGGATGATCAACCGCGAGATCGTTTGGTACGCCCGCTTTGCCTCCGCGTCGCTCCACGACTTGCCATTCTGGGGCGGCGGCGCGAATCCTACGAGACCGCCCGCATGGCAGTTGCTGCACGAAATGTGGCCTTCGCGTGGAGTCGCGAAGACCTGCTGGACGCAGGACTGGAAAAAGGTGAAATCGAGCGTCGGCTCCGGCGCCGGAACGTACCGATCGGCCGGCAGGCTGCGAATCCACTTCAGGAGCGCCTGGTACTCGGGATGCTCCCGCGAGGGCCAGAACTGGCCGCCCGTGTGCGCGCCGCCCTGCGGCTTCACCAGCAGCCGGCTGGCTTCGGGGTTTGCGGTGTTCACCAGTTTCGTCACCACGTCGAAGTTGCGCCGCGACTGCTCGACGGTCCAGCCGGCGTCGGTCGCGGGCGTCTCCAGGCTGAACCGCATCGGCTTGGTCTGCCACGTGTGACACATCACGCACGCGGCCATTCCGCCAATCGTGCCGCCGCGGTCGGTCATGAACACCTTCTCGACGGTGTTCCGGTAGGTCTCGATATCGGCAGCGGTTGGGAAACCGGAACCCTGCGCCGAAGCCGGGGCTTGCGCGGGAGGTGGTTCGGCTGACAATGTCGCGAGCGTCAAGCCAAAGGCAAAGCCGACGAACGCGGCTGTCAGCACACCAATCACCCACGCAGGCCGGCGCGACATGAGTTGCTTTGCTGGAGCCATAGCCCTTTCCCCCTAATTCCCGACGGTTGCCGAGGGGCTATTGACGCGGTCGAGGGGCAGGATCGCCGTGCTGATCCGGGCCGGCCGCGCGCCGGTCTTGATCTTGGCCACGATCTGCATCTTCTGCAGATCCACCGCCAACGTGTGGTCGCTCCCCGATACCGCCACGTACATGAAACGGCTGTCGGGCGTCGACGTCATCCAGTTCGCGCTCGGACCGACTTCCACCGCCCCGATGTATTTCAGATCGGGCAGGCTCCATCCGTAGATCCGGCTGTCGAGCCGGCTCGACGCCCAGACCGCCGTCCGATTGGGAAGCACTTCGAGGCCGTGCATGTCGCCGGTTTGAATTCCGTCGGCGTTCTGCTTCCACAAAGGCAGCTTCGGGGGCCAGAGGATGGTCTCGAGCTTACGTGTGTTCCAATCGATGACCCAGACGCCGTTGACGGCGGTCGCCTGCGCGTACATCCGCTTGGTCGAGCCGTCGGGATTGGCTTCGAACGCCATCGGCCGGACTTCGTGATTCTCGCGGCCATATTGTTTGTGGCCGGTCAGCTCGATCCCCCAGACCACCTTGTCGGTGACGGCGTCGATCACCTGGATCGCCGGCTCACCCGGGTCCGGGTCGCCTCTGAGACCGGCGACGAGGTATTTGTCGTCCGGCGTCACGTAGGTGTTGTGGACCGGAAAGTGGACCGGAATGCTCCGGACTATCTTGTGCGTGGCGATGTCGATCACATCGACGACCGCGGGAAGCCCGCCACCAGCCGGCGCCTCGAACCCCGGACCCAACACCTTGGCGGACCGTTCGGAGATCGCCGCGTAGAGCTTCCGCTGCTTCTTGTTGACGACGATCTTGTTGGGCCGCCCCGAAAGCGCAATCCGCGTGACGAGTTGGAGAGTCTTCGTGTCGAACACGTCGACCGTGTCGTCGTCCTCGCTCGAACAGTAATAGTAGAGTCCGTCCGGGTGGACGGTCAGGTTATGGGCATGCGGGCAGCCGCGGATGAGTGCCCACCACCTTATTGATCGTGGGATCGATGATGTGGTGGACGTTGCCGGCGTTGTTGCTCTGGAGAATTCGCACGGCGACGCCGTTATAGGAGTCGAGACGCGGCACCCCCTGTCCCGCCACCGATACGACCAGAAGAACGATACCGAAGATGGACGGCAGGGCACGACGGATGAGTAAACTCGCCATCATTGAGCCTCCGCGTTAAGAAACGATACGAGATCGGGCGTTCCCGGAGCCTCTGGCAGGCCGAGAATAGCACAACGGCACATCCAGAAAGACTGATTCCCCATCGCGACAAGCACCACTACTGTTGGTTCGTTGTCGAGGGTTTTTGTTCGGGGGTTTTCGTTCCCCCCTGGCGCCCCGCTCCACGAGAAACGCGACGACAGTCTGGTATTTCAGCGCCTGCGCAGCGTCGAGCGCTGTGCGGCCATCCGTGTTCGCCGCATTCACGTCGACGCCCGCCTCCACCGCCAGCTTCACGGCCTCCAGCATCGGCGCTTCGCGCTCGACACGGCTGGGCTGAACCCACGCGGTTCCACCGGCGCCCATCCCCGTCGCCGCCATCAAGGCGGTCGTCGCCAGCGTCCGCCGTTCGGTCACGAGAGCGTCCGCCGTGTAATCGACGCGGTGCACAACCTTGGGATCGGCGCCATGCTTCAGGAGGAGGCGCATCATGCCGGGCTGCGCGAAGCGGGCCGCCAGCCAGAACGGTGTCGCGCCGACCAGTTCAGGCGCGAAGTTCCAGTCCTTCGACTGCCGCCGTGTGGGGGTCCAGGTTCCCAGTCGCGCATTGGCGTCCGCGCCGCGCGCGAGCAGGGCGGCCGCCATCCTCTCGTCGCGCCGCATGATCGCGATGTGCAGCGCTGAAAAACCGGCGGCCGAGGAGCTCGGATCGGCGCCGGTCTCGAGCAGGTAATCCACCAGTTCCCGATAACCGGCGTGCGCGGCGAGAACCATCGCGCTGATACCCCACGCGTCGGCGTCGTTCACGTTGGCACCGGCGGCGAGCAGAAGCTTCGCCGAGCTGAGATCGCCCACTCGCGCAGCGAACATCAACGCCGTATCGCCGCCGTGCGGGATCTGGCGGTTGTAGTCGGGCACACCATGCGGCGACACCGCCATCATCTGGCTCCACGTCTCCGAGCGGGCATGAACATCTGCCCCATGTGCCAGCAGCACTTTCACGACGTCCGAGTGTTTCTGCGCCACCGCCCACATGAGGGCGGTCTGTCCGCGCGCGGCGCGCGCATTCACGTTGGCGCCTTTGGCCAGCAACTGTTCGACGACGTCAGGGTTGCCGGCACGCGACGCGACCATGACGGGCGTCTCTCCGGACAGAAGCGCGAGGTTCGGATTCGCCCCCGCCTGTAACAGTCGCCGGACCATCGTCCGCACTGCCGTTCAGGCAGGCCGTCCAGAGCGGCGTCGCGCCGAGATCGTTGGCCGCATTCACGTTGGCGCCGGCGCGAATCAGCAGGTCCGCGATTTCGCCGTCGTCCTCGATAGCTCGCCCACATGGAGGGCGGTGGTGCCGTCGCGCTTCTGCGGCGTTGACGTCGGCCTTTTTCTGGAGCAGCGCGCGCACAGCCTCTCGATCGGCGGTTTTGACCGCGTCGATGAGAGGCACGCCAGCAAGCAACGCCGCCGCAAGAACTATAGCCAGCATCTCGTCTACTTCTTTCCACTGGCGGCGGGGCCCCACCCCCGCCGCGAACTAACGCTAACGCCTCGCCTCGGATCTACATGTCCTCGGCTCGGCGTGGCCGCAGGCGCTTTTCCACTGGCGCTGGGGCCCTACCCCCGGCGCGAACTTACGCTGATGCCGTCGGGCGCATCCTACAGCCCAGACAGCGTGTCGATCGGCAGCCTGCCGGTCCTGCCTCCGATTTTCTCGACCGGCACGTCGAGCTTGTCCATCAGCGTGACCAGCAGGTTCGCCATCGTCGGCTGGTCGGTATAGGCGAGATGCCGGCCGCCTTTGAGTGTCCCCGCCCCGCCGCCCATGAGCAGGAGCGGCAGGTTGTCGCCCGAATGCCTGTTGCTGTTGGAGATGCCCGAGCCATACAGAATCGTCATGTGGTCCAGCAGCGAACCGTCGCCGTCGGGCGTTGCGCGGAGCTTCGCCAGATACTGCGAGAAGAGCTCCGAATGATAGTGGTTGATCTTCGACATCTGCGCGATCAGCTCCGGGATATCGCCGTGATGCGACAGCGGATGATGCGCCTCGGGGACGCCGATTTGCGGATACGGGCGGGCGCTCTGCTCCTTGCTGATCATGAACGAGATGACGCGCGTCAGGTCCGATTGAAGCGCCAGGAGCTGCAGGTCGAGCATCAACGCCAGGTGATCTTCGAAGACCGTTGGGACGCCTTGAGGCTGCTCGATCGTCGGCAGCTCCAGGTCGCGCTGTTCCTCGGTTTTCTGGATGCGACGTTCGACGTCACGAATCGATTCGGCGTATTCGTTGACCTTCACCTGATCCTGCGGGCCCAACTCCCTCTTGAGGCCCGCCAGCTTCTCGGTCACCGAGTCCAGAATGCTCTTGTGCTGCCGGAGCCTTGTTTCCCGCGCCACTCGTTCCGTGCTGCCGCTGTCGCCAAAGAGCTTCTCGAACACAGCCCGCGGGTTGTACTCCATCGGCAGCGGCTGCGTCGGGCCGCGCCACGAGAGCGTGTGTGTGTAGACGCAACTCAGGTTGCCGGTGCACGCGCCGGCGTTGTTGGGCGGATCCATCGCGAGCTCGAGCGATGCCACCTGCGTCTCCCTGGCGAACTGCCTGGCCAGCAGCTGGTCCATCGAGACGTCGGCGATAATCTCCACCTCGTTGCGCCCGCCGCGCGGCGTTCCAGTCAGGAACGACCCGGAGGCGCCGGCGTGAATGTAGTTCCAGTTCGCCTTGAGGCCCGACAGCACCAGCATCTGATTTCGGAACGGCGCCAGCGGCTCCAGAATGGGCGACAGCTCGAAGGCGGTCCCCTCCCCTTTGGGTGACCAGTACTCCATCGCCATCCCGTTCGGCACATAGAACGTCTGGAAGCGATGCACCGGTTTGGCAGCGCGCTGTGCGTGCACGGAAAATGCGGGGAGCATCGCCTCCAGGAACGGCAGCGCGATGGTCGCCCCCAGCCCCCGCAAGGCGGTCCGCCGTGGCAATGATTTCGTGAGGAAACTCATTCTGTTCTCCCTAACTAAACTCTCAAGCTCGTCTCACCTACGCATCGAGTTGCGCCCCGGCGCCGGTGCCCGCATTAGAAACGCCGGACTCTTGACGATCCCCATGATGAGCGACGACCACCGGTAGTCGTCGGCCGCCCCGTCGCGGACGACGCGGCGCACAGTTGGCCGATCGTAGTAGTCGAGGCGCCGCCCGAGCGCGTACGCCAGAAGCTTTTCGGTGACCGTGCCTGGAAACTGCCCGGGCTGTTTCAGCAGCAGCGCTCGCAGGCCGGCAAGGCCCTCGACGGTCGCGCCGCTGACCGTGGTCCCACTCGCGTCGACCGGCCTGCCCGATTCGTCAACGGTTCTCCAGCCGCCGATGGCGTCGAAATTCTCGAGGGCAAACCCCGGCGGATCCATCACCGAATGGCAGCTGGCGCACACCGGATCGCGCCGGTGCTGCGCGAGACGCTCGCGAATGGTCGGCGGCACGACGCCGGGCTTGGCCTCCGCGAAGCTCGTGTCGACGCCCGGCGGGGGCGCCGGGACAACGCACACCAAAGATGTTGTCGAGCAGCCATTTGCCCCGCAGCACGGGCGAAGTGCGGTCGGGATAGGAGGTCGTGGCCAACAGCGAACCGTTGCCCAGCAAACCACCGCGCTGATCGAGGTTCGGCAGCGTGACCCGGCGGAAGCGGCTGCCGTAAATTCCCGAAAGGCCGTAATGACGGGCGAGCCGCTCGTTGACGAACGTATAGTTCGCGCGCAGGAGATCCAGGACGCTGCGATCCTCCCGCAGGGTGCTGGCCACGAACAACGTCGTTTCCTGTTTGAACGCTTCGAGCAGGCTGCCGTCAAAACCGGGATACGCGTCCGGATGGACCACGACTTCGTCGACGCGGCGGAGATTCAGCCACTGGGCGGCGAAGTCGTCCACGAGCGCCTCGACCGCCCTGGGATCGGCCAGCATCCGCCGCACCTCCTGCTCGAGGACCGGCGGCTTCGTCAGCTGCCCACGCTCGGCCAGGTCGATCAATCGCTCGTCGGGAAGGCTGCTCCACAAGAAAAACGACAGGCGCGAGGCCACTTCGAGCTCGCTCAGCGGATAGGCCGGTCCTGGCGCACCGCCTGTGGGGTCCGGCTTAGGCCGGACCTGTGCTGCCGCTGCCGGATCCCTATGAACGCGCAGCAGGAAGTCCGGGTCGACGAGCATCCGTTCGAGCGCGAACTGGATGCCGGCGTCGAAGCTTCCGCCATCACGGCGGCCGCGCTCGAAGAACTCGACGAGCGTCTGCACATCCTGGCTCGTCACCGGCCGGCGATATGCCAGACGGGCCATCCGCGAAAGGATCGTCGATGCGCAGCCGTCGCTCGTGGGCTCGCAGACGAAGATTGCGCGACGACTCGGCGTGTCCTTCGCCGGTCCGCTGGCTCCGTACGGCCCGCCGATCTGGACCGAGCCTACGCTCGCATGATCCATGTACACCTGATCGTTCGCCAGGACCCTGCCCCTTTGTTGCAGTTGCGGCAGGCCTTCCGGCTCCCACATCTCCCTCACGAACGACACGCCGACCACGCGCGGTCCCGCTTCGACGTCGACGCGAATCTCCAGCGCCGCGTCGCCGGTCAGCTGCATGTACTTTTCCCACTCGGGCGCGCCGGCAAAGCCCGGTTCCCCATCGCCGGCGTAGCTGGCCGCGGCGGGCGTGCCCGGGGCGTCGCCCCCGACGGTAAAGCGCTTCAGCAGCTTGCCATCGAGACGGACGTCGAGCTGCTGCGGCCAGCCCATGCCCATGATGTAGTCCTGATACTGCCGCCGCAGACGGACCTTGATGAGGTACTGGCCGTCGACCGGAAAGGCATGTCGAACCGCGATGCCACCGCGAGACCCGAAGGGCAGGTCCTCGCTCTGCCGGTCGTCCTGCACCACGAACAGAGGAATCTCGAACGTGTGCAGTCCCGGAGTCGCCGGAGGCAGGCCCACCGCGAGCCGGGTCACCTGACGGGCGGCCGACAGATAGCGTTCGAGATGAGCGGTCGAGATCGTCAGGACATCCGCGAAGTTGTCGAAGCTGCCGTCCGCGGTCTCGTCTCCGGGCAGCAGCGCCCTGACGTCGAAGCTCCGCGGATCGAGGGCGAACAGGTCGCGGATGGCGTTGCTGTATTGCGTGCGATTCAGCCGATGGACGGCGTTGCTCCGGCCCGGATTTGGATTCGCCGCCCACGCCCGATCGATGGCGGTCTCGAGCGAGCTGGCCACTGCGTCGTAGGCGGCCGCATCGGGACGCGGCAGGCCGGGCGGCGGCATCGAGCCGGCCCGAAGCTTCGCGATCACCCGCTCCCAGACGTCAGCGTTGGCGAAAGGCCTGGTGACGTCCAGAGTGTCGAGCGCCAGTCCGGCAGTCCTGAGCCTCTGGTTGTGGCAGGTGACGCAATAGGTATCGAGGAGCGCCCGGGCCGGGGGCGGGGGCGGACTGCGTCTGCACGGCCGCGACACAGCCGGTGACGACGAGCGCGAAGATCGACGCGCGCCACACCCCGTCGCGCATGGTGATCAGCCTCCTGTCCGGACTTCCGCAGGGCCTGACGAGAGGTCAAGAATACCGCCGGAGGCCACCGGGCGGGAGGAAAATTCGCTGCCCGCCGGTCCCATGTCGTCGACCTCGGCTATGTCGCCGCCCGGTCGATCCACTTCTCGACCACAGGCGCACGGTAGGTCGCCAACATGTCGAGCAAAGCGTCCGGAGATCTGGACACCGGGACCATCAAGCCGTATTCGGGCTTCAGAAAGCCCTCGTCGATGGCGTGGGCCATGAAGGTCAGCAGCCGATCGAAATAGCCTTCGACGTTGAGCAAACCGCACGGTTTTTGATGCAGTCCGAGCTGCGCCCAGGTGAGCACTTCGAAGAATTCCTCCAAAGTGCCCCAACCACCAGGCAGAGCGATGAAGCCGTCGGCGAGCTCGGCCATCATGGCCTTGCGCTCGTGCATGGATCTGACGACTCGCAATTCCGACAGCCCCGCGTGCGCCACTTCTTTCGTCATGAGGGCCTCGGGAATGACACCCGTCACCTGCCCGCCCGCCGTAAGCGCCGCATCCGCCAGTGCACCCATGAGCCCGACCCGCGCCCCGCCGTAGACCAGGCCCACTCCGCGCTGTGCGAGCGCGCGCCCCAGTTCTCGAGCGGCCGCGCTGTACTCGTCCCGCGCGCCCAGGTTGGACCCGGCAAAGACGCAGATTCGTTTCATCCTTGGACCATTGTTCAAGTGGGTCCAACTATAGCTGCGCTGCGAAGCCTCGCGACGGCGATCAACGCTCACACGCACAGAAACGCGGCCGCCGACACGAAAAGCATTACCACGGAGGACACGGAGGAAAACAGAGAGCACGGACACATCGCGGCTTCTTTTTTGCCGAGCGTTGCACGGGAGATAGCACGCTGGATCGTCAACGATCGGTGCAGGTTGTTTCCAACCGAACTACTTCCCCCCTAAAGCCTCCTTCCTGATTGAAGGGACTGATTGACATCCACACAGGAGGCATCCTGGGTCGTCCGAGCGCAGTGTGACGACCGCGACGCGCTCGAGAGCCTGCTGCGCAGCGTGCAACCGGCGCTGACGCGGTACATCCGCGCCCTCGTCGGCCCGGCGCATGCCGACGACATCACGCAGGAAGTGCTGCTCACGATCTACCGCAAGATCTGGTGGCTGTCCTCGCCCGATCTGTTTCGACCGTGGATGTTCCGGATCGCGAGCCGCACTGCCTTTCGTTATCTGAAGAGGGAACGGCGCTGGCCCGAGCGTCTCCGGGACGATGCCGCTCTCGAGGAGTTGGCGGCTCCCGAACCGGCGCCGGCGCCGGTTGCGATTGAGGAGCTGCTGCGCGACGGGCATGTGACGCTCGCGAGCCGCGCGGTACTGGTCCTGCATTTCCAGGAAGACATGACGCTGCTCGAAGTGGCTGCGGTACTCGAAATTCCCGTCGGGACGGTGAAGTCGCGGCTGGCGTATGGCCTCGCGACGCTGCGCCGGCACCATGCTAACAGAGGAGAAAACGATGACTGACCATGCGGAAGCGGTCCTGCGCAAATCGCTGGACGAAATCGACAACTATCGACGGCGGTGGGTGCTGACGTTTGGCATCACCGCTGCGCTGTCACAGGCGGCATGGATCGCGCTCTTGATCGGGTCGAGGAACGCCACTGAAAAACAGACGATCCTGCTCGCTACGCTCGCGCTGGCCCTGACCGTGTTCGGCGGAGTGTTCATGCTGGTTCTGCTGATTTTCAGAATGACGCACAAGATCCTGCAGGCGATCGAGATTGGGTCGCGGCGGTGAAGAAATGCGACCACGAAGATACAAGACGCGAAGACACAATTGCCGATGCGACGCATTCGCGAGAGACGAGCAAGACGATGCTTCGCGCGGCGATCGCCGTTTCAGCGCGTCCATCGCGCGATCGGGCCGGTCTCCCGGCCGCTACTCCAGCGTCCTTTCCGTGCCTTCGTGTTTTCGAGGTCGCCATCTTAGCCCTCGTGGAGGCTCCTACTTCCTCCCGAGCGACGCCTTGATATCCGCGACCGACGTGAGCCGATCGGGATTCAGCGCGTGGACCGACATGATCCGGTCCACGTCCAGCTTCAGCCGATCCAGATTGTCCGCGAACACCATCGTGCCCACGACCGGAGGATTCGGAACCGGAGCGGCCGCCGGCGGCAGGTTGAACATGTCCGCGTAGACCAGGATCCGCTCCTTCGGCAGGTAGCCGATCACGAGGCCGTCGGCGTGCGGGAGGCCCTTGATCACGTGGATCTCGAACGTCCGCGTCGCGTCCGTGAACACCCGCTTGTCGCCCGCGAAGCCTTCCACCACCGGCTTCCTGCCCGACTTGGACTGCGAATCGGGCGCCAGCGTCCGCGGCGCGGAGAGCGCCGTCTCGAGGAACGCCTTGTTGACCGCCGGCGTCACGATCGTAATCCCCTCGGCGACGACGGCCGGCAGGCCGCTGGTGTGATCGAAATGATGATGCGAGATCACGCCGTAGCGGATCGGCTTGTTCGGGATCACCTTCTTCGTCTCGGCGATGATCGCCTGCGCGCGCGCCTCGTTCTGCGGCCCTGGCTCGAAGAGGACGATGTGATCGGCAAACTCCACGGCTAACGCGTTGTAGGCGCCGACGATCCGGAAGACGCCGTCGGCCAGCTTCTCCGACGTCGGGGCGGCGGCAGCCGCGGGCGCCGCAGGGGCGCCGCCGCCGGCCGCCGGCGGGGGCGGCACGGTCATCAACTGCGCGGTGTTCGCGGGATTGGCGTTCGCGCCCAGAATCTGCAGCTCGAAGAACGGATGGCCGCCGCGCTTCTGCACCCATTCGGCCGGGAACATCAGGCCGTTGGCGTCACGATAGTTCGTGTATTCGGCCTCGACGAGCATGTCGCCGAAGATCGGATTCTCCACCCGCGTCTGCACGCGCTCGACCAGCCCCTGCGGACCGATGTAGCCGACGACCTGATACGGCTGCCCCCCGGGCGACTTGACCGGCGCGTTGAAGGTGACGATGTTGAATCGCCGGTTTGCAATGGTCTGCGCCCGCACGGTGGCGTTATTGGCGGCGGCGCCTTTGAGAAATCCCCACGGCGTGATCCAGATTTCGAGCTGCTGCGCCCACGCGGTGTTGGCCGGCGTGATGTTCTGCTGTCCGTTCCCCTGCACGGCGGGCCCGCCGGTCACGGGGGCGGCATATGTCACCCACGTCGCACGCGACGCCGGCTGCGCAAAATCGATCGTCCGCACGTAGTCGTTGGCATTCGCCCTCGGCCACGGCGCGTTGCTGTTGTTGTTCTGGCCGAGGTTGAAGTTCGCGCCCGCTCCATAGAACGTCACCGAATTCAGACCGTCGACGCCCATCGCCTTCGACGCGTTGGCGATGACGGTTTTGGCGTCCTGGGCAGCCGACGGGACCGCCAGCAAAGCGACGAGCGCGATCGCAGCAAATATCTTGGTCATGGTTTTATTTCCCCACCATATGCGGAAGGTCTCTGTTGTTTTCCTCGCAGATGCTCTCGATGAGATCGGTATCCGGCAGCAGCGTCCAGGACAACTTGACGCTCCACGGCTTCGTGTAGGCCTTCGGATCGTCGATCGTGACGTCGATGTCGATGTGCCCGGTGTCCGGACGGGTAAACCGCTCGATCACCCGCAGCGCTTCCGTCCCGGGCAGTCCGCGCATGTCGAGCCACGTCTTGCCGTTCTGCCCGATGGTCTCGACCACGAACGTGTCGCCTTCCCACTTGCCCACGGAATAGCCCATCCAGGTCGGCTGAGCATCCTTTGGAAGCGGCCGCCCATCTGTGAAGATCTGGCGGTAGATGGTGCGCGATTCGTGCAGGAACAGCATCAGGTCGGGCGTCTGCACCACCTTGACCCCGTCGGGGATGTTGTTTTTTTCCGGAATGCCGGACGGCCAGCAGCGCGCGCCCGGATGATCCTTGCCGTTGGTCGCGATCCGCTCCTGGTAAACCGCCTCCGCCCACGGCTGCAGCGGCACCTCTCCAGGCTTCAGGTCGGCGGCGAGGTTCTGCAGATGCTTGACGGCGACCGTTGGAACCCAGAAACCCGACAGGTCCACCTTGCCGTCGGGCGTGCGGCGCGCCGGCGCTTTCAGATCCACCTTGCCATCGGCCGTTCGCGGCACGTTCTTCCAGGGATACGGCTCCCACTGCGCCCGGCCCGACGGTACTAAATGCCGGGACGGCCGCGACGATGGCCAGAGCGGCCAGGGCCGGCCGGACGGCGCGCGCGAATGTTGTCCAGCGTTGTCACCATGGGTTCAATCCTCGTTGCGGATTCTAGCAACGATTCGCAGGTGGTCCTAGAGCAGCGATCCCGTTGAACGGCACCGCGGTTCCGCTGGCTCCGTGACATCCTGCCGGAACCGTGACACTCTCGTTCGGTGAATGGCGTCCCGGCAAGAGTGGCTCGCCGGCGGTCCCTATCCAGGCTGCCTCTCGTCGGCGCAGTCATGGCGATGGCGACGCTCACCGGCGGCGCCGTCGGAACGCTTCAGCAGCCGTCACCCAGGGCCGAGCGCATACCGTTCGGCGCGCGCGGTTCCACATTCGTGGCGCGCGTCACTCGCGTCAGCGATGGCGATACCATCGAAGTCACGACCAGCGCCAACGGCATCGTGCGTCTCAGGCTCGAAGGCATCGACGCCCCGGAGGCCGGGCAGCCCTTCGGCCAGGTCGCCCGCAATTTCACCCGCCAGCTCGCGTTCGATCAGCTCGTGACCGTCAGGGTCCTGGACCGGGATGAATACGACCGTCTTGTCGTCCGCGTCATCTCACAAGGGAAGGATGTCAGCGTCGAGCTGCTCAAGGCCGGCCTGGCGTGGCACTACACGCAGTATTCATCAGACGCCACGCTCGCCGCCGCGGAGCAGGACGCACGCAAGGCGCGGCGAGGCTTGTGGGCGGACCCCAACCCGGTGCCGCCGTGGGTTGCCCGCCGCCCCACGCAGCCTCGCGGTCCACCTGCGCAGACCACGCCGGCAAACGGCCCATTGCACGGCAACACCAGCAGCCGCATGTACCATCGGGATTCCTGCCCGAACGCACGGTGTCTCAATTGCACGGTCGCATTCGGCAGCGAGAACGCCGCGCGAGCAGCGGGCTATCGTCCGGCCGGCGACTGTTTTTGAGCTCGGCTGGTCGCGCATTTCGTTGAGCTCGTCGAGCGTGCGGACACTGCCTGGGATCCTTACAACGGCGCGGTGGAATTCACGGGGGCCGAAGTGCCGGAGCCCACGTCAATGCTGCTCCTTGGCGCGGGCCTGGTCAGCGTGGCGAGGAAGGTTCGGCGGCGCCGGACTGCCGAATAGACGCATGTTATCTACGACCTACGACTTGGCGACGTGAAGATCTACCGATAGATCTTCAGATGCTCAGGTCGTAGATCGTAGATACGCATGTTCAGCGAAAGTTCAGAACAGCAATCTTGTTCGCGGCCGATTCCGTGAACCAGAGCCTGTCGATCAACCGATCCGGGGGGCGGCGATCGCTGCCCGCGGTCAAGCCGGTCGCGCCACCATTGGGCGTCGGGAGAGCGAACTCGGTGATGGTCCCGTCCGGCATGACCCGGCCCAGGGTGTTCTGCTTGGTGAACCAGATGTTGCGGTCGGGACCGACCGCAATGTTGATGGGCGAACCCGCCTGACTTGGAATCGCGAACTCGGTCACCTTCCCGTCGGGCGTGATTCGCCCGACCCGGTTGCCATCGACTTCCCGGCCATCCATGCGCCCGTTCAGTAACAGGAACCAGAGATTTCCATCAGCGCCCGTGGTGATGTCGCCGGGCCCGCTGTTCGCACGGGGCAGTGCGAACTCCGTGATCTGACCGCCCGGTGTGATGCGGCCGATCTTGCCGGCATTGAACTCGGAGAACCACACGTTCCCGTCGGGACCCGCCGCGACCGCGCGCGGGCCGCTGTCCGGCGTCGGTATCGGGAACTCGGTAATCACTCCTTGCGGCGTGACGCGGCCGATGCGATTGCCCGTGAACTCCCCAAACCACAAGTTCCCGTCCGCGGCGAGCGCGATGGCGCGCGGCTGGCTGTTGGGCGTCGGAATTGGAAACTCGGCGATCTGGCCGCCGGGAGTGATCCGGCCGATGCGATTGCCCAGATGCTCGGTGAACCACATGTTGTCATCCGCGCCGCGGGCGATGATCCGGGGCGCGCTGCCGGGATTCGGCAGCTCGAATTCCCGGAGCCCCGTGCCGTCAGGCGCCATCCGGCCGATCCGGTTGCCGGCTCCTTCGGTGAACCAGAGCGTGCCATCCGGTGCAATGGCAATGGTCGTTGGCCCGCTGTTGGGATTCGGCAAGGGGAACTCGGTGAATTTGCCGTCTGGCTCGAGCTGAACCGCGATTTGCGCCGGGCCTGACAAGAACGCCGGGTCTAATAAGACCCGGCCTACGTACGTGGGGTATATCGCCTGGATCCATAGACAAACAAAGACCGGCGCGGCGGTTGGCAGTCGCATGACGCATGCTATTCTAGCAATCCACCCTCGGAGGTCGAATGCGCCAGGTGTGTGTGTTGCTCGGCGTGGGCCTGACGCTGCTGACGGCGGAATCGGGCGTGCGCGCGTCGCTCGCCACGGCCGCCCGCAGCCCCCAGGGCCCTGGAGTTGCTGCGCCCGCGGCCGCCGATCTCACGTCCAGGCGCGCCCTCCTCGACACGTACTGTGTCACCTGCCACAACGAGCGGACCAAGGTTGGCGGGCTCGAGCTCGACAAAATCGATCTGGCGCGAATCCCGGAAGGCGCCGAAACCTGGGAGAAGGTAGTGCGGAAGCTCCGCGGCGGCATGATGCCGCCGCAGGGGATGCCGCGGCCCGACCACGCGACTCTCGAGGCATTCACGGCGTGGCTCGAAACATCACTCGATCGTGAGGCGATCGGCCGCCCGAACCCGGGCCGGGCGTCGCTTCATCGCCTCAACCGCACCGAGTACGCGAACGCGGTCCGGGATCTGCTCGGCCTGGAGATCGACGTGACGTCGTTCCTGCCGGCAGACGACGAAAGCTATGGTTTCGACAATATCGCGGACGTCCTGAAGGTGTCGCCGTCGCTGCTGGAACAATATCTGGCCGCTTCGCACAAGGTGAGCAGCCTTGCGGTGGGCGATCCGGGCACCGTGCCCATCAGCGACTTCTACCGCGTCCCGCCCGACCTCGCCCAGGACGAGCACATCGAAGGTCTCCCGCTCGGCACGCGTGGAGGCGTCCTCATCCGGCACAATTTTCCGCTCGACGCGGACTACCAGTTCAGCGTCAAGCTGTTGCGCAACATCGTCGGCTACATGACCGGGCTCGAGTTCGCGCACCAGCTCGAAATCTCGGTGGACGGCGAGCGCGTGTTCCTTGCGCCGGTGGGCGGTCCGGAAGACAACAAGATGTCGGACGAGAACATGTCCGAGGCGGGCGACAGGATCGACGAGCGGTTGAAGACCCGAATCCCCGTCAAAGCGGGGCCGCGCGTGGTGGGCGTGGCGTTCCTCAGAAAAAACTCCGCTGAATCCGACGACCCGCTGCAGCCGCACACGCGGGACCACGACCTCCAGAACATGAACGGGATCCCGCGGGTCGACTACGTCGACATTCGTGGACCGTTCGAGGCCTCCGGTCCCGGAGATACGCCGAGCCGCCGCCGCATCTTCGTCTGCCGCCCTTCGAGTGCCCGCGAGGAAGTGCCGTGCGCCACGAAGATCCTCTCGACGCTGGCGCGCCGCGCTTACCGGCGGCCCGTCACCGACGACGAGGTCGAGACGCTCGTCAGCTTCTACGAAGCGGGCCGTAAGGCGGGGATAAGCGGCGGGACGGATACCGCGGCGTTCGAGGCCGGCGTGCGGAACGGCCTCCGCTTGATCCTGGCGAGCCCGAAGTTCCTGTTCCGGGCCGAGCCGGATCCGCCCCGCGCGGCACCGGGATCGATTTACCGGCTTGGCGATCTCGAGCTGGCGTCGCGTCTGTCCTTCTTCCTGTGGAGCAGCATTCCCGACGACGAGCTGCTGACTGTTGCAACGCAGGGAAAGCTCAAGGATCCAGTCGCGCTCGAGCAACAGGTGCGGCGGATGCTGGCCGACCCGCGCGCCCAGGCTCTCGTCAGGAACTTCGCCGGACAATGGCTGTATCTCCGCAACCTGCAGAACCACCTGCCGGACAACAAGGAGTTCCCGAATTTCGACGACAACCTGCGGCAGGCGTTCCGGCGCGAGACCGAATTGCTGTTCGAAGCCGTCATGCGCGAAGACCGCAGCGTGCTCGACCTGCTCACGGCCGACTACACGTTCGTCAACGAGCGGCTGGCGCGCCATTATGGAATTCCCAACGTGTACGGAAGCCGCTTCCGGCGAGTGCCCATGACCGACGTCAACCGCCGCGGGCTCCTCGGTCACGGGAGCGTCCTGACGGTGACGTCGTACCCCGACCGGACCTCTCCGGTTCTGCGCGGCAAGTGGATTCTCGAGAACATCCTCGGCACGCCGCCGCCCCCGCCGCCGGCTGATGTGCCTGCGTTTCCCGACAATCCCGAAACAGGCAGGGCGCTGACGGTGCGGGAACGGACTGAGGCGCACCGGAAAAACCCTGTCTGCGCAAGCTGCCACCGCGTGATGGATCCGCTCGGGTTCTCGCTCGAGAACTTCGACGCCATCGGCCAGTGGCGCACGAAGGAATCGGGCGGTGCGGTGGATACCGCCGGCCAGTTGGCGGATGGCACCAGCGTCAACGGGCCTGTCAGCCTGCGCGACGCGCTGGTGAAACGACCGGAGCAGTTCGTCGGCACGATGACGGAAAAGCTGCTGACCTACGCGCTCGGCCGGGGTCTCGAACACTACGATATGCCCGTGGCCCGCTCGATTGCGCACGCGTCTGCCCGCGGCAACTACCGCTTCTCGACGCTGATCGTGGGGATCGTCAGAAGCACGCCGTTTCAGATGAAGATAGCACGGCTCAGGGCTTTAGGCTCAGGGCTCTGGGCCACGACAGGGCCCATCGCCCGAAACCCGAAGCCGAGCTGGAGTTTGAGGTTATTTGGAGAAGCACTGCATGTTCATCACCAAGAAGCATCTTTCCGCGCCGCACGGTCCTGCAGGGCATCGGGGCCACCCTGGCGCTGCCGCTGCTGGAGTCCATGATTCCGGCGCGGACGCTGCTGGCACAGACGGCGGCGAACCCCGCACCCCGTCTGGGATTCGTGTATGTGCCTCACGGCGCGGTGATGGCCCACTGGACGCCCGCGACGGAAGGCGGCGGCTTCGAGTTCCCGCGCATCCTGAAGCCGCTGGAGCCGTTCCGCGACCAGCTGAATGTCGTCAGCGGCCTCGGACACAAGGCCGCGGATACGACCGCCGTGCACTCGCTGAGTCCGACGACCTGGCTGAGCGGCGTGCGGCCAAAACCGACGCAGGGTATCGATGCCTATGCCGGCGTGACCGCGGATCAGATCGCCGCCCAGCAGATCGGGCAGGGGACGCATGCTGCCGTCGATCGAGCTTGCTACCGAGGATCACTCGGGGCTGATCGGCGCCTGCGACCGCGACTATGGCTGCATCTACATGAACACGCTGTCGTGGCGGACCCCCACGACCCCGCTGCCGATGGAGATCAATCCGCGCAAGGTCTTCGAGCGGATGTTCGGCCAGGGCGGCAGCGCCGCGGAGCGGCTGGCGCGAACACGGCAGGATCGCAGCCTTCTCGATGCCATCACCGGGCAGGCCGCCGATCTTCAGCGACAACTCGGCGCGAACGATCGGGCGACGGTCGGTCAGTACCTCGAAAACGTCCGGGAGATCGAACGGCGAATCCAGTTATCCGAGCGGGAAGACGTCCGTGCCGATCTGGTGCTGCCGGCCGCGCCCGCGGGCGTCCCGTTCTCGTACGAAGAGCACGTCGGGCTCATGTACGATCTCCTGACGCTGGCCTACCAGGCGAACGTGACGCGGGTGTTCACGTTCATGGTGGCGCGCGAGGTGAGCAACCGGACGTATCCGCATCTGGGCGTCCCCGACGGCCACCATGCCATCTCGCATCACCAGAACCGGGCCGAGAAGCTCGAGAAGAACGTCAAGATCCAGGAATACCACGCCGGGCTGTTCGCGCAGTTCCTCGAGAAGCTGCGATCGACGCCGGACGGCGACGGCTCGCTGCTCGACCACTCGATCATTCTGTACGGCAGCAACATGAGCAACAGCAACGCCCACGATCATTTCCCGCTGCCGAACCTGGTGGTCGGGCGGGCGAGCGGGCGGCTCAAGGGCGGCCGCCACCTCAAGTATCCGGATCACACGCCGATGTCGAACCTGCTCGTGACGCTGCTCGACAAGACCGGCGTCGCACCGACACGCTCGGCGACAGCACCGGATCGCTGGTGAGCCTGTAGCGCCTGCGGCCATGGCTAGCGTTTAGCGCCTGCGGCCATGCCGAGCCGAGGACATGTAGATCCGAGGCGAGGCGTCAGCGTCAGTTCGCGGCTGGGGGTGGGGCCCCAGCCGCCAGTGGAAAGAAGTCGACGAGATGCTGGTTGCCGTTCTTAGCGGCGGCATTACTCGCTGCCGGTGCCGCCTCATCGACGCCGTCAAAGCCGGCGACACGGCCGCCGCGTCGCTCGCTTCTCCGGCAAGCGCGTCGACGTCAACATCCCCGAAGCCGATGGCACGACCGCTTTGCACTGGGCGGTGAGGCAGGACGATCTGGCACTGGCCGATCAGCTCTTCGCGCCGGAGCCGATGTCAAAGCGGCGAACCGCTACGGGATCACGTCGCTGTATCTGGCCAGCCTCAACGGCAGCGCCGCCGATGATCGAGAAGCTGCTGAAGGCCGGAGCGGACGCCAACGGCGCGGCGCCCGAAGGCGAGACGGCGCTCATGACCGCGGCGCGGACCGGCAACGTCGAGGCGGCGCGCGTGCTGCTGGCGCACGGCGCCCCCGTGGATGCGCGCGAGAGCTGGCGCGGCCAGACCGCGCTGATGTGGGCGGCGGCGCAGAACCATCCCGCGATGGTGCGGGAGCTGCTCGCGCATGGCGCCGACGTCAATGCGCGTTCCGCCGTTCAGAACTGGGAACGGCAGAACACGCTGGAGCCACGCGAAAAATGGCTGCCGCCGGGCGGTCTCACGCCGCTGCTGTTTGCCGCGCGTCAGGGATCGCTCGAGAGCGCGCGCGTGCTCGTCGAGGCCGGGCGCCGACCTGAACGTGACCGATCCGGATGGGATCGAGCGCCGTCGTGTCCGCCATCATCAACGGCCATTACGATGTCGCCGGTCTCCTGATCGAGAAGGGCACGGACCCGAACCTGGCCGACAAAGACGGCAGAACGGCGCTGTTCGCCGCCGTCGACATGAACACCCTGCCGGTGTCGAACGTGCCGATGCCGAACGTCCTTCGGAATCAGCTTACGAGCCTCGACCTGATCGACAGGCTGCTGGCGCGCGGCGCCAACGTCAACGCCCAGCTGACGCCCAGCAGGCTTATCGATCGAAGCTCGATCGGGGGACCGACACGGTCCTGACTGACCGGATCGACGCCGCTGCTGCGGGCGGCCAAGGCTGCTGACGCTCGGCCGCGATGCGCCTCCTGCTCGCAAAGGGCGCCGACCCGCGGCTTGCGACCAGGGCCGGGGTCAATCCCGCTGATGATTGCCGCTGGTGTCGGGACGAAAGAGGAAGACACGACGGGGCGCAGCAAGAGGGAACCCGACACCATCGAAGCGATGACGCTGCTGCTCGACGCGGGCGCTGAAACGATCCAGCAGCGCCATCAATGCCGCCGACAACGCGGGCCGCACGGCGCTGCACGGCGCCGCCCTGCAGGGCTACGATCAGGTCGTCCGGTTTCTGGCCGATCGTGGCGCCACGCTCGACGTCAAGGACAAGCGCGGATTCACGCCGCTCGATGTCGCGATGGGACTCGCCGGTGGCGTCGGATTCGACGGAAGGTCCAGCAATCCGCACGAAAGCACCGCCGCACTGCTGCGTGAACTGTTAGCCAGCGCCACGGCCAGATAACCCTTCACAACGGCGCCCGCCGGCGCCGCCACGCCCAGACGCACGCGACCGCGAGCACGCCAACGTGGGATCCGGCTTCAGCCGGATTGGTCCGCCTGACGCGGACCCCACGAATCGAGGACGGCGATCACTCGCTCGCCATGAGCGCGATGCGCGTCTCCGCCGCAACCGTGAACAGTGTGCGGTTTGTCGCGGTCATCTCGGCGATGGCGATTGACTATCGACCCTCAGCAGCACAGGCTGTGTGTGCTTCAGCTCAAAAGGGGTCTTCATGGGTGTTCGCACGGTGGCGTTGCTCGCGTCGGTGGCGTTCGTCTGCTCATCAACACCCGCTCACGCCCAGGCGAAGCCTCCAGCCCCCACCAGAAAGCCCGCGCCGGTAGCTCCTGCTCCGAGGAAGGTGGAGGTTCCCCACCGGTCGCTGCCAAGCCGCCTCCTCCAGCACCGGTGGACGTGCATTTCAAGACCAGATACACCACGGGCGATCAGGTCACCGAAAGCACGACTTACATTCAGGGGGATCGCGAGCGCTACGAACTTGGCGACATGATCCTGCTGAAGCAGCGCGATCAGAAGCGCACGGTTCAAATCAGCCTCGCATCGAATACCTACCTGGTCAGCCCTGAAGGGTTGCCCGCCGTGTCCACTCCGCCCGCTCCCCCGCGGGCAATCCGGCAGCGCCGCCGAAACCGCCTGGCGTGGTGATGATCGCGACGACCATCGTCGACACCGGCGAGCGCAAGGACGCCTTCGGCCAGCAGGCGCGCCACGTGAAGACGATGGTCGACAGGCAGCCGCAACCGAGCGCCTGCGACCAGTCCATGCTGCGGATCGAGACCGACGCCTGGTACATCGACGTGCCGAAAGCGATGCCGACGGCGCCCGAAAGCGGCGCGGCTCCCCCAGGCGCAGCCGGGTGCGCGGATGAAGTCCAGACCACGGCCAACGGCGATCCGGGCGTGCTTGGCTTCCCGATCAGCTACCGCACGACTTTCATCGAAGTGGGAAACAAAGACAGCAAGCCGGGCGTCGTGGCGATGGAGGTCACCGAGTTCCAGGTGACCAGCCTCGATCGCGCGCTGTTCGAGATTCCGCAGGGAATGACCGCGGCGATCAATCCGGGAGAGTTGTCGAAAGCGGTCAGCAACGCCAACGAGGCGAAGCTGGCGTCTGGCGCGCCGATCCCGGGCGTGTGGAAAAGAAGCCCGGCGCCCTTCGCGTGGGCGTGCCGGAGGTGGCCAACAAGACCACGCAACAGGTCGACACGCGCGCCCTGCGGACGCGCCTCATCACCGAGCTCGAGGAACAGAAGATAGAGGCCATCCCGATGGCGGCTGCGTCGCCCGAGGAGCTCCAGACGCGCGCGGCCGATCTCGGTGTCGACTACCTGCTGATGGCGGAAATCACCGAGCTCAAGGCGTCGAAGCCGGGCGGGCTGACCAGGATGATGAAGATGACGTCGGGGGAGGACGCCGCCAAGGACATCACCGAAGCGAAGTTGAGCGTGCAGCTGGTGCCGCCGGGCGGAAAGCCGCGCTTGTCGATCAAGACCAGCGGCAAGGACGGAGGCATGGGCCTCAAGACCGGCCTCGGCGTCGCGAAGTTCGCGGGCTCGATGTACCTCAGCATGTATATGGGCGGGATGTACGGCAGCCCCATGGGCGCGATGAACAGCATGCGCATGATGAACATGGGCGGCATGGGCATGCTGGGCAATCCCGCGCTGATGGGGATGCAGGGCGGTATGGGCATGGGCGCGACGGGGATGGGGATTGGGGCGGACCCCACGGCCGGCGCGGCGAGCTACATCATGCAGCAGGCGATCATGGGCGCGGCCTCCGCCGGATCGCAGGGCGGGCCTTCGTTCGATGCGGCGCTCGACGGCGCCGTCCAGGACGCCGGCAAAGACGTCGTCGCCTCGCTGAAGAAGCCGCTGCCCGTAAAGAAATAACTCGGTTTCGTGTCTTCGTGTCTTCGTGGTTGCATTTTGGGCTGATTACTTCGCCGTGAAGGCTGCGAAATCGGGTTTCGTCTCCTGCAGGATCGCGAGAATCGCCTCGCGGTCCGAGGCCGTCAGGTGCGCAAACACAGAGCTCTGGTCTGTGCCACCCAGGACCTCACGAAAACGCCGGTAGACGTACTCCTTCACGATCGCGGGCATTCCGTCGAACGACGCGGAATAGACCATGTAACTCAACGGATACCGCAGCAGTCTCGTTCTGAGATCGAGATCGCGCAGCGATCGGCCGCGCTTGTCGCGCGGGCCCTGCTTCGCGAACTCCGCGGCAAATCCCGACGTGCCGGCCACGGGATCGGTCAAGAGCGCCTCGCCCGAAAACAGCATCGATCGGACGATCGGCTCCCCCAGTTCCCTCGCGAGACTCGTCGCGTCGACCTTTGGATCGGTTTCGAGCGCGACCGCCAGCCTGTGGATCGCGACGGCGATCAGGTTGGACACGTGCGTTTGATGGCCGAGAGCCATCAGCGCCACGATGTCGCTGTGCGGGGTGAGATAGCGTTTCGTATCGAAGCGGCCGGCCAGGTCCGTGACGTTCGCTCCGGGCGTCAGGTCGACGTTCGCGATGAACTCGGGGATGCTTCCGAAATTGCCCTCCGGCTCGCGGAACGTCTGGTTGCCCATGTGCACCTGCCGGCCATGCGTGCCGGTGACGTACCACCCGCCCCAGCGCTCCCTGAACGGACTCCGGTCGATGGTCGCGAGCGCGGCCGATTGAATGGCCCTCCCCTCCCGATCCGGCACCACGGACAACTTGAGCAGCCGCGGGATGAGGCGCGCCGGATCTTCCGAGGAGTCGTGGCAGCCGACGCAGCTGCTCGTGTGCCGCTCGAAGGTGGGCTTCGCCGTTCCCTCTTGAGTGAGCGTGTAGAAGAACGGACCTGACGCCGGATCCACGGCGGCCAGCTCGAGGGCGCCCTCCTGGACCCAACCGACGTACACCTCGTCATTGAAATAAATGGCGCGCGGCCGGGACGGCGAAATGCCCGACATCTGCGCGCTCGACTTCGCGAACACGAGCAGCTGCGACGACACCGGGATGTCGAGGTTTTTCAGGAGCGAGGCGAGGTAGCCGCGATCCGCATCGAACCCGAGCGTCACCTCGCCGCTGTCGATCTTCTGCTGCAGTCGTGCGACGGCGTCCAACGAACCCACTGTGGCGGGCGGCGTCGCTGCCGTCTGAGGCGTCTGCGGCGCCGCGGTGGGCGCCGGCCGCAGCACGAACACGCTGACGACCACGACGAGCGCCAGCCCGCCGAACGCGAGCCTCACGAAGCGGCGCGGCAAACTCAATTGGCCCGGGCCCTGTACCAGACGAGAAAATCGAGCACGTTCTCGGCGCCATTCTGGGCCCGGCCGTACACCGTCGTGTGGGTATCGATCGGCCGGATGGTGAGCGTTCTCACCTGCGGCGCCGCGAAATTCGCCAGGAGAAACGCGCCCGGCTTGAGCATCGCGTCGACGTTCGCCAGCGCCAGCGCCTGCTCGAGCACGTCGTAATAGATGAACACGTTGGTGGCGATCACCAGATCGAACGCCTGTCCGGCTTCCCCCCGCCCATGTCGAGGCGCTCGGTGACGATGTTGAGATCGGCCACCGATATCCGCTGGACGGCCGCCGGCGTCGCACGAACGGCTCGCAGCTCGGCCTGGTCGGAGATGGCCTTCGGCACCGCACCCTCCGCAGGCGCGCCGATCTGATCGCC
The DNA here is from genome assembly GCA_963749565.1 of uncultured Acidobacteriota bacterium. Classification (GTDB taxonomy): domain Bacteria; phylum Acidobacteriota; class Vicinamibacteria; order Vicinamibacterales; family CAVVIG01; genus DATLLJ01. Next base: position 214,101 of record CAVVNL010000018.1, on the reverse strand, counting down.
AAATACCTCCCAGTACTTGCGAACCTCCGGAAGCCACTCGGTCGTTCTGGCCAGCGGCAGGCGAACGGTGTAGCTCTCTGCCTTGGCGGCGCGCGTTCGAGCCCTCGTGACGTGATCGATCACGCGCGGGCTGATGTCGAGGAGCACGATCTCGTGGTCGCCGGACGCGGGGACCAGGCCCAGCCGGCGGAGCGAATCGAGCACGGCGAAGGGCTGCAGCGTCTGCTGGGGATAGAAATCGAAGCCGACGTCCTTGTCGGCGAAGTCGAGACCAGGGCCGACGATCGCCACCCGCCTCATTTGGCCGGCCTTCACCAGCCCCTGCGCCTTCATCGCCGCCAGCGACTGCTCGATCGCGTAGTTCGGAAGCAACGAGGTATCGAGCGACAGGCCCCGCGTACGGAACAGCCGCGACCGCTGGACGAACTCGACGAGGGAGTCGCCCCCGCTCGTCGCGCCCAGCTCCTGATCGATTTGTTCCTGTTCACGCGCCACGCGCATGATCGCGCCGAGCAGCTGATCGCGTGCCGCCTGCTGCCCCGCCGCGGTCTCGAACCGGAATCCCTGCTGCTCGAGAAAGCGGCGCGCGAACAGCCGGCGCTCGTCGGTCCCCGGCGTGGCCAGCGCCGTGATGAGATCGTCGAGGCGCGCGCCGATCAGCTCCACCGTCCGGCGCAGGACCGCCTGCTGATCCGCGGCGTTGGCTTCGACCGCACCCATCACCGCGCGAGGCTGCTTGGTGAACGAAGTGCCGAACAGGAGCCAGTTGACGATCGTGTCCTCGTCACCCTGCTCGAGGCGCGCGCGGACGTCGCGGTCGTGCCGCGCGATCCAGGCCGGCCACTGGGCCTCGAGCTGCGCCTCGGTGAGGCCAGCGAGCTCCGGCGGCAGCGCGCCGGCAAGCTCGATGAGAATCGGCCGCACTTCGTCGAAGCGGACGTATCGAGCCGGAGCGACGGCGGTGACGGCTGCTCCGCCTGCGGTGATGAGCAGCAGGAAAGCGAAGCACGCGAGCCACGGCCGGCAACTCTCCTGAGATCTCACGGAGCTTGGAGCGATATTATCGCCATTCCCACCGACATTCATCCGGCAAAGCCGATTCGCGCATGCTCGGCCTTGAGCTCGTGGAGCAGCCGCATCACGTTGTACGCGGTCAGCTCCACCAGCACGGTCGTGACCTTCGCGTGCAGCTCGTCGGTCAACTCGGCCTCGAGCCCTTTCATCGCCGCGGCAAGACGCCGCTCCTGCGCTGTCGAGCTCCTTCTTCTCGACAACGCCGTCGGCGAGCGCGCTGGTAAACGACTCCAGCTTCTCGACCTGTTCGAAGTACCGCGGGTTGATCCGCATCCTCGTCGAACCAGCTCGTACGGGCCATGGTTTCCTCCAGTCTGCGGAAGGTCGGGATCGTCTGCCTGAGCGGACTCCACGATGGTTCGATTCTACAACTCCTTCACGATCTGCTTGAGCGCGGTGAGCCGCGCCTGCAGCTTGGCGCGTCCGCCATCGGAGTCCATCTTCTTGAGCACGTCGGCGGGCAGGAACTGCCGATCGGTGCACTCGATGATCGCCGCCGTCTCCTGCAGCTCGCGCTCGAGCCCTTGCGTCGACGGCATGAACTGCGACACGACCTCGGCGAGCGCCTCGCGCGTCACGTGATCGTGCCCGGCCAGGAGCGACTTCCGCCAGGCCCGCCCGACGATGCCCTCGATGTCGGCGCCGGACAGGTGCCCGCGCTGCGGAATCGGCGGCACGTCGTCGACCGACAACCTGCGACCCGAGCTTCTTCGCCAGGATCACGAACATCTGGCGGATCTCGTCCTCGTCGGTCGGGTAGAAGAGCGGAATGTGCACCTCGGCGCGCCCCTGGCGCTTGAGGTCGATCGGCAGCAGATCGGGACGCGCGGTCAGCAGCATCCAGATGATGCGGCCGCGGTACCGCGTGTCGCCCATCTGCGCCGCAATCATCCCGAACACCCGGCTCGACGTGCCGGAATCGCCCTCCTGCTCGCGGCTGCCGAGCGCCGCGTCGGCTTCGTCGATGACGACGACCACCGGGCCCATCGCGCGCAGCACGGAGAGCACGCGCTCGAGGTTGCCCTCCGTCTCGCCGACGTACTTCGAGCGGAAGTTCTTGAGCATCACGCAGGGCACGCCGATCTCGCCGCTCACGCACTGCGCGAGAAACGACTTGCCGGTCCCGACCGGGCCGCAGAGCAGATACCCCATCGGCAGGCTGTCGAGCGCGCCGCGCTTCAGCAGCGCGGCGTCCTCGCGGAGGCGCGCCTTCGCCGCGTCGTGGCCGACGACGGTGTCGAGCGTCCACCTCGGCTCGATGAACTCCAGCAGGCCGCGGCACTGCCGCTCGATCAGCCGCTTCTTCAGCGTGCGGAACACGGCGGCGTCGAGCCGGCGCCCGCTCTCGCGGGCCGACTGAATGAGGACGTTGAGATCGGTGAGCGAGATGCCCGCGGTCAGCCTGGCCAGAGTCCCGGCGTCGAAGTCCGAGAAGGATGACAGCGCGGCGGTGTCCACCGTCGTCTGGACGAAACGCTCGCGTTCCGCCTCGTCCGGCAGCGGCACCTCGATGGCCGCGACGTGGGGGTTGCCGGTGAGCCGATCGCTGAGATCGGCAAGCTTCTCGTCCACCAGCACGAACGCCATGTTCAGCCGCTTGACGTGCGGGCTCATCGCCCAGTTGAGCATCGTCACGAGCTGCGAGGAGGCCTGCGCGCTCAGGCGGCCCGGCTCGCCGGCCGGAAACACGTACGACGCCTGGTCCAGGATGAAGGCGAGGCTCAGACGGTCCTCCTCCGACGCCATGATGTTGGTGCGCACGAACCGATCGAGCAGCGCGAAGGTCTCGGCGGGATCCTTCGCGAGGGCGCTGAGATCGCCCAGCTTCCGATTGGCGAGCGTCACCATCTCCTTCAGCCGCTGCTCGTCGCGCCCCGCGAGCACGCGCAGCCCGCGACCGAGGTCGTAGTGCAGGACCAGCGACCAGCGGCCGAAGAGCTGCTCGGCCAGGAACTCCGCGAGCGCGCCATACCGCGCGTCCTGGCCGTCGCCGATGCGCACGTAATCGTAGGTGTTGCCGTGCAGGACGAACGCCGCCGTCGTTCCCGAAAAATACAGCTCGGCGAGCTGGGCGGCCCAGGGCGGGAACCATCGCGGCAGCTCCGTCAGCGCGCCCGCGGCGGTGCGCTTGGACATTATCACTCCGGGGGCCCCTACTCCCCTGTCGCGCTGCGCTGGAGCGCCGGAAGTTGGATCAGGCGTCATGTCGCAGCACCTCGCGCAAGTCGGACTCGAGGATCGGCGGCGGCTCGTGCAGCTCTTCGGCCAGACCGGTCAGGTGCTGCAGCTCGCTGACCGCCTTCTCGGTCTGCCGCATGCTCTCGGCCGCCGAGTCGACCTGGCTGCTCAGGAAGTCGGGATCCTGCCGGTTGACCGCCATCTCGGCGAGCGTCTGGATCTTTCCCTCGATCCGATCCAGCTCGATGGAGACGAACTGCGCGTTCTTCTTCGCGCGCTCGAAGTTGTCGAGGCGCAGCTCGGCCGTCGCGATGCTGTCCTGCAGCGACCTGACGATCCGTTCGTCGCCGCGCTCTGCGCGGCCCCGAGATCCTTTCGCAGCTGTTCGAGCCTCGCGGCGATCTCCGGCTGGTCGATCGTCGTCAGAAAGCGATCGAGCGCAGCCTTCGAGAGGAGCAGCCGGAGAAAGAGCCACAGCAGACGATCGAGGCCTGGCGTCCGGATCTCCTCCGCGGCGCCGCCCTGGTCCGCCGCCGCGCCGCGAACGCCGACGGCGATCGCGCGCATCTCCACGCAGCGCGCGTGGAGCCGCTCGAATCGCCGGCGCGCATCCGCCGGAAGGCTCGCCAGCATGGTCACCAGCGCCTGCGTGGCCTGGGGCGCGGCAGGCTGCGGTCGCGTTTCCGCGTGCCGCATGGACCTTCGCGTCGATGGCCGCGCGGAAGCGCGGAATCGAGAGAAGCCCGGTGAGGTAGGTCAGCTCGCCGGCCGCCACGAGCGGCAGCAGGACCGTGGACATCGGGGCCAGGGCCGCGCCGGCATCCCGCCCAGGAAAAAGAGCAGGTTCCACCTGAAGAAGAACGCTTCCCTCAGGTAGTCCGTCAGGCTGGCGCCCGGTTGCGCATTCGCCGATCGGCTGTCGCGGATCTGAGCTGGCATGGACGTCAGTCGCCGCTGCGCGTGGACTCTTTCAGCCCGTCGATCGTGTCGCGGATCTCGTACACGAGCTCGACGAACCCCTTCTCGCGCTGCATCTCTTTCGCCGGGCGATCCGGCGGCGGCACCTTGATCTCCTGGAGGATCGTGCCCGGCGACGGGGAAAACACGTACACGCGATCGCCCAGGTACACCGCTTCCTCGATCGAATGCGTGACGAAAAACACCGTCGCCTGCGCCTCGCGCCACAAGCTGACCAGCAGCTCCTGCATGTGCAGCCGCGTGGACGGGTCGAGCGCGCCGAACGGCTCGTCCATCAGGATGATCCGCGGCGACAGGATCAGCGTGCGCGCGATCGCCACGCGCTGGCGCATCCCGCCCGACAGCTCGTGCGGATACTTGAGCGCGTCCCGGTTCACGTCGAGCCCGACCCTGGCGATCCACTCGCGCGCGTGCTCGCGCCGCTCGCCGGCCGGCACGCCGCGGCACTCGAGACCGAACGCGACGTTGTCTTCGACGGTTCGATTGTCGAACGAGGTGTAGTCCTGAAAGACCATGCCCCGATCCGACCCCGGGCATTCGACGGGCTTCCCACCAACGAGCACCGTGCCTTCGCTGGCCGGATAGTGCGGCCGCAGGCCCGCGATCAGGCGCAGCACCGTCGACTTCCCGCAGCCGGACGGCCCCAGGATGGCGACGAACTCGCCGCGATCGGGCCAGTCCTCCACCGCGAAGGTCACGTCGCGGATGACCGTGAAGCTCCCGAAGCGCTTCGTCACGCCGCGGAACTCGACGATGTTGGGGAGCTCGGTCATTCCTCGACGGCGCGGTAAGGGAAGAGGCCGCGCTGGAACCAGAACAGCAGGCGGTCGATGCCGTAGGCGAGCAGGCCGATGATCAGGAGGATCAGGATGATGTGCTCCGACAGCCCGCGGCGCTGGCTGGTCATCAGCAGATAGCCGAGGCCGTGCTCGGCGTTGATCAGCTCGGCCAGCATGATGTACCCGAACGCCATGCCGAACAGGTGCCGCAGGCTGTCGTAGATGTCCGGCAGCGCGAGCGCCACGAGCACCTTCGACACGATCTGACGGGGCGAGGCGCCCAGCGTCTGCGCGGTCTCGACGTACCGGTCGTGCACGCCGGCAATCGCCCGGACCGCGTCCGAATACACGAACGGCACGCAGGCGATGAAGATGAACATGACCTTCTGGCTCTCGTCGATGCCGAACCACAGGATGGTCAGAGGGATCAACGCGGCCACCGGCAGGTTGCGCCCGAACAGCGCGAGCGGCGCACCCGACGCTTCGACGGCGCGCCACGAGCCGGCGAGAATGCCGAGCGGAACACCGACGAGGACCGCGAGACCGAAGCCGATCAACACCCGCTTCAGCGTCGCCGCGATGCTCTGCAGCAGCGCGCGCTCGTTCAAGCAGGCTGGGAAAGCTCGCGATCACCTCGCCCGGGCTCGGCAGGATCACCGGCGAGATCAACCGGTCCTCCGAACCGGCGCCGGCCGTCGCAAGCCACCACAGGAGGACGAGAAGGGCGACCGTCCCCGCACCGAGCAGCCGGCGAACCATCCCGCGCGGGGCGACACGAAGCGAAAAGAGCGCCGGTCTGGCCTCGCGCGGCATCTACTTGGCGGTCGTCGCCTCTGCCGGATAGACCTTGATCTCCACGCGCCGGTTCTTGGCGTGGTTCTCCGGATCCGAGGGATCGGCGGGCTTGTCCCAGCCCATTCCGGAGCTGATGAACTGATTCGGCTGAAGCGACGGGAACTTCCGGACGATGGCTTCCTTGACCGAGTTCGCGCGGTTCAGCGACAGCTCCTGGACGAGGCTCTTCGGCACGCTGTCCTCATCGACCCGTCCGTGTGCCCCTCGATGACGATCCGCGCGGCGCCGTACTGGCCGGCCAGCTTGCCGACCTCCTCGACGATGAACCCGACGTTCGGATCGTACAGCTCCTCGACCTCCTTGCCGTCCACCGTTCTGGTGATCTTCTTGTTGAGGTCCCAGGAATTGGGGAAGAAGTGGATCACGACGGTCCGGGTAAGAATCTCGTCCTTTTCGCCCTGGATCGAGCCGGCGCGTCGCCGGAGCGAACTGGACGTCGTACTCGTTCTTCTGGCTCGCGTACTTCGCTTCGGCGCCGAGCTTCTGGATGACGGAGAAGTCCATCACCTGATCGAACGGCGTCTGCTGGGTGACCGCGTTGATCTTCTTGTAGAGGAAGTACGCGGTATTCCAGGTGCGCTCGAAATTGGTCGGGTTGTTCTGGTTCAGGAAGAAGTCGCGGTTCTCGGCGTAGTTGGTCGAGTGCGCGTCGCCCAGCATCCCGAGCGCATCGGTCTCGGGAATCGAATAGCCGGTGGCCATCAGCTTGGCGACCTTCTGCTTCGCCTCCTGCACCTTCAGGTCCTGCATCGCGTCGAAGATGCCGCGGACGAGCCCTTCCATGATGTCGGGGTTGTCCTTGGCGAAGTCGGCGCGCGCGAACCACACGTCGGCAATCAGCTTGTTCGCGGTCGCGGTCGTGACGAGCAGCCGGTTGCCTTTGACCTTTTCGAGGTTGTAGATGTCGGGCGCCCAGCTCACGACACCGGCCAGGCTCTTGTCGGCGTTGAACGCCGCGGCGGCCTGGAAGGCGTCCTGCGTGAACTTGAATTGGACTTCCGCCGGCTGCACGCCGGCGTTGATGAGGGCGTTCAGGACGAAGAAGTGCGACGGCGAGTTCTGCGCGAGCACGACCGTCTTCCCGCGCAGATCGGCCATCGTCTTGATCGCCTCGCGGACGACGATGCCGTCGCCGCCGTTCGACCAGTCGACCTGCTGGTAGATGCGCGGCATGACGCGCGAATCCTTGCGCAGGCCCTCGAGGAACAGCGGCACCATGTCGAGCGTCGCCCAGCCGACGTGAAGGTTGCCGGCCGCGTACGCGTCGCGCATCGCGATCGGATCGTCGATCAGCACGAGCTCGAGCTTGAAGTCCTTGCCGCCAGGCGTCTTCCAGAGCTTCCCGGGCTTGAAGCCGTTGTTGGCGTAGATGATCGGCCCCCAGCCGGCCCAGACGTTGATCGCGAACCGCACGGTGCGATCCGCCATCGGCGTGTAGCTGGAGATCCCTTTGACCTCGGGAAGCTTGGCGGTCGGAACGTAGTTGTATTCCTTGACCGTCGTGATGCCGGAGCTGTCGGGCTGCTCGGCGTTCCGCCCAGTTGCTTCAGCTCCTCCGTCGAGAACAGGTCGCCTCCTCCGCCTGGCGCGATGGCGCTGTATCGCCAGATCGCCAGGCCCACGAGGCCGACGACCACGAGCAGGACGGCGACGTAGAACGCTGGTTTGGGCTTTGTCCGTTCGCCATGTGCAAACTCCTCTGCTCAGTTCGTCTGTTTTTCGACGGCCTTGACGTCCTTCATCGCCGCCGGGCCGAGGTCTTTCGCCGCCGGACGCGACCGGCGTCGTCTCGGGTGACTTCAGCCCGAGCTCGACTTCGAAATCGGTGAGCGCCTGCTCGGCCAGCTCCACCTCCATGCGCTCTTCGGCCTGGATCTCCGCGATGCCCTTCTCGGACAAGTCGGCCGCCACCCGCACCTTGCCGCGATTCTGATCGATCTTCTGCTGAATGACGGCTTCGATCTGGCCGAAGTCCGTCGTCAGGTTCATGTCGAAGGTCTCGGCCAGCTTGGCGATCTCGGCCTCGGCGGCGCTCATCTTCAGCTCGGCGTCGTACTTCTGGATCTTCTCGCGCAGCTCGATCAGCTTGTCGTTGGCGTGCTGGATCTTCTTCAGGTTGTTGCCGTACGCCGTCTCGTGCATCTGGAGCTGCTGCTCGTTGGCCGCGAGCTCGTCCTTCGCCTTCTGCAGCTCGAGCGCGAATTTGGCCGCCGTCGCGCGATCGCCGGCCCTCAAGTACGCCTTCGTCTCGGCCTCGAGCTTCTGCGTGTGCGATCGGTTGGCGGAGACCTGACGCGTGACGCGCTCGACCAGGCCGCGATACTGCTCGAGGCCCGTGCGGCCCTCCTTGAGCTGCTCCACCGCCCGGTCGTACTCGTACTGCATCTGCGCGATGGGGTCGGCTTCCCAGAAGATGTTGGCGACCTTGTTGATCTGCGCCACGAATGCCGACCAGAACTTCTGAATAATCACGTATCTCTCCTTGTCAGGAACGTCCCGTCACTTCCGGACGGGTTCGTCCTCGCCAGCGTCGATCGCCTCGGCGAGAATCTTGCCCTGGTAGATGCCGTCGAGCGCAGTGCGGAGCTCGGCGCCGCTGCCGGCGCCGATGACGTCGCCGCCGACCTCTTTCAGGAACGCGAACTTCTCGGGGCTCGTGTCGAACGCGACGAAGTAGATCTGAACGGCGCCACCGCTCTTCCGGAAGATGTCGCGCGCCACGTCGTCCGGGCTGCGGCCGACCGTGTTCTCGCCGTCGGTGACGACCAGCAGGTACTTGCGGAACACGCCCGCGCGATACAGATCGGGCCGCGCGGCGCGCATCGCCTCGCCGATCGCCGTGCCGCCGCCTGGACCGGCAGCCGCGCCAGAGCGGCGCGGACGGCCTCGCGGTTATAGGGCTGGAGCGGCAACTGCCTCGAGACGTCGCTGGAGAAGCCGTAGATGCCAATCTTGATTGGAAAGTCCGGCCGCTTTGCGACGAACGCATCGGTGGCGTCGAGCATCGTCTCGAGCGCCTCCCGGGCGACGACGTACTTGGGTCGCGAGTCGCCAGGCGCATCCTGTTTCATCGAGCCGGAGGTGTCGACCAGGATCGCGACGGCCGCCCCAAGCCCCTCCTCGACTTCCGCTTGATACGGGGCAGCGGACCTGAAGTCCTGGGAGGCTCGGGCATCGGTGGATCGGGCATCGGTGGATCTATCCGGGCCGCGATTTGATCGGCAGGCGAAAGTCAGCGAAAGCAGCGGAATCAGGACAACCGCAGCCCGCCTGGCACCTAGGGTCCGGAAAAGCAGCCGGCCGTTCGCCATCCGAATCATCTGTGTCAGTAACCCTGCAGTTTATCGGACGGTTCTGGCAGGATCAAGGTTCCGGCTGAGCCGTTTGCGGGCTTCCGCCAACTCCCTGAGGTGCTCTTTCGAGGGCTTCGGGAATGCGAGGTCGAGACTCTCGAGCGCCTCGACGACCAGCTCTGCAATCGCAAGGCGCGTGAACCACTTCCGATCGGCCGGAACGATGAACCACGGCGCGTGCTTCGTGCTCGTTCCCGAGATCGCCTGCTCGTAGGCGCGCATGTAGTCGTCCCACCGGTCGCGCTTTTCCAGATCGGCCGCCGAGAATTTCCAGTTCTTCGACGGTTCGTCCAGCCGTTCCAGGAACCGCCGGCGCTGTTCATCCTTCGACAGGTGCAAGAAGAATTTTCTGATGAGCGTACCGTTGCGAGACAGATGCCGTTCGAAAGCGTTGATGTCTTCGTAGCGTTCTTTCCACAAGTCACGCGTCACGAGCGACGGCGGCAGCTTCTGGCCTTCGAGAATCTCGGAGTGGACTCGGACGACGAGCACTTCCTCGTAGTAGGAGCGGTTGAAGATCCCGATCCGGCCTCGCTCCGGTAACGCCTTCACCGAGCGCCAGAGGTAGTCGTGGTCGAGCTCTTCGTCCGATGGTTGCTTGAACGAGAAGACTTGCGTGCCCATCGGATTCAATCCGCTCATGACGTGCTTGACGAGGCTGTCCTTGCCGGCAGCGTCCATCGCCTGGAAGATGAGGAGAAGCGCCCAGCGATCCTGGGCGTAGAGCTTTTCCTGCAGCGCAGCGAGCCGCTCGAGAGCTGCGTCGAGCCTTGCGATTGCAGGCTGCCTGTCCTTGAACGGTCTGGAATCGGCGGGATCGCGGCGGCCCAGGTCGAGCTTCTCGCCGGGGCGCAAACGAAAACGATTGGCATGCATGCGGTTCAAACCAGGCAGCGTCGGCGGCGTGTGCCGACCCGGCAGTATGATCGAACTGCCCGTGGCGGACAAGCCGGCTGACAGCACGCCCCGGGGACGGCTGCGCGCCCTTTACGACTGGCTGACAGGAGCCACGCCGTCCCCGGATTCTCCTTCGAGCTTCGCGAGCGCTCCCATTCAAGAGGGCTTGCCCGCTCGCATCGGACACTATGCCATTGCCCGCAAGGTTGGCGAGGGCGGAATGGGAGTCGTGTATGCGGCGCGCGACGAGCGTCTGGAGCGAATCGTCGCCCTGAAGACGATGTCAACGATGACGACGATGCTGTCTCCGGGCGGCGACGAGACGGCTCGACGGCGGTTCTGGCGGGAAGCCCGCGCGGCCGCGAGCGTCAATCATCCGAACGTCTGCCAGATCTACGAGATCGGCGAAGACGATGGACAGCTGTTCATTGCCATGGAGCTCCTCGAGGGCGAGGCGCTTGCCGAGCGCCTGCGGCGGGGGCCGCTGAGCGTTTCGGAGACGGTGCCTGTCGGCCTTGGCATACTGGCTGCGCTTTCGGCGCTGCACGCGCGCGGGATCGTCCATCGCGATCTCAAGCCATCCAACGTGTTCCTCACCCCGCACGGCGTGAAGCTGCTCGACTTCGGCCTTGCGCGGCCCCAGCTGGAGCCGTCGCTCGTCTCGGCCGAGGGGCTGACGCGACCCGGGATCGTGATGGGCACTCCGCGCTACATGGCGCCCGAACAGGTCGTCGGCGAGGCCGTGGACGCACGCAGCGATCTGTTCGCGGCGGGCGCCATCCTCTTCGAGATGCTCGCCGGCCGCCCGGCCTTCGGAGGCCGCACCGTCGTCGAGGTGCTGCACGCGACGCTCCACGAACAGCCGCCGGCCCTCACTGGCTCGCCTGTGGTGGCCGCCGTGGACCGCGTGATCCGGCGGGCGCTGGCCAAGCAGCCCGCGGAACGACCGGCTTCGGCCGATTCGATGGCCGAGGAGCTCCGCGCCGTTCGCGGTGTCGACAGCGATGAGACGCCGGTCCTGGCCCATGCGCTCACACGGCTCGTGGTGCTGCCGTTCCGCGTCCTGCGTCCCGATCCCGAGACGGACTTTCTGGCCTTCAGCCTGCCGGATGCCATCTCGACGTCGTTATCGGGTTTCGGGTCGCTGATCGTGCGCTCGAGCGCCACGGCCGCCCGCTTTGCCGGAGACGCACCGGATCTGAAGGCTGTCGCCGCGGCGGCCGATGTCGACCGGGTGGTGATGGGGACGTTGCTCCGATCGGGCGACCAGCTGCGGGCGGTGGCGCAACTCGTCGAGGCTCCGGGCGGCACGCTGATCACGTCACAGACGGTGCAGTCATCGCTCGGCGACCTTTTCAAGTTGCAGGACGACATCGCCCGGCGCGTCGTGGAAGCGCTTTCGCTTCCACTGGCCGGAGCGGTACCGTCTCCGGCGCCGGACGCGCCACACAGTGCCCGCGCGTACGAGCTCTACCTTCGCGCGAACGAGCTTGCGCGCACCTACGAGGGACTGCCGCAGGCGCGCGACCTGTATCAGCGCTCCGTGGATCTGGATCCAGCCTTCGCTCCCGCCTGGGCTCACCTGGGCCGATGCCATCGCGTGATCGGCAAGTACATCGACGGCACTTCGGATAGCGAAGAGCGCGCCGAGGATGCGTTTCGCCGCGCGCTCGAGCTGAACCCGCGCCTCTCGGTGGCCCACAAGTTCTACGCAAACCTCGAGGCCGACATCGGCCAGGCGCCGCGGGCGCTCGTGCGCCTGGCGGGCGAGGCCACCCGTCACGGAAACGATCCGGAGCTGTTTGCGGGCCTCGTCCACGCGTGCCGCTATTGCGGACTCTACGAAGAGTCGATCGCGGCGCATGCGGAAGCGCGCCGGCTCGATCCGAACGTTCCGACGGGAGTCGAACAGACGCTGCTGATGATGGGGGACATCGATCGACTCCTGGCCGTGGAGCCGATGAAGGTTGTCGCGGGCGCAGACCCCGGCATCAGGGTCATTGCCCTCGGACTGGCCGGGCGCCGCGACGAGGCCCGTGCGGAGCTGCTCCGGATGATGCAGATGTCGCGCCTTCCAGCGTTTCTGTCGTGGACCGGGCACCTGATGGCCTGGCTCGACCGCCGTGCGGCGGACATGATTACCGGGATCGCCGCCCTCAACCCGTTGAAGATACAGGACGACCCGGAGGCGATCTTCCAGGAGGGATGGCTCCTCTGCGATGTCGGCGAGCACGTCAGGGGGCTCGACCAGCTTCGGCAGGCGGTCGCCAAGGGCTACTCAGTGGCCCCGACGCTCGCCGGCAGCCGCCAGTTCGACGCGATGCGGAGCGATCCCGCATTTCAGGCTCTTCTCGCGCAAGCAGAAGCCGGCCGCCGCGATGCGCTGGCGGCGTTCCGCGAGGCCGGCGGGGAACGGCTCCTCGGCTGGTGAGCACCGCGAAAGGTGCCTCCGCGCGAGGCGGTATGAAGACACTGGCCCGGCACGGGGACAAAGCGGAGATTCTTCACAGGTTGAGAGCGGTGCGCCCAGAGAGCGTCCGCCGATGGGGACGGATGTCGGCGCATCAGATGGTCTGCCACTTGAGCGACTCGTTTCGGATGGTGTGCGGGCAGAAGGCGGGGGGCCAGGCCAGCGGGATGCTTCAGCGCACGATCGTCAAGTGGGTCGCTCTGTACCTTCCGCTGCGTTGGCCGACGGGAATCCTCAGGACGACGCCGGAGCTCGATCAGGAAGTGGACGGGACGAGGCCCGCGGACTTCGCCGCGGACGTTGCCGAGCTCGAGGCGCTGGTGGAGCTATTCCTCTCGCGCGAACGAAACCTCGAAGGACAATCGCATCCGATTTTCGGCAGGATGACGCAGGCCGCGTGGCTCCGCTGGGCCTACCTTCACATGGACCATCACCTTCGACAGTTCGGTGCGTAGGCGTGGAACCGCAGTTACAGCGACCTCGTCCTTGCTTTTGAGATTCCATTGCCCTCGGCCCCTCTCGGCCTCTTCACGCTCCGGTATCTGCTCCTGGCGATCTGGTTCCCTGTTGTCGCGGGGGCGCTCTACCTCTATTTCTTCCAGAGAGATTTCGTGCAGACCGAGATTCAAGGCGCGATGTCCGCCTCTTCCCTGGTGGCCGCCGGCATCTACCTGGCGCTCGGCAGCCTCAGGGGGTTCACGCTCGTCCCCGCGACCTTCCTGCTCCTGCTGGCGATGCCATTCTTCCAGCCGGGGGTGCTGCTGGCACTCACGCTGCCCGGCATCGCGGCTTCATCCTCCATCTGCTACTGGTTTGCGGAGGCTCTGCACTTTGACGAGGTCTTCGAGCGCAAGTATCCGGCCCGGATTCACAGGCTCAAGAGCCTGCTGCAGCGACGGCAGTTGCCGATCATCATTGGCTGGAGTTTCATTCTCGTGCTGCCAACCGACCTGATCTGCTACGTGTGCGGGTCGCTGAGGATCAACTTCAAGAAGGTCCTGATCGGCGTGCTGATTGGCGAGGGGACCGTCTACGCCATTTACATCTTCCTGGGCGACTACCTCCTGCGGCGCTAGGTCTGGTCCTTGGTCCTTCGGACCTGGTTCCTGGTCCGTCCTTCGTCCCTCCGCCTCGTCCTTCGTCCCTGGCCGTCCCTCGTCCTTGGTGCCTGGTCGCAGCAAGGTCTGGCGCCCGCGGCGGGGATGAGTACCACCAAGGGCCAAGGACCGAGCACGACCAAGGACCAAGTACGGACCAGGGACCCTGCACAAAGCACCAAGGCCCAGCCAGCGACGGCCGAATACTGTTGACACGCCGGCCATACTGTCATAGTGTCCTATGACAGTAGCACGTGCAGATCAAACTCAACTTCAAGTCCGGCAAGCCCGTCTACCTGCAGATCGTCGACCAGGTGCGGCTCCGCGGCCGCAGCCGGGGCGATCAGGACGGGCGACCCGCTGCCCTCAATCCGTCCGCTCGCCGAAGAGCTGCGCGTCAACCGGAACACCGTGGCCAAGGCATACGCGGAGCTCGAGAGCCAGGGTGTCATCGAGACCATCGCCGGGAAAGGGTGCTTCGTCCGGGCCAACCAGTCGCCGTACCGGAAAGAAGTCCGCCTCAAGCTCCTGACCGAAGAGATCGATCAGGCCGTCGTTCAGGCCCATCACCTGCAGGTGACCAAGGCCGAGTTTCTCCGGATCGCCGACCAGCGCTTCGAGTCGTTTCAGGAAAAACGCGCCCGGACGGTGAAAGCAGGAAGCATATGAACACCATGAACTTCGACGGCTGGCTCCGCGATCGCGATCGACAGGCTGATCCGCAGGTATGGACGCCACGACGCCGTGGACGGCCTGTCGCTCCGCGTCGAGCCCGGACGCTGCTACGGCTTTTTCGGCCGCAACGGAGCCGGCAAGACCACCACCATCAAGTGTCTGCTGAACCTGCTGCGTCCGACCAGTGGCGGCGTGAGGCTCTTCGGGCTCGACCCGGCGCGGGACGAAGTCGCCGTCAAGTCGCGGCTCGCCTATGTGCCCGACCACGTGGCGTTCTATCCGTGGATGACGGTGCGGGACACCCTCGACTACTTCGCGGCCTTTCGGTCACGGTGGAATCGGAAGACCGAAGGGACGCTCGTCGATCAGTTCAGGCTCGACGTCCGTCAGAAGACGGGTCATCTGTCGAAAGGCCAGCGCACGCAGCTCGCCCTCGTCACCGCCATCTGCCCCGAGCCCGAGTTGCTCGTCCTGGACGAGCCGACGTCCGGCCTCGATCCGATCGTCCGGCGCGAATTCATCAAGACGGTGATTGGCGCGTATCAGGATGGAGATCCGGGAAGACGGACGGTGTTCGTCTCTACCCATCTCATCGCCGAGTTCGAGGGATTGATCGACGAGTTCACGATCATCGATCGCGGCCGCGCGGTGCTGACAATGAACGCGGATGCCGCCCGCGAGCAGTACCAGAAAATCTACGCGCGCTTCCCCACGGTGCCGGTCGCGCTCGATCTCGGGGCGCGCGCCTGCTCAGCCGGCGGGGCCGCGAGGTCGAGATCCTGGTCAACGGCAACGCCGCCGCCGTGCTCGAGCGCCTGCAGCTGCTGTCGCCGGAAGCGCTGACGACGGAGGCACTGACGCTCGAAGAGATCTTCGTCACGACGCTTCAACCGGATGCGCCGGAAGGATCCGCGGGGGTGGTCTCGTGACGGTGGGCTCGCTGCTCCCGATCCGCTTCTGGAAGGAAATCCGCGGGCTGTCGCCCGCATGGCTGGCCTGTCTCGCCGCGATGGCAGTCGCCGCCGGCCTCGGCGGCCGCGTCCAGTTGCTAGGACTGTTCGCGTACTTCATCGGAGCGGTCGCTCTCGGCGGGCTTTCCTTGGGACACGAGTACAACTGCAGGACGTTGACGCTGCTGCTGTCCCAACCGGCCAGCCGGCACCGGCTGCTTCTCGAGAAGATGGGCGTGCTGGCGCTGATGCTGCTGGCACTGTGCGGGGTGGCGTGGCTCGCGCTGTTCGACCCGGATGTTCGATGGGGCCTCGGCGCTCGCGCGGCGAGGACCTCCTGGGCGGTGGCCTTGGGACTTCCGCTGTTGTGCGGCCTGTTCGTCGCCCCCTTTCTCACGATGGCGTGCCGCAATGCCCTGGCGGGCGTGGTGTTCGCGCTGGCGATCCCGGCGGCGGTGTGGCTGGCGAGCGATCTCACGGCTGCGATGGCGTACGGGGGCGAGGTCGCGACCACGGTCGAAGCTCGCGAGCTCGCGCTCGGCATCTTCTGGCGCGGCATGGTGATCGTCTGTGCGATGGCGGCAGTTGCGAACTGGTGGATGTTCGTACGGCTCGAAGCGATCGAAAGCCGCGGTATGGAGCTGACCCTCCCCGCGTGGGTGCCTGGGCTGTCCGGGCGGGCCAGGGCCATGCCCGCGGCGCCGCCAGCCTCCACCAGGCGACCTGCGACGTGGCTGCTCGTCAAGAAGGAGCTCCGCCTGCAGCAGCTCACCTTCGCCGTTTCCGCGCTGTACGTCGTCGGCTGGGTCGCCCTGTTGGCGTTCGGGCCCTTCGCTCCAGCGTCGAGGACCACGCTGATGTTCATGCTCACCGTCTTCCACTCCGGAGCGATCCCTCTTCTGGCCGGATCGCTGGCCAGCGCAGAGGAAAGAAAGCTGGGAACTCTCGAGTGGCAGCTGCTGCTCCCGATGGCCGGCTGGAAGCAGTGGGTGCTGAAAACGGCCGTCGCGGTCGGTGTCGCGTTGACCATGACCCTCGGACTGCCCGCACTGCTCCTTTCTATCAGTGCGTCCCAGGAGATGGGCCTGGGTCCGCTGGCGTCGGCACTCATCGGGTGGGCGGTCATTCCGGTCGTTGTCACCAGTTTGTACGTCTCGTCCGTGAGCTCCAACGGGCTGCGTGCCTTGCTGATCGCCGTACCGGCAGTGCTCGTGATGGTGGCATTCACGATCGTCTACGCCGCCCGTTGGTACTGGTGGCTGTCGCAGGGATGGGGGCCGCGGTCCTGGATGTATGGCCAGCCGGGGATCTTCGGCGTAAGTGGACTCCTCTCCATGGCGTTGCTGGACGTCCTCGCGATCGTGATGTACGCCGGGGCGCTTGGAATGCTGCTGCGGTACGCGATGACGAACCATCAGTCGGCCGAAGACGGTACGCGGCGGCTCTGGAAACAAATAGCCAGCCTGACTGCGTTCCTTGCGATCGGCCTCAGTCTCTGGAGCGGTGCGTTCGGGCTGTACGCGGCCGACATGCCCGAGCGGCACCACGTGATAGCGCACACCCTCAAGCTGGACTTTTTCACCGTGACTGGCGTGGCCGTGGACAGTGGAAACAACCCCGTGAAGGACTACATGGTCGTCATCTTCCCGGAAGAGTCTCAATTGAGCGGACGACCGGTCTTCCCGGCTGTGAACTCCCAAGGCCGGTTCACCTTCGTGGGAGTACGGCCCGGTCGATACTCTTTTGTCGCGGTCGCAGGGCTGGAGAAAGAACAGTGGGGCGATCCAGAGTGGCTCGATCGCGTGAAAGCGCTCGCGCTGCCCGTGACGCTTGCGCCCGGCGAGTCGAAGGCTCTCAGCCTGACACTCTCCAGGTTCTGAACTTCAGCCTTCGAAACTGACGACGCTCGTGACCTCGTCCACCGTCGTCAAGCCTCCTGCCAGGAGCATTGTTGAATACTCGGCGTCTCCTTGATATTGGCGAAACGGATACTTCGTTGTCCGCGCACGGCGGGTCTGGCTAAAGCTGAAGCGATCCGACTATTGTGTCCACGTCACTTTTGTGAGCCCTCGTGTGTCGACGCTGGTCGTGTTTCTCGCGTTCGGTGTCAGCCTCTGGAGTGGCGCGTTCGGACTCTTCGCAGCAGAGATGACCGAGCGAATCCGGCTGATGATGCCAGGTTGATGGCCGCGCCAGTCCACGCTTCCTTTTGACATCCCAAAGGTCGATGTGCTACTCCTATGTCGTGGCCAAAGGAGAGACGCGAGCGCCCGCCCGGACGGATGTGCTGCAGGGGACCCTCGATCTGATGATCCTGAAGACGCTCGAGAGCATCGGCCCCCAGCACGGCTACGGGATCGCGCGTCGAATCGAGCAGATCAGCGACGCCGTCCTGAAGCTGAACGAAGGGACGGTCTATGCGTCGCTGATGCGTCTGCGGCAGCGGCGATGGATTTCGGCGAGCTGGGGCACGTCGGACAACAACCGGAAGGCCAGGTTCTACACGATCACCAGGACGGGCCGTCAGCAGCTGACGATGGAAACCGAGAACTGGGAACGGATTGCCGGCGTCATCGGACGCCTCCTTGGTACCGCCGAGCAGCCCTGATATGTGGTCGAGACTGCTCGCGCTTGGCTCGCGTCTCCGTTCGACACTGGGCGGGTCGCGTCGTCGACGACGAAGCGGCGCTCAGAGCTCGAAGCGCACGCCGAGCTGCTGACCGATCGGTACATCCGCTCCGGGATGGCGCCGGACGAGGCGCGGCTGGCGGCCAGGCGACAAGTCGGCAATCTGACGCTGGTGCGCGAGGAGATCTATCAGCTGAACACCATCGGATGGCTCGAGGGCTCCTTCAAGATCTCCGCTACGCGGCCCGCTCGCTGCGGAAGAACAGCGGTTTCGCGACCGCGGCGATCCTGACGCTGGCGCTCGGCGTCGGCGCCAGCACGACCATCTTTTCCGTCGTGCATGCCGTGATGCTTCGGCCGCTCCCGTATAGCGGCGCCGAGCGGCTCGTTCGCGTCTGGGAAAGCAATCCCGAGCTGGGCCGGCTGACCTATGCAAACTCCCAACCGAACTTTCTCGACTGGCATGCGCGATCGAGGGCATTCAGCGCGCTTGCCGCCACCTCGGGACGACGACCTTCACCGTGACATCCAGCGAGGGCGCGGAGATTGTCAACGGTGAACGAGTGACGGCGGGGTTCCTGTCCGTGCTGAATGTGTTCCCTGCACTCGGCCGAAACTTTCTGCCGGATGAAGATCGACCCGGCGGGAACGTGCGAGTGACCATCCTGAGCGACGGCTTCTGGCAACGGCGCTTTGCGTCGGATCGCTCGATTCTTGGCCGTCAGATTGCCCTCGATGGCGTCGAGTACACCGTCGTCGGCGTCCTCCCGCGATCATTTCGTTGGGGCACTCGAAACGGTGGACGTGCTGGTCCCGCTGGCCCCCGACCCCGCTGCTTCGCGCGGGGATCGTCAGCTGCAGGTGATCGGCCGCCTCGCAGAAGGCGTGACGATCGAGCGCGCGCACAACGAGCTCGCCGGCATCGCGGCGGCGCTTGCCGGGCAGTATCCAGAGTCCGACAAAGGCTGGTCCGTGCGGTTGACGTCGTTTTACGACTGGCTCATCCCGGAGACGGTTCGCGGCTCCCTCATGCTCCTGCTCGGCGCCATCGCCGTGCTGCTGCTCATCGCCTGTGCGAACGTCGCCAATCTCCTGCTGGCACGGGCCGCGACACGAGAGAAGGAATTTTCGATTCGCGTCGCGCTTGGCGCGGCGCGCCGGCGCATCATCCGGCAACTATTGACCGAATCGCTGCTTCTCTCGCTCGTAGCGGGCGTCGTCGGTCTCGCAGGCGGCGCCGCTGCCACACGACTGCTCGTCGCGTATGGACCGACAGGCGTACCGCGTCTGGACGAGACCTCGTTCGATCTCACCGTGTTCCTGTTCGCGCTCGCGGTATCGGTGACGACCGCGTTCGTCTTCGGCATGGCGCCCGCGATGCAGGTGTCGCGGCAGGATCCAGCCGCGACGCTGCAGGACGCCACGCGTGGATCGAGCGGCGGCGTGGGCCGCCAGCGGATGCGTTCCGCCCTGACGGTGCTCGAAGTCGCGCTGTCGGTGATGCTCCTGATTGGCGCGGGATTGCTGCTGCGCAGCGTGTGGCGCCTGCAGCAGGTCGATCCTGGATTCAATGCGTCGCCGTTGATGACGGCACGCGTGGCCCTGCCCGGGGCGACCTATCCGATCGCGGCAAGGGGGGCCTTCTTCCAACGGCTTCTGGCCGAGGTACAGGCGCTGCCCGGCATCGCCTCGGCGGCAGCGACGAGCAGCATTCCACTGGCCGGTGGCAACTTCAGTACCGAGGTTCAGGTCCCTGGTGCGGAAGCCGATCGGCAGGCCTCGGCGGGCTGGCGTCTGGTGAGCCCGGGCTACTTCGCCGCGATGGGTATTCCCCTGCGCGGGAGAGACTTCTCGTGGGGCGATCGCGAGAATCAGGTGCCGACAACCATCATCAGCGAGACGATGGCGCGGGAGTACTGGCCGAATCAAGACCCGATCGGGCAGACCGTCATTTTGAGCACTTTCGGAAACGTTGCTTTTGACACTTTCGGACACCGTGCCCGGACGATTGTCGGCGTGGCGGGCGATGTGCGCCATGCGGGGCTCGATGCGGAGCCGCAAGCGACGGTGTATTACTCGGCCGCCGAGGTTGGTGTACGCGCTCCGATGAGAATCGTCTGGCGGAGCTCTCTGGAGCCCGCCTCGCATGTCACCGCGGTGCGCGATATCATCCATCGCCTCGATCCCACGGTGCCTCTCTACGATGCACAGCCGCTCAGCGAACTGATGGCGGACTCCTTCGCGCCGCGCAGGTTCAACATGTACTTGCTCGTCGCCTTCGCGAGCGTCGCGGTTCTTCTGGCGGCGATCGGTCTCTTCGGCGTCACCGCCTACCTCGTCGCTCAGCGTACGCGCGAGATCGGCGTCCGACTCGCGCTCGGGGCGGATCGGCGCGATATCTTCCGGTTGATCCTCGGACGCGGCATCGCGCTGGCGGCAACCGGCGCGGTGATAGGCGTCTGCGGAGCCTTCTGGCTGACGCGCGTGATGCAGAGTCTGGTTTTCTCGGTGTCGACAACCGACCCCGCCACGTTTGTGGCCGTCCCCGCGCTGCTTGTGCTCGTGGCGCTCCTGGCGTGTTACATCCCCGCGCGCCGCGCGATGAAAGTCGATCCGGTCGTCGCGCTCCGCTGCGACTAGGTGCCGTGTCCTTGCTGAATCAGTACCGTATCAAGGACAACGTACAACGCGGAGACCGCTGAGATCCAGAGAAGCATCATGCGGAGCAACGGAGTGTCAGTGTTCCGTCTTCACGTGGCCCGTCGTGCGGAGTTCTGTGTGTAAGCCGGCGGTGCGGTACTACTCTGGTGCTCAGCGAGCTCTGCGTTGAACGCCGGATACCTGATCCATATCGGGGTTCAGCCCTCGATGCTGACCACGCTGGTGACTTCGTCCACCGTCGTCAACCCGCCCGCCAGGAGCAGCGCCGAGTAGCGCTTGAGGTCGATCATCCCGTTGGCGAGCGCCGCGGCGTGAATCTCCTCGGCCGGCGCACCGCGGCCGACCATCTGGCGGAGCTCGGCGTTCATCCTCATCACTTCGTAGATGCCGACCCGGCCCTTCAGCCCCTTGCCGTCGCACGCCGCACAGCCGTGCGCGCGATACACCGTGGTGCCTTCGGGCAACCCGAGGAACGCGCACGTCGCCGGTTCGGCCACGTACGGCTCCCTGCATGCCTGGCACAGCCGCCGGGCCAGCCGCTGCGCGATGACGCCGACGGTGGACGACGAGACGAGGAACGGCTCGATTCCCATCTCGCTCAGGCGCGTGAACGCCACCGCGGCGTTGTTCGTGTGAAGGGTCGTGAACACCAGGTGGCCCGTGAGCGCGGCCTCGACCGCCGTATGAGCGGTCTCCTTGTCCCGTGTCTCGCCCACCAGAAGCACATCGGGATCCTGGCGAAGGAAGGCGCGGAGAACCGCCGCGAACGTCAGGCCGATGTCGGCGTTGGTCTGAATCTGCGTGACGCCCGGCAGGTCGTACTCGATCGGGTCTTCGGCGGTCGAAATGTTCACGCCCGGATCGTTGATCTCGGCCAGTGCCGAGTACAGCGTCGTCGTCTTCCCCGATCCGGTCGGGCCGGTGACGTAGACGATGCCGTAGGGTTGCGCGATCATCTCGCGCACGAGCGCCAGCGACGGCGCGTGCCAGATCAATTTGTCGAGGCCGAGGCTCGTGTTCGATTTGTCGAGGAGACGCATGACGACCTTCTCGCCCCACTTCCCCGGCACGGTCGACACGCGAAAGTCGATCGGCTTGCCCTCCATCGTCACGCTGATGCGGCCGTCCTGCGGCAGTCGCTTTTCAGAGATGTCGAGCTTGCTGAGAATCTTCAGCCGCGAGATGAGGCCGAGCTGCACCCGCTTCGGCAGGCGCTGCACCACCTGGAGCACGCCATCGATACGGAACCTGACGGTGACGTCGTTCTCCATCGGCTCGATGTGGATATCGCTGGCGCCCTGTTTGATCGCGAGGCCCAGAACGGAATTGGCCAGGCGGATGATCGGCGCGTCTTCCGACGCGCTCATCAGGTCCTGCTTCGTTTCGGCCGCGCTCGCGTCGGTGTCGGCGGCGAGCTGCAGCTCGCGCACCAGATCGGACTGCAGCAGATCGACCATCGCGGCCGTGGTCGCGTTCGCGATGAGACCACCAGGAGTACCGGGACCGCCGGGGGCCGGCGGCTGGGACGGCCTTCCTGACGGCCTGGGCACCACGGGTTCTGCCTTCGCCACCAGCTGCGCGTAGGTCGTCGCCATGAAGCGGCGCAGATCGTCTTCGGTCACGACGACGGGCTCGATCAGCACGCCCTTCAGAATCCGGCGGACGTCGTCGAACGCGACGATGTTGTTCGGGTTGGTGATCGCCAGGGTCAACCGGTTGTTGCAGAAGGCGATCGGGACAGCCTTGTGCTGGCTGACGAGCGACTGCGGCAGCAGCGAGAGGACCCTCGGGTCGACCTGGACACGCGCCAGGTTCACGTAGTCGACGCCGGCACGCTCGTTCGCGCGGTCGAGACGCTCGGCGAAGGCAGCGGCCACGCCAAGCGCCACGCCCGGATGCTCGCGCATGACGCGCTCGAAGTCCTCGCGCGACAGCATCGCGCAGGTGGTCGCGGCCACCGCAACCACCGAGGCGGCGCGCGGCTTCTTCGTCAGCAGCGCCATCTCGCCGAACATCTGCCCCGGTCCGAGCTCGGAGAGCAGGAACTCGATGCCCGAGCCGGGATCCTTGCGCTTCACGGCCACGAGGCCCTCGAGGATGACGAACGCGGCGTCGCCCGCGCCCCCTTCACGGACGATGGTCGATTGCGGCGTGAAGTCGCAGCGCTTCATGCGCTGCTCGAACTCGGCGCACGCTGCGGGCGAGAGGCCGGCAAACAGCGGGATGTCGCTCAGCGACGAGATCATTCTAGCGACTTCATTATCGGATCTATCGGACACGTAGGCCGGGTCCTATCGGACCCGGCTTCACCGGCGGGTCCAATAGGACCCGCCCTACTCTGCACAGTTTGGCCCCCGGCGAGCAGCGCTATCATTGCGTGCTCCACGAATGGCCCAGCTCATCGTCGGCATCACGCTCCTGCTGCTGACGCTCGCGCTCAGAGCCGCGAGCGTCAACCGCTACATCCGCAGCAAGCTGCTCATTTCCTGCTGGCTGTTCGCGGCCCATGCGGGGGTAGCGGCGATGCTGCGCTACGCGCCGCTTCCCCCGGACATCGTCCGGCAGGTCGGCATCGTCCATCCGCTCCTGCTCGCGTTTGGCGTCGTCAGCCTGTTCGTCGCGCTGCTCATCAATCCCTGGCGCGTCGATCGCATCCCCGACCAGTTCCCCCGAATCGTTCAGGACGCCATCGTCATTGCGCTCTTTGCGATCGCCGCGACGCTGGTCCTCCGGGAGCGGATCCTGGCAACGACCGCGGTCGGGGCGGTGATTCTCGGATTGGCCCTTCAGGAGACGTTGAGTAATCTGTTTGCGGGCCTGGCGATCCAGATCGAGAAGCCGTTCCGCATCGGCCACTGGGTGACGATTGGCGGCCAGAACGGCCTCGTCAGCGAGATCACCTGGCGGGCGACGAAAATCCGCACCAAGGCCGGCAATTTCGTCATCGTGCCCAACAGCGTGCTGGCGCGCGACACGATCACCAACTACTCGGAACCGACGCTCGAAACCCGCGTGGAGCTCGAGGTCGGCGCCGGCTACGAGACGCCGCCGAACGAGGTGAAAGCGGCGATCCGCGAAGCGATTCGCGACGAATCGCTCATCGTCCGGGCTCGAGAGCCCGAGATCATCGTGGCCGATTTCGGCGCGTCGGCGATCGTCTACCGCGTGCGCGTGTGGACGACCGATTTCGCCGCCGACGAACGCATCCGGGATGGAATTCGATCGCAGATCTACTACGCATTCCGGCGGCTGGGGATCAACATCCCGTATCCGATCCAGGTGCAGATCGAGCAGGAGTCCTGCTGCGGCCGGGACGGGCGACGGTTCGGCGCGGGCGCTCGCCGCGGTCGAGATCTTCGCGTCGCTCAGCGACGAGCAGCGCGTCGAGCTGGTGGGGGCCTCGCGCCTGGCGCTGTACGCCGCCGGCGAAGTCATCGTCCGCCAGGGCGACGCCGGGAGCTCGATGTTCGTGATGTCGAGCGGCGAGGCGATCGTGACGCTCCTCGAAACGGACGGCGAAGTCGCCAGGATCCAGCCGGGCGGTTTTTTTGGTGAGATGTCACTGCTCACCGGCGATCCGCGAAGCGCCACCGTCACCGCCGCCACCGACTGCGAGCTCCTCGAGATTCGGGCGGACGCCTTCCGCCGCGTGGTCCTCCCCGATCCGGCGCTGGTCGAGCGGATCACGTCGGCGGTGACGGCGCGGCGCGCCGAGCTCGAAAGCCACCGCACCACCAGGGCGTCGCGGCACGCGGCTGCCGAGGCGCCGCATACCTTCCTCGCGCGCGTGCGGCAATTCCTCCGCCTGTCCAGCATGACTACGTAGGGCGGGTCCTTTGGACCCGCCCATGATGCCGAGTCCGAAAGGACCCGGCCGATGCATCTAAAGACCTGCGCTACGCCTGCATGCCGGGCTGGGGCTGGATCGGGACGGTCGCGAAGTTCAGGCGCAGGTTGAACTCACGCCTCAGCATCAAGAGGTTGACGAAAAGCTGCACGGTAATGGCAACGACGGACAGATACCAGATCCAATGGAGCGCGAACCCGGGCAGCCGCGACAGGAGGAATGCGGGAATCGTGGCGACGATGATGCGGACGATCGAGCCGACGAGGGCGGGAAGCGTGTTGCCCATCGCCTGAAACATGCTCGACCCGACGAAGATCACGCCAGATGCGGCAAACGTCCACGCCACGATGTGCAGATACTCGTCACCGATGGCGACGACCTGCGGATCGTCCGAGAACACGCGAATCATCGATTCGCCGGCCACCATGCAGACGACGCTCCACAGCACCATCGCACCCGCCGCCATCAAGGCCGCCGACTGGAACGTGTCGCGCACGCGCTGCGGGTGTCTCGCGCCGAAATTCTGTCCGGCGACCGGAGCCACGGCAAAGCCCAGCGCGACGACCGGCATGAATCCGGCCTGGATGATCCGCATGCCGATCCCGAAACCGGCCTGCGCCGCCGCACCGAACGGCCGGCTGATGATATAGACGACGAAGAGATACACCCCTACGAGTGCGAACTCCGCTCCGGCGGGGAGCCCGATGCCGAGCATCTTCCTCCACAGCGCGATCTGCGGCTTCCAGTCGGCGCGCACGAACGTCAGGTACGACGTTTTCCCCACGAAGTAGAACGACAGCCACACCGAGCCGACGGCCACGGCGACGAGCGACGCGATCGCCGCACCGGCCACGCCGAGGGCCCGGCCGGTACCCCATCCAAATATCAGAAACGGCGCCAGTACGATGTTCAGGATCACGGTCGCTGTCTGCACGACCATGCCGGGCTTGAAGTTCCCCGTCCCGCGCAGCGCGGCCGCCATGCTGACCATGCCGAACTGCAGCGCCATGGCGGGGATGAACCAGAGCAGATAGTCCGCGGCGAGCGCGGCGGTCGTCCGGTCGGCGCCGAGCGCGTTGGCATACTGGACGCGCACCGCCAGCGCAAACGCGCAGAAGGCAACGCCGACCAGCACCGACAAGATCAGCGATTGATTGAAGACCAGCCGCGCCCGCGCCTGGTCCCTCTGGCCCGCGGCGTGCGACACCAGCGTGGTGACGCCAACGCCCAGCATCTGCGTGATGGCGAGGACGATGAACGTCAGGTTGCCAGCGATCGCCACCCCGGCAACCGCCTCCTTGCCCAGACGCCCAACCCAATAGAGATCGACCAGGAAGTAGAGGGTCTGAAACACCATGGTCACCAGCATGAAGCCGGTCGTCTTCAGGAGGTGTTTGGGAATCGACCCGGTCGTCAAATCCTGCATGGGAGGCAACCGTTACGAGGACGGGCCGGCAGCGTGCGGCCCTATCTGTCCAGCAGTTCCTGATAGGCCGCGCTCAGCCGGCGGCCGATCTGCTCCTGGATCTGCAGATTGGCGCGCATCCCGAGCACTTGCTGACGAAACAACTCCAGGTCGCCGGCCGGCGCCTGGTGCGGATCGCGGTTATCTGTAAAAATCGCGCTCGCGGCAGCGACGCTTTCTATTCCGCGACGCTGCTGTTGAGCAAGGAGTTCCTGAATCTCATAGAGCGTCGAGTACTCCCGTACATCCGAGTATTCCATGTGCCCGAGCGCGCCGGTACTCTCCGCGCTGCGCCAGCTCGCGGTGCTCAGCTCCGCGATCTCGAACCCCAGGTTGATCTGATGCACGTCCGACTTTTTCGTGGTCAGCAGGTCGTTGGCCAGCCGGAGCGCGGTGTCGAGATCCTTCTTCCGGCTCTCGGAGCCCGCGAGCACACCGTCGAGCTCCTTCTTGTTGTCGGCTATCTCGAGATCGATCGTCGCCTTCGCCTCGCGTACGAGCGTTCGGTAGTGGTTCCACTCGAGCAGCCCCTCGATCGAGAGCGCGATCAGCACACCCGCGGTGATTGTGCCCAACTGAGCGAGAAATTCCCTGAGTGAATGCGCGGCCGCGTGCGGCGGATGAACCTCCACGGATTCTCCTTGTTGCGGCGCCGCCTCGCGTCGGCTTTCGTCAGGCGGAGGTCCGGCGGAATCGATCGATTGTTCCATCGGGACGCGCGAATGCTACTACAGAACACGCGACCCGCAGATCAGTTATAACCAGTTCAATCACGCATGATCCCCCTTTCGATTCTCGATCTCGTTCCCGTCACCGCCGGCGCGACACCGCGCGACGCACTGCACAACAGCCTCGATCTGATCCGCCATGCCGAGCGTCTCGGGTACCGGCGATTCTGGGTCGCCGAACATCACAACATGACGGGCATTGCGAGCGCCGCCACCGCCGTGGTGATCGGATACCTGGCCGGTGGCACCACGGCCATCCGCGTCGGCGCCGGCGGAATCATGCTCCCCAACCACTCGCCGCTCGTGATCGCCGAGCAGTTCGGCACGCTGGAATCGCTGTATCCGGGCCGGATCGATCTGGGCCTCGGCCGTGCGCCCGGCACCGATCAGCGAGGCCTGCGCGCGCTGCGACGCGATCCGCTGCGGGCCGATGAGTTTCCGCAGGATGTGCAGGAATTGCGTGCATTACTGGCCCCCGTCCAGCCGGGACAAGCCATACAGGCCGTGCCGGGCGGCGGGCTCAACGTTCCGTTGTGGATTCTCGGCTCGAGCACGTTCGGGTCCCAGCTTGCGGCGCACCTGGGCCTGCCTTATGCGTTCGCCTCGCATTTCGCACCTGACGCGCTGATGGAGGCGCTCGCACTTTACCGCATGCAGTTTCAGCCCTCCAGGCAGCTGGATCTGCCCTACGTGATGGCCGGCGTGAACATCGTCGCCGCCGAGACCGACGCCGCGGCTCGCCGGCTGTTCACGACGGCGCAGCAGGCCTTTACCAACCTCGTTCGGGGCCGTCCCGGTCCGCAGCAACCACCGGTCGACGACATCGACGAGGTACTGGACCCCGTCGGAGAAAGTCCAGGCATCAAGAATGCTGAAGTACGCGATTGTCGGCGGCCCGGAAACCGTGCGCGAAGGGTTGCGGCGATTCGCCGCGGCCACTGAGGTGGACGAACTGATGGTCGTGACGAACGTCTACGACCATGCCGCGCGCATCCGGTCGTACGAAATCCTCGCGGAGGTCGCGCTGTCAAACGTCGACGACGATCGCCGGGGTTGAAACCCCGGCGCTACGTGATTACGCACGGTCCGGCTAAAGCCGGACACCACGGGGGAGGACGGTCCGGCTAAAGCCGGACGCCACGTACGACGATCTCAGAACCGGAACAGGCGATTGATCTTCACGATCAGCGCGCGGTTCGAGAACAACGGGACCGCCCGTACGCCCGTGCCCCGCTCCTCGTTATATACGACGAACAGCTCGCTGCCAGGCTGGTATTCCCACCGCAGGCGCACGTTGGCCCCGACCGCGGCGGCGCTCGAACTGTACTGGAGCAGCGCGCTCGCGAACATCCGGGGCGTCATCGTGTACGTCACGCGCGAGCCGACCAGATGCGTCGTGAACGACCCTTCCGCCAGGTCCACCCAGTTGACCGTATAGGTGGGCTCCACCGCGAGCTGCGGCCCGAAGCTCACCCGGCCGCGGCTGGCGCTGAGCGCCGTGCGGGTTCCGCTGTAGAACGTCCCGTACTCCGCCAGCAGGTTGGCCGAGACGAGGCGCTGCTGTCCCATGTTCCACCCGACGCGGATCGTGTCGTAGTCGTATCCGCCAACGGGCAGTGTCACTCCGGGCGCGATCGCGAACGGCCTGGGCAGAAACTCGTAGGTCCCGGTATACGAGACGGCGAACCGGTCGCTGTTCTGGAACTCGACCGCGAACTCGGCGCCGTGCTCGCGCGTGTCGAGGCGGCCGGCCGTGTTCTCGACGTAGGCCATCGATCCCGTGAGCGAGAAGCGGCGCACCGATTCAATCGAGCTGCGGACGCGGACTGAATCGCACCTGGCCGAAGCTCCGCCTGATGTCGGCGCGGCGCAGAAAGCCCACCTGCGGATTGAAATGACTGCCGACCAGCAGGTGCTCGAGCTGCACGCCGTACCGGTCGCCGTTGTAGTCCACTTGCCCGCGATAGCTCGTGTCGTCGCCCGACACGTCACTGGTCCGTGTGGCCGCCCAGTAGGTGTTGACCGCCAGGTTGGTGAAGAAGCCGAACGTCCCGTCGACGCCGAAGGCCGCGTTGGCCCCGACGCCGCTCTGCGGCCACCGACCGGCCGGTGAAGAGGAGGCCGACGCTGCTCCGCCGGAGAATGTCGCGCTTGATACGGGCGACCGAGAAATTGGCGGCGCCCGCGCCCGTCGCCGGTTCGTCACCGGTCTGGATGTTCAGCAGGCCCAGGCTGTAGCGTCCCGCGCGGCCCGTCACGCGCCCGCCGGCGCGGATCGGCACAGCGCGTCCCTCGTCCAGTCCAATGCGGCGGCTGTAGAACAGGACCGGGGCGTCGGAAGCACCTGTCTGCCCAGTGGCGATGCCTCCAAATGAGAAAGTACCCTGGTTCTCGAGAAAGAACTCGCGCTTCTCGGGAAAGAACAGGCTGAAGCGTGTCAGGTTGACCTGCGCCTCGTCGGCTTCCACCTGCGCGAAGTCGGTGTTGACGGTCAAGTCGGCGCTCAGGCTCTGGGCCAGTCCGTACTTTGCGTCGAGGCCGAAGTCTCCGTCGAGATCGCTGCCACCCGCGTCCCTCGTCAGGTTCGTCGTCGCGTATGGCTTGACGTCGAGGTTGCGGGACCCCGCTGGCGCTTCGACGCCGACGAGCGTCGCGGCCATCGACGACTGCTGCACGCTCTGCATGCCGCGCCCGGCCGGAACGCGCGTGATCAGCGACAGCTCGTTCTTCCAGCGGACCGTGCGGAGCGCGTTGAAGCCCCAGACCTGCGCCGCGCCCTCGCGATACCGCAGCGACTTGAACGGGATCGCCATCTCCACGGTCCATCCCCCCTCGAACTCGCCGACCGCAAAGTCCCAGATCGGGTTCCAGTCCGCGGAGTACTGCCGCTCGTTCGTGATCTGGCCGTCGTTCCGGCCGCCAATCGAGTTGATGGTAAAAGCGAGTCCGTTGCGCCTGTCGTAAAACGTGTCCAGGAAGACGGAGACGAGATCGTTACCGCCCCAGGTGGTGCCGCTGTCGCGGCGCATCTCGGTCGCGACCCGGCGATCCGGCCGGCTGTCCCAGCAGCGGAACGCGATATACACGTGATCGCGATCGAACGCCAGCCAGGTTTCCGTCTTCTCCGTGGCCGGCGCGCCCTCGGCGGGCTCGACCTGGACGAAATCCGATACGGACGGCACCGTCCGGTAGAGCGCCTCATCGAGCGCGCCGTCCAGCCGGAGCGGCGCATCGAGGCGCACCGCGCGAATCGTCACCCGGCCGTCCCCGTCGCGCGAGACGATATCCGGCGCCACGGGAGCAGGCGGACCGTCAAAGGCGAACGGCGTGGCACCGCCGGCGATGGCGGCGCCTGCGGGCGCAGAACCCGACTGGCCAGCCGCGCCCGTGCCGGTCAGCACAAGCGCGATCAGGACGATGGGGACAGCCATCGTACGCCCCGAATAAGTTGAGGACAGTGATTCGTCTCCTGCTCAGTGGGTCAGGTTGTACACGACTACGTTGACGCCTATCGCGTACCCTGCCGGCGAGAATGTATCGAAGTAGCTCTGGGGCTCTTCCCCTTCGCGCTCCCAGCTATCAGAGATATCGGTGTTGTGGGTCATCAGGACCATGAGGCGTCCGTGGGAATCCTCAATCCCCTTGACGTACACATCTCTGCTGTCACCGCCCAGCTCGGAGGTGTCGCCGCCGGTCCGCCGCCAATGGTTGATCGATGGCACCTGCGGGATCTTCTTCACATCGTAGACCGACCGCATCAGGGGGTGGTCGTTCGGCAGATCCACGATCGGGAACTCACCCGGGGGCATCACCCTGGTGATTTCCTGCGTCCACCAATCCCACGCGCGCGAGCCCCAGCTGTCGTCCACCCAGAGGAAGCCGCCCTTCAGAAGGTACTCGCGCAGCCCCAGCACCTCCTCCTCCGAGAACCGAGCCGACCCGATGTGGGTCATGAAGACCATGGGGCACCGGAACAGCAGCGGATCGGTCATCGAGACGACGACGTGATTGGGCTGGCGATTGGCATCGAACTTCAGGGGGACGCGCGTGAGCTCGGCGAGCCTGATCGAGAAATTGATGTCGGCGCCGGGGTAATCGGTATTCCAGCCGCTGCCGCTCGCCAGCCTGCGGACGGCAGTGTAGGCCCCGCGACAAAACAGGAACGAACCATCGAAGTCCGCCGCGGTCGCCCACTTCGGCCCGAAACGGCCCCACCCGCCGACCCAGATTTGCTGGGCGGAGACGATCGACCCGGCCAGCAACAGGCCGATGGCCAACGCCGTGCCGCCCCGGAAGCGGCCGACACGTCCCCCCGCAAACAGCTTCCGGAGCATCGTCAAGGATAATACTAGCTTTCCCACGCCCCGATGGAGCGACCGTGAATCAGGTATTCCTCCGACGCCTTCGAATTCTGGCCATGATCGAAGGCGTTTCGACGCTCGTGCTGTTCGGCATCGCGATGCCCTTGAAATACGCGGCCGGCATGCCCATGGCCGTCACGGTTGTCGGGTCAATCCACGGGTTCCTGTTTCTCGCGCTGGTGTGTGCGTTCGCCGCCGGCGTGAAGGCGATTCCGATCCCGAAGCGCCTGGCATTGACCGGCATGCTCGCGGCCGTCGTGCCGTTCGGGCCGTTCGTACTCGACGCGAAACTTGGAACGCTGGCGGGGGAAGCGCCGAGGAGATGACGTTCGCCGGTAATCCCCGGCTATCGGGACGGCGGCGCGGCGGCTGCCCTCGGGATCATGTTCCGTATGGCCGAGATTCGCCACCCGTCTGCCACGCGCGCGAGGACGATGGTCGTCCACATGCGCCTGATCTCCGCGCTATTCCCGGGATCGATCTCGTAGGGACCATCGGCGATGGCGACGTCGGGCGTCACGAAGCGCACCGATTCGACCGTGATCCTCCGCGTTCCAGCGTTTCGTTGCGAGGACTCGATCGACCCGGGAACCACGGAGGCTCGCCCCCTTCGCCACTCGCCCGCGGTCGTGTGCTGGTCGGCATCGCCCGTGAACAGTGCTTCGAGGGCGCGGGCATCGCGGCGCTCGCGCGCATCCATGTACTGTTCGACGACGGCCCGCACGGCCGTCTCGTCTGGCTGCTGGCCGAGCAGTCCCGACACGGACGTCACGCAGAACAGACAGGTTGCAAGCGCCCGCACCATCCCACCTCCTGTCCGACTATACCCCGGCCGCCGGGCCCGCGAACCCGTTGTTGTAACACGGTAAACTGACGTGGTGACGCTCGAGGCCGGCACCCTGCTGGGTCCCTACGAGATCCAGGCGCTCATCGGTGTGGGCGGCATGGGAGAGGTGTATCGGGGAACGGATACGCGCCTGAACAGGAGCGTCGCGATCAAGGTGATTTCGCCGCAGCTGGCCTCCCAGGCGCTGTTCCGGGAGCGATTCGAACGCGAGACGCGCACCATCTCGAGGCTGAATCATCCGAACGTCTGCACCGTGTTCGATGTGGGTCATCAGGAGGGTGTGCATTTCCTCGTGATGGAGTTCGTCGAGGGCGAAACCCTCGCCGAACGGCTCAGCCGCGGCCGTCTGTCCCCGGTTGAAAGCCTGGGAATTGCGCTGCAGATTGCGCTCGGCCTGGCTCACGCGCACGAGCAGGGCATCATCCACCGCGATATCAAGCCCGCAAACGTCATGCTCACGCCCTCCGGCGTGGCGAAGATCCTCGACTTTGGCGTCGCCAAATGGGATCAGACCGGTACGGCCACCCAGCCCGGCGTCGCGGTGGGCACACTCGCCTACATGGCGCCGGAGCAACTCCTCGAGGACGGGACCGCCACACCGGCCACCGATGTGTGGAGCCTCGGCGTCGTCCTGCACGAGATGCTGACCGGGACGCGGCCGTTCCGCGGCCGCGATGCCGCATCGCTGCTTCGCAGCATCCTCCACGATCCACTGCCGTCGCTCACCCTGACCGGCCCCGTTCCGGCCGATCTGAAACGGATCATCAAGAGCGCCGTCGCCAAGGATCTCAACGACCGCTACGCATCGGCGGTGGAGCTTGCCGAGGACCTCGAACGCTGTCTCGCGCAACTCTCGACTGCGCTGCATCTCCCCGATACGGGCTGGCGATGGCGGCGGTTGCATCGGGGATGGTTCGCCGCCGCGGCTGTCCTGGCGGTCCTCTTGGGCATTGTCGCCGTGCGAGCCGTCGTCGTATCGCGCCGCGCGGCCTGGGCGCGGGGGTTCGCCATTCCTGAGATACAGCGCCTCGTAACCGTGGATCAGTACAGCACTGCGTTCGCACTCCTGCAGCAGGCCGCCAGTTACCTGGGCGACGATCCGTCGCTGACCGGTTTGTGGCCCGTGGTATCGGTCTCGGCAACGCTCCGGACCGAGCCTTCGGGCGCACGCGTCTCCTTCAAGGAATACTCCAGCGTCGCTGGCGAGTGGCAGGATCTCGGTCAGGCCCCGCTCGCAGAAGATCCAACTCCCCCGCGGTGCATTCCGCTTCAAGATCGAGAGGGATGGATTCGAACCCACCTATCTGGCGCGTTTCCTCAGCGGAACGTTCGAGCCGCCGGCCATCATCCTGCGTTCGGCCGACGCCGCGGGAGACACCGTTTACATCCCGGGCGATGCGCTGCCGGTCAACCTCAGCGGGTTCAATACAGAGGAACTGGTGACGCTGCGCCCGTTCTCGATGGACCGCACGGAGGTCACCAATCGCGCCTTCAAGGGATTCGTGGATGCAGGAGGCTACCACGACCCGCGGTACTGGCGGGCCGGTGGATTCCACTCCTCTTCGTTGGTCGACGGGACCGGCCGCGTGGCGCCCGCGGCATGGGAGCTTGGAGATTTTCCAACCGGCCGCGGTGAGGAACCGGTCGGCGGAGTGAGCTGGTACGAGGCCGCCGCGTACTGTGAGTTTCGCGGCCAGCGGCTGCCGACTGTGTATCACTGGGCGCGTGCAGCGCTGGCGCCGTACGAGATTACTGCCCCGCTCGGCCCCTCGATTGTGCCGCTCAGCAACTTCTCCGGTCAGGGTCCCGCGCCGGTCGCGCGGTTCGAGGGCATGGGGCCGTACGGCACGTACGACATGGCGGGCAACGTTCGCGAGTGGGTGTGGAATACGACGTCATCGGGCCGGCGCTTCGTCCTGGGCGGGGCGTGGCACGAGCCCGATTACCTGTTCAGCGTGCCGAACTCACTGCCGCCGGAGGACCGGTCGCTGGCCAATGGCTTCCGGTGCATGCGCCTCGAAGAGGAGGCGCGGGCCGGCGAGGCGCTGCTGTCGCCGGTCGATGTGTCGTCAGCGGATTATCGCGGCGCGCGTCCGGTGTCCGACGAAGTGTTCGAGGTGTTTGCAAAGCAGCTTACCTACGTACCCGCGAGGGGCGGTGCGGAGGTCGAGGCGCGCGACACGACGCCGAGCGGCTCGATCAGGGAGCGCGTGACGATCCCGGTGGGCTATGACGACGAGCAGATGCGCATCTACGTGTTTCTGCCGGCGAACGGCACCCCCCCGTATCAATCCTTGATATATTTTCCGGCGCTCAACGCTTTTCAGGCGCGCGCGTCGAGCGCCGCCTTCTACCCCGCCGAATACGTCGCCAGAAGCGGCCGCGCGCTCGTCGTACCCGTGTTCAAGGGGTCGTTCGAACGCTGGGATCCCGCTCTTGGGCTGGCCGGCGAGGAATACTTGCGCGCGGCCCGCCTGCGGTTGATTCAGTGGCGGCAGGATCTCGGCAGGACGATCGACTACCTGATGACGAGGAGCGATATCGACGGCGGCCGGATCGGGTATTACGGCCGCAGCTTCGGCGCATCGATGCCGCTGCCGCTCCTCGCGCTCGAGCCGCGGCTTCGCCTGGCGGTGATGTACAGCGGCGGATTCACCTATCGCGTGCTGCCGGCGGAATCGAATGCCGTCAACTACGTGTCGCGCGTGAAGATTCCCGTCCTGATGCTCAACGGGCGGCACGACTACGTCCTGCCGTTCGAGACGTCGCAGAAACCGCTCTTCGATCTGCTCGGGACGCCGCCGGCGAATCGGCGGCACGTCGTCTATGACGCGGGGCACGATCCGCTGCCGCGCAACCAGTTCGTCCGCGAAATTCTGGCATTCCTGGATCGGTATCTGGGACCTGTCGAGGGAGCTGTGCAGCCGGGATGACCACGAAGATCTTTCCTGCGATGCGTTCCGTTCTGGCGATTCTGCCTTTGCTTCTCGCGGCGCCGTCCGCATCCCTCGCGCAGAGCGCCATGATCGGCACCGTCACCGACGCCTCGGGCGGCGTGCTCCCCGGCGTGATCGTGGTGGCCTCGAGCGACGCGCTGATCGAGAAGGCGCGGTCGGTCGTCACCGACGGCGAAGGGGTTTACCGGGTCGTCGACCTTCGACCAGGGACGTATGTGATCTCTTTCACGCTCGCCGGCTTCGCGACGCTGCGCCGGGAGGATGTGGTGTTGCCGTCCGAGTTCACGGCGACGGTTGACGCGGAACTGCGCATCGGCGGCCTCGAAGAGACGATCACGGTGTCTGCCGGCGCGCAGGTGGTCGACGTGACGACCAACGTGCGCGCGCAGGTGCTGGACCGCCAGGCGATTGATCGGGTTCCGACAGGCCGCACCATTCAGGCGATGGGGCAGCTGGTCGTCGGCGTGAACCTGAACCTTCCGGATACGGGCGGGTCGCGCGGCATGCAGCAGACCTACATGACCACCCGCGGCATGAGCGCCGCGAATACGACCGTCCTGGTGGACGGAATGATCGTCAACGGACTGCAGACCGACGGCGAGGTGCAGAGTTATTTCAACGATGCTATGAACCAGGAGATCAGCTTTCAGACCTCCGGCATCGGCGCCGAGACGTCGGCGGGCGGAGTCCGCGTCAACATGATCCCGCGCGAAGGGGGCAACCGCTTTTCAGGATCGTTTACCGCCGATTACCGCCCCGGTGGCTGGCAGGCGGACAACCTGACGGAACGGCACAAGTCCCGTGGCCTGGCAAGCGCGAACGCGACCGATCGCATCACCGACGTAACCGGCGCTCAAGGTGGGCCCATCCTGCGCGACAGGCTGTGGTTCTTCGTGTCGGGACGCTACTTCTCGGTCAACGCCTTCGTCCCCAACACGTTCTTCGATGACGGCAGCCCCGGCGTCGACGACCAGTTCATCAGGAGCGCCCTGGCGCGCGTGACCTGGCAGATGACGCCGCGGAACAAGTTCTCCGCGTACTTCGACGAGATCGACAAGTACCGCGGCCACGACATGCAGAGCAATTACGATCCCGAGACTGCCGCTATCCGGTGGCTCTCGCCCGCGTACCACACGGCGGCGGCCAAGTGGACATCCACGGTGAGCACCCGCCTCCTCCTCGAAGGCGGGTGGTCCAGCAACCTCGAGGACCACACGAACAGCTTCCAGAGTGGGGTGGAACAGCCCAGAGGGTCATCGGGATGGTTCACCAACACGGCGCAGATCGAGCTGGATCTCGGCGGACATCGCAAGACCGCATCCACCTCGCAGTCGTCGCAGAGCCCGTCCCGGTACGCCGTGAACGCGGCGCTGTCGTACGTCACGGGCTCACACAACATCAAGGGCGGGTTCCAGCGAACCTGGGGAAGCATCGTTCATACAGTGGACACCAACGGCGATCTGTATCGTCAGTACCCGGAGCAACAGCACAGGAGTTCCGTTTTCCGTGCCGAACACCGTGGTGGTCCGCAACACGCCCATCCGCAGCGCCGAGGCACTCAACGGCGACCTGGGCATGTACGCGCAGGACTCGTGGGCGATTAGACGCCTGTCTGTGACTGGCGGTATTCGATGGGAGCATCTGAACGCTCAAGTGCTCGAGGGAACCTCGCCAGCAGGGCGGTTCGTGGCGCCGCGCAACTTCCCGGCACGAACCGACCTCCCAAACTGGACGGACTGGGCGCCGCGCTTCTCGGCGGTGTACGACCTCCTGGGCAACGGGAGGACGGCGATCAAATACTCCATCAACCGCTACAACCTGGCCCGCACGACCGGCGTCGCAGAATCTTACAATCCCCTCTCCTCGGCGACGATGGCGATCGCGTGGCGGGACGTCAACGGCAACGATCAGCCGGACTTCACAGCGGGGTGCAATTACGGGGCTGCCGGCCTGCCCGGGTGTGAAGTCAAGTTGAACGACATCCCCGCCAACTTCGGCACGCAGTCGCTGAATACCTACGGCGAGTACCCACGGACGTGGAATCTCGAGCACGGGCTGGAGGTTCAACACGAGCTGCTGCCGAGGCTGTCCACGACGGTCAGCTGGTTCCAGGGTTCCTTCCGCGATCTCACTCTGACCTCGGTCGATCAGAACCTGAGTTACGCGGACTATACGCCGCTCCCGCTGTTCAACCCGCTTACCGGCCAGCCCTTCACGGCGTACCAAAGGACGCCCACGTCGCTCGGACGGGCCGTAAACAACCTGGACAGGGTCGATCCCGATCGGAAGCAGCTGTATCGCGCGCTCGGGGTCCAGTTCAACTGGCGCCCCCTGCCGGGTGCTCAGTTGTTCGGCGGGTTCAGCATCGAGCGGGAGCTCCAGGTGAGCTGCACGAATCCGGACGATCCGAACGAGCAACTGTTCTGCGACGACGGCACGAACAACATTCCGTGGAAAAAAGGACTCAAGCTGGCGGGGTTCTACCCGATCGGGGCGGGCTTCACGCTGAGCGCGGTGCTGCAGAGCAATCCGGGGCCGAGCGCCACGACGCTGGCAGGTGTCGGGACGGCGACGCGCAACATGGTGATCAGTTCGACGTCCCGCTACCCGGCGACCTGCCCGGCGCCGTGTCCCGCTGGAGAGCTGGTCGCTCCGGGCCTGACCACCTCGACGCTCACGGTTCCAGTCGTACCGTTCCGGGCGAGCATGGTCGAGCGGATCACGCAGCTGGACGTGAAGGTCCAGCGCCCGTTCCGCATCGGACGCGTGACGGTCCTCCCGACCCTGGAAGCTTTCAACGTCAACAACTCGGACGCAATCCTGACGTACGCGTCAGTGAACGCGCTGGCCGCGGCCTACGAAGCGCCGAGCAGCATCATGCAGGGCAGGCTCATCGGCATCGGCGCGCAGGTGCGGTGGTAGCCCTCTGAAGTTGTCAAAAGTAGGGACCGGCCTATAAGGCCGTCCCTACCAGACCGCTCACTGAGCACGGACGAGCGTGAGGGGAACGAACGTGGTCCGGGAATCCAGCTTCGCGGCCGCCGCGGCGTCGGCATTTCGCGCCTCGTTCGGGTTGACGGCGGCTCGCAGTTCCTGTTCCACGGCAACCATCAACGCCTGGACGAACTGTGGCGATCCCAGCTGTTCGCGGATCAGTCCCGTCTTCAATCCCGGGTCCTCGCTGAGGCGCCTGGCCGTGGCGTTGGCGTTCCAGCGCTCGGTATGGCGATCGCACAACTCCTTCAGGTAGGTGTGATGATGGGCTTCGAACTCCTTGAAGCCCCCTCCCCAACGGACGACAAAGTCTGTGATCACGGAGACCATCGCTTCCGGCACCGCCGTCCGGTATGTCATCCCCGCTTCCAGGTGGTCGTAAATCATCGGGAGCACGTCGCGAACTTTCTTCCGGAAGTCCTGCGGCACCTGACCCGCCGACGGATCGCTATCGAGCTTCAGATTGCCGGCGATGGCATCGTCAATCTGTTTCTGGATGATCTTGCACTGGTGCGGATGCACCAGGGTCTCACCCACTTGCTGCAGGACGGATCCGATGGCACGCTCCAGCATGAATGGATTCGTCCGGAATACGGTCCGGACAACCTTCCTCAGGGCCTGCCGGACTTCCGGTGGAACGTTCCGGCGCCGCCGGAGAAAGCCGCCGCCGAACAATCTTCTGGCTTTCATCAGGCGCTGAAACAGGGAGGCCTGCCTCACCTTGGGTTGTCGTGCCACCGACGTCACGAACCCTTCGATCCGCCGTTCGATGCTGTCCCATGAACGGACCTTCTCGAGCAGCGCGCGATACCCCTCGAGCAGTTCCACGCGCGTCATTTTCTTCGGGATGATATTCGTCACCACCTTGGTGGACGACTCGTACGTACCGGTCATGTCGAGTACGCGATTCTCCTTCTGCAGACGCATCCACAACGGCGTGCCCGGGTACGCCTTCAACACATTGATGGCAACGCCCGTGATGTGCGCATCCTCGATGAACTTGATGTGCTCGTCGAAGATGGTCTTGTCGTCGGAGTCGAAGCCGACGATCATCAGCGCCCGGACCTGAATGCCGTAGGCCTGGATCTTCTTGCAACTCTCCACCAGGTCGGTCCGCAAGTTCTGCAGCTTGTTCGCTTCCTTGAGACCCTCGGCGTTCGGCGTCTCGATGCCGATGTGCAGCTGGAAGAAGTTGCAGTCCGCCATCAGTTGCAGGAGCTCTTCATCCGCGGCCGCGGTGATCGTCGCCTGCGTCGTGTAGCCCATCGGAACCGGAAAGGAATTGTTGAGGGGAAGAAGCTCGCGCAGGAACTGCTTCGCCCATTTCTGGTCGCCGACGAAGTCGTCGTCGCAGAGAAAAATCCGCTTCGCGCCGAGCTTCTGCAGCGCCTCGATTTCCTTGAGGACGTTCTCGATCGGCTTGTGGCGTGGCTTGCGGCCGAAGAGGTGGATGACGTCGCAGAAGTCGCAATCGTAGGGGCAGCCGCGAGTAGTCTGCACCGCGGCCAGCTCGTACTTCGAGATGTCCTTCGCGATGCTGTCCCACCGGGGCACGGGCGAGACCGCGAGGTCGAGCCGTTCGACCTGGCGGTATTCCTTCAGGTGGTTGCCCTTCTGCCAGTCGCGGAGGAATCGCGGCCACGTCAGCTCGGCTTCTCCGAGGAAGATCACGTCGAAAATGCCGCGGCACACATCGGGCGCGCCGGACACGCCGGGGCCCCCAATCACGACTGGCAGCCCCCATTTATGGCCAATGCGGGCGATCTCGATAGCCCGCGGGATGTGCGCCTGGTAGCCCGTCACGCCGATCAGGTTCGTACTTCTTGCCGAAGTCCGTCGTCTCGGTGATTTCGCCCCGGGAGCACTCGTCCCAGATATCGACGTCGAACTCTTCGGGACTGAGCGCCGCAAGCGTCGCGTGCTGGAGCGGGACCATCGGCGAACGGGGCGCGTTGCTCCCCATGTTCAACATGTCTCGCGCAATGGAGAAGTCGGATTCGAAGTTCGGAGCGACCAGAAGCACGCTCGGCATTGTTCAAGCTCCTCGCAGCCAGACAGCTAACGGGTCTGAGCTGGTTGACACGTCTCAATTCTGATAGTGGAGGCTCGGACTTTAGGATCGGCTACTGACCATTGTCAATTGGCCGAACCTACCATTTCTTGGCCGAATTTCACAGAAGCGACGCTGGTGTGGGCTAATCCGTCGAAGCGACGCGGATGTGGGAAATTGGGAAGGGGTTGGCGAGCCGCTGACACCTCGAGCGGCCCGCCGTGCGACGCGGTTTACTTCGTCTTCAGTTCGGCGACTCCGGCTTCTCGCGAGGCGACGTTCGCCGCCGAAATCCCGCGAACATTCGCGTCCAGAAAGGCGAGCGTGTACCGGGTGATAATGTCATGGTGCGTTTCCTGGAGGTTCGTCCAGGCAAAATGACCGGCTTTCTCGAACTCGACGAACTCCGCTGGCGACGACGTCTTCGCGAAGCAGCCCCCCGCTTTTTTCACCGACGGAGTCACGCCGATATCACGCGTCCCGCCCTGATACATGACCGGAATGCGGATGCCATCCAGGTCGCCCTTCACGGCGAAGGGCTCGCAATAGGGCGACAAGGCGACGACGGCCTTGATCCCTGACATCCGCCAGCTGGGCCACCCTCCGGCCAACCCCAACACCGTGTAGCCGCCCAGCGAGTGCCCGACCAGGCCCACCCTGGACCAGTCGACTTGAGATGACCACTCGCGGTCTTCGCGAAGGGCTTCGACGAGCCTCTTGATGTCATTGCCCCGGTCGGCGTACGTCTTATCGCTCCAGTTGTCCGCCTGCCCGAATTTCTCCTCCGGCCTTCCGGCGCGCGTGCGGTCGCCGCACCCGGCATCTTTGTGATCCGGTGCGACCACGAGGTAGCCGGCATCGGCCATGGCTTCCATCAGGAATACACTCTGCGTATGACAGCCGCTGAATCCGTGCGAAAACACAATCAACGGGGCAGCCGTCCGTTGTGACGGTTTCCAGACCCCGACGTTGAGACCGGCAATCTGATGTGTCTCTTCGGCGGTTTGTTGTTCCTTCTGTCCCCGTTGCGCTCTACGCTCTTTAAGTCGTTCGCGAATCGTTCCCCTGCCCTGACCCGCCGCCGACACGGCCGTGCCAAGCGGTCCCGGCGCCATGGGCATGGCGATAGCGAGGACAGCTGAGATAACGAGCATGCGACGGAGATCGCGGTTCAACGACGGGCTCTTGCGCAGTTCCAACATTCGTCCTCCTGCAGGTACAACACTCCGGGGACTGTTCATGCTGAAGCATGTTTCGTTCCATGCCAGGCACTTACCTGTGGACTGGTCCACTACTCCCTGGGCTCTCGCAGGAGTCTCCGACTGCATCAGTTGACTGTGGTATTTGCTCCCGGCGGCACAAAACAGCCGGCGCCAAATGCCACGAAGTCTGCAGCTGTGCAGTAGCCGCTTGTGGGCCAGTAATCACCCATCGCGGGGCGCCACTGGTCGCGTGGAAGCTTGCCGACTGCCGTGAACGACTGGTTCCAGCCGGGGTTCGGCATGGTTTGCCGATAGAGCACCACTCCCTGGTAAAACACCCCGTCGGCATTGGTCTTGGGCTGGTCGAACTCATCGTAAACGGTATCGCCCGGCATGAGGGCTCCCCACGGGATCCATTTCGCAGCGTGCTGCGCCAGGACCTCGGCCGAAGGCCGGTTGGAAGGATCGGAAATGACCACCGTTGCATATCCATCGCGGAGCGGCGTCTGGTAATCAGGCGCGCACCGCACCACGCCGGTCGTCTGCGGCTCATCGGAGCAGATCGACCAGAACCGAAGCTGGCGCGTGGTGGTGCTCCAGTACGGCGGTTCCCCCCCTTGCGTGTTCACGAAGGTCGGGGCTTTGATCCGGATCACGGCCATATCGTAGTTGTAGGGCGGCGCGAAGAACTCGCGGCTCACGACGGCCGACATGTAGCTGTTGTCCTGACTGGGATAGTAAGGGGTGTTCGGACCTGTGACTGACAATTGCCAGAACGGAGGGGTCGTCGCCGGCATTCGGGCGGAAGGCGGCGGGATGGCGCCGGAGAAGTCGCTGTTATCCACCC
Source organism: uncultured Acidobacteriota bacterium (assembly GCA_963749565.1). Taxonomy (GTDB): domain Bacteria; phylum Acidobacteriota; class Vicinamibacteria; order Vicinamibacterales; family CAVVIG01; genus DATLLJ01. Next base: position 172,208 of record CAVVNL010000018.1, on the reverse strand, counting down.
GGCCCCAAACCAGGTCGTCCTCCGGCACGACAATCGGCCGCACCGGGCACGTCGCCATCGCGACACCGCCTTGCGAGATGACAGGCAGAACCGGGTTCGTCGTTCCTCCGGTCAGGTCCGCCGGATTCGTCGAATAGTAAATGCGGTACAAAAGGAGGACGCGGGCAACGCCGTTCGTGTAGATGGTGTTGGGGGGCGGGGGACGGATTGGCTTCCGGCCAAACACGACGTTGAGCGTATAAGTACCCTGCGCCGTTCCCGTACGGAACGGATTATTCTGGCCGGGGTCCGGATTGATCGTCGCATCGTTGATCGCGTCGATCACGTTCCGGTTGTCATCGTAGATTTGCAGAGCCATGTACCTGGCCTGCGGGTACCGACCCTTCACCCGCAATACTGTTCCGGCCGGCAACTCAAAGACGGTGCCCCAATACGTGGCGTTCTCTTCCGGGTAGTTGCTATTTCTGATGCCGAGCATATCCGTCTTCACGCTTCCTTGTGTATGCCAGGCGTCAGTCGCCAGACATCCAGGATCAGGAGTCCCCGCCTCACCCCAGGCGAGCCGCGAACACATCACAACCATGGCGAACGCGGTAGTCAATCGCTTGATGAGCATTTCCCCTCCCTTGGGCGCCGATTATATAGCTGAGTTGGCGTCTTGCCGCTGAGGTGACGCCGTAATAAGCTCGGACGCTCATGCGCGTGCGGTTCTGCGGCGTACGCGGCTCGGTGCCGTACGCCACGGCGGCGTCGATCGGCCACGGCTGCAATACCCCGTGTATCGAGATCGTCGACGAGGTCACCAATCGTCTCCTCGTCCTCGACGCCGGCTCCGGCATCGTCGGCCTCGGGGAGTCGATTGCTTCTGATCCGGCGGACCGGCGCGATGTGCCGATCCTCCTCACCCACTATCACTGGGACCACGTCCAGGGACTGCCGTTCTTCGCGCCGTTATATCGTCAGGGAAATTGTCCGACGGTGTGGGCGCCCGCGCTCGGCCGCACGTTTGCGGACCTCGAGACGATGTTCGAGGCGCCGTTCTTTCCGGTGCCCTACGATCGATTGCCGTCGAGGCCTGTGATCAACATGCTGACGACCGGGGACACGACGATCAACGGATTCGAGGTCGGAACCCTGCGGCTCAATCATCCCGGGGGGGCGTTTGCCTATCGCATCCAGGGCGCAGGAGGAAATCTCGTCTACGCCACCGATCACGAGTTCGGCGATCCCAAGGTCGATGCGGAACTGGCCGAATTTGCGGCCGACGCCAGCGCGGTGATCCTCGACGCGCATTTCACACCCGAGGAAATGCCCGCGCACAAGGGCTGGGGACATGCCGACTGGAGCCAGTGCGCCGCGTTCGCGGCAGCATGCGGCGCCGAGCACCTCTGGCTGTTCCACCACAAGCCCGGGCGAACCGACGATGCGTTGAAGGGGATCGAGGCGCGAGGCGCGCCAGCTGTTTGCCGCGACCGACGCCGCCGGGGAAGGCGACAGCTTCATCGTGTGACAACAACGATCAACGCAGAAACCGCAGAGCGCGCAGAGAAGCCTCACTTCATCACTTTGAGTGTGACATCGGTGTACGTGGTGTCCGCCTTCAGGCGGACCGTCACTTCATCACCCGGAGCGTCACCTCGACTTTGATGATCTCGCCGCTGATGCGGTCGGTGGCCGCCGTGAATTCCGTCGACTGGCCGTCACGAAGGATCAGCTCGTTGCTCGCCTGGAACGAGCGGAATATCGGTGGTCCGCTCAGTTTAGACGCGTCATCTGTTCGTTGACCGTCCAGATACATCGAGGTGTCCTCGATCGAAATGTTCAGCTCGAAGCGGCCATCGTCGGTGGAGCTGGCCCAGCAGTCGATGTTCGTGCCGATATTCTGATACGTGACCTGACCACCAGTCATGATGCCGGTTACCGGCTTGCCGTCGATAGTGGGAAACGCCGGCACGGGTACCCGCGCCCCCATTCTCAGCTGCGATGGGCGGCCGCCCCCTTCGTCTTGTAGCGTGTTTGCATTGACAGTGAGCGTGTAGGGCACACTGCTGATCCTCTTTTCTCCCTGATACCTCGACATGACAATTTGAACTTGAAGCGGAACGTTGGGCTTCTTCGCAGGAGGGCCCTGAGCTCCGACGTCGCCGGGTGCCAGCGCCACAATCAACGGGATCACGAACGCAATTCTCTCCAGGTGCTTGGTCACTGACGTTCTCCTTCCAAGGCCGCCAGCCGCGAGAGCGGCTCGATGGCAATGGCTTGAATTGCAATTTTTTCCGGCGGCTCCAAGGGTTCGTTGCTGTCTTGAATATCGCCGAACGCCGATGGATTGACGCGACCGTTACGTGTCTGGATCAACATCAGGCGCAGAGCTGCGGCCTCTGCCGGGGAGATCAGCGCGTGACGCTCCGTGCTCACCGCAATCAACCATGGGCGGATACCACTCTCGCCATTGGCTCGCACGACCGGCCCCACGGGCATCGTCAGGGGAGGCGCCTCTTCTACCGCAGGAACGGCCGGTGGTGTCGACTCGCCGAGGGGCCTGGCCACGAGCGACCCCACGTCCAGCGGTTGTTGGGGGCCGCGCTCTGAACGCCAAACCATTACCGCGAGCAAGAGTGCCGCAGCGAGTGCCCCGACGCCGACCAGCCCCCAGGTCAGCGGCCGGGCCCCGGACACCTGCCCGTTGGCGATACGCGTCCGAACACGAAGTTTGAGGTCGGGCGACGGATCGACCGCCAACGCACGCTCAATCTCGTGCCCGAGCTCATCGCTCAACACGTCGACGGTTTGGTCCTGGTCCATTGCAGAAGCTCCTTCAAACGCTGCCGTGCGAGAAACAGGCGAGACTTCACTGTGCCTTCCGGCACTCCGAGCAGCAACGCCACTTCCCGGATGTCGTGCTCTTCGATGCCGGCAAGCACGGTCACCATGCGAAGCTTCTCGGGCAACGCATCAATCGCCTGCCACAGGTGAGCAGCGCGTTCCCGCATCGCGACCGTTTCGGCCGTTGTGGGCTGCGGCCTGACTTCGGCGAGGAGCTCCCGTGCCGCGCGGCGACGGTCTCCCCGTTGACGGTCGAGCGCCAAACGCCAGGTCATGCGGACCAGCCAGGCACGAAACCGCTCCCGGTCTCGAAGCTGACGGAAGCTGCGATGCGCCCTGAAAAAGGCCTCCTGTGCGACGTCCTCGGCGTCCTCGCGGTGCCTCAGTACGCCGAAGGCGATGCGAACAGCGAGCGCCAGCGAGTCGCCGAGCCTGGCCTCGAACTCGCGCTCCAGCTCTTCGTCCATGCTTACGAGGGCGCCGTCAAGCCGGTCGACGTGGTCATGCATCAACGCTTCACCCTGACAAGACTCCACCGACCTATCCCCGGTTCACCAGGCGTACGGCCACATTCTGTTCGTAAATCTGCCGAGTGAGCCGATGCGGACCGGTACGACGCATTTGACGGTGACGGAATACGATCAGGTAGACTGACCCTTCATTTCCGCAACATAAAAGCCGTGTTCAGCCCATCCCTGCGTGTCGTCGCCCGGTCGGTGATTCTCGCTGCCACGGTCCTCGCGACCGGCTGCGGGGCCATCAAGACCTCCGCGATAAAGAGCGTGGCCGACACGCTCTCCGAGGGCGGCGCGACATTCACGTCGCACAACGATCCCGAGCTCATCGAAGGGGCGCTGCCTTTCGCCCTGACGCTCTACGAATCGCTCCTCGACTCGATTCCCAGACACGAGCCTCTGCTGACCGCCACGTGCGCGGCCTATACCCAGTACGCGTATGGATTCGTCCAGGTCCACGCAGAGGAAACCCAGTTCGACGACTACGAGAAGTCGAAGCACTTCACCGAGCGCGCCCTGAACCTGAGCCTGCGCGGGCGCGACTACTGCTGGCGCGGCCTCGAGGTGCGTTTCAGGAACGTGTCGCCGAAGCTGAAGCTCGATCCGATCGCGGCTGTCGCCCCGGCGGAGAAGGCGCATGTGCCGCTCCTCTATTGGTCGGCGGCTTCGCTCGGCGCGGCGATCTCGCTCGGCGGCGTCGATCATCCGGAGCTCCTGATCGACTGGCCGATCGTGCGGGCGCTTGGCGAGCGCGCGCTGGCGCTCGACGAGACGTGGGGGAACGGCGCGGTTCACGAGCTGCTCATGACGGTCGAGAGCCAGGGCGACGCGCTGGGCGGCTCAGAGGAGCGCGCGCGGCAGCATTTTGCGCGCGCCGTCGAGATCCAGAAGGGTCTGTCGCCCGTTCCGTATCTCGGCCTCGCGCTCGGCGTCGCCAAGAGCAGGCAGGACCGCAAGGAGTTCGAGGAGCTGCTCCGGCGCGCGCTGGCGATCGACCCGGCCCAGAGTCCTGACAACCGCCTGGTGACGCTCATCATGCAGAAGCGGGCGCGGTTGTTCCTCGATCACATCGACGACCTGTTTCTGGAGGACTGACATGTTCGGCAAGACCAAGTGGACGTTATCCCGGCTCGTGGCTGGCCTGGCCGTGGCGGCGGCGATTCCGCTCGTCGCCATCGCTCAAGCGCCGTTGAACATCAGGCTCGCGACGCTTGCACCGGAGAGCTCGCCCTGGACGAGCGCGCTGCGCAGCATGGGGGCCGCGTGGTCGAAGGCCACCGGATCCCGCGTCAGGCTGACTGTTTACGCGGGCACGATTCCGAGCGAGTCGTCCGCGATTGCCCGGATGGCCGTCGACGGCTTGCAGGCTGCGACGCTCACTGCCGGGGGCCTCGCCGAGATCGACGAGGCGTTCAATGTGTTCGCCATACCCTTCTTCTTCGAGTCGGACGCCGAGCTGGCGTACGTCCAGGAGAAAGTGGCGCCGATGATCGCACAGCGCCTGCTGGCGAAGAAGTTCCACCTGATTAACTGGGCCCACGCCGGCTGGGTCCAGCTCTTCTCGAAGAATCCCATTCGCAGCATCGCGGACCTCAAGCGCGCCAAGCTCTACACGGGCGAGGGCAGCCCGAAATACGTGCAGTGGTTCACCAGCAATGGATTTCACGTGGTGCCGCTCAGCGGGGGCGAAATCCCCAAGCAGCTGAAACTGCCGACGGGCGCCATCGATGCGGCGCCGAGCCCGCCCGTCTTTGCGCTCACGCTGCAGTTCTTCCGCGATGCTCCATACATGCTCGACATCCGCGTCGCGCCGCTCACGAGCGCGACCGTCTTCACGGCGAGCGCCTGGAACAAGATCGCGCCTGACGACCGCGCGAAGATGCTGGAGGCCGCGAGGGCGATGGAAACACAGCTCCTGGCGCAGGCGCCGGCCCTCGATGCCAAGGCCATCAACGAGATGAAGGGCGCCGGCCTCCAGGTGATCACGCTCGATGCGAACGCGCTAGGCGCCTTTCGCGCGGCCGCGGAAAGCCAGCTCGCGACCCAGCGCGGCAACCTGGTTCCCGCAGACGTCTTCGACGCCGCCGTCGCCGCGCGCACTGCATTCCGGGCATCGAACGGCGGTCGTTGACGGATGGGCGACCCGCACCGGTCAAAAAAGGGGACGGCCCCTTTTCGTGCTGAACGACGGGCCGCCTCCAGGGCGCCTCGCCCTGCCCGCGCGCGCGGAAGATCTCCTGGCCACGACGGCCGCGATCGGCATCATGGTGTTGCCGCTCGCGGAGATCGTGCTCCGCCGCCTCTTCAGCACCGGTCATCCCCGGCAGCGCCCCCTTCACGGCGCACCTGACGCTCATCGTCGGCCTGGTCGGCGCAGCGATCGCGGCGCGGGAAGGCAAATTACTGACCCTCGCGACCGGCACGCTTCTGCCGGAAGGCCTGCCGCGGCACATCGCCTCGATTGCCGCCGCCCTGGTCGGCGCGATGGTCACGACGATCCTCGCGCTCGGCGGCCTGCGGCTTCTTCAGGTACATCGAGAGAGCGCCAAGGAAATCGCCCTCGGCGTGCCGGTATGGATGGCCGACCTGGCCTTCCCCGTCGCTTTCGGCCTCATCGCGGTGCGGCTCGTCTGGAAGTGCTCGGCCGTCCCCGCCGGCCGCGCCATCGCGGCGGCAGGAATCGCCGCGGGCTGGTGGCTCTCGCAGCGCCCCGAAATCCTTCTCGACGCGTCGCCCTGGCCGTGGATTGGACTGCTCATCGCGGCCGCGGTGCTCGGCATGCCGATCTTCGCGCTGCTCGGCGGCTGCGCCGTCATTCTCTTTCTCATTCAGGGCGACAGCCCGGCCAACGCCGTCATCGGCAGCTACGATCAGCTCACCTCCACCGATCTGCCCGCGATTCCGCTGTTCACGCTCGCCGGGTTCCTGCTGGCCGAGGGCCGCGCCTCGGAGCGTCTGCTGCGGCTGTTCAGGGCGTTCTTCGGCTGGATGCCGGGCGGCACCGCGGTCGTGACCGCGATGCTGTGCGCCTTCTTCACCACGTTCACGGGCGGATCCGGCGTGACGATCCTTGCGCTCGGCGGGCTGCTCCTGCCGGCGCTGCTCAAGGACGGCTATCGCGAGAAGTTCTCGCTCGGGCTCGTCACCGCATCGGGCTCCCTCGGCCTGCTCTTTCCGCCCGCGCTGCCGCTCATTCTCTACGGCATCGTCGCGGGTGTGGCGATCGGCGACCTGTTCGTCGCCGGCCTCCTGCCGGGCATGCTGATGCTCGCCATGATCGCGATGCTCGGAATCCGCGAAGGCCTGGCGTCCGGCAGCGGCCGGATACCGTTCACCACGGGTGAAGCCGCCGCCGCAACCTGGGAGGCCAAGTGGGAACTGATGGTGCCGGTCGTGATTCTGGGGTCGCTGCTCGGCGGCGCCACGACCGTGCAGTCCTCAGCCCTCGCGGCGCTCTTCGCGCTCGTCGTGCAGCGGTTCGTTCATCGGGACTTGAAGAACGGATCCGACATCCTGCGGGTCGTCAGCGCGTCGATCTCGCTCGTTGGCGGCGTCCTGATCATCCTGGCGGTCGCGGTCGGATTCACGACCTATCTGATCGACGCGCAGGTGCCTGCACGGATGGTCGAATGGGCGCAAGGCAACATCCGGTCGCAGGCGATGTTCCTGCTCGCGCTGAACGGCTTCCTGATCATCGTCGGCTGCCTGATGGACATCTTCTCGGCGATCGTGGTCGTCGTTCCGCTGATCGTGCCCATCGCCGCGGTGTTCGCCGTGGACCCGGTGCACCTCGGGATCATCTTCGTGGCCAACCTGGAGCTGGGCTATCTCACGCCGCCGGTGGGCCTGAATCTTTTTCTCTCGTCGTATCGGTTCAACAAACCCGTCCTCTACATCGCGCGGGCGTCGCTGCCGATGCTGCTCGTCCTGGCGGTCGCCGTGCTGCTGATTACGTATGTGCCCTGGCTCACGCTCGGGCTGCTGCGCTGATCGGCCCATCTCAAACGATCAACGCAGAGACCGCTATTACCGTGTCGTACGTAGTGTCCGGCTTCAGCCGGACTCCCAGACGGTCCGCCTGAAGGCGGACACTACATCGTTGTGAAAACTGCTCCAGCCGCGGCGAAGGTGAGCCGACCGTCAGTCGCGGCGGTACCCCGTCATCTCGACCCGCGCCGTCCCGAACTGCGCGCTCACATCAATCACCAGGGGCACCCGACGCTCGTCGGCGCTGAGCCAGGCCGTCATGCGCACGGGACCGCGATCGATCCGTTCACTCACCGTCGGCTGCACCCTCCACGCCTGCCATGTGCGCCCGTCCAGCACGATGGGCTCGAGCGGCCCCACGATGACGTCGAGGCGCAGCGGGCGCCCGTTGTCGCTGATTGGAATGCCGTACCGAGCGCCTTCCGTGAGCGGCAGCGTGCGCAGGTAGAAGAACGCGCTGATCGGGTCGCGCGCCCCAATCCCGACAGGAAGCACGATCGACGTCCCGCCGCTCACGATCCGCACCTCGTGACGCTCGGGGTCGAACGTCAGCTGGCGCTCGATGCCTCGCGTGCCCTCGTCGATCACTTCGCGGTACGCCAGCGGCAGCAGGTTGGCAGTCGTGGCCGATTCGAGCTTGACGATGGCCTCGTAGAAGCGGGACATCCACGGAGCCGTCGATGCGTCCACACGGAACAGATAGCCCTCACCCGCGTGCGGCGGCACCACCGAGATCGTGGCCTGCCCAGCCGCCACATCGAGCGGCCCGCTCGTCCACCGCAGGCGGTAGGTGGTGGCCTCACCGGCGGTGAACGGAATGGGGCCGGGATCGGGAGGCGGTACGTCCACGGTCGCCCGCACCTTCGCTTCGATCTCGGGCGACCAGTGCAACTGGTACACGCGCTGCTCGTCGAATCGGGTCCGCTCGACGAGCACCTCACTGAATGCCGGCTCCACCGCCAGCTCCTCGTTACTGACCACGTACTCGACCCCGAGGTTGTGCATCGCCAGCAGGGCATCTGCGGCGGGCAGACGGGTTGCCGTCTGCACCATCGCCTCGAAGAACGGCGGCACGATGCCGCTGTAGCCGTTGACCACCGGACGGCGATGCTCGAGCGACTGCAACATGCACGGCGTGTTTCCCACCCACACGCGCAGGGGAACGCACAAAACAGCCCCGGATCCGGGCTGGTCGCGCAGCCACCCGCCGACGCTCGTGCGCAAGGACGGCGGAGGCGGGTAGGCGATGGCGCCATTACTGTACTCGACCGCGATCGCGAGCAGCGCGGCGACGACGAGGCCGCGCGCCAGTCGTGGCTTCCGCGCTTCGAGCGAACGAATCGCGAGTGCCGCCAGGACCGCGATACCGAGGAGGGCGAGAACGCTGAAACGGGGCACGGCGCGAAGGGCCGCCATCCCGAAGAGTCCGCGGTACAGCAACGAGTAGAGCGGCGTAGGGCCTTCGGGGCCCATCGACAGGATGACACCCACCGCCGTGACCACAGCGAATACCACGGCGACTTTCCTGCTGTCCTTCCCGGCAGATACACACCCGAGCAGGGCCAACAGCAGAGCACAGAACCCGGGGAAGAGTTCCTGTTCGACGCCTTCGCTGTACTGCAGCCACGCGCCGGGTCCTGGCCGCAGGATGCCTGTGCGGCCGTACAGCAGGTTCATCGCCGGCGCCTGCAGGTAGTTGGCGAGCACGGCTCCACCCCTCGCGGCATCGCCGATCGAGCGGCCGGCGCCGGTCTCGCGGTGTACCAGCAGATAGGGCACCGCCCAAGGCAGCGCGACCAGCACCGCGACCAGGGCGGCAGTGGCAGCGCGCCGCAGAAGTCGCCAGGCACGCACGCGGCGCGTCACCAGGACGAGTGCGACCGTCGCGAACGCGATCCCGATGCCACCGATGATTCCGTAGTAGATGGAGCTGATGGCCTGGAGCCCCAGCACAACCCCAAGCATCACCGTGTCGCTGCGCCGCTCGCGCTGGAAGAGGCGATGCAGCCACAGGAACGACAGCGGCATGAAGTACAGCGCCTGGAGCTGGACGTGCCCGAGATGCGCGAAATGGTAGGGGGCGAATCCGAAGATCAACCCCGCAATGTACGCCGCACGCTCGCTCCCGGTCAGTTCGCGGGCCAACATGTGCATCGCCAGGGCCGCGGCCACGAGCGAACCGAAGAACAGCACGTTGTAGCAGAGGACCAGATCGCCGGTGATGGCGTAGACGGGCCAGAGCGCCACAGCCTGCGGCAGCAGGTTGTCGGAGTAGGCCAGCGTGTGCGGGGCGGGAAAGAAGATGTTCGCGTCGAACACGCGCCCGGTGAACAGCCAGGACGGGTGCTCTGAGATGACCCGGAGGTTCCACCCGAGTGCCCAGAGGTTCAGGGACGCGTCGCCGATCGCGTCCGTGGTGCTCAGCAGCGTGCGCATATGCAGCACGAGCGGCCAGGTGAACAGGCACGCCCCGACACAGTAGACCACCGCCGCGAGCAGCGTTCTCCGCTTCATGGTTCGAATCAGCTGTCGCCAGCTACGCTAGCATAGCCGTGCCGCTTCCCTTCAGCCTGGGCCCGGCAACTGACATGGACTCTGGCCGAACGCTAGAATCGTTTCCGCTTCGCGATCGGGACCAGAAACTCACCGGCGGTTTTGACGACGTGTTTCGAACTTGATCGGATTGTGAACTCTACAGGCGCACTGTCCTACTCGATTGTCAGCTCGAGGGCGCGCGATGTCAGAGCGGCGCTGACAACCCTGCCGACGACGGCGACCTGGCGCCGGTGCGGCCTGCTGTACATCCTCTTCGTGATCGCCGCGCTCCCGATCGGCCTCGCCTCCGGGCTGCTCCAGCCGTCGCTTCCGCCGCTGACGCTCGGCGCCGCCGCCGGCGTGGCCGCCAGGCTCGCGCTTCATCCCGCTGTGACCGAAGAGCTCTTCTTCCGCGTGTTGTTGTTGCCTCGGCTGTCGTCGCCTCGCCGAGGACTGTTCGTCCTCGTCGCCCTGTCGCTCTCACTCTACGTCGTCTCGCATCCGCTGAACGCGATGTTCTTCTGGCCGGCGGCGTTCGACCTGTTCAGCAATCCGTACTATCTCGCGATGACCGCTCTGCTCGGTCTCACGTGCAGTGCGGCTTACCTGATTTCCGGATCGATCTGGCCGTCGGTCGCCATGCACTGGCTGACCGTAGCGCTCTGGGTTCTTCTCCTCGGCGGCCAGGCGCTGCTGCAGCGCGCCGCGTGATGCGAATGGTGTATAACTGGGGTCTCCTTGCTCAAGTCAGCCCTCATTGTCCTGGCGCTGATCAGCTTGGCGCCGTACGCATGTTCGCCGGTGTATCGATTCGATACGGCGCGTCCCTTCAGCGGCGACCGGCTGTACAACCCGTACGCTTCCGTCGCCGCGAATCGTCCGTGGCGCCGCGTTCAGCTTCACGCCCATAGCCGCGCCTGGCTGGGACTGACAGCGGGAACGCAAACCGACACCGCCGTCGTCGACGCGTATCGAAACGCCGGCTACGACGTCGCCTCGCTCTCCAACTATCAGCGCATCACCGCGACGCAGCCCGACGCGCTTCGGGTGTACGAGCACGGCTATAACGTCGGCAAGCACCACCAGCTCGCCATCGGCGCACGATCGGTGATGTGGTTCGACCTGCCGCTCTGGCAATCTGTGCATCACAAGCAGTACATGATCGATCGCCTTGCTCAAACGGCCGAGCTCGTCGCGATCGCCCATCCCAACGCGCTGCAGGGCTACGCTTATCCAGACCAGGAGCTCGCCCAGTTGACCGGCTATCAGTTGATCGAAGTCGTCAACGGAAGATTCACCGACGAGAGCGGCTGGGACGCGGCGCTCTCGGCCGGACGGCCGGTGTGGGGGATCGGCAACGACGACACGCACGACATCCGCAATCGCGATCGCTTCGACATCGCATGGAACATGACCGCGGCCGATTCGAACAAATCCGCCGACGTCATCAACGCCCTGCGAATGGGACGCTCGTACGCGACGGTGCGGACGGCGCCCAATCAATCGGGCGAAGTGCTCTCGCGCGTCGTCGCATCGGGCGGCGTCGTTACTGTCGACCTCGATAGACCGGCGACGCGCATCGCGTTCATCGGACAAAACGGCGCCATCAAGAAAACGATGTCCGGACTCTCGTCGGCCAGTTACGCGTTTGCCCCGGACGACAGCTACATTCGCGCCGTCATTGAGGTGCCTGGGCAGATGCTGTACCTGAACCCGGTCATTCGCTTCGACGGCACCCTCCCGTCTCCAGGCGCGCCTCTCGATCTCGTGTGGACCTGGATCGTCCGAGGCGGCATCCTCTTGGTCTGCGCGCGCTTGACCTTTTCGCTGATCCGGCGTCATATCTCATCGGGCCTCCGCACGCCGGGCCAGTCACGGCCCTGGCGTCGCGTCGCCGCGCTCGTCATCACGATGTTCGTCTTGACAGGCCCCTTCGCCTGCCAGGTCAACGCTCAGGAACAGGACAAGCCGCTTCCGACAACTTTCGTCGCAAAAACAACCCTGGCGTCCTCGTTCGACGCCAGCCTGCTCGCGGCGTTGCCGGTCGGCGACAACGTGTTCTCCGTGTTGGAGACGATGCAGGCGGAAGTGATCGCGAGTCGCGTGTCGACCGGCGGCGTCGGCTTTGGTTCGGCGCCGCATCTGAGCGCGTTCGGCAGTTCGATCACGCAAACGCGCTTTCGCGTCGGCGACGTCGACATCACCGATCCTTCGTCGGGCGCGGTGCCGCTTCTGCTGCCGGAGCTCTTTCTCTGGAACAGCGTGTCGGCGGCAACGGGGCTGTCGTCCGATTTCCTGACGCCGGGCGTCGGCGTCACGCTCGAGCCGCGGACGCCTGGCGCCGGCCCGTGGTCCGTGCCAATCGAAGCCTCTACATCGTTCGGCGACACGCTCACGGCGATGCCCACGCTGGCGCCAGCGATCGCGCGGGCGACCGGATGGAACCGCGCCAGCGTGTCGGCCGCCGGCCCATTCGCCTCGGGCCGCGCACGCGCGTTCCTCGCGGCGGCGTGGACCGGCGTGTCCGAGAGCGATCGCGGCGCCCCGCTCTGGCGCGACTCGAACGTCGCGTCGGTCTTCGCGAATCTCACCGTGACGCCGTCTGCGCTCGACGACGTGCGGGCGATTGCCTGGGTCCAACGGGCGACGTTTCCCGCGGCGACGTCGATGCTGTTCGTCACACCGAATCCCGAACAGCAGGACACGGCGGTGCACGTCCAGTCCTCATGGAGCCATGGTGCGAAGTCGGATTCGCCGTGGCGGGCGTTCGCCGGCTACACGCAACGGGACCGGTCGCCTCAAGCGCTCCTCTCGCAGTCGGCGACGATCGAACGACTGCTGAACGGCCCTCCGGCTCAAGTGACGGCGGACACCGGCGCGCGAACGGCTCGCCGCCTGGACGCCGGCGTGCACGCCTCGCGGCGCCTGGGCAAGCACACGCTCGACTTCGGCGCGGATCTCGACCTGGCGAACCTTTCGTCCTCACCGGGTTTCAGTGGGAGGGTCGGGGAGCTCGTGGACGGCGTTCCGAGTCGACTCTGGCAGTACACGGCGCCGCCAGCCGTCTCGCGCCGCGGCTCGACCACGCTTGGTGCCTTTGGTCGCGATCGTTTCCAGATCGCGGAACACGCGACGCTCGATGTCTCGATTCGGTTTGAAGGGCTGTTCGCGTCCGCTGAAGGCGCGTCGCAGGGCATCGGGTGGTCGACTTTTATGCCGCAGGCGGAGTATCGCGCGTGGCTCACGCCGAACGGCGCGGTCGAATGGTTCGTTGGCGGTGGGATCACCCCGCATCAACTGCCGCTCGATGCGCTCGCGTGGGGAGATCCGTCGACGGCCTCGGTCGATATCAGCCGCTGGACGGTCGGACCCGTGGCGACGGCTCCAGACGCGCCGCTCCTTGTGGTGGGAGCCAACGTCGGCCGGATCGACCCGAACCTCTCACGCCCCACCTCGAACGATCTCGTCTTCGGCATCGAGGCGTCGCCGCGCACGGGCGTGGTCCTCAGGCTCGAGGCGCTTTGCCGTTGGGAACGGGATCTGCTCGGCATCGTGAACCAGAGCAGCGCCGAGCCGAAATATACGATCGTCAACGTCCACGATCCGGGCTACGACCTCGAGCATTCCACGGACGACGAGGTCCTGAGCGTCTTCAGTCTCGTGCCCTCCGATCTTCCGTCGCGTTTCGACAACGTGTTGACCAATCCGGCGGGCCGGACCGCTACTCGTCTTGGCACGAAGTTGACTTTGGAAGTCAGGACCAACCGGCTCTTCCTCCTGTTCGGCGCGACAGCGTACGCGGCCGAAGGAGCGGCGTCGAACCGCGGATTTCTGGAGATCGAAAACGATCAGGGCGTGATCGGCGACGCGTCGCTCGATCCAAACTCCGCGATCAACCCGAGCGGGCGGCTGTTCGGCGATCGCGCGTTCACCGGCAAGGTGTCAACCGTCTATCGCCTTCCGTCGGACGTCACCGTCGGTGCGATCGCGCGGTATCAGGACGGTCAGCCCTTCGCGCGGCTGCTCATCGTCCCGGACCTCGTGCAAGGCCCTGATATCGTCAGGGCGACTGTCAATGGCGGACCGCGGTTCACGTTCACCGCGACGCTGGACCTTCGGGTCCAGAAAAATTTTGCGGCGGCTGGGCGGGTCGTATCTGTGTTCGCCGACGTCTACAATCTGTTGAACCTCGCCGAGGAAGTTGAAGAGCGAACGATCACCGGCGCTGAATTCCGAACGCCGACCGCGTTTCAACCTCCGCGCGCCGCCCGCATCGGCGCCCGCGTCGCGTTCTGAGCCGTGTACCAGCCTGGTCGGGGAGCGTTGTGACCGTTCCGCGCCGGAGCGCGATCACGTGGGCGGCCGCCCTCGTACTGATTTTCTGCTTTCGTCTTCTGTACGGGCTGTCGAGCGAGCTGTTCTTCGAGGACGAAACGCAGATCTTCCTGTTGGGTCTGCGGTACCACGCGACCGGCGCCTGGCCGTATTTCGGGGCGGACGTCGTTTGGACGCGCAGCGAAATCCCCGGAGCCCTGCAAGGCCTGCTCGTCGGCGTTCCCCTCAACATCGCCCCGGTGCCGGAAGCGCCGTACGTCCTGCTCAACCTCATCTCGATGGCGGCGCTCGCCGTGTTCGCGTGGTACATCACCGTTCGCCTCCCCTCGTTGCCGGCGTGGCTGGTCTGGGGCTGGCTGATGACGCTGCCGTGGACGCTCGAGTTTTCGACCCACATCATCAATCCCTCGTACCTGCTCGCGCCGGCACTCGTGTTCTTCCTCGGCTTCTTCGAGGCCGTTCCGGCATTTCGCCTCGGCAAGCTGCCCGAGCCGCTGGCGTTCGCGTTGATGGGGGCCGCGACCAGCTGGGCGCTGCAGATTCACATGTCGTGGCCGCTGCTCGCCGCGCACGCGGCGTTTGCGTGGCTCTCGGCCCGGCGCGGAGGCGCCCGGGCGATGGCGGTCAACGCAGTCGGATTCGCGGGCGGCTTCCTGGTGTTCGCGGTCCTCCTGATTCCGACGTTCGTCGTCTTCGGCCTGCGGGCCGGCTCGGGCCGGACGTTGGACAACCTGCATCCTCACTGGGTCAATCCCTGGATCGCGATCACGATACTGGCCCGCTTGTTTTCATTCGCGAGCCACGAAATCTGGCGTTTCATCGCGCCCGACGATGGCAAGCGTTGGATGTGGCTGCTCGGTCATGTGTGGATCGTCCCGATAGCGGTCGTGGTCTGGCTGGCCGGCATCTGGCAGCCGATCTGGATGCTCCGTGAATGGTTTCGCACGCGGTCGCCGCTGGCCGAATGGCGGGCGATCAAGATGCTGGTGGTCGGCACGGTTGTGCTCGTGTACGCGAGCTACTGGTTCGTGCTGGAGCCATCCCAGGCGCATGCGTTCTATGTCGTCGCACCGGTCGCGTTCATGTTCGCCGCGTACTGCTGGACGTTCGTCGACTCGCCGCGCTGGCGCCGGATCGCCGCGGTCGTCCTTGGGCTGAACATCGCGCTCCACATCGGGCAGGCGTATATTCAGGCGCCCATGAAGTCGCTGTACCGCAACCGCGAAGTCGTCGCGGCCGCGATTCGACTGAAGCAGCCCGAGATGTTCGCCCATCGCCGGCCGTTTGCGATCGCCGGAGGTCCGGCGGCTCTACAGGATCCGATGAGGCCGTACGACCGCCAGCAGGACGTTCAGATGTCCGACACCCAGCTCACGATGCGACTGGGCAGAGTTGCCCTCTGGAGGATGACGCTGCGAAACAGCAACGACCGTGTCGCCTTCCGCGACGTGCTGTATCGGACGCGCTATCTGGACGAGAGCGGACGGGTCGTCGTCGAGCAGCACGATCGGATCGAAGAGGTCCTTCAGCCGGGAGCAGTCGTCCGGATGGAAGTGAACGACGGGCTCGTCACGACGCCGTTCGCGACGGCGACCATCGAAGTGCTCGACGCCGAAGCGCTGCTGCCGCTGCCGTGAGGCGATGAACACGACATCGAGTTGCTTTAGCGGCTCAGGGGATCAGCGCCGCAAGCGCTACGTTGCCGACTATTGCTGCGCCGCGGCGCAGCCACCAAAGGCGTGGTTTGGGCGGCACGCAGATGAGCGGCTCGGCCTCGAGCGGCCCGGCCGACGTGACTGGCACCGCCAGCGGATCGATCCACTCGCCATCGAGCATGGTGCCAATACCGTGCGCGAGGTGCGTGCGTCCGTAGTGCATTAGCATCACCCGCGGCGACAGCGCCGGTGAGACCGCGAAGCCCGAGAGCAGCTCCTGTCCTGGAATCACGGGCCGCTGGAGCGCCAGGAACGGCTTCGCGAATCCGGCCACGTTGAGCGAGACCAAATACGTCGTCGCTTCAAAGACGCCGCGTCCCCATGGTGGAAGGCGCGACGAGAGTGTGGCTCGCAACGTGCCGATGCCTGGGAATATCGGACCCGATACCGACCACCCCCGCCGCTTCCGTGCACGCAGGGGAATCGTCACGTCCGCCGTGACGCCATCGTCGCGGCGCGCTACGCTGATGTCCGCCAGCGTGAGCGGCTCGAAGACGCCGATGTCGTTGATTCGCGCGAGACTGCGCCGCAACTGTCCGACGTCGAGCAGGTCGCGCTCGTAGATCGTCATGGCGCGGCGGAGCGTGGAGTCGTTGATCCCGGAGTGGCCGGTAAAGTTGATGCGCCCGACAGCATGAGCGGATCCCACCCAGATGCGCGCGGTCAGATCCGGCAGCCCGCCCGTACCAGCGGACTCCACTTCGACAGCGAAATCGAGGCGGCCTTGCGCCTCGGCGCTCCGCCGCAGGTCGAGCAGGCACGCGCACAACTCGTCCACCGCCGAGGGCCCGGAAAAGCGCACCTCGCGCAGAGGCACTGCCGACTGGCCAGCCGCCGCGGCTGGAGCGATGAGGGCCAGGCAAAGCGCCAATGCGAATCTCATGTCCCTTCAGTTAGATGTCCCACGTGAGCGTTCGGCCGTTCCGGCGGCTCAATTGATGAGCCACGGAGCGCTCGTATCTGAAGTTCGAGCGCGCGGTTGGCGCTATGCTTGGCACGCTGGGGGACCTGATGGACGCTCAAGGGGCGCTCGATTCGTCCTACCGTCACGTGCGGATTCGCAATGCCGTCGCCTGCGCCGTGCTTGCGATTCCGCTCATGGCAGTCAGACCAGCAGGCGCGCCGCTGGATATGCGGCTGCACATCGACGCGTCGCTTCGGACCAACGCCGTCTACCACCTTGCCTGCCTCGGCGGCTCCATTACCTGCTCGCGCGATATCTTCGAGCGCTTCTGGAAAGACCGTCTCCACGAATCGGTCGACGACCGTCAGACCGTGGCCGCATGGCAGCGGCTCCTCGCGAGCGCAGTCGAGCGCGCGCCAGCAATGAAGCCCTCGCCACTTCTGATCAATGCGGTCCCGATGCACCCGGACGGTCTGATGCGAAGTCAGGTGATTGCCGGTCTCATCGAAACGCAGTCAGCTGGCGCCCTCCAGCGCCGTGCGCCAGAGTTGAGCCGCGCTGACGCACGCGAATTGATCGGACTCGTCGACCGCGTCGAGCAGCGCCTCCGTCCGTGGTGGCGGGCCGAGGGCGAACGACCGACCAAGGCACGGATCCGAGGCGTTACTGATGCGGCGCGGCGGAACCACATGATGCAGGCACTGGGGCGGATGGCGCAGTTTCTGGAATCCGCACCGCCAAGTCGCGATGCCTACGTTCACGCCATCGCGCCGCCGGAACCGGAGTCGAAAGACTACACGGCGACCGCGATTCTGAATCACCTGCCGATTGAAGCGGTTGCTGCCGCAAACGATCCGAACGAGATTGTCGAAGGTGCCGTGCACGAGCTCACGCACTATCTCTACGACTACATTCCCCCAGACAAGCACCTCGCGCTTGTGAACGAGTTCGTCGCGTCGGGCGCTCCGTCTGTCGCCGGGATCTACTCATACTTCCACGAAGCGATGGCGATTTCGGCGCAGGGGATTTATCGTGACGCGCTCGAGAACGGCGAGTCTGGCAATGAGGACGAGGGCGACACCGGATACAAGCATCCGTATGTCCCGGTGCTCGCCGGTGTGGCCGCGCCACTCGTGAAGACCGCCGTGGCTCGGAACGAACACCTGGTCGGCGGGTTCTCGCGGTCGTACATCGCAGGCGTCTTGTCTAGTCTGGGAAGCCGCCGCAATGAGTTGCCGTTCGTCTTCGCACAGGCGGTATTGGTGACGACGAGTGGAAACCGCGAATTCGCCGACGCATTCCAACGCACGCTGTTTCCGGTCGCCGCCGTGCGGTTCACTGATCTGGCGAAATCCGAGGCGTTCCCCGACGCGAACGTCGTGCAGTTTTCCGCTTATGCCGAGCTCGGCGTCATCCCGGAGCCGCAGCTCGTCCAGCTTCGCGACACTCGCCGCGGCTTCGCCTTCGCGTCGCAGCGCGGCCGCGGCGGCTATCACCTGATAGTGACTGGCCGATCCGACGAAGACATTCTTGCCGTCATCGGGAAACTTGGCGACGTTGACACCCTTGTCGGACCTGGGCTGGTCGTCAGCGTCGATTAGCTCTGGTGACTGGTGCCCGCTCCTACGCCCACGAAGCCACCAGCTCTCGGGTCGGACGATTGATCGCTCGGCGATCGGGGTCCTGAACCCGGCCGCTGAAAAGCGCTCTAACCTTCAACGCCGAGCAGCGTCTCACCACCGGCGTTCACAAATGCCGCGCGGGCCTCCTGGTGGCGAAGCTCGGCTTTCGCCAGAATGGCGTTGAAGTCCTGACGCGTGCGCAACGGATCGAGCCACGCGTGGCGCGTGAACGTCTCATACGGGTAGAACCCTCGGTCCACGACGTCCGCGAGGATTTCGACCGCGCGATCGAGGTCCCCTGCGTGAGCGAGTTTGAGCAGCTGGTAGAACAGACCTTCGGGATCGCGAAAACCTGAGGCGATCAGTTCGTCCACGGCCGCTCGCAGGAGCGCACGGTCGGGTTCGACCAGCGCACGCATTCCCGGTGCCCGAAACGGCGTTTGCGCGTACCGCTCCCACTCGACCTCATGACACGCGCTCGGCATCCGGATGCCCCGCGCACGCCAGCGAGAGGCCGCCGATGCTTCCCAGGCCCCCACGATCGTTCGGCCTCGGCTGCAGAGCGCAGGTAGTCGCCGAGCATGAAGAACGTGTGCTGCACGCTTGTTCTGAATGTTCGGATCGAGGCGCGTGGCGCGCTCGTACGCCGCGAGGGAGTGCCGCAGCAGGCCGCAGTACCGGCACGCGGGCACGAGCGCCGCAAACAGTTCCGGGTCGCTGCTGCGTGACGAGGCGCGACGGACCAGCCGGACCATCGCTTCCTGCGCCCGACCGAGGTCCCCGACCTCGAGCTGCGCATAGAAGCGGTCCGCAATGGACAGATCCGGATTGAGCTCGAGCGCACGGTTCAGCGCGCCCTCGCTGCGAGCGTAGTCCTCGGCCGTGCCCCGGTACTTGCCAATGACGTGATACACGCGGCCAAGTCGCGCCCACGCTGGCGCGTAGTGCGGATCGGACTGGAGACACTGCAGATACAGATCGCGGGCAACCTCCCAGGATCCGGAGTCATGGCTCAACGGGTTGGCGCGCAAATAGAACTCGTAGGCCTTGGCGTTCGACGGGACGTCGTGTCCAAGCGCGCGACGCTCCCGACCCGACAGTGGCAGCGCCAGCGATTCGACGATCTGCCGCGCGAGCGTATCCTGAAGCTGGAAGATGTCTCCGAGCGCCACCTGTGCGGTGTGGGACCACAGGACGGTCCCGGCGGGCGCTTCGAGAAGCTGCGCGCTGACACGGAGCGACCTCGCCGGCGCGGAGCAAGCGTGCCGCTCAGCACGACGTCCACGTTGGCCTCGCTGGCGATGGTTCTCAGGTCCGGCGCATTCGACGCGAACCGGGCTGCCGCAAGCGTGGAGCGAACGACGAGCGATTCGAGCGGGGACAGCGAGTTCGTGACGGCATCGGCCAGGCTGAACGCCAGGAAATCGATCTCGGCGTCAGGTCTCAGCAGCCGGAAGGGCAGCACCATGAGGCGCGTGACTGGCCGCGCTCGACGACTGTCCTCACTGCCGTCCGCGACGAGCGCCGTCCGCAGATCCTCGGCCATCGCGGCCGCACTGGCATATCGCTGCACGGACGACTTGGCGAGTGCGCGGTGAATGACGCGATCGGCCGCCGCGACCGCCGGCGAGCCGGCGAGGGTAGGCACGTCGCCGTGCAGCACTTTCTCCAATACCGCGTGAACGCTGTCGGCCTCGAATGCGGCGGTGCCTGAGAGCATTTCGTACAGAATCGCCCCCATGGCGAAGAGGTCGGCACTGGCGGTCACGACGTTCCCAAGCACCTGTTCGGGAGCCATGTACTTCGGGGTGCCAAGGATCGCTCCCGGGCTGGTGAGCGGCAGCCGCGTCACGTCTCCCGTCTGGCCCAGCGAGACGCCGAAGTCGAGCACTTTCGCACCGTGAGGCGTCAGAAAGACGTTGGACGGTTTGAGGTCTCGGTGCGTGATGCCGCGGCGATGCAGCGCATCGAGCGCCGCGAGTACTTCGAGGCCAATCTGCACGGTCTCGGTGATTGGCACTGCGCCGCGACTGAGACGTGCGGCGAGCGGTTCGCCCTCCAGCCGCTCCATCGCAATGAACAGCTGTCCGTCGGACTCGCCGATTTCGTACAGCTGACAGATGTGCGGATGATTGACGCTGGCGGCAAGGCGAGCCTCGCGCCAGAAACGCTCGCGTGCGGTCGGGTCAGCCGCGCTCTCGTGTCGGAGCACCTTCACGGCGATCGGCCGTTCCAATTGCTCGTCGAGCGCCGCGTAGACCACGCCCATGCCGCCTTCACCCAGCGTGTCGGTAATACGGTATCGGCCAATGCGCGCTGGCACACTGGGGACAATTCCTGTCCCGATAGCTTCTCGTCGAGTAGCACGACCGGCCTCTCCAGAAAGTTCGTCGCGCGTTCATGAGAGGCGAGCAACTGTTCAACCTCCAGGCGCAGCGCCGGGTTGTCGTGGCAGGCTGCGGCAAGGTACGCCGGCCGACTCTCTGTCGGCAGAGCGCGCGCGCCCTCGAACACTTCCTTCAGGCGCAGCCAGTCTTCAGGACCAAGGGTAGGCACACCTAGCTTCCATGGGTCGGCGCATTCACGGATGCACCGACAATCGCTGATACAGCCACGCTTTGGCCATCGCCCATTCGCGCTCGACCGTGGCCGCCGACACTCCGAGCGCTTCCGCCGCCTCATCGATGCTGAGCCCTGCGAAAAATCGCAGCTCGACGACGCGGCACTGTCGTGCATCACGTGAGGACAGCGCATCGAGCGCCTGATCGAGGGCGAGCACATCGACGATGGACGTCTGAGAAACTGGCGAGACCTCGTCCAGGCTCATCATCGTGACGCCCCCGCCCCGTTTGTCGGCCCGCTTTCGGCGAGCGTGATCGACGAGGATCTGACGCATCAGCCTGGCCGCCACCGCGAAGAAATGCGTCCGGTCGTTGAGCGTGAGGTGGTCAATGCCCACGAGTCGCAGGTAGACCTCGTGCACGAGAGCCGTCGCCTGGAGCGTGTGCCCCGGGCCTTCCCGTCGGATATGCGAGCGCGCCACGCGGCGTAGCTCGGCATGCACCAACGGAACCAGCCGATCGAGCGCCGCGCCGTCTCCTTGCCGCCAGGATCGGAGCAGCTCGGTTACCTCGTGCCCGAGCGAGTCGGTCATTGAATCAGTCGCCATAGAGGCCTCTCACAGTCGAGGCGGGACGGGTACCCGAGGCTTGAGTCTAGCCTCGCCGCGACCGCTTGTGAGGGAAAAGAGCTGCGCCTTGCGCTTCATCAAGTTAGGAGGCGGCGATCCAGCCGTTGACCAAAAGGAGCCTTATGAAACCCAGATGTCTTCAGAGCCGCTTCGTCGTCTTTGCGATCGCCTGCGTGGTCGCGCTCCAGATGTCGCCCGGCGTCGCTGCCGGCGGCCCTGGCGCGGGGAACCAGATGTCACCCGGCCTTGTTGCCGGCAACTCTGGTGCGGGCGACAAGGAGTCAAAGACCCTGACCGTGACAAAAGAGTGCGGTACCGCCACGCTTGCCCCAGGCGAGCTGGACTACTGTACGGTCATTGCCTCGAACTTCCGTCCGCTCAGAGGTGCAAAAATCCGCTATTTCGGGCCCGGGTTTTTCACCGGGGACCATCCATTCCTCGATAGTTGGGTCGTCATCGAAAGTGACCAAGGCGGTGGCGGCACCGCCTTTGGCCATTGCCTGGTCAGAGGGGTCCCGGAGGTGCTGGGAGCTTGCCAGTTCACCGGGGGGAGCGGCTCGCTGAAGGGCTTCAAAGCCGACGTCACCGTCACCACCGTGGACGGCACGATCTGGCACTGGAATGGCGCAGCCTCCAGCGACGACTGACATCGCGTGGCCGGAATGTTCGCGATAGCTTCAGCGCGCGAGCATTCCGGACCTTGCGCCGTACGTCATCAGTCTCTGCTCAGTGCCGCGTCGCTTCACGAGCCCGTCGCTTGAATTGCACCAGCGTCGCATGGAGGCACTCGGCGGCAAGGCCGTGTAACAACAGCCGGTATCCCGCCTGCAACGTCGACATCGGCACGAGCGGATGCTTGTTGTTCACGAGGCTGACAACCGACGGATCGCCCATCAGCCGTGATGTATAGATCGCGACCGTCTCGTCCAGCTGCAGCGAATTGCACGCGCGCCAGAAATCGCTGTCGGTCAAGAACAGCTGGTACAGCGGTGCGTAGCGGACGAGCTGCTTCCCGAGGCCCTGCGCCTTACTCGCGTTGACCGCGCTCGTGTCGCGATGGCGGACCCCACAGCTCTGATGGAGCGACTTGCGCTCGATCGTCAAAGGTCCTAAACTCCGGCGGAGTTTTTCGTGGAACAACTGACCGGCAAGGACCGCCTGATCGTAGCTCTCGATGTGCCGACGGTGGACGAGGCATTGCAGGTTGTCGATCGGCTCGACAACGTCTCGTTCTACAAAATCGGCCTTCAGTTGTTCATGACGGGTGGCCTCCTGACGCTGCTGCAACGGCTGCGTGGGACCAGCCGGGTTTTCGTGGATCTCAAGGTCCCCGGCGACATCGCCAACACGATTAAAGCCGTCATCGACATGTGCGCCGAGAACGGCGTCGCGTTCCTGACGCTGAGCGAATCGATGCCGTTGCGCTCGATCGCGGCCGCGAAAGCCGCTCGAACGGCCAGACACAGCGACGTTCCGAAATTGCTGACCGTGCCGTTTCTGTCCAGTCTCGATGCTGGTGATCTGCCTGGGGTACCGGGCGACGAACAGGACCTCGAATCGTACATTCTCGGCAAAGCGCACAGAGCGATCGAAGCCGGCTGCGACGGCGTCATCGCCTCCGGACAGGCTATTCAGGTCTGCCGGCAGGCTTTTGCCAGACCGACGCTGATTGTCAGCCCCGGGATCAGGCCGGCCGGCGCGTCCACCGACGATCACAAGCGGCACACGACCCCTGGCCAGGCCATTCACCTTGGCGCGGACTATCTCGTCGTGGGGAGGCCGATTGTGAAGGACCCTGATCCGCGAGAGGCCGCGCGGCGCGTCATCGCCGAAATCGATGACGCCCTGGAAGCGGCAGGAGCCGCTCCGGGTGCGCAAGCCCAGACGCCGGGCACTTCCAGCGCCCGTTCCACCTAAGCCGCCCCCTCCCGTGTCCGCGCTCGGCATCGAGCCGCCGCCCTTCTACGACCGGAGCTGACCGGACGGGACGTAGCCCGAACAGACTCGCACCGGCAGCACGGGGTACTTTGGGAAGCGGGGATCTTCGAAGGACAGGCGGCACAGGTAGAAGGTCGAGCCGTGGACCGACGTCACCAGCTCGACGTGCCGGCAGCCTTCGCACAGACCGGCGGGCGATCCGACCTTCGGCGATTCCATTCTCAGTGACACTCGAAAAGATGAGCGCTGAGAGTTGTACTCGCTCTGCGGCTTCTCCAGGGAATAATCTTTCCGGCAAGATGCGATGGGCCTGATGCGAAGCCTGCTGCTCGCGGCGTCCGACAGCAGGTGGCTTCGTCAGCGCGCGCCAGAAATGCCGTTCGTCAGGAAGGCCGTCCGGCGGTTCATGCCCGGTGAACGGCTCGAGGACGCCCTTGCCGCGGCGGCAGAATTGGGCCGGCATGGCATCGGCGCGGTGCTCACGCAGTTGGGCGAGGACGTCACCGATTTGGTGAAGGCCGACGACGTGGCCCGTCACTACACGCAGGTGCTGACGACTACTCGTGCGGCCGGGCTGGACTGCCACATTTCCGTCAAGTTGAGCCAGCTGGGCCTCGACCTCGACGCGGCGCGTTGCCAGGCCAACCTGCGCGCGCTGGTCGCACACGCGAGGGAACTGGAGACATTCGTGTGGATCGACATGGAGCAGCACACGCGTGTCGATGCGACCCTGGAGATCTACCGGCGGCTGCAGCCGGAGTTTCACAACGCCGGCGTCTGTCTCCAAAGCTATCTGTACCGGACCGCAGGCGATCTTGCCTCGCTCATCCCGCTCGGGGGTGGCGTGCGTCTCGTAAAAGGCGCGTATCGGGAGCCGGCGAGCGTCGCCTATCCGCGGAAACCGGACGTCGATCGCAACTTTCTTGCGCTCGCAAAGCTGATGCTCTCCCCGGACGCCCGCGCCGCCGGTCTTCGTCCCGTGTTCGGCACGCACGACCGGCGGCTGATCGGCGACATCGAGCGCCACATTGAAAGCATCTCCGCGACGCGGGAGGCCTGCGAGTTCCACCTGCTCTTCGGCATTCAGCCATCAGAGCAGGCCCGGCTGGCGCGCGAGCGCTTTCGGGTCCGCGTGCTGATCAGTTACGGCGAAGAATGGTTCCCCTGGTACATGCGGCGGCTCGCCGAGCGCCCGGCGAACGTGTTATTCGCCGCGAAGTCGATGTTCTCGAGCTAGCGCTGGGCGAGGACGAGGCGCTACAGCGAAGAGAGAAACTGCTCTAGTATTCAGGCGTGCGCAAGACCGCGGCTGGATTTCTGGTTGGCCTCGGCGCGGCCGCTGTCGTCCTCGGCGCCGATCTGCTGTTCACCCTGCTCGGCGGCGGCACCGGCGTCAACCCATTGCAAACCGTCGAGCTCAAGACCTACGACTGGCGGCTGACGCGCACCGCCCGGCCCGAAACCGCGCGCCAGGACATCGTCCTCGTCGAGATCGACGAGTTCTCGATTCGCAATCTCGAACCGTATGCCGGCGGCTGGCCGTGGCCGCGCGTCGTCCACTCAATGCTGCTCGACTATCTATCGCGCGGGCCGGCGAAGGTGATTGTCTACGACGTGAACTTTGCCGAACCGGACGACCAGGGAAGCTTCGAGTTCGGCAGTGCAACCTTGTCTGGCGCGGAATCAGATCAGTACCTCGCGGATTCCATCAAGGCCGCCGGCAACGTGATTCTCCTCGCCGACGCGACCTACGAGGCGGGCGAAGGCGGCAGCCGGGAGTTTCCTGACGCCGGCTTTGCGCTGGACGCGCCAGGCATCATCGAGCGGCGCGTGGTGTTTCCCCCATTCGGCGGGCTGGCTTCCGTCAGCGCGGGCCTCGGACACAACCTGTTCGTTCTGGATCCCGACGGCCCGCTACGGCACACGGTGCCCTTTGTGCGGAATGGGGATCGCGAGCTGCCATCGCTCGGCCTGTCGGCCGCCCTGAAGGTAGCGGGGATCGGCCCCGATAAGGCCCAACTGAAAGGCACGATCCTGACACTCGGCGATCGGGCGATGCCGCTGTCTTCCCGCCGCGTCCGGACACAGACGGGGACCGACGTGTTCTTCTGGGGACTGATCAACTTTCGAGGAGCGGCGTTTCTGGAAGACCTGAAGAGCCGCACCTACCCCACCTATTCCGCCTTCAACCTCCTGAGCTCGGAGCAGCAGCTTCTCAGCGGCGGCAAACCGGACATCGACCCGGCGGTGTTCCGCGACAAGCTGGTCTTCGTCGGCGTCACGGGCGTCGGCCTCTTCGACGTGTTCCAGACCCCTTTCGGTACTGTGAAGATGCCGGGCATCAACATCCACGCCGCCGTGGCGGACGACGTGCTGTCCAACCGTTTCATGCGGCCCGAGTCGCGCGGCATCACGCTCGCGTCGGTGCTCGCGATGGCGCTCGCTGTCGGCGCGCTCGCCGTTCGGATACCGGCGTGGTGGGCCACGGCCGTCACCGCCATCATCGTGGCCGGATTCGCGGTGGTTGCGACGCGGGCCTTTGCCGGCGGCTACTGGTTGAACCTGTCCCAGCCGGCGCTGGCCGCCTCGGTCGCCTTGTTTGGCGGCGTCGGCTATCAGTACTTCGTGGAGGGCCGCGAGAAGCGGAAGATGAAGCGGCTCTTCGGGCAGTACGTCTCCAAGGACGTCTACGACCAGCTCGTCAATAACCCGGCGCTCGCCCGCCTCGGCGGGCAGCGGCGCGAGATGACAGTGCTCTTCTCCGACATCCGGGGGTTTACCTCGCACTCAGAGAAGGGCGAGCCCGAGGACATCGTCCAGACGCTGAACGAATACTTCACCCGGATGGTCGACATCGTCTTCAAGCACAAGGGCACGCTCGACAAGTTCGTCGGCGACATGGTCATGGCCCTGTTCGGTGCGCCGCTCGACGACGTTGATCATGCCGAGCATGCCGTGGATGCGGCGATCGAGATGATCGTCGAGCTCAACCGTTTGAACGAGCAGTGGACGGCCAAAGGGCGTCCCGCGCTCGATATCGGCATCGGCATCAGCACGGGGCCGATGATTGCCGGGAACATCGGGTCGGAGGCGATAATGAGCTATACCGTAATAGGGGACACCGTGAACCTCGGCTCGCGGCTCGAATCGCTGAACAAGCAGTACAACACCCGGATAATCATTAGCGACGCCACACGGGCGGCGCTCCCGGACCGATATATATTCAGGCCGCTCGGCGACGTCGTGGTGAAGGGCAAGACGCGGCCGGTGGCCATTTTCGAGGTGGTCGGCCCGGCCCTGGAAAACACCAGCTCCCCGGCAGAAGAAAAAGAGGCGCAGTTATGAAGCTCTGGATGATCGTCGCGATGCTGGCTGTCAGCTCCCCTGCCTACGCGCAGCTCGGCGACCTCTTGAAAAAGGCGCAGAAAGTTCAGGAACAGAAACAGAAATTCGACGACCTGAACATTACCGAGACGGAAGAGATCGAGATCGGCGCCGACGTCAGCCTCAAGATTCGCCAGCGGTTCGGGGTCGTCCAGGATCCGGCCGTCCACAAATACGTGTCGCTCGTCGGCACGTTGGTGGCACAGCAGACCGAGCGGCCGAAGCTGCCGTGGACCTTCATCGTGCTGGACACGGACGGCGTCAACGCCTTCGCCTCGCCCGGCGGGTTCGTGCACGTCACGCGCGGGGCGCTCGCGCTGATGAAGAGCGAAGCGGAGCTCGCCGGCGTGCTGGGCCACGAGATGACGCACGTCGCGCACAAGCACACCGTGAATGCGATTACCAAGAATAAAGCCGTGCAGCTCGGCACCAACGAGACGCTGTCCGGACGCGGCCCGTTCCTGGACCAGCTCGCGAACAGGACCTACGAAATGGTGCTGGAGAACTCCTTCGATCGCGGGGACGAGCTGGATGCGGACAAAGGGGCGGTCGAGCTCGCCCAGAAAGTCGGCTACGCGCCGGCGGCGCTGGCCGACTTCCTGACCCGCCTGGCGGACCGCAACAAGGACCAGGCGGAGAAGAACGGCCTGTTCGCCTCGCACCCGGAGTCCAAGGAGCGGATCGGCAAGGTCCGCCAGCTCGCCGCCTCGAAGACCGGCGCGATGGGCGCCACTCGGTACGCCGCGACGATCAAGTATCCACCGACCGAGATCACGCAGATCGCGGTCGTCGTCGAAGGATCGGCCGGTCTCGCGGGATCGAGCGACAAGGCGAAAGAAGCCGAAAAAACCAAGAAGCCCGAAGAGCAGAAGAAGGGGGGCTTCGGTCTTGGCGCACTGAAGCAGACCGTCGCGCCCGAGAAGCAGAGCGCGCAGGTGTCGGCATCGGGCGGCGCCCGCGGAGTCGGACCGGATCGTCTGGCGAAGGGCGGCGCGAATCCAAACCCGGTGAAGGTCACCGTGACGGCCGCCGACCTCGACTCGTTCAAAAAGGGCATTGCGTAAAGCCACGTCGGCCGGCCCAAGGGGCCCGGCTACTTCTTTTTCCCGCCTCTCTCGCTCCATCACGTGGCCGGCTTGGTGTATAACGGTGCCAATTCGGACGGCCAAATGGGGGTTCCGCGTAAGGAGGAGTTCATGAAGAAGACGGTGTTCTACGCAGCATTGATTTGGACCTTGATGCTCGCCTGCCCCACACCTCTCCTGGCGCAGGCGAAAATCCGCATCGCTATCTGGGACTTCGAAAACAATGCCGGAGGCCAATGGTGGTTCTCGAACGACCTCGGTCCTGCATCGCGTAATCAGATCGACACCTCCTTTTCCGAGAACCCCATGCTGTCGGCGAAGTTCAGCGTGGTCGAACGCGAACAGCTCGCGCTGGTCATGAAGGAACAGGGGCTTTCGAGCGCCGGGGCGCTCGATCCTCAGACGGCGGCCAAGGTGGGAAAAATACTTGGCGTCAGGTACATCCTGACCGGGGGAATCGACAAGTTCGTGATGAATACGACCCGCGGTGCGATCGGCGGGCTCGGGGTCGGCGGAAGCATGACCCAGGCAGACGCCACAATCAACATGCGCCTTATCGACACGACGACCGCGGAACGAATCCTTTCGCTCTCGGCGGACGGCCAGGTCAAGAAAGGCGGTGGTTTCATTCGCGGCACGAGCCTAAGCCGGGATGCCGAATGGGGCATCGCCAGCGAAACGATTCAGAAGGCATCCGGGGCAATCGTCGAGAGGCTCGTCAGCGGCGGCTACGTGGACAAGATCGCGGCCGCGGCCGGATCGACAGGCGGCATCGATGCCAGGATCATCAAGGTCGACGCCAACAGGGCGTATATCAACGTCGGGGCTACTTCGGGCATCAAGACAGGGGACAAGTTCCTCGTCTTCAGCGTCGGCGAAGCGCTGATCGACCCGGCAACAGGCGCCAACCTGGGTTCCGAAGAGAAGCAAACTGGTACGGGGACGGTAACCGACGTTCAGGAAAAGTTCGCGATCATGACCGTGACCGGAACCGCTTCGGCCAAGGACGTTATTCGGAAGCAGCCTTGACAGCCTGACTTTTCGTGCACGTCCTGGGAATCGACGTCGGCGGCACCAAGACGATTTGCCTTCTGAGCGACGAGGAAGGCCGGGTGGTGGAGTCGGCGAAAGGGTCGGGCGCCAATCTTCAGGCAGTCGGCGAGCTCGGGCTGGAAAAGGTGCTGCACGCCGTGATGGAAGAAACGGTGGCGCACCAGAGCGTGATTCCGTCCGCGATCTGCCTGGGGATCGCCGGCGTGGATCGCCCCGAGGATGCGGCGGTCGTGCGCGGCATCATGAGCCGCATCGGGTACAAAGCCCGCATCCTCGTCGTCAACGATGCATTGATCGCGCTGCGCGCCGGCATCGCCGAAGGCGCGGGCGTGGTCATCGTGGCCGGTACCGGGTCGATTGCCTATGGCTGCGATCGTGCCGGCTACGCGGCGCGTGCCGGCGGCTGGGGCTATGTGCTCGGCGACGAGGGCAGCGGGTACTGGATCGGCCGCCTGGCGCTGCGCGCCATCGTGCGCGAAGCGGACGGCCGCAGCGCCCCGACGAGCCTCACGCCACGGGTGCTCGCGCACTTCGGTGTCGATCGACCCGACGAACTGCTTCAAACCGTTTACCACGACGATTTCGAGCCGGCAGTGGTCGCGGCGCTCGCGACCCACGTGCAGCAGGCGCGCGAGGAAGGCGATCCCGTCGCCACCGCGATCCTGGCGCGTGGCGCGGAGGAGCTCGCCAGCGCCGCCGCATCGGTCGCGGCGCAGCTGAACCTCAACACCGACGCAGTTTCCGTTCGTCCTCGCGGGCGGCATGTTCAAGGCCGTCCCATGGCTCGGGCAGGAAATGATGCGGCTGCTGCCGGCGATTGCGCCGTCGAGCACGACACTGCTGCTCGACGTTGAGCCGGCGCTCGGCGCCGTCCGGCTTGCGCTGGCCGAAATCCACGGCGGCGCGAAGATTCCCGTCTACAAGCGCTGAGCCCCGGCGCGTCCCCAGCGGATGAGCGCGAAGAGACCATGAACGTCCGGATCTTCGGGACTCCGCTGGTGCCGCCCGGGCGGTCGCCCGGATCATCGCGCGCAGGCTCGAGCGCTATCCGGCGAGCGTGCTCGGCCTGCCGACCGGCCGAACGGCCGAACCCGTGTACGAAGCGCTCGTCCGGCTGCGTCCGGATTTTTCGCGCGCGCACACGTTCAACCTCGACGAGTTTCTCGGCCTGCCGTCCGGGGACCCGCGCAGCTTCCACGCCTTCATGCACCGGCATCTCTTCAGCCGCGTGAACGTCCCGGCCCGGCACGTCCATTTTCTCGACGGCGCCGCGAAAGATCCCGACGCGGAATGCGCGCGGTTCGAGCGCGCCATTGCCGCTGCCGGCGGAATCGATCTGCTGGTCCTCGGCATCGGCGGCAACGGGCACGTCGGCTTCAACGAGCCCGGTGCGGCCCTCGTCCTGCGCACGCATCGCGCACGCCTGACGCTCGCGACCCGCCGCGCCAACGCCGGACCGTTCGGCGGCCGTGTGACGAGCGTTCCGCGAGAAGCGCTGTCGATGGGGATGGGGACCATTCTCGCCGCGCGCGCGATTGTGCTGGTCGCCACGGGACGCTCGAAGGCCGCGTGCCATCCGCCGCATGCTCGACGGACGCATCACTCCGGCGCTGCCGGCGTCGTTCCTTCAACTGCATCACGACGTGCGGTTGGTCCTGGACCGTGCGGCGGCCGGAGCGGCTGTAAGGCAGGTCTTGAAGACCTGCGCTAACGACGAGCGGCAGGTCTGAAGACCTGCGCTACGACTACGACGGACTGCCTGCGCTGACTAGCTGCTGTCGTAGCGCAGGACTTCAGTCCTGCTAGGATTGGGCCGATCTTGAAGCTGCACACCAGGCTGTTCGTGGCGCTCGTGCTCGGCATCGCGCTCGGCGCGGCGCTTCATTCGAGGGCCGACACGCCGTGGATCGCCGCCGTCAACGTGAACCTCCTGCGGCCGATCGGACAGATTTTCCTGCGCGCGATTCTCATGATCGTGGTTCCGATGGTGTTCTCCGCGCTGGTCGATCGGCGTCTACGAGCTCGGGCGGGGACGCGACCTCGCCGGCGTCGCCGGCCGGACCCTGGGCTTCACCGTCGTGCTCAGCACGCTGTCGGTCACCATCGGCCTCGTGCTGGTCAACGTGGTCAGGCCCGGCGCGTCGTTTCAGATTCAGACAGCGCCCCAGGCGCTGAGCGTGCAGACGCTGCAGACGCAGGCCGCCGGCGTCAAGTCGGCTGCCGACACCATCGTCGAGCTCATCCCGAGAAACCCGGTCGAGTCCGCGGTCCGCGCGCTCGACGGCGACATGCTGCCGCTGATGATCTTCGCGCTGATCTTCGGCGCGGCGGTGAGCGCCGCCGCTCCGCCTGGAAAGAGCGCCGACAATGTCCTGATCCGCCTGTTCGAGCAGGTGTTCGACGCGTGCATGCGGATCGTCCACGTCGTGATGAAGCTGGCGCCGTTCGCGGTGTTCGCCATCATCTTCAATACGGTGTTCACGTTCGGCACCGCCGTGTTCCTGTCGCTCTTCCTCTACGTCGTGACCGTCGTCGCCGGCCTGCTGCTGCACCAGTTCGGCGTGTACCCGGCGATGGTGGCGCTCGTCGCCAGGCGCTCGCCGATCGATTTCTTCCGGAAATGCCGCGAGGTGATGCTGTATGCGTTTTCGACGGCCTCTTCGAATGCGACGCTGCCGCTGTCGCTCGAAGTCGCCGAAACAAAGCTTCGGCTCCCGACGCACATCTCCCGGTTCGTGCTGACAGTGGGGGCGACGGCGAACCAGAACGGCACGGCGCTCTTCGAAGGAATTACCGTGCTGTTCCTTGCGCAGGTGTACGGCCTCGATCTGACCACGGGCCAGCAGGTGCGCGTCATGCTGATGTCGATTCTGGCCGGGATCGGCACGGCCGGAGTGCCTGGAGGATCGCTGCCGATGGTGCTGATTGTCGCGCAGTCGGTCGGCATCCCGGCCGAGGGCATGGGACTGATCCTCGGCGTCGATCGATTCCTCGACATGTGCCGGACGACCGTCAACGTCACCGGCGATCTGGTGATCGCGGCGCTCGTCACCGGACCGCGGCTCGGACATACGAATCGGGTAATCGGGTAATCGAGTAATCGGGTAATCGATGGATCGATTGTCTCAATCAATTACCCGATTACCCGATTACCCGATTATCCAATTCAGAGGCTCGAGATTGACCGCCCTTGAATCAGGTGAATCAGCAGGAATATGACCGCGATCACCAGGAGGATGTGCAGCGCACCGCCCAGCGACGAGGTTGTCATGATTCCCAGCAGCCAGAGCACCACGCAGATGACCACGATTAGCAACATCACACGCCTCCGACCGGAGCCATGCATGAGGTCTGCCAGCCATGCCGACGTTTCACGCTGAGCCCTACGTTTACCTTCCGGCGCTGACCCACAAATCCGCACTCGTTGCGTGGGGCGCCTTCTATTTTCGCGTCACCGACAAAGGCAAATGGAAACTCATCGATGACGTGGACCTCGAGTACATCCATCCCCCGCGAAAGGACTCCATCGGCGCCCAATCGGCCCCCTACGGGCCGGCTCGTGTGGAGGTCTACGACAAGGCGGGCGTCTGCGTCCAGGCCGCGACGACGGTCGCGACCAACCACTGCTGGGTAACCGGACTCTCGCCGTCCACGGAATATACGTACAAGGTATTCGTGAAGGGCGACGAGTGGGCACGGGGCGACCGCTGGGACTGGTCCGCGGAGGAGAAGGCGCTCGTGGACGCAGGAAATCGATACACGAACCGATTCGAGACCTATCCCGACCCGCACCAGGCAGCGGCGTCCCTGACGTTTGCGGTCATCGGCGATTTCGGCGTCGGCGTCAAGCGCTCCGGTCCGGACCGGCGCCAACAGCAGGTGGCGGATGCCCTCCGCCGGGCGGTGGAGACCGAAGGCGTCCGCCTGATTATCACGACCGGCGACAACATCTATGCAGGCAGCAAGCTGCTGGGGATTCCCATCGGCGAAACCGGACGTGAAGACGACGACTGGTTTTTCACGTATTTCCAGCCGTACCGCTACATCATCAACCAGATCCCCGTCTATCCATCGATTGGCAACCACGACGCGGATGAATCGGAGGATCGCGACGACCGGGGTCAGGTCGAGGACAACTTCTACATCGCCGAACGGTTGTCGGGCGAGGAAGCAGCGGGGCGCGCCTCGTTCGGCCCCGGGCTCTTTTACCGCTTTCGATACGGGGCCGACATCGAGTTCGTCTGCCTGGATACCTCGAAGGAAGGCTTCTTCAGGGACCACCGGCTGTTCGAGTTTCCGAAACACTGGACGTTCGTCGAGGCGGCGTTCCCGCCCTCACCACAAAATCCGGCTGAAGCCGGATCCCACGTACCTGGAGCGCCCGCGGCGTCGCCGCGATGGCGGATCCCGTTTACGCATCACCCTCCTTTCAGTGCCGGTCCGCGGCACCACAACACGAAGGATATGGCCAGGCTGCTCCCGCTCTTCGAACGGTCCGGCGTGAAAGTCGTCTTCAGCGGGCACGAGCACAACTTTCAGCACTCGCGGACGGACGGCATCGACTATTTCGTCTCCGGAGGCGCCGGCAAGGTCCGCAGCGGCGCGCCGGATCGATTCGACGAGGCGCGCACGCAGTCGTGGAGCGCCCAGTGCCATTTCCTGCTGGCGCACATCGAGCACGACAGGATGGCGGTGCGGGCCATCGGCGAGATCGCCGCCCCGGATGGTCCGCTCGTGGAGATCGACCGGCATGATCCGGACGGCCAGCCTGTCGCCGGACCGATGCTGGTGAATCTCTAAATCTGAGGATCTGAGGACCTGAGAATTGAGGATCTGAGAAATCTATTTGGCAATAGATCCTCAAATCCACAGATCCTCAAATCCTCAGATTCAGAGATCGAGCTGTCGGATCCTGGCCAGTATCGCGCGCGCAAAGCGCGTCTGCTCTTCGTCGGACGCGCCGCTCGCGGCAAGCGCTTCGACGAGCTGGCGCTCGCTGAGGCGCCCCGCGATCCCGTGGAACCAGCGCACGTGCTCGATCGGGATGCCGCGCGCGATGTCCGCCGTGCGCTGGCCGGCGTACCCGAACGAGACGACGCCGGCCTGGACGGCCGTTGCAAACTGCGGCGTCTGCGCTTCGAATCCTTCCGGATCCCAGCGGCCGCGATTCACGATGTTCGCGCCCCATTTGCCCATCGAGCCGCCCCAGTCGGTGATCAGGTAACGCGCTTCCCGCGCCTTTCCACGGCCGGCGGGAGTCGCGCACCTCGAAGATCGCCGTGTTCGATCCGCGCGCCACGTCGCGGCGATCCTTCGTGTCCCAGTTGGACAGCAGCATCACCACGATCTTCAGCCCGTCGAGCTCCTTCGTGCCGGCGAACGGGTTGTCGTTCCACGCCCAGCTGTGCTCTTCGAAGAACTTCCTGACGGCTGGATCGTCCAGCTCGAACCGGGCGTTCGCGAACCGGCCGGTCGTCGCGTCGATGCATTCGCCGGCACGCTGAAGGCTGGCCGCCTGCTCCACTGTGCCTGATGCGACGAAGTACGTCTCTTCGGCGAAATACCCGCAGGCCCATGCGAGACGGACCGCGAAGGTTTCCGGCTGGACCTCGTGGCCCCACTTGACGCGCCAGCGGCGGCCGCGCCCGTCGACGACCGAGATGCACGGCTGCGAGCCCGCCGAATGTTCCTCGATGAACGTGAACGGCGGCGCGGGAGCTCCGTCCCGGCCGCCCGGGCCGCCGGCGAGATCGAGCGATTCGACCGCGCCGGGATCCCGCCAGATGCGGTGCCGCGATGCACGGAGCGGGCGCGGGCCGGCCCGGTGCACGAGATACGACACCGAGACCGCGCCAGTAGCCATGCAGGACGGTCCACGCGACAAAGACCCCGGCGGCGACGAGAAAGACGTAGAGAATGACGTCGAACACGCTCATGCCTCATGCAGAAACAGGGCCGCGACGCCTGCGGCTGAAACTTTCCGCCCTTCCGCGGGTTTGTACCTTCAGTGACGACCGGTGGGCCAGGCGGGCCCGGTGGGCCCGGCAGACGACATCGCGGGCATGACCGGCCTCGACCCGTTTGAGGCGTTTGTGCGCAGGTATCAGGACATGGTTTTCGCCACCGCGGTCCGGCTGCTCGGCAACCCGGCTGACGCCGAGGATGTGGCGCAAACCGTGTTCCTGCGGGCGTTCGAGCGCTTCGACACGATCGGCCCGAGCCCCGGCGCGGCCGGCTGGCTCAAGACCGTCACGACGAATGCCTGTCTCAATCATCTGTCGCGTTACCGCGCACGCTGGCGATTCTTCAGCGAGTTGGGAAGAGCCGACGCCGCGGACATTGACGACGCTGGTCTCGGAAGACCGTTCGCCGGTGGTGGCGATGGAGCGGGCACGACCAACGCGAGCAACTGGAGCGCGCGATCCGGCTGCTGCCCGATCACCAGCGGGTGCCGCTCGTCCTGTTCCACTTCGAGAACGCGAGCTATCAGGACATCGCCACCGCGCTGGGCGTTTCGCTGGGCAAGGTGAAGACCGACATCCATCGAGGGCGCGAGACCCTCAAGAAACACCTTTCGAGCACACCATGAATCCTCTGGAGCTGGACGCCATCATCGGCAGGGAACTGAGGCAATTGCCGGCGCCGCGCGCACCGAACACCCTGCTGCCGCGTGTGCTGGCGGCCGTGCAGGCGTGGACGCTGCGGCCCTGGTACGAGCGCGCCTGGTTCACGTGGCCCCTGGGATGGCAGATGGCGTCGGCTGCGGCGCTGATCCTGCTGTTGCCGGAGGCGGCATGCTGCTGCCCGGCGCGCAGGCCGCCGCCGTCGCCGCCGCATCGACGGTTGCGGCTCCGAGCGTGGGCGAGGTGGCAGAGGTGGCCGGGCGTGCGGCGCTGGCCGCGAATGCGGCAGCGGTTCTGTGGCGCGCGCTCTTCGAGCCTTTCCTTCCCTACGTGTTCGGACTCGTGCTGCTGATGTGTCTGGCGTGCGCTGCGTTCGGCGCGGCGCTGAACCACGTCGCCTTTGGGAGGAGCTCGCAGGGATGAAGAGATGCATTGTTGCTGGCTACGTTCGCTGCCTGCCGTGGCCGTGCAGGCACCGGATCCCGCGATGCTCGCCGGCGCGAGCTCCGACGCGGCCCAGGAGCATTGTTCGCATTGGACAGGACTTCACGCTGGGAGCCGGCGACGCCATCCGGGAGGGCGTCGTCATCCTGGGCAATGCCCGCATCGACGGCCGCGTGGCCGGCGACATGGTCGTGGTGCTTGGCGTCGTGCAGCTTTCGAGCACCGCCACCATCGACGGCGACCTCGTCGTCGTGGGCGGCAGCAGCGTCATGTCGTCTGGCGCGCAGGTTCAGGGCGATCTCGTTGTTGTCGGAGGGACGTACGACGCTCCGGCGGATTTCGTGCCCGGAGGCGAACACGTCGTGATTGGACCGTGGAGCGCTTGGCGGCAGGCTTGACGCCCTCGTTCCCTGGCTTACCCGCGGCTTGCTCTGGGGCAGGCCCATCGTGCCGGACCTTGGCTGGGTGTGGGACGTGGTCGGAATCTTCTTCCTCGTGTCCCTCGTCCTGAATCTGGCCTTCGATCGCCCCGTTCGCGCCTGTGCCGAGACGCTCGTCGAGAAGCCGCTGAGCACCTTGGCGGTGGGCCTGCTGGTGCATGCTCCTCGCAGGACCGGTCTGCCTGTTGCTCGCGGTCTCGGTCGTCGGACTTGCCGTCGTCCCTTTCGCCTTTTGTGCACTCCTTCTCGCATGGATCGTCGGCAAGGTTGCCGTCGCGCAGCGGGATCGGAATGACCATCGTGCGCCAGACATCACAGGAAAGCCGGATTCAGGCGCTTCGATCCTTCGTCATCGGCTTCGCGGTCGCTCTGCGTGGCCTACATGGTGCCTGTGCTCGGCCTCGCGGCCTGGGCAATCGGTGGAGTCTTCGGCCTCGGCGCGGCGATGCTGTCGATTATCGCGGGCTACAGGCGAGAGAACCCGGCTCCGCTCCCCCGCGTGCCTTCTGTTGAAGCCACCCCGGCGCGCTACCGAACGGAACCGCGGCGCTGTTCCAATACGGGGACCCGTCCCCCGTACCTGTACGGGAACCCGTCCCCACGCCGCCAGTCCACGAGGCCGCAGGGTGACTACGCTCCATCGGCGCCCCCGGTCGCAGACCTCGTCTCGTTTCCTCGAGCGCCATTCCGTGACCGGCTCGCCGCCTTCGTTCTCGACGTGATCCTGGTGGCGATCGCCCAGACGCTTCTGGATTTGACCACGCGCGACAGCGCGATCTTCCTCCTCCTGCTGGCCTATCACATCGGATTCTGGACGTGGAAGGGCACGACCGTCGGCGGCATCATCTGTCAGCTCCGTGTGATACGCGTCGACGGCACGCCGCTCCGCTTTCGTCGATGCGCTCGTGCGGGGCCTCTCCAGCATTTTCTCGCTGGCGGTGCTCGGGCTTGGCTGCCTGTGGATCCTCAAGGACCCCGAACGGCAGGCCTGGCACGACAAGATCGCGGGCACATACGTCGTCAAGGTCCCGCCGCACTGGCCGCTCTAAAGGTGTTAACCTTCGGCTCCCCCGCACGTAATAGAGGGTATGAAACGAAGGTTCTACGCTGGTCTTCTCGTTGCCGGCCTGGCGGCTTTTGGCGCTCCAGTAGCGGCAGCAGGACAGCCGGCGCCTGCCCCGGCGCCCGTCGCTCCCCAGCAACTCCTGCGTCTGGAGGTCGCCCCGGTTGACGAGCGGAGCGCGCAGGACACCCGCCAGCGACTGAACGAGATTCTGCGCGACTATCCCCCGTCGCTGACGCAGGTTCTGCGGCTCGATCCGACGCTCCTCAACAGCCCGGACTACCTCGCGCCGTACCCTGCGCTGGCCGCTTACATCGCCCAGCATCCGGAGGTGTCGCGCCACGCCACGTTCTATCTGGGCAGGCCCGATTTTGAAGACAACAGCCAGGAAGACGCGCGCTCGCGGGCCATCCGCGAATTCGGGGACGTGATGGGCAGCGCGCTGATTCTGTGCGGCTTCATCGCCTTCTTCGTGACGGTCGGCTGGCTCGGCCGCCTCATCGTCGAGCACCGCCGGTGGCTGCGCGCCACGAAGACCCAGACCGACGCGCACTCGAAGCTGCTCGAACGGATGACGTCGAACGAAGATCTCCTCGCCTATATCCAGACTCCCGCGGCCCAGCACTTTCTGGAGGCGGCGCCGATTCCTCTGGATGCAACGCCCCGCTCGATTGGCGCGCCGATCAGCCGCATCCTCTGGTCGGTCCAGGCGGGCATCGTGCTGGCCGTCGTCGGCTTGGGTCTGTGGTTCGTCCGGCACCGAATCTTCGACGAAATCTCCGGTCCGCTGATGCTCGTCTCCACGCTCGCCATGGCACTGGGGGTGGGCTTTGCGCTGTCGGCGGTCGTCGCATACATGTTGTCGCTCCGTCTCGGTCTTCTGGAGCCGCGAAAGCCGTGACTATACGTGACGTAACGCTTCCGGATATCGCACGCCTGGGTGATGCGACCGACACGCTCGATGTGACGTTCCAGATGGACGAGGATGCGTTCCGCTCGTTCTACGATCGGACGGCACGCTCGGTGTGGGCATACATCTCGCGCACCACGGGCGACAACCGGCTCGCGGACGATTTGATGCAGGAGACGTACTACCGGTTTCTTCGCGCCGACGTCACTCACGACAGCGAAGCGCATCGCCGCCACTACCTGTTTCGCATCGCGGTCAATCTCGTCCACGATCATTACCGGCGGCCGTATCTTCACCGCCTGCCGGAGCCCGACCATCGCGATCACCCGCAGTCGCAATCGGGCGAACGGGCCGCCGATCGCGCCGCGCAGCGAATCGACCTCACGCGCGCGATGGCGCGGCTGACGCGCCGCGAGCGGAACCTGCTGTGGCTCGCTTACGCCCAGGGGTCGTCGCACGCCGAGATCGCGACGACGCTCGGCCTCAAGACCGCGAGCATCAAGTCGTTGCTGTTTCGAGCGAGACGCCATCTCGCGTCGCTGCTCGGCGCGGCCGGGCCGAGGCAGGGGCAGGAATGAAGTCCTGCGCGACGAGCACGCGAAAAGTAGAAGTCGAATGCGGAAGGCGCCAGGCAGGAGAAGAGAGTCGTGAACATCAGGGAATGCGATCGTGAACCGGACGTCCTCGAAGCGGTGATCTCGGGTGCCTGGCCCCCTGGAAACATTGTCGACATCGTCGACCTTGCCGCCCCGGGGGATCCAGGCGATAACGACCTGCGCGCCCACGCCAGCCGCTGTCCGGTCTGCGCCGATCTCGCCGCCGTGGCCCTCGTGCTCCAGGCCGAGCGCGACGCCGCGTGGCGCGAGGCGCGCGTGCCGACATCGGGCCAGGTCTGGTGGCGCGCGACGATGCGCAGGCGGGCCGAAGCCACCGCCGCGGCGGCGCGGCCGATTTCGTTGCTGCAGGGGCTGGCCGGCGCCTGTGCCGCCGGGGTGTGCGCGGCGGTGATTGCGCTGGCATGGCCGGCCACCGGGCGGCCTTTTGAGGGGATTGCCGCGGCGCTCTCCGAGGAGGGGCTACGGCTTGGCGCGGCGGCGATGTCGGCGATGCTGATGAACCAGGCGCTGTTGTCCCTGGCCGTGGTCATCGGGGCCGGGCTGATTCTTTCGCCCTTCCTGCTGTATCTGGCCCTTTCGGATGAGTAGGGCTGATTTTCATACATGTGGGGTCCGCCTTCAGGCGGAATCCGCGGGTTTGAAATGCCTCCCGGCGAACCAGTTGGGGGGTTCGTCCGTCTAACGCCTATGTCCGATTCGAACCCGTAGGGGATGGCCCGCTTTCTGGCTCGGCGGTGTCCAAGGAGGATGGAAATGTGCATCCTCGGGTCGGTCGGCCAACGTATCTCTCCCTGAGTTCGTATTCCGCTTATGGACATTGCACGACCCGATAGCCTGAAACGCAAGCGCACCCGCCAGATCGGGTATGGCGCCACGGCGTTGGTCATCGTCGTCCTGATGGTCGTGGGCGTCTCGCGGCTGAAGCCTGCCGCCCCGGGGATCGAGCGGGCGACGCTCTGGATCGACACGGTGCAGCGCGGCCCCATGATCCGGCAGGTTCGCGGCTCCGGCACGCTCGTCCCGGAGGACCTGCGCTGGATCCCTGCGGCAACCAGCGGCCGCGTCGAGCGGATCATCGTGCAACCGGGATCGGAAGTCACCGCGAACACCGTCGTGCTCGAGCTCAGTAACCCCGCACTCGAACAGGAGCTCCAGGACGCCCAGCTGAAGGTGAAGTCGGCCGAGGCGAGCCTCGCCAACCTGCGCGTGCAGCTCGAGACCGAGCAGCTCCAGCGCGACGCGTCCACCTCGATTATCGAAGCCGACTACCAGAAGGCGGCGCTCCAGGCAGAAGTCAACAAGCAGCTGGCAAGCAAGCAGCTGGTCTCGGCCCTCACGCTGCAGCAGTCGCAGCTCGACGAGAAGCTTCTGGCTTCCCGTTACGACATCGCGAAGAAGCAGCTCGTCAAGGGCATCGAATCGATGGAGGCGCGGCTGGCCGCCGAGCAATCGACGGTCGATCAGTTTCGCGCGCTGATGCGGCTGAAAGAGCGTCAGGTCGAGGAGCTCCACGTGCGCGCCGGCCTCGCCGGTGTCCTGCAGATCGTCCCGGTCGAGATCGGCCAGCAGGTCGCGCCCGGCACCAACCTCGCGCGAGTCGCGAATCCCTCACGGCTGAAAGCCGAGCTCAAGATCGCGGAAACGCAGGCGAGGGACATCCAGATCGGGCAGCTGGTGTCGATCGACACCCGCAACGGGCTGGTCGAGGGGCGCGTTGTGCGTATCGATCCGTCGGTCCAGAACGGCACCGTCACGGTGGATGTCACCCTCGCCGGCGCGCTGCCCCGGGGATCGCGCCCGGACCTGACGGTCGACGGCACGATCGAGCTCGAGCGGCTGAACGACGTGCTGTTCGTCGGCCGGCCGGCGCTCGGGCAGGAACAAAGCTCGGTCGGCGTGTTCAAGCTCGATCCCGACGGCACCGCGTCGCGGACCCAGGTGAAGATCGGCCGCATGTCGGTCGACAAGGTGGAGCTCGTGTCCGGCCTGAACCAGGGGGATCAGGTCGTGTTGTCGGATATGTCCGCGTGGGACGCATACGATCGCGTGCGACTTCAATGACCCATGGCACGTAATGTCCGCGCTTTCAGCCAGGACCAGGTCGGGTCCGCCTGAAGGTGTGACAGCTACTTCAGTAGCCGTAGTGCAGGTCTTCATGTCGGCCGCGGAACAGGTGTAGTGCAGGTCTTCAGACCTGCACGGTGCTAACAGAGAGGTCGAGATGACACCCAACGTTATCAAGCTGAAATCGGTCGCCAAGGTCTTCCTGACAGACGAAGTCGAAACGCACGCGCTCTCCAACGTCGATCTCGAGATCGCCAAGGGCGAATACGTGTCGATCGGCGGCCCATCGGGATGCGGCAAGTCCACGCTCCTGTCGATTCTCGGGCTGCTCGACTCGGCCTCGAGCGGCGAGTACTGGCTGAACGGCCAGGCCGTTGCCGACCTTCCGGCCCGCGATCGCGCCCGCGTGCGCAACCGCGAGATCGGGTTCATTTTCCAGAGCTTCAATCTGATCGGCGACCTGACGGTCTTCGAGAACGTCGAGCTGCCGCTCACCTACCGGGGCATGCCCGCGTCCGAGCGGCGCGAGCGCGTCGGCCAGGCGCTCGAGCGCGTCGGGATGGCGCACCGCGCCAAGCACCTCCCCAGCCAGCTTTCCGGCGGCCAGCAGCAGCGCGTCGCCGTGGCGCGCGCCGTCGCCGGCGAACCGGTCATGCTGCTCGCCGACGAGCCCACGGGTAACCTCGATTCGAAGAGCGGCGAGTCGGTGATGGAGCTGCTGCACGAGCTGCACCGGACC
The DNA here is from genome assembly GCA_963749565.1 of uncultured Acidobacteriota bacterium. Taxonomy (GTDB): domain Bacteria; phylum Acidobacteriota; class Vicinamibacteria; order Vicinamibacterales; family CAVVIG01; genus DATLLJ01. The sequence continues at coordinate 130,219 of CAVVNL010000018.1, read as the reverse complement.
GGCGCGACGATCTGCATGGTGACGCACGATCCGCGCTACGCCCGTCACGCGGAACGCAACATTCACCTGTTCGACGGCCGCGTCGATCGAGCACCCGCTCGAAATGGTCGCGAGCTAGAGATGCAAAGCGTCCTGCAGGACATTCGCTTCGCGGCCCGACGGCTGGTGAAGGACCGGTGGTTCACGCTCGCGGCCATCGCCGCCCTGGCGCTCGGCATCGGCGCCAACAGCGCCGTGTTCACGCTGGTCAACGCGGTCCTGCTTCGAGGCCTGCCCTTCGACGAGCCCGATCGCATCATGATGATCGACTGGCGCGACACGCGAGGCCGCAACTTCGGCAACTCGCTCGACGACTTCGACGATCTGCGGCGCGCCAGCAAGACGTTCTCGGGGATGTCGCTGGTCTTCAACGGCGCCCTGAACATCAGCGGCGATGACAAGAGCCCCGAACAGTACCCGGGCGTCTATATCTCGGCCAACGGCTTCAGCCTCATTGGTGAAACGGCGGCGCTGGGGCGAGCCTTCGGACCGGAGGACGATCTCCCCGGCGCGACGCCGGTCCTGCTCATCGGCAACGGCCTCTGGAAATCGCGCTACGCGGCGGACCCGTCAATTGTCGGCAAGGCGGTTCGTGTCAACGGGCTGCCGGTCACGATCATTGGCGTGATGCCCGAGGGCGTGAAGTGGCCCTTCAACTCCGAAGCGTGGATGCCGCTCGCGCAGTTATCACCGGCGTTTCGGCAAGCCGGGCGCGCTGCCCGTAACTACATGGTTTACGGGCGCCTGGCCGATGGGGTGACGCTCGAGCAGTCGCGCAGCGAGCTCGCCAACATCTCCGCGCAGCTGGCGCAGCAGTACCAGGACACCAACAAGGACATGTCGGCGAATGCCACGCCTTTCCTGGAGCGCGTGCTCGGCTCGCAGATTCGCACCATGTTCTGGTCGCTGATGGGCGCCGTCGCGTTCGTGCTGCTCATCGCCTGCTCGAACGTCGCCAACCTGCTGCTGGCCCGCGCCGCATTCCGGTCGCGCGAGATCGCCGTCCGCGTCGCGCTCGGCGCGACCAGATGGCGAATCGTCCGCCAGTTGATGGTCGAGAGCCTGCTGCTCGCGTTCATCAGCGGCGGCGTCGGTCTCGGCCTTGGCATGCTCCTTGTCCGTTGGTTCGACGCAGAAACGGCCGACGTCGGCAAGCCCTCCTGGATGGTGTTCTCGATGGACGCCAGCGTGTTTGCGTTTTTCACCGGTGTCTGTGTGTTGACCGGGATCATCTTCGGGCTCGCGCCGGCCCTTCACATCTCGAAGACGAACGTCAACGAGGTCCTGAAAGAAGGAGGGCGTTCGGGATCGGGAGGCGTGCGCGCCCGGAAATGGACCGCGGCGCTCATCGTCGCCGAGCTGACGCTCACGCTGGTGTTGCTTGCGGGAGCCGGCTTCATGATGCGCAGCTTCATGAATATGTACCGCTTCGACCCCGGGTTCGAAACCTCGCGTCTCTTGACGATGTCGATCATTCTGCCGGGACGGAAATATCCCACCCCTCAGGATATCGTGACGATCCTGCGGCGCATCGACGAGCGGCTGTCCGCCGTCGGCGCAATCGAGGGCGCCAGCACCACGACGAACCAGCCGATGGGCGGCGGCGCCGGCCGACAGCTCTCGATCGATGGACGTACGGCAGCCGCGGGCGAGAAGCCCGCCACCGTGACGATGCTCAGCGTCGGCCCCGGGTACTTCGACGCTCTCGGCGTGAGCCTCGTGCGCGGCCGGCCGTTCAACGACACGGAAGGCGAGCCGGGACGCGAAGTGGCCGTCATCAATCAGCAGCTCGCCACGATGTACTTCGGCAACGAGGATCCGATCGGCAAGCGGATTCGCCTGACCGACGACACGCCCGCCGGAAAACAGTCGGCCTGGGCCACGATCGTCGGTCTCGCGCCAAGCGTGCGGCAGCGCGGCGGCATGCGGAGCCCGGATCCGGATCCGGTCGTGTACGTCCCGCACCAGCAGAATCCGACGATGGGTCGCGGCACGTCCATCCTCGTGCGCGGCCGTTCCGATCCGGGCCCGCTCACGGCGCTGCTTCGCAAGGAGATCTTCGCGCTCGATCCCGACATGCCGCTGGCCAACATCCGCACGATGGATCAGAACCTGGCGGCGCAGCGCTGGGATGTCCGTGTGTTCGGCACGATGTTCACGGTGTTTGCCGGCATCGCCATCATCCTGGCGACGGTCGGCCTGTATGCCGTGACCGCCTACTCCGTCACGCAACGAACGCAGGAGATCGGCGTGCGCATGGCGCTCGGTGCGCAGGCGCAGCAGGTAAGGTGGCTGATTCTTAAGCGCGGGCTGATACAGCTCGGGATCGGTCTCACCATCGGCTTGGCGGGGGCCTTCGGTGTGGGGAGGCTGCTGCGAAGCCTGTTGGTACAAACGGGGCCGACCGACCCGGTGACGCTGGCGTCCATTACGCTCCTCCTGGTGGGCGTTGGCGTCACCGCCTGTCTGTTGCCGGCGCGGCAGGCGACGCGGCTCAATCCGGTCACTGCGCTGCGATACGAGTAGACTTAGGGCTTAGGCTTAGACTCGCTGAGAGCCGGCAGAAGCTCTGAGCCTTGAGCTCTGCAGTTCTTGAGAGCCTGAAGCCTTAAGCCCTGAAGCCTCCAGAGGAGCTGACATGCAAAGCCTGCTGCAGGATCTCCGTTTCGCTGCCCGGCGGCTCGTCAAGGACCGCTGGTTCACCCTCGCGGCCATCGTCGCGCTGGCGCTGGGCATCGGCGCCAACAGCGCCGTGTTCACGCTCGTCAACGCCGTCCTCCTCCGGGGCCTCCCGCTCGACAACGCCGATCGGATCATGTGGATCGACTCCCGTGACCAGCGAGGCCGCGGCGTGGGCGTGTCGTTCCAGGACTACGAGGATTGGCGCACCGCGAGCCGCACCTTTGGCGGCAACATGACGCTCGTCCAGAACGGCACGATGATCATCAGCGGCGACGAGCCGCTCCCCGAGTCGTATCCCGGAGGGTTCATCTCGGCGAACGCGTTCGACGTGATCGGCGTGAAGGCCCAGCTCGGACGAGGCTTCGTCCCCGACGACGACAAGGAGGGCGCGCCTGCGGTTGCGCTGATCAGCGGCGGCATCTGGAAAACGCGCTATGCGTCCGATCCCGCGGTTATCGGCAAAGCGGTCCGCGTCAACACGATTCCCGCGACGATCGTCGGCGTGATGCCCGATGGCTTCAAATGGCCGTTCCAGAGCGAGGTCTGGATGCCGATGTCCCAACGGTCGCCCGTATTCCGGCTGCCGCGCCAGGGGCGGTCCTTCATGGCCTACGGCCGCCTGGCCGACGGCGTCACGCTCGAGCAGGCCCGCAGCGAGATGAAGAACATCGCCGCGCAGCTTTCGAATCAGTACCAGGACAGCAACAAGGACCTCACCGCGCAGGTCACGCCGTTCCTCGACTTCGTCCTCGGCTCTCAGATCAAGACGATGTTCTGGGCGCTGATGGGCGCGGTCGCCTTCGTCCTGCTGATCGCCTGCTCCAACGTCGCCAACCTGCAGCTCGCGCGCGCCGCCGACCGGTCGCGCGAAGTCGCGGTTCGCGTCGCGCTCGGCGCGAGCCGGTGGCGGATCGTCCGGCAGCTGCTCGTCGAGAGCGTGCTGCTCGCCGTGATCAGCGGCATCGCGGGGTTGGGCCTCGGATACCTGGGCATTCAATGGTTCGACGGCGAGTCCCAGAACATCGGCCGGCCCTACTGGATGACTTTCAACATGGATGCCCGCGTGTTCGGCTTCTTCTCGATCGTCTGCATCGCCACAGGCATCCTTTTCGGCCTTGCGCCCGCGCTGCACATTTCGAAGACGAACGTGAACGAGATCATGAAGGAGGGCGGCCGGTCGGGTTCCGGCGGGCTGCGTACACGCCGCTGGACCGCCGCCCTCATCGTCGCCCAGCTGACGCTCACGCTCGTGCTGCTGGCCGGCGCCGGGTTCATGATGCGCAGCTTCGTGAACTTGTACCAACTCGAGGTCGGGATCGACACGTCACGGATAGTGACGATGGGATTCATCCTGCCGACGCGGAAATACACGAGCATGCAGTCGCGCATCGACTTCATGCGGCTGATGGAAGAGCGCCTGAACGCGAACGGAGCGATCGCCGGCGCCACCACCGCCAGCAACCAGCCGCTCGGCGGCGGTGCGAACCGACAGGTCGAGATCGATGGCAAGGCGCTCGCGGACGGCGAGACGCCGCGAACGGCGCTGATGCTCGCCGTCGGCGCGCGCTATTTCGATGCGGTCGGCGTCAGCTTTCTTCGCGGCCGCACGTTCGAGCTGAGCGAGGGTACCCCGGGCCGCGAGGTGGTCGTGATCAATCAGCGCCTCGCCACCAAATACTTCGGAAATGCGGATCCCGTCGGACAGCGGATCCGGCTCAAGGAAGACAACCCGAACGCGCCCCAGCACGCCTGGGCGACGATCGTCGGGGTGACGCCGAACATCAGGCAGCGGACCGGCGGCCAGGGCGATCCTGAGCCGGACCCGGTCGTCTATATTCCCCACTCGCAGAATACCGGCATCGTCGGGCTCGGAAACGTCCTCGTCCGTGCGCGCGGGAACCCGGCGGAAGTGATGCCGGTGGTCCGCAAGGAGATCTTCGCGCTCGATCCGGATCTCTCGCTCGCCAACATGCGAACGCTCGACGAGAGCCTGGCACAACAGCGCTGGTTCCCGCGCGTGTTCGGGATCATGTTCACCGTCTTTGCCGGGATCGCCATCGTGCTCGCCGCCGTGGGCTTGTTCGCGGTGACGGCGTATTCCGTGACGCAGCGCATTCAGGAGATCGGCATCCGCATGGCGCTCGGCGCGCAAGCCAAGCAGGTGTCGTGGCTGATCCTTCGGCGCGGCCTCATTCAACTGTCCATCGGGCTCGTGTTGGGGCTGGCGGGCGCGCTCGGCGCCGGGCGGCTGCTGCAGAGCCTGCTGTTTCAAACCGGATCGGCCGATCCCGTCACGCTGGTGTCGATCACGACCCTGCTGATCGTCATCGCCGTCACCGCCTGCCTCTGGCCCGCATGGCAGGCGACGCGGCTCAACCCGGTGACGGCGCTGCGGTACGACTAAGTAGAGTTTAGAGGTTGGAGTTTAGGGCTTAGGGATTGGGGCTTAGGGATTGGGGGCGTTAGAGCTTAGGGCTCGGGAGGCGTGGCTCCAATCTGAAATCTGAAATCAGCAATCTGCAATTCCGCGCTAGTCTCAGCCATGCGCGGGACGGTGTTGCTGCTGGCCGGCGTGGACTGGTCCGCCGATTACGCGGATCACCTTCGCGGAAACGGGCTGATGGTTTACGAGACTGCACCGGCCCGAGGATGCGCTCCGCAAGGTCGAGACGGTCGTTCCGGACGTCATCGTCGCCGTTTGTTCAGGAAGCGACGATCCGGCCGCCATCCGCGAGCTCAGGAACCGCGTCGATCGCGCGACGTCGATCATCGCCATCGTGATGGCTTCGGCGGCTTCCGGAACCAACACAGATGCGAGCCCCGGACCAGAGGCTGGCGCGGATTCCGTCCTGCTGATGCAGGCGCCCCCGGACGAAGTTCTCTACGAAGTTCAGCGCGCGCTGATCCTGCGCCGCAGCGGCCGTCGTCTTCCGCGGACCGGCGGGCAGGTCTAAAGACCTGCGCTACATATGTATGCGCTACATATGTACTTGTAGCGCAGGACTTTAGTCCTGCCCGTTAGGGCGTTCCCTTCCAGTTGAGAATCAGCGTGATCGACGGCGGATCGATCGCGTCAGTCGCAGCGTTGATCAGGAACCGCTCGCCGTCGGGCGAGACGACGTACTGCTGCCGCGCCAGAACCTCAACCACCCACACGTACTGCTGCCGCGCCATGAAGCTGCTGTCGAACTCAGTTCGAAATAGGGGGAGTGGTGTGCCGAGAACGAGCTTTCCGTTCGCGCCGGATGTCACGCGGACCGATGTCAATCGCTGATCGGCAGCAACATAGAACAGTTCCGACCCGTTTCTTGCCCAGCGCACCTGCTGGCCACCGCCCGCAGAGACTTGAATCCGATCGCCGGGGCCGGGAAACGGCTGCAGGTAAATTTCATAATGGCCCGCTTCATTCGATTGATACGCGACCCACTTGCCGTCGGGAGAAAATTGGCCATCGCGTTCCTGGAAGGCCGTCTGAACGAATGGGTGAGGCGTGCGGTCGGCACCGAGCGACACATACCAGAGGTCGGTCGACGGACCCGTGGCCCGGGTATAGAGAAGAACGCTTCCGTCCGGCGACACTGCCGATGGGTAAATCATCGTTCGCTCGCTCAGCAGGGCTTGCTCGGGCGTGCCTTCGGTAACCGATCGTGAGTAGATGTTTGCAGGGCTCGATTGGTAGAAGATCTGCCGGCCGTCCGGTGACCAGACTGGATTCCAGTCGAGGGAGAGCGCCGACGTGAGTTTGCTGACAGCGCCTTGCATGTCGATCAGCCACACGTCCCAGTTCCCACCGACGACGCGGCTGAAAGCGACCCGACTGCCGTCGGGCGACAGGGAAGGATTGGCCAGGCTTCGTTGATCCGGTGTACCAACCGTCTCGAGCCGCCTGCCAGAACGATCGAACCAGGCGAACTGCGTTCGACGGATGCTGTCCGTGCCGTACGCAATCGGTCCGGATGCTGACGCGGAGAGCGAGGCGAGGCTGATCCCTGGATTGACGGAGACGCTGTCAGCGACGCGAAAGGCTTCACCGTCGAGCGCCAGCCGCGTGGCGTCGAAAGACTGCGCCAGCAGCTCTCCCTGCCGCGCAAACAGCAGATGCCCCGATGGTGCATAGACGGCGGCACCGTCCGCGTCGAGCAGCCGCTTCGTCTCGGTGCCATCGAGGCGAGCCACGTGTACCCCGCGGACTTGCGGCGTCCCTCTGGCGTAATAGATAAAGTGTTTCCCGTCCGGAAGGATGAACGGCGCTCGATGATCGTTCTGTCCGATCTCGAGCTGTGTGGCGGCTGTTGCCTGGCCGCCGGTCGCCGGCACTCGAAACAGCGGACCGACTGCATTCGGCGCGAACAGAATCGTGCCGTCGGTCTGCCATGCGCCTCCGCGCGCGTTGGGGGCATCGGCGAGGATCTGAATGGCCTGGCTGTTGACGTCGAGACGCTTCAGCTTTTGATCGGCGAAGAAGCCGATCGACCGGCCGTCCGGCGACCAGAACGGAAAGCCTGCGCCTTCGGTTCCTGTCAGCAGTCGGCCCGACGTCGAAGCCAGCGGTCGCAGCCACAGAGGAGTGGGCTGCTGGACGCCGAAGCCCGGCGAGACGACGATCTGTTGACCGTCTGGCGAGATCGCAAGCTGCGCGAAGTCAGGTGTCACGCCGCGGGGAAATAAGATGTTGAATCTGATTTCCGCTGGAGCAGGCGCCGTGCGGAACACTGGCGTCACCACTGCCGCGACCGCGGCCGTCAGCGCGACCAGCAGCGCCCAGGCCGCTCGTTCACCGGTGCGCGAGGTCTTCGGCGATGCACTGTCGGTCTGCGGTCGCCACGCCTCCGCCGCATCGTCGAGCTCGATGCGTACGTCGCCGATGTCTCGCCAGCGGCGCTTCGGATCCTTTTCGAGACAACGCGCGAGAACGTGCCGCACGGGCGGCGGCGTTGCCGGCGGCAGCGCGGTCCAGTCGGGCGATCGCTCCAGGACCGCCGCGATCGTGTCTGAAATCGTTGCGCCAGGGAACACCATGCGACCGGTGATCATCTCGAACAGCACACAGCCGAACGCCCAGATGTCTGTGCGCTTGTTGATCGGCTGACCGCGCGCCTGCTCGGGACTCATGTAGGCCGCCGTCCCAAGGATCACGCCGACGCCGGTCATCAGCGCCGGTGAGGTGATAGTCGGCGAGGCGGTCGCGTCCACGGTTCCGGCGGACGTTGGCTCGAGCGCCTTGGCGAGGCCGAAGTCGAGAACCTTCACGGTGCCGTCAGTCCGGACCTTTATGTTCGCGGGCTTCAAATCACGATGGATGATGCCCTGTTCGTGAGCGGCCTCCAGTGCCTCAGCGATCTGGCGCGCGATGGTCAACGCTTCATTAATCGGGATCGGTCCCTGCGCGATCCGATCCGCGAGCGTGGGTCCGTCGACGAACTCCAACACGAGCGCGCGTACGCCGTCCGACTCTTCGACGCCGTGAATATGCGCGATGTGGGGATGATTGAGGGCGGCGAGTGTTTTGGCTTCGCGCTCGAACCGCGCGAGCCGTTCGGGGTCGCTCGCGAACGCCTCCGGCAGAATCTTCAGCGCAACGTCACGATCCAGCTTCGTGTCGCGGGCGCGATACACCTCGCCCATGCCGCCAGCACCGATTTTGGCAGTGATTTCGTACGGGCCGCGGCGCGCGCCGGGAGCCAGGGCCATCGCCACGCAATTCTACGCGATTGCTCCTGAGCCAACGCCGAAGTGGCGACCGAGTGCGTTGCAGCTTTCTCTTGGCTGAGCTTCGTCCTCGGTCCGCGCTAACCAAACTGCACTGACCGCCGCGTCGCCGATCCACCCCAGAAGCCTTCGATCGGAAATTGCACCGCGGCGGCTTGATCGTCGGCTGCGGCGCCGAGCGCGACGAGAACCGGGACGAAATGCTCCGGTGTCGGCAGGGCCAGCCGCACGCCGGGCGCCCGCCGCCGGTAATCGAGCAGGGCGTCCACGTCTTTGCGCTCGAGCGCATCCTTCGCCCACGCATCGAACTCGGACGCCCACGCCGGCGTCTGCGAGCCGGGACTGAAGTCCATCGCGCGCAGGTTGTGGGTGAGAAACCCGCTGCCGACGATCAACACGCCCTCGTCCCGCAGCGGCGCGAGTTTCCGCCCGAGGGCGAACAGTTCGGCGGGTTCCATGCTCGGGAGCGACGCCTGCAGCGTCGGGACGTCCGCCTCCGGGTACATCGCCACGAGAGGGACGTAGGCGCCGTGATCGAGCCCGCGATTCGGTTCGTCCATCACCGGCTGATCGGAGCCGAGCGTCTTGTGAATCCGCTCGGCGAGGCCGGGCGCGCCTGGCGCCGGATACCGCTGTTCGTAGTACCGCTGTGGGAACCCGTAAAAGTCGTACACGAGCGGAACGGTCGTGGTTGCGCCGAGGGTGATCGGGCGCTCCTCCCAATGGGCCGAGAGCATCAACACCGCTTTCGGCTTTGGCAGCGCGTGCGCCCACGTATTGAGCTCCTCAATCCAGCGTGGCTCGTCCAGCAAGGGTGGAGCGCCGTGCGCGACGAAAATCGTGGGCATCGTCATGCGTCCTCCGTCCAACCACCGTCGGCATGTTTGAATTTCCTGATCGCGGATTCGACAAACGCCTGCTCGTCATCGTCCCACGTCCGGCGTTCGACGGTAATGTCCGGCCGGTCCAGGCGCAGGACGTTGAACGAATTCGCCTCACCGCGCTGACGGGTCGACATCGTGCCGGCCTGGACGACCAGGGCACAGTGGCCTGCCACTTGATACCGCTCGGCCGTTCGCCCGATGTGGCTGACATGAAGGTGCCCGGCCAGGAAGAGATCCGCGCCGACCGCTCGCCAGCTCGGTCATCGCCATCTGCGCGCGGCCGACAAGGTGACTGGCATCGTAGTCGTCCGGGAGATCGAAGGGGTGGTGCGTCACGATGATCTTGATGACATTCGGACGGCGCCTCGCGAAGGCGCTCTCGTGCCCTGGCAATCTGGAGCGCGTTCAGCCGGCCGCGGCCGAACGTCAGCGACCTGGCGCTGTTCAGGCCGATGACGATGATCTCTTCATCCGCGAAGACCGGCTCTAGATCCGCGGCGATAAACCGTCGATAGCGCGCCAGCGGCCTCAGGAAGCGGGTGAAGATGTCGTATAGAGGCACGTCGTGATTCCCTGGAACGACCAGGCGGGGAAACCGAAGCGCCGCCAGGAACGCGTGCGCGTCGGCGAACTGGCTCCGGCGCGCGCGCTGCGTGAGATCGCCTGACACCGCCACGAGATCGGGGCCAACGGCATCGACGGCAGCCACGAGCGGCGCCACCATCCGCGGATCCAGCCGGCCGAAATGGAGATCCGACAAATGGACAATCGTCCGCATCACGCGTCTCGATCGGGCACGATGACTTCGAGCGCAAGAGGGCGCACCCGATAGCGCAGCGGAGTATCCATGAGAACGATTTCGCCGTCGAGGGCGACGCGCACCGGGCCGGCGTGCGCCGTGTCGATCTGCAGCTCACCAGCGGCAAACGACTCGAGCGTGGGTGCTGCCCGAGCGGCCGGCGAGCGCCAGCGCAAGCATCCTCGGCAGCTCGCGTCCATGGACGCGCGGCGCGAGGTACGCGAACAACCGGCCCTCGTCGAGCCTGCGCCGCGAACCGAGCCGGAAGCCTTCGGCTTGGTATCGTTGTTGCCGACAAACAGAAACGGCGTGCGAACGTTCCTCGTCGACTCCCCCGCCGTGATGGTCACGGCCATCCCGCGGTAGTGGCGCAGGACCCTGGCGCCTGCCATCATCAACGCCATCCACTTCCGCCGGCCTTGCTGGCGAAGCGAATCGCGCTCTGCGACGATGTCGGGATAGATACCGAGCGAGGAATTGTTCACGAATATGCGATCGTTCACCTCGCCAACGTCGGTCCGTTTCGTCACGCCGCCGGCGATCGTCTTGACCGCCGCCTCCGGATCGAGCGGAATCCCGAGATCCTTCGCGAAATGATTGAACGTGCCGAGCGGCAGCACGCCAAGGGGCGTGCGCGAATCGGCCAATGCCGATGCAACCGCGCTGACCGTGCCGTCGCCGCCGGCCGCTACAACCGCTTCCGCGCCAGATTTGGCGGCCGACAAGGCCGCTCCAGCGGCGGCACCTGCCTCGCAGGCGATGATCTCCACCGGCAGGCGCCCCGCGTGAAACAGATCCGCGAGGCGCGTTCGAACGTCGTCATCACGCTTGGTGCCGGCAGCGTGATTGAGAATGACGGTGACCACGGTCGGAACTCTGTTGCGGTTTTTGTTCCAACTCAGGCGTAAACCCGGTAAACCGAACCGGTCACCATAGAGCCGTCCAGGTTGGAACGTAGTGTGCATCGTCGTTCGGGCTTTGGAGGTGTGTGATGGGAATTCTTGGATGGATCGTCTTTGGTCTCGTCGCCGGCGCCATTGCCAAGCTCTTGATGCCGGGAAAAGATCCTGGGGGCATCATCGTCACGATGCTCCTCGGCATCGTTGGCGCGGTACTGGGCGGCTTCGTTGGTCAATCGATGGGTCTCTACGGGCCGGGAGAAAGCGCGGGCATGCTGATGTCGATCGTCGGCGCCATAGTCGTCCTGGTGTTGTACCGCATGCTGGTCGGGCGCCGTCGGGTGACATAGATCTACGTTGGGGGGTCCGCCGCGAGGCGGACCTTCACTGCGCTTCGATCTCCCTCACGGCGATGAGCACCTGGGTATGGTGGTACTCGGGAGCGCTGGAGTGGAAGAGCGTACCTGTTACAGTCGCGGGCTTGTCCTTCAGGCTCTCATAGAGCGCCATCGTTGCGGTCGAACTGATGACAAGCTGAACCAGGGAGACGTCAGCTTCTGCCTTGTTCCGAGTATCCGTGGCGTCCGGCTCTACTCGAACAGGCGCAGTGAGCTTGATGGCCGGAAAAGTCATTTTTTCTCCGCCGGGCCCTTCGGCTGTGCCGCTCGTAATGGTGCCGACCAGACTCACCACTGACGGCTGGTACTTGAGCGTCTGTGCGGCGGCCGCGCCTGCGACGCAAAGGACCAACGCCAGGACTTGAAGCGTTCTCATCGCAGCTCCTTAGCCAACGGCGGACCTGATAAGGTCCGCCCTACTTCAAGGTCCGCCCTACTGCGCTCAGTCATATCAGTTTAGCGTGTCGCCCCGGGACGGACTACGATCCGAGGGTGCACAACCTCGACCTGATTCTCACGCTGGCCGGCGGGCTGTCCGCCGCCCTCGTTCTGGGCTACATCACGCAGCGCATCGGCCTCTCGCCGATCGTGGGCTACCTGCTCGCGGGAACCCTGGTGGGCCCTTATACACCCGGATTCGTCGCAAACAGCGGGATCGCCGAGCAACTCGCCGAGGTCGGCGTCATCCTGCTCATGTTCGGCGTCGGCCTGCAGTTCCACATCGAGGAGCTTCTCGCCGTCCGGCGGGTGGCGGTCCCGGGCGCGATCGCGCAGAGCGTGGTCGCGACAGGCCTGGGCGCCCTGATCGCCAGGGCCTTCGGATGGGACTGGTCCGCCGGCATCGTGTTCGGCATGGCGCTGTCGGTCGCCAGCACGGTTGTCCTCATCCGGATTCTCGCCGACAATCGCGACCTGCACACGCCCACCGGGCACATCGCCGTCGGGTGGCTGGTCGTGGAAGATCTGTTCACGGTCGTTGCGCTCGTGCTGCTGCCGGCGCTGTTCGGCGCGCCGGGCACGAGCTCGAACCTGGCTGTCGCGCTCGGGATCACCGCCCTCAAGGTCGCCACGCTCCTCGTGTTCACGGTCGTCGTCGGCAACCGGGCGATTCCGCGCGCGCTCGACCATGTCGCCGCCACCGGCTCGCGCGAGCTGTTCACGCTGACGGTGCTGGTCCTCGCCCTCGGCATCGCGGTCGGGTCGTCGCTCGTCTTCGGCGTGTCGGTGGCGCTCGGTGCGTTCCTGGCCGGGCTCGTGGTCGGGCGCTCGGAGTACAGCCTGCGCGCCGCATCCGAGGCGCTGCCGATGCGCGACGCCTTCGCCGTGCTCTTTTTCGTGTCCGTCGGCATGCTGCTCGACCCTCGTTCCCTGATTGAATCGCCGGGGCTGATTGCGGCAACGCTCGCGGTGGTGCTCGTCGGAAAGCCTCTCGTCGCCCTGGCGCTCGTCCGGCTTCTGAAGTATCCGTTCCGCGTCGCGCTGGCGGTCTCGATCGCCCTCGCGCAGATCGGCGAGTTCTCGTTCATCCTCTCGAGCATGGGCCGGGATCTCGGTATCCTGACAGCCGAGGCTACCAACACGCTCGTCGCGGTCTCCATCATTTCCATCGTGATCAACCCTCTTCTCTATCGCGCGGTGGCGCCGATCGAGCGATGGGCATCGGCACAGCCCCGGCTGTGGAAAATACTGAACCCGCCTGAACGAGATCTGACCCGGCGCCGGGGAAACCGCGAACCGATCCTCGCCTCCGCGCGATCGTCATCGGCTATGGTCCCACCGGGCGCACCGTGACGCGGCTGCTTCGAGAGAACGGCATCGAGCCGACGATCGTCGAGCTCAACATGGATACCGTCCGCCAGCTGCGGCAGGAGGGCGTCGCCGCGATTTACGGAGACGCCACGCAACGCGAGACGATCGAAGGCGCCGGCGCCGCCAGGGCCGGCAGCCTGATTCTCACGTCGGCGGGGATGGGGAGCAGCGCTGAAGTGATTCGCACCGCCCGGGAGCTGAATCCGGGCATCCGGGTTCTCGCGCGCGCCGCCTACCTGCGCGATCTTCCGGCGCTGCGGAAGGCCGGCGCGGATGTCGTGTTCACGGGCGAAGGAGAAGTGGCGCTGGCCCTGACCGAGGCCATCCTCCATCGGCTCGGCGCGACGCCGGAGCAGATCGATCGCGAGCGCTACCGGGCGCACAGCGAGCTGTTCGGCGAATCACCCACGACCGGGACGGCGATCGCGTAACATCAGGGCCATGGAAATGGGTCGACGGCGGCTTGCGTTGCCCGCGGTGCTCCTCGCCGGCGTGTGCCTCGCCGCGATCATCGCGCTTCGCCCAGCGGCAGTCGCCGCCGCGGCCGAAGCCCTTCCCGAGCGACTCGGCGACGCCGAATTCTGGACGCTCGTCGGCGAGCTTTCCGAGCCGGACGGCAGATTCCCGTTCGACAACTTTCTGTCCAACGAGACGACGATCCAGACGGTCATTCCAGCGCTCAAGGCGAGGGCCCGGCCGGGCGGCGCGTATCTGGGCGTCGGCCCGGAGCAGAACTTCACGTACATCGCGGCCCTCGAGCCGAAGATTGCGTTCATCATCGACATCCGGCGCCAGAACATGCTCGAGCACCTGATGTACAAAGCCCTTTTCGAGCTGTCGGACGATCGCGCGGCGTTCGTGTCGCGCCTGTTCTCGCGGAAGCGTCCCGCCGGCCTGAGCGGACGCTCGACGGCGGTGGAATTGTTTGGAGCGTTCGAGAAGGCCCAGGCGGACCAGGGCCTGTTCGACGCCAACCTGCGGGCGATTCTCGACACCCTCACGCGCCGCCATCAGCTGCCGCTGAACACCTCCGATCTGACCGCCATCACCTACGTGTATACGAGCTTCTTTCGCGAAGGGCCCGGGCTCAACTATGCGGTGGGCGGAGGGCCGAGCGTGAACATGCCGACCTATACCGATCTGATGATTCAGACCGACGCCGACGGCCAGGCCCACAGCTATCTGGCGAACGACAGGAACTATGCCGTCGTGAGAGCGCTCCAGGGCCGTAACCTGATTATCCCGGTCGTCGGCGACTTCGCCGGGCCCAAGGCGATACGTGAAGTCGGAAACTACCTTGCGTCTCACGACACGACGGTCACGGCGTTCTACCTGTCGAATGTCGAACGGTACCTGTTCGAACGCAGAAGGGCCTGGCGCGGCTTCTACACGAATGTCGCCGTCCTCCCCTACACCGACCAGAGCCTGTTCATCCGAGCCGTCCTGAACCGGCCGGCATTCACCCTGATAAGCCTGCTCGCTCCGATCGGCGATCAGATCAAGGCGTTCAGCGACGGCAGGATCCGCAAGTATCGAGGACGTCTTTTCACTCGCGAACTAACGCGTATGACTTTGCTGAATCGTTACCGTACCCAAGACGACGTTCAACGCAGAACTCGCAGAGCGCGCAGAGACGGAACGGGAGATGCCATCTACATGGACAATGTCGCCGTACACTCGACTGCGTAGCGGCGCCGCGTCGACGTCTCTGCGTTCTCAGCGATCTCTGCGTTGTTCGTCGTTTGCGGTCCTGATTCACCGTACACGGATAACTAGCCATGGCCGCCCTGATCGAAGCCATCGGCATCAAGCGGAAGATGTTCTTCGAGTTCGAGAGCGCGCCCTACCACTGCCTCGAGGTGGAGGTGTCGAGGCCGACGGCGCGGGGAGGCCAGACGCTGGTGCGCATCAAGATGCGGAACCTGCTGACGCGGGCCGTCTTCGACAAGACCTTCAAGGCCGGCGAGAAGTTCGCGGAGCCGGATCTCGAGTCCATCCCCGCGTCCTATCTCTACGCCGACAGCGGCGGCTACCACTTCATGGATCAGGAAACGTTCGACAGCCTCACGCTTCAGGGCGAGATGCTCGGCGACGACCGCCAGCTGCTCGTCGACAACCTGCTGGTCCAGGTGCAGAAGTTCAACGGCAACCCCATCGGCGTGCAGTTCCCGCCGCACGTCGAGCTGACCGTGACGTCGACCGAGCCCGGCACGCGCGGCGACACGGCGAGCGGCAGCGTCACCAAGCTTGCCACGCTCGAAACCGGGCTCGAGATCCGCGTCCCGCTGTTCATCAAGGAAGGCGAGAAGATCCGGGTGCACACCGAGACGCGGGAGTTCGCCGGCCGGGCGTAGTCCACATGAGCTTGCCGCCGGCGCGGCCTCCGGAATCATAATTTCCCTCTGCCGCAATTCGCGGCAGCGACAAGGAGGCGAGTGGCAGCAAAGAAGGCGACCCGAAAGAATTCGACCACCAGCAAGACCGGTTCAGGCGGTGAAACCCGTCAGACGACCAGCAGCGCCGACCAGACGCTCACGACCAACCAGGGGTTGCCGATTTCCGACAACCAGAACTCGCTGCGCGCCGGGACGCGCGGGCCGACACTGCTCGAAGATCTCGTCTTCCGCGAGAAGATCACCCATTTCGACCACGAACGGATTCCCGAGCGGATCGTGCACGCCCGCGGATCGGGAGCCCACGGTTTTTTCCAGCCGTACCGCCCGCTCGGCAACCTGACGAGGGCGGCGTTCCTCCAGAACCCGAAGAAAAAGACGCCGGTGTTCGTGCGCTTCTCGACCGTCGCCGGCGGCGCCGGCTCGGGCGACATGCCGCGCGACGTCCGCGGCTTCGCCGTGAAGTTCTACACCGAGGAGGGCAACTTCGACCTGGTCGGGAACAACATCCCGATCTTCTTCATCCAGGACGCGATCAAGTTTCCGGACCTGATCCACTCAGTGAAGATGGAGCCCGATCGCGGCTTCCCGCAGGCGGCCTCGGCCCACGATACGTTCTGGGACTTCGCGACGCTCATGCCCGAGAGCATGCACATGCTGATGTGGGCGATGTCGGACCGCACCATCCCGCGGTCCTTCCGGATGATGGAAGGCTTCGGCGTGCACACCTTCCGGTTCGTGAACGCCGCCGGGCGCTCGACCTTCGTCAAGTTCCACTGGCGGCCCAAGCTCGGCTCGTCCTCGGTCATCTGGGACGAATCGGTCAAGATCAACGGCGCCGATCCCGACTTCCAGCGGCGCGATCTGTTCGACGCCATCGCCATCGGCGACTTTCCGGAGTTCGAATTCTCGATCCAGGCATTCGACGAGAAGACTGCCGCGAAATTCCCGTTCGACGTGCTCGATCCCACCAAGCTCATCCCCGAGGAGATGGTGCCGCTCGATCCGATCGGCCGCATGGTGCTCGATCGCAACCCGGACAACTTCTTCGCCGAAACCGAGCAGTCGGCGTTCCATCCCGGCCACATCGTGCCGGGCATCGATTTCTCGAACGATCCGCTGTTGCAGGGGCGCCTCTTCTCCTACCTCGACACGCAGCTGATTCGTCTGGGCGGCGCGAATTTCCACGAGATTCCAGTCAACCGGGCGCAATGTCCGATGCGCAACTTCCAGCGTGACGGGGTCCGGCGCATCGACGTGCCGAAGGGGCAGGTGGCCTACGAGCCGAACAGCCTGGCGCCCGACAGCCCTCGCGAGAATCCCGCACTGGGCTTCACGACTTTTCCTGCGGGCGAGGCGGGCGACCGCGAGGCCGGGAACAAAATCCGTGAACGATCGGACACCTTTGCCGACCACTACAGCCAGCCGCGGCTGTTCTGGCGCTCGATGTCCGAGCCCGAGCAGCGGCACATCGTCAACGCCTTCACGTTCGAGCTGAGCAAGGTCTCGACGGTGGCGATCCGCCGGCGGATGCTCGGCCACCTCGCAAACATCGACCGCGAGTTGTGCAAGCGGGTCGAAGAGGGGCTGGGGATGGAAGGGCAGGCGGAAAAGATTCAACCGGCGCGGCCGCCGATTGACATGAAGCCATCGCCCGCCCTCAGCATCATTCTGAAAGCGCCGAAGACCATCGAAGGACGCAAGATCGGCGTGCTGGTCTCCGATGGGACGGACGCCGCGCTCGTCGATGCGCTGCGAAGCGCGGTCGAAAAGGCCGGCGCGAGGCTGCAGGTCGTGGCGCCCAAGATCGGGGGCGCGAAAGGGAAAGGCGGAAAGCTCATCACTGCGGATCACACGGTCGCGGGCGGTCCGTCCATCTTCTTCGACGCCGTCGTCGTCGCACCCTCGGCCGAGGGAGCCGAGATGCTGGCGAAAGAAGCCGCCGCCATCGACTGGCTGCGCGATGCGTTCGGCCATCTGAAAGTCATCGGCGTCGTCACCGCGGCCGCGCCGCTCGTCGAGCGCGCCGGGATCGAAAGGGATGCCGGAGTCGTCGCCATCGACAGCGCGAAAGGTGTCGGCGGATTCATCACTGCAGCGAAGAACGGGCGCATCTGGGACCGCGAGCCGACGCTCCGGAGTCCGGCCTGAAGCGTTGACGAACCGTGTAGCGCAGGTCTTGTGTGATGTAGCGCAGGTCTTTAGACCTGCATGCACTCCGCGTCCAACAGGCAGGACTAAAGTCCTGCGCTACACGTTGGTATCACCAGACGCTTCTGTCGGCGGGGCGATGCTCCTCGAGGTAGGTGTACCCGTTGAGGCCTTCCTCGTAAAAGCGAAGCAGCCGGCCGGATTGCTCGAAGCCGAGACGGCCGCCGCGGACGGCGGCCTCGACGTCCGACCGCAGCTTGGCCGTCAGCACGTCGGCGTCGAACTGCACGTAGTTCATCACCTCGCGGACCGTGTCGCCCTTGATGACCGTATCCAGCACGACGGCATCGTTCGCGTCCAGGCTGACGTGCACGGCGTGGGTGTCGCCGAGCAGGTTGTGCAGGTCGCCGAGGATCTCCTGATAGGCGCCGACCAGGAACACGCCCAGGTAGTACGGCGATCCGTCGAAGGCATGCAGCGGCAGCGTCCGCTTCACGTCGCGCCGATCGATGAACTGATCGATCTTGCCGTCCGAGTCGCAGCTGATGTCGCCAAGCACGGCGTGCCGCGTCGGCCGCTCGTTCAGCCGGTGAATCGGCATGATCGGAAAGAGCTGCTTGATCGCCCAGCTGTCCGGAATCGACTGGAACAGCGAGAAGTTGCAGAAGAACGTATCCGACAACGATTCGTCGAGGCTCTGGAGATCCTCGGGCACGTCGTCCATCACCTGCACCAGCTTCTGGAGCTTCAGGCAGATCGCCCAGTAGAGATTTTCGGCCAGCGATCGCTGATCGAGCGGCAGATAGCCGCCCGCGAACAGGTTCCTCGCCATGTCCAGCTCCTGCTGCGCGTCGTGGTAGCTCTCGAGCGCGTTCCTCGACGTCAGGCCGTCGTAGGTCGCGAACAGGTCGATCAGCGGCTGTTCCATCTCCGGCGGTCGGCGCCTTCGGCACAGCCTCGTCGCCGAAGCCGGAGACGCCGAGCACGTTGAACACCAGAAGGCTGTGATGCGCCACGATCGCCCGGCCGCTTTCCGACACGATCGTCGGGTGCGGCACCTTCGCCTCGTCACACACCGTCTGCAGGTGATAGACGACGTCGTTGGCGTATTCCTCGAGCGTGTAGTTGACGCTCGATTCGAAGTTGGTCTGCGAGCCGTCGTAGTCCACGCCGAGGCCGCCGCCGACATCCAGGTACTTCAGCCCGGCGCCCGCCTTGACCAGCTCGACGTAGACGCGCGCCGCTTCGTTGAGCGCCCCCTTCACGATGCGGATGTTCGGGATCTGGCTGCCGAGGTGAAAGTGGAGCAGCTCGAAGCAGTCCTCCATGCCGCGTGTCTTCAGTTCCTCCAGGCCGCGCAGAATCTCGCCGACCGTGAGGCCGAACTTCGAGCGATAGCCCCCCGACGACTGCCAGCGGCCGCTTCCGCGGGCGGCGAGCTTGACCCGCATGCCGATCGTCGGCCGCACGCCTACCTTCTCCGCGTACTCGAGAATCAGGTCCAGCTCCGTGTATTTCTCGACGACCGGGATGATGTGGCGGCCGATCTTCTGCGCCAGCATGGCCATCTCGATGAACTCGGCATCCTTGAAGCCGTTGCAGATGATCGGCGTCTCGTTGTCGGCGAGCGCCACCACCGCCAGCAGTTCCGGCTTGGAGCCCGCCTCGAGCCCGAAGTGGTAGGGCCGGCCGAACTCGAGGACTTCCTCGACGACCTGGCGCTGCTGATTGACCTTGATGGGGTAGACGCAGACATATCGTCCCGAATATTCGTGTTGCGCGATCGCGCCCTGGAAGGCTTCGTAGATGTCCTTCAGCCGGTGCTGCAGGATGTCCCGGAACCGGATGCAGCGTCGGCAGGCCGATGCCGCGGAGCTGCAGGTCGTCGACGAGCTGCTTGAGGTCGATCGAGCGGCTGGCGTCCTTGGTCGGATGAATCTTGACCTGTCCGTTCTCGCCGATCGAGAAGTAGCCCTTCCCCCATCGGGCAATCTCGTACAGCTCGGTCGCATCGCTGACGGTCCAGCCGGCCATGCCGGGCGCGGAGCGCACGCGGCTGATTGGTTGATTCATGTCGGTAACATCATAGGGGGAATTCTAGTCTCCGCCGCTTCCCTTGAATTGATCCTCTTTGTCGGCGAAGAGCACGTTGAAGCTGGTGAGCGAGCCGTAACAGCCGCTGACGTAGCTTTGCAGCTTCACCTTCGCGTCATCGGGCAGGTCGGCGGCGTTCACCTGCTGCTCGAGCGTCCGCAGACGGTTCCGCAGCATGACGATCTTGTGGAAGAACGTTTCGATCGGCCAGCTCTTCTCCTGCAGGCCCGTCGGCGCCAGGCCGCAGCACGAACGTACCGCCGCGCCACTTCTCGGCCGGCACGGCCGGGGTCAGTCCGGCCTCCTCGCGGATAATCCGCCGGAGCAGCAGCTCGAGATCGCCTGATGTGCCGTCGGAAGCCGTCATGGGTGGCGCAATCCTCTCTCGCTCGCTGACGACGGGAAATGGGGTTGGTCCCGGTGTCGAGACCGTAGGCCGCGGGGCACTCTGACCCGGACTCTGGGGACGGCCCGCAGGCTGCTGCGCCGCCGCAGAATGCCCCACCCGGGGTCCGCCGCGGTAATTGTGCTCGCTGCGGCAATACCCGCAGGCGACGCGAATCGGCAGGCCGTCGCCGTCCACGACGATGACGGTGTGCATGCGGTCGGTTTTGCAGGCGCGGCAGTAGTCCTCGAGAGACTCGCCGGCTCGATACGTGCGCGGTGGTGACATGCACTCAAGGGCCAAGGTGGCTGATGCGCCAAACCCGGCCCTTCACGTCGTCGGACACGTAGATCGCGCCATCAGGACCGGCGGCCACCCCCATTGGCCTGTAAGCGGCCTGAGCTGGATCCGCGGGCGGCTCCGCGCCGGCAAACCCTGTCGCGAACTCTTCGTAATTTCCGGCCGGCTTGCCGTCGGCGAATGGAACGAACGCGACAAGATATCCTGCCTGCCTGGGCTTTCGGTTCCAGGAGCCGTGAAACGACACGAACGCCCCGCCCTGGTACTTCTGGGGAAACGCTGTTCCGGTATAGAACGCGAGCGCGTCGGGTGCCCAGTGCGCGGGAAACGCGACATCGGGCCTGGCCTTCTGGGCGCAGTCGCCCACCGCCTTCCCTCCGTCGCCGCCATACTCGGGGGCGAGCACGTGCCTGGCCTGCATGCCGTCGTAATAGCAGTTGGGCCAGCCGAAGTCGGCGCCCTCGGAAATCCGCGCGAAAATCTCCGCCGGCAGCTCGGTCTGCTGCTCCACGGTATGGACCTTCGGCCAGTTGTCGCTCAGCTGATCGCGCCCATGCACGGCCGCATATAGAGCGCCGCTGCGTGCATCGACCGCGAGCGCCTCGGGGTTGCGAAGCCCGGTCGCGTAGCGTTCGCGCGGCGAGAACGCCTGTCCTGTTTGCTTCGTGTCATAACGCCAGATGCCAGCGTGCGTCGCGAGCTCGCGGCACGGCTTCTGTCCGGGCGACTCCAGCGCGCGGTTCTTCTCCTGGCAGGAGTTCGAGGCGGAACCCGAGCTCACATACAGCGCGCCGTCGGGGGCGATCGCAAACGGATGCATCGGGTGATCGCCTTCTTGAGGCAGGCCGCTGACGATCGTCTCCGGCTCGGCCGTTGACGGCATCCCGTCGGCGCCCAGCATATACCTCACGATCCTGTCGCCGGCCTCCACGTAAAGAGCCCCGTTGGCGATGGCAATGCCTGTCCCCCCACCTGGCTTCCCATCCTGATGGGCGGGTCCGAAGCGCTGGATCGTTTCCGCCCGCCCGTCGCGATCGGCATCTCGCAGCGCCACGACATACCCGCCCGGGGCGTTGGCCATCTTCGTGTACATGCTGCTCCATGTGTTCACGTAGACATCGCCGTTTGGCGCCACGGCGAGATGACGGGCGTGCCCAAGATTGTCCGCGAAAATCGTCGCGCAGAATCCCGACGGCACGGTGATGCCGGCGTCGCCCGCACAGGTTTTTGCTGCGGCTTCCGAGCTCAGGGGCGTGTCACGCGGGGCAGCCGTTTCGGAGGCAGGCCCGCCGCATCCGGTGAGAATCGCGGCGGCGCCGAGAGCGAAGGCAGGAAGTAGGCCGGGTCTTATCCAGACCCGGTATCTAGCGACTGCGACCAACGGTTCATGGCTGACTCCTTCGGCAGGCTTGACGCCCCTGCCGAAGAAGCCAGCATACACCCTTACTTACTGTTGGCTGTTGAAGTTGGTGGTCACTATCATGCGCACTTCAATCGGGACGCAGTTCAACAGGGTTGGCGTGTACTGCCACTGACGGACGGCTTCGATGGCGGCGATCTCGAGATCGGGATGCGGCGATTCGACGACCCGAACGTCCTGGACGTTTCCGTCGATGCCAATCAGCGCTTCCATCTTCACGACACCGCCAATTCCCGCGGCTCTCAGGTTGTCCGGATAACTTGGGTTCGGCATTGTTCAGTTTCCTCGGCGCGAGAATCTGCCCGCCCATCGGACCGGCAGGCGCGCCGGCGCACTTTTCCAGGACCGCCCGCTGTTTGACGCTCGCCTCGAGCTTGCGCAACTCCTGCCGTATAACCTGGTCCGCCGTCGCCGCTGGCTCAGGTGACGCCTGATTCGACCGGGATGCAGTGACCGTGATCGTCTCCTCGAGGGAGCCAACCTGCAGCTCGATGGTGCGATCGACGTTCCGGCCCGCAATCGCGACCTTGTCCTTGAACGTGCTGAACCCCGGAATGCTCACTTCGAGCGCGTAGTCGCCGCGTGGCAGGCCGACGAACTCGAAATGGCCGGTCCGGTTGCTGCGGACTTCGTGCTTCGCCTGGCTGCCGGCATTCGTCAGGACCAGCTTCGCGTCCGGAAGCGTGCGGTTCGTGCCGTCGAGGACAGAACCCGAGAATGTGAAGAACGCCTGGGCTGCCAGACCGGCAATCGAAACGGTAAGGCCCAGAAGCGCCAGGACGGTGGCGACGCGGACCGGCCGCGTCAGGGGGCTGCGGTTGACGTTGGCGTTCAACATGGCTCGGATTCTCCCTTCGAGGCCTGACGGACGGGCCATCGCGGATGCGGGAAGCCCGGTGAACCCTGGAAACGACCGGCGGCGGCCGGCGGTGAGCGTGCGGGCGAGATCCAGCAAATGCGTCGCGTACTCGGAGCCCTCGACGCCGGCGTTCAGCACCGCGTCGTCGCACGCAGACTCGCTCTCCTGGCGCACCCGGCGGCAAACCATCCAGACGAGCGGATTGAACCAGTAAATGGCACGCAACACTTCCGCGGCGACGAGCACCGGCCAGTCGCCGCGCCGGATGTGCGCCAGTTCGTGACGCAGGACGATGCGCGCGCGATCGTCGGACCACTCGCCGGCCGCGGACGGGAGGATGACTTTCGGCCGCAGCAATCCCCAGGTGGCGAGCAGCGCCTGCTGAGAGCTTTGAAGCAGCACGATCGGCCGGCGCAGTCCGAACTCGGCGGACGCCTCGTCGGCCAGTTTCGCCAGCCGTCCACGCTCGATGCGGCGGGAGCCGGAAGCGAGCCGCGCCAATCGCGCGATGCCCACGAACAGAAACGAAAAGCTGAGGACGACGCCACCCAACCAGATCGGTCCGGCGAGGGCACCGATCCGGCCCGCGAGACTGGACGGGCCGGCGGCGGGCCCGATGACGCCGGCCTCTCCTTCAGGAACGGGCTCGGCAAAACGGTCCAGACCGCCTGGACTGCCCGGCAGGATGGTGGTCGTGCTGACGACGGACGGGGATCCCACGGGAGATCGCGCAAAGAACGTGTCCAGCCCGATGTACCACGAAGGAGCCATCACGCCCACCACTGGCGTGACAACCGCACAAACGATGGCCACCGCGAGCACCCAGTGGCGCACCGCGGCTGATTGCCGGCGCAACAGGACACTGGCGCCGAGCGCCATCAGGACGATGAAGGAGACCTTGACGGTGCTGTCGAACAAAAGACTCATCGCGCTCCTTCTTTCTTCGCCTTCGCGACCATTTCGGCAATGCGCGCCAGCTCGGCGTCCGAAAGCCGCGCCCCTTCCCCGCCGAGCAGCGCGCCGACGACCTTTTCGGTCGAGCCCTCGTAGAAGGTGTCGACCAGGTGCCGCAGCGCCGACTTCCGCGCCGCATGCCGGGGCACGGCCGGCATGTAGACGTAGCGGAGGCCTTCCTCGTCGTGGCGAACGTGGCCCTTCGATTCGAGCACCCGCAGTTGGGTGCGGACGGTGGAATAACTCGGGTCTCCCGACAGATCCTCCATCACCTCCACGGCGGTCGCACGGCCGCGCCGGTAGAGGATGTCCATGATCTGCCGTTCGCGCCGGGTGAGGACCGCCTGGGGATTGGCTCTGGGTGGCATCGTGTTATGTGCGTAGCATATGTGCTATTCACATAACATGTCAAGAACCCGCAGGCTACCGGACGATGCGCAGCCCGGTCGGTACCGGCGGCGCCGCGCGCGGGCCGACGATCTTCAGGATGGTGCCGCTGGAGTAATTGACGATGTACAGCTCGCCGTCGGCATCGGTGCCGAACGAGCTGACGCTGCCGGCGATGCCGAGCTCGCCCGTGTGCTCGACGAGATTCGACGCCGTGGCCTCCCCGGTAGTGGAATTGACGGCGAGCGCGATCGACCACACACGGCCCGACACGAAATCGGCGAAGAAGTATCGGCCCTGATTGGACGCGCCGAGCCCCCGCCCGCGATAAACGAATCCACCGGTGACCGACTGACCGGAGGAGCGCCCGTACTCGAAGATCGGATCGACGAGCGGCTGAAAGGCCGGCGGCCGTGACGTGACGTTATCGTGCGCGCCTTCGCGGTTTCGCCAGCCGTAGTTGCGCCCGCCCCGCCCGCGCGGCTCGTAGTCGATCTCTTCGAAGCTGCCCTGCCCGACGTCGCCCATGACGAGCGCGCCCGTGCCGCCGAGCGCCTGGATCGTCGAACGAGTAGCGCCACGGATTCCGCAGCCCGAAGCTCCAGATCTCCGGCAATGCGGACAGCGGGGCGGCCGCCCCGACGAACGGATTGTTTCCTGGCACCTGATAGCCGGCAGGGTGATTGTCCGGGACGCCGACGTCGATGCGCAGCATCTTCCCGAGCAACTCCAGAGGGTTCTGCGCGCGGTGATCCGGGTCGTTGCCCGATCCGCCATCGCCGAGCCCGATGTAGAGATACCCATCGGGACCGAACACCAGGTGGCCGCCGTTGTGGTTCGAGAACGGCTGCCCGATGCTAGTGGGACCGCCGGGGCCGCCCCATCGAAGGTCGAAGCGCGAGGCCCGATCGGCGACGACCGCGCTCGAGGGCCTCCGGAATCGCGCGACAACCGTGTCGCCCGAGCGATCGGTAAAGTTCACGAACAACCGGTCGCTGCCGATCTGCGGCGGGAACGCCAGCCCGAGCAACCCGCGCTCTCCACCCGTCAGGATGTCGGCCGACAGATCGAGGAAGTCGGTTGCCAGCACGGCACCGTTCTGAACGACGCGAATGTGGCCGTCCTGTTGGACCACGAACTGGATGCTGCGGTTGGAGGGATCCTGGACGAACGCGACAGGACCGGTGAATCCCGACGCGTGCGTGCGCGTGCGAAGCTGCGCCTGGATGTCGGCCGCCAGCAGGCAGACGAGGCAAGCGGACAGCCACCCGCGGCGCATGCCCGTATCGTAACGCACGCGGCCGGGCAGGCTAGTATGATCCGGTCGAGGGAGAATCGCGTGCTTCCCTGCAGCCGCCCCAGCCGTCAGCTCAGACGTCGTGTCCGCCTTCATCCGCACCTGATGAAATGGCTCCACTGCTTTCTCGCCATCGTGACGGTCGCGTGCGGCACGGACACGCCCGAACCGCCGGAGGTGACGCCCGGTCCGCCCGAGACCGTGGCCGGCACTGAGCGCCTGGGCTGGACGCAGCGGGCCACTGACGCCGCTGAGTTGTCGACGTTCCGTTATGCGGCGTACGTGGACGGCGCGCGCGCGGAGCTGACCGGCGTCTCCTGCCAGCCGCTGTCGCCGCAAACATCGTCAGACTTCGATTGCACGGCGCCGCTTCCGCCGATGTCGACCGGCCCCCACACGCTCGAGCTCGCCACATTCATCGTGGATGGCGACCTGCTCGAGAGCGGCAGATCGGCGCCGTTGCAGGTGAACAGGTCGAGCACGCCCACGGCTGTGGCGCCGGCGCCGCCGGCAACCTGGGCGAGCGGCACGACGGCCGCTACCGCCGACGGCCTGCGGCTGCGAATCGATCGGATCGCTGAAGGTCTGGTCAGGCCCACCGACCTCGCGTTTCTGCCAGATGGACGCGTGCTCGTCGCCGAAGAGGCGGGACAGGTTCGGGTGCTGATGCCGGACGGCAGACTCCTCGCCGAGCCCGCACTGCCGCTGCCCCTCGCCGAATCCGGAGAAACGCGGCTCGTTGCGCTCGCCATCGACGCGGGCTTCGCACGGACACACTTCGTATATGCGATCTTCGCGACGGCGTCTGGCGCCGGCAGGCTGTTCGCTCTGACACGTTTCCGGGAGACCGCCAACGCCCTCGTCGAACCTGTCGTGCTGAGAGACGACATCCCGGCGTCGAACATCCCTGCGGCGTCACTGCGCGGCAGCGCCGACGGGACGGTGCTCGCGGCGTTCGACGACGGAGGCGACGTGCGGAACCCGGGCGATCTCGCCTCTCCGAATGGCAAGATACTGCGCCTCAACCCTGACGGCACGACACCCGACGATCAGGCCGGCTTCCATCCGATGTACGCCTCAGACGTTCGCTCGCCGCGTGGCTTCGACTGGGCACCCGAATCAGCGCTTCTCTGGATTGCCGACGCGGCGTCGGAGAATTCGGCGACCCTGACGGCCGTCGGTCCGGCGAGTGGCACACGAAGACAAGGGGTGAGGCTCGCCTCTTATGCGTTGCCCCGTGGCACCGTGCCTTCATCGGTCGCCTTCTACCGGAGCGACTCGATGCCCGCGTTCCGCGACAATCTCTTCATCGCTTCCGAGCAGGGACGGCATCTCCTTCGCGTACAGTTCGACCCGAAGGAACAGACGAAGGTGATCGGCACGGAACGGCTGCTGCAGAACGCGATCGGCGGCATACGGGTCGTCGGCGTGAACCGCGAAGGGGTGATCTACGCGGCCACGGCCGATGCGATCGCAATATTGACCCCAGCGACCCCGGCCACGCGGTAACCTGCGTCATCAATCTGGCTGTATGATTCCGACTGCCGCCGGGGGCAGGAACGTGGAGCAGCCAGCGGACCCGGCCAGACATTGGAGGCGAGTGTGCGCATGAGCCGCGTGATCTCAATCGGCGTCCTGGCCTTCGTTCTCGCGACCGGGTTGTCCCAGGTGGCAGCGGGTCAACTGGCCTCGCGTCCGGCTGCGGACTGGATCAAAACGCTCGAGGCGCCGGAGCGCGTCGCCGGCCTGAAGATCGACGAGGTGATTGCCCGGCTCCGTCTGAAGCCAGGCGACGTAGTCGCCGATCTCGGGGCTGGATCGGGCTTGTTCGCGTTTCCGCTGGCACGCGCAGTGACGCCGGGGCGCGTTTACGCCGTGGAGCTCGACGAAGGATTCCTGACCCACATCCGCGGAAAAGCGCAGGAGCAACGGGTCGCGAACCTTCAGCCGGTGCTTGGAACGTTCACCGACCCCGCACTCCCGGCACGCGACGTCGACGTGGCGTTCTTTCACGACGTGCTCCATCACGTCGCGGATCGCCCCGCGTATCTGAAGAACGTTGCGGGATACCTCAAGGCCGGAGGACGGGTGGCCGTCATCGAATTCAACCCCCAGCAGAGTCCGCACCGTGACGATCCGCAGCTGGTGGTGTCGAAAGAGCAAACCGCCGCGTGGCTGGCGGCCGCGGGCTTCGCGCCCGCCGAAGAGTTCGATCTATTCACCGATAAGTGGTTCGTGGTGTACGAACGCCGTTAGGGCCTGCTGGCGCGGAGGAGTGCGATGAGCAGAGCATTGACTGTCGTATTGGCGCTGGCAGCAGGCCTTGCCGCCGGCATTCCGCTGGGCAGCCGCCTGATGCCGTCGCGGGCGGAAGCCGAGACCACGACGACTGGCAGCGCCTTTGGCGCCGTACCTGATGCCATCGGGGCGCAGGACATCTCCGGCCCCTACGAGGTCGTCGAAGGGTGGCCGAAAGATCTGAGCACGCTCCCCGGCCACGACAAGTGGACGTTTGGAGGGGCCCGGGGCATCTTCGCCGAAAGCCCGAATCGCGTCTATCTGCTCGGCGGCGGCGAGTTGCCGAACATCCCGCGTCCGCAGGCGCGACAATTCCCCGAAATCGGCCCGAACGTGCTGTTTCCCGTCGGCGGGCTGCCGTGGCGCAACGCGAACACCGCCACGCCGCCGGGCGCCGGCGGGACGGGCCAGGACCCCGCGAGGGGGATGGAAATCTGGAGAGGCTGCGTCGCCGCCTTATCGCGAGCTCGGCGTCGACGCCCGCTGGGAACACTGTCTCATCGTCGTCGACGCGCAGGGCAACATCATCGAAGAGTGGACGCAGTGGGACAAGATGTTCAAGCGTCCGCACTCCGTCTACATCAGCCCGTACGACGCGCAGAAGCACGTGTGGGTGGTCGACGACCACACGCACGCGATCTACAAGTTTACGAACGACGGCAAGCAGCTGGTGCAGACGATCGGCACGCCCAACGTCCCCGGCGCCGATGCGACCCATTTCAACCGGCCGACGTTCATCGCGTGGATGCCCGACGGGAGCTTCTACGTGGCCGACGGGTATAACGGC
This sequence comes from uncultured Acidobacteriota bacterium, assembly GCA_963749565.1. Lineage (GTDB taxonomy): Bacteria > Acidobacteriota > Vicinamibacteria > Vicinamibacterales > CAVVIG01 > DATLLJ01. The sequence continues at coordinate 101,675 of CAVVNL010000018.1, read as the reverse complement.
ACGCGCGTCGCGAAGTTCGACGCGGACGGCAAGTTCCTGCTGGATTTCGGCATGGCAGGCGAACGAGGAAAGGAAACGCGGCCGGGATACATGAACAACGTCCACGGCGTGGCCGTCGACGTCGAGACACGGCGCGTGTTCGTCAACGATCGCGAGAACCACCGCATCCAGATCTTCGACGAGAACGGCAAGTACCTCTCAGAGTGGAAGATCGCCGTCAGTCCGTCGAGCCTCCACTTCGTCCAGATCGGCGCGGATCGAACGCTGGTGACCTTCGATCGCAACACCCACAAGATGCTGAAGTACGACCTGGACGGCCGCCTGCTTTACGCGTGGGGAACCGTGGCGGATTTCCCCGGCACGCTCTGGGGCGTGCACGGCATGAGCACCGACCAGGAAGGGAACCTCTACGTCGCAGAAGTGGACGCCGGGCGCTTCCAGAAGTTCCGTCCGCGCGCCGGCGCCAATCCTGCGTATCTGATCGGCAAGCCTGTCTACTCGGCCTGGCAGTAACTACTTTCCTTTGGATTCCGTCTCGACGATCTTCTCGAACTCAGCGATGTCGGGATTGTCCGTGCAGTAGAACTCCCCGACGTCCTCGCTCGTCAGGGTCCAGTGGCGCGGGGCGGATGTCCACGGCTTCGTCAGCACTTTCGGATCGTCGACCGTGATCTGCACGACGAGGTAGTTCTTCGACGGACGCGTAATGCGCTCGATGACGCGCAGCTCGTCGCTGTGAAACCACGTGCCGGAATTGTTGATGAACGTTCTCTCGTCGAACCCGATCGATTCGATGACGAGCGTGTCGCCCTCCCAGCGGGCAGAACTGTTGCCGTGAAACAGCGGCTCCGGGTACTTGGGGTGCGGGCGTCCATCGGTGTGGACGACGCGGAAGTTGTTGAGCACTTCGATGAGCTGCACCAGCAGTCCTGGCGTCTGAACGAACTGGATCGCGTATGTGTTACTGAGCCAGATGGCCGGGAGGCCGCGCGGAATGCAATTCACCGACCCCTTCGCGAGCTCGCGCTCTGCCGCCGTCATGCCCTTCATTTTTGCCGCCGCCCAGGGCTGGAAAGACGGCGGTTCCTCCGGTGTCACGTTGGGATCGAATTGCCGGAGCGCCGCCCGGTCCACCGGCACGCCTCGATTTTCCACGTGCGGGATGCCGGTTCTATTGGGCCACCACACGCCAGACAAATCCGGACGCCCGTCCGCGGCCCGCGGCGCCGGGCCGCCCGGTGGCATGATCCCGACCGGTTCCTGCGCGCGGGCGGGCAGGGAAAGAACGGACACGAGGGTCAGCGCGATGGGTGCGACCCCGCAGCGAACGGAAAATTTCCTTTTCACGGTCCTGGCCTCCTCAACGATCGATCACAATCGTTCTCGGTCCCGCTAGTCCTGAAGCTGGCCCACCTCGCGCACCCGGCCATCCGCGAACTTGAGTTTCCCCGCGGCGGCCTTTCTTTCCGTCCCGCTCCTCGTGAGACATCCCCTCACCCAGACTTCCTTCCCGATGTTCTCGATGAGCTCGTGCCGCTCGGTTCCGGCTCTCCTCATCGTGAGCGTGGAGTAACCCTGAAAAGACCAGGACTCCACCTTGCCGCTGGCATCCTTGATATCCATGAACAGGTGAGTGTGAGGGTTTTCCCAGGCGAGACGCGTGAGCACACCGGTGAAGTCCCTGCAGTTCTTGACGTCGAACTCCGATGCGACCGAGTGATGCGCAAAGGATGGAACCGCCAGCAGCAGCCAACCCAGGATCGCCGCGGGGCCGGAAATCCTCAGAATCCTCATCGAAGCCTCCATCGCGTTTGTTGCCTCCCCAGAGTTTACGGCATGGCGACGGCAAACGCCCAAATCCGCTCGATCCCGCTGGCCGACCGGAGCCCGTCCCCCGAGTGAGTCAATTTGTGTCACCTGTACCGAATAGTGGCGCGCGAACTGACACCAAGTGTCAATCTGCCGTGCCAATGCTCCGAATATGGCGCATTCAGACTGGCACGAAACTGGTTTATCGCTCAGGCGATGCGTCATCAATCTCCCGTCGCACTTGTCGTGAGCGCGGATCGCCAGATCCGGCAGCTCATCGTCGCAAGCCTCGACGAACTGGGATGCACGACGCTGGACGCGGCGAGCGACCAACAGGGGCTCGAGTTCGCCGCCATCACCCGAGTGGACTGCGTGATCATCGACGCATGCCCGCCGGAAACCCTCGTCAGCAACATGATTCGCCAGCTGCGGGTGTTACAGCCCCAAATCAGGGTGCTCTATCTGGTCGATCGGGCGGGCGCTGTTCCAGGGGGCCCCTGGTCCGTCTTGCGGCGCACAGACACATGCCTGAACAAGCCGTTCGAATTGAGTGCGCTGTGCAGGATTGTCGAGTCGTGGTGCGACCGCGAGCTGGCGTTCGTGAACGTGGCCGGCATGTCAATGAACTGACGCCCGGCGGTCATGCACCAGACGACGTAAGCGTATCCACGAAGGACCTCCAGTCGCGTGTCGGCGTTTCCTGAAGCTCGGCTCCACACCAGAACTGATCGTGGGCCGCGGAGCTGGCCGTCCAGACGCGATGGGCCTTCAGGGTGACTCCGGTCGACGGCAGCGTGAGGTCGAAAGTGCCAGGCAGGTTGACGGAATCGTTGAACGCCAACCTCACCCCACCATAGCTCATGTCCACGATCTGCGCCTGCACGTCTCCCGCACTGACCTTCACCAAGGCGGCAACCCGTTTGCGCGACCACCGGCGGATCGGTGCCTGCGTTCGTCGCCGCTCGACGAGCGCGGAGTGTACGCACCGCAGAAAGTAGGCGGGGTTCTCGAGGGGCGCCGCGACAAACTGCGCGCCGTACTGTTCGGCCTGGGCCTCGATAACCGGGTCCCCATGAGCGTGCGTGACGATGACCGGCACGTCGGGATGCTCGTGGCGGCTGCGAATGGCCAGGTGCAGGCCATTGAACGCCTCGAGCCGGATGTCCGCGACCAGGAGATCCGGAATGACCGAGTCGAGTACCTTTTTCGCTTCGACGAACGACCACATCGGGGCCACCAGGTGACCTGCGTCCGAAAGCAGGGCCTCGGTGTGCCTCAATGCACGGCGATCGGCGTTGACGAGAATCACGAGCGCACGCATGACGACGCCTCCGTCCATCGCCCCGCGGCGACCGACATCACTTGCGTCGGTATGGCAAGAGCTGCACCAACGCTTCGAACAGGATGAAACGTTGTAAAGTCTAGCACTCGGCGCAGCAGCGCCTCCCCTTCGATTGTCAGGCTATTTCGTTCTTGTAAGGCCAATCACGGTATTGGTTGTCCTGGAGGCTCGGTCCTGGACGTCTATCTGGTCGACGGTACCTACGAGTTGTTCCGGCACTACTACGCGCTGCCGTCCGCACGGGAGCGGGACGGCCGGGAGATCGCCGCGGTCCGGGGCGTCGTCGCGTCGGTGCTGGGGATGGTCAGCGGCGGCGCCACTCACCTCGCCGTGGCGACCGACCACGTCATCGAGTCGTTTCGCAACGGGCTATGGCCAGGCTACAAGACCGGCGCCGGCATCGAACCGGACCTCCTGGCGCAGTTCCCGCTGCTCGAAGAGGCCCTCTCGGCTGCCGGCATTGTCGTCTGGCCCATGGTCGAGTTCGAGGCAGACGATGCGCTCGCCGCCGGAGCGGCGGCGGCGGCCCGTGATGCGCGCGTCGACCGCGTGATTATCTGCACGCCGGACAAGGATCTCGCCCAGTGCGTGCGCGGCGAGCGGGTCGTGCAGTTGAATCGCCGGACGCGCGTCACGCGCGACGAAGCGGGCGTCATCCAGAAGTTCGGCGTCCCGCCGGCCTCGATCCCGGACTACCTGGCCCTGGTGGGCGACGCGGCCGATGGCTATCCGGGCCTGCCGGGGTGGGGCGCCAAGTCGTCGGCTGCCGTCCTTGCCCGGTTTTTACACCTGGAGTCCATCCCTTCGGACTGGCGCGAGTGGCACGTGAACGCCGCCCAGGCGAGCGCCCTTGCGCAGACGCTTTCCCGCGAGCGCGACCGCGCTCTGCTGTTTCGAACGCTCGCGACGCTCCGGACCGACATCGCGCTCTTCGAGGCGGTGGACGAGCTGAAGTGGAACGGCCCCACTCCCGCTTTCGCCGCCCTGGCGGCACGGTTCGACGCGGCCGTGACGGAACCCGGCCCGCCGGTGGCCCGCCGGTCGTCGGGCGCGCCCGCCCCCCGGCCGAACCCCGACTGAGCCTGTCGATTTCCCGGCCCCTTGTTCGACGTGCAGGTAAGAGCCAAAGTAATCACGTTTAGCCACGTTCATCACAAATCACAGGGAGAGACAGCGATGCGATTCATGATTCTGATCAAGGCCGACAAGAACTCGGAGGCGGGGGTCCTGCCGGACGAGAAGCTCCTCACTGAAATGGGGAAGTACAACGAAGAACTGGTGAAAGCAGGCGTCATGCTCGCGGGCGAGGGACTCCACCCGAGCTCGAAGGGAGCGCGTGTCAAGTTCTCGGGAGCGAATCGAATCGTGACCGACGGTCCCTTCACCGAGACGAAGGAGCTCGTCGCCGGCTTCTGGCTGATTCAAGTCAAGTCGAAGGAAGAGGCGATCGAATGGGTCAAGCGCATTCCAAATCCCATGCCGGGCACGGAGGCCGAGATCGAGATCCGCCAGGTATTCGAGGCGGAGGACTTCGGTCCCGCGCTCACGCCGGAGCTCAGGGAGGCGGAGAAGCGCATGGCCGCGCAGATTGCGGCGAACGCGAAGCGGTAGGACACCAGGACGATGCGATTCATGATCATCCGCAAGGCCGACCGGAACACCGAAGCCGGCATTCTTCCGGGCGAGGAAATGCTCTGGCTCCAACCGAGCTCCGAAGGCGCGCGCGTCCGGTTCTCGGGAGGAGTTGCGACCGTAATCGACGGACCTTTCACCGGGTCGAAGGGGCTCGTCGCCGGCGTGACGATGCTGGAGGCGCAGTCAAGGGACGAGGCCATCGAATCGGTCGAGCGCCGGGCGCCGCGCGACGCGGGCGGGGAGGTCGAGATCGAGATTCGCGAGGTCGGTTGCCCAGGGGGCCTGGCCGGGATCAGCCTCTCGGAATCACCCGGAAGCCGGTCTCCAGGTTCGAAGCCAGAAGGAGATGTGCCGATCCGATTCATGATCCTGCTCAAGGCGGACGCGAACGCGGAGGCGGGTTTTGTCCAGGGCGAAAAGGTTCTTGCCGCCATGGGAAAACGCAACGACGAAGCTGTGGAAGCCGGCGTGATGCTGGCTGGCGAAGGGCTCCAACCGAGCTCGAAGGGCGCACGCGTGAAGTTCTCGGGAGGCAAGCCGGCCGTGATCGACGGCCCCTTCGCCGAGGCGAAGGAGCTCGTCGCCGGCTTCTGGCTGATCCAGGTGAAGTCGAAGGCAGAAGCCATCGAATGGGTCAAGCGCTACCCTTACCCGATTGACGGGGAGGGGGAGGTCGAGATTCGACAGGTGTCCGAGTTGCGCTGACGGATTGAAGATGGTCTGATCGGTAGCCGTGACGGCTGCCGATCAGAATTCCCCGACCGGGGTTGCACATCTCGCGATCGACGCGGTCTGGCGGATCGAATCGCCGAGGCTGATCGCCGGGCTCGCGCGGATCGTGCGCGACGTCGGTATCGCCGAGGACCTCGCACAGGACGCGCTGGTCGCGGCGCTCGAACAGTGGCCGGAGGAGGGCGTCCCGCGCAACCCGGGCGCCTGGCTCATGGCCGCGGCGAAGCATCGCGCGATCGACCATTTCCGCCGGAACAAGCTGCTCGAGCGCAAGCACGAGGAGCTCGGTTACGAGCTCGAGGCGCAGCAGAGCCTGGCCGCGACCGATCTCGACGCGGCGCTCGACGACGAGGTCGGCGACGATCTCCTGACTCTCGTGTTCACGGCTTGCCATCCAGTGCTGTCCACCGAGGCGCGCGTTGCGCTCACTCTCCGCTTGCTCGGTGGTCTGACCACCGCCGAGATTGCCCGCGCGTTCCTCGTCCCCGAACCGACCATCGCGCAGCGCATCGTACGGGCCAAGCGGACGCTCGCCAAGGAGCGAGTGCCCTTCGAGGTCCCCCGTGGGGCCGCGCTCGCGGCCCGCCTGTCGTCGGTGCTCGAGGTGATCTACCTCGTGTTCAACGAGGGCTACACGGCAACCGCGGGTGACGACTGGATGCGCCCGGCGCTCTGCGAAGATGCGCTGCGCCTCGGGCGCATCCTGGCCGAGCTGGCTCCGAAAGAGCCTGAGGTTCATGGCCTGGTTGCGCTGATGGAGATTCAGGCGTCGCGATCGAGGGCGCGCGTCGGGCCGTCGGGGGAGCCGATCCTGCTCCTCGATCAGAATCGCGCGCTCTGGGATCAGCTCCTCATCCGGCGTGGTCTCGCGGCGCTCGATCGCGCCGGGACACTCGGCGGGGCACGCGGCCCGTACGCGCTCCAGGCCGCGATTGCCGCCTGTCATGCGCGTGCGCGCGCTCCGGAGGAAACGGATTGGGCGCGCATCGTCGCGCTTTACGAGCTGCTCGCAACGCTCGCCCCTTCACCTATCGTGGAACTGAATCGTGCGGTCGCGGTCGCAATGGCGTCAGGCCCCCAGGCAGGCCTCGAGCTCGTGGACGCGTTGACCGCCGAGCCGTCGCTCAAGGATACCACCTCTTACCCGGTGTGCGCGGCGACTTGCTCGCCAAACTCGGCCGCTACGACGAGGCCGGCGCGGAATTCGAGCGCGCGGCATCGCTTACGCGAAACGCACGCGAGCGCGAACTGCTGCTGGATCGAGCCGCGGCGTGCGCACGCGGGTAGGCCGCGGCGTGCGCGCGCGGGTAGGTGGCCCCCCAGTCGATCGGCGATCCGTGATGACGCGTGGTATCCGCCGGCGAATCGGTCACTCGTTGACCGACGTACTGTTGATCGGCAGTGCGCGTATACGCACACGTGATGGTTCGAACGTGACGATGCTGCCGCTCTCCAACGCTTCTGCCAATTGAGCAAGGTTCGAGAGAAGCGTGCGCGCCAACGCGTCGGGCTTGCGACTTCCCGGTCCGCGGAATTGGATCACTGAAGGCTTCCGCACGGTTCTAGCGGCGAGCAGCGCGCCGAAGTCCGTGTCCGCAGAGACCACAATCCGATCGTCGGTCGCTGCCCGTTCGAAGATCACGGCATCTTCCGCCCGGTGCAACTCGATCGTGCGGACATGAAGCGCCTCGTGGCCGGCTTGTGTCAGAAGCGTAGCGAGAACGGGCGATAGCGCGTTGTCGACGAGAAACCTCATTCACCAGCGGCGAGAGGCAGGGCGCGTTCCCGAACAGCCTCAGCGGCGAAGAGCAGTGCTTCGCGGATGTCTTCGGCTTCGAGATCCGGATAGAGCGCGAGAATATCCTGTGTCATCTGGCCTTCAGCGACGAGGGCGACGATCGTCGCGACGGGAATCCGGAGGCCACGCAGGCACGGGACCCCTCCCATCTGGCGGGGATTGGTCGTGATTCTCTTGAACTCCATGGGACTCCATTGTAGCCGTGGAGGGATCGGAACCGGCATCTGCGCCGTCATTTCTCGATCGGCAGGACCAGCTTCATTCCGCCAGCGAACAGAAAGAGCAGCGCCAGCAGCACTTGAACGATCCACAGCGCCTTGTTCATGATCGTGCTCGTCGTCTCGAGGCCCTTCGATACTCCCAGTAGAACCCGCCGGCGAATACGAGCGGAACTCCGAGAACAAGGGCCAGCTCAGAAATGCCGGCTGAGACGGCACCGATTCCGCCGGAGCCCGTGCGGAACATCATCAGCAAGAGCGGGAACACGAAGGCCGCAAGGACCATGATCACAAACGCGGCCAGAACAGCCGCGACGCCAGCCAGGAAACTTTTGAGCAAGATCATTTCAGCCCCTGTGTTTCCCGAGACCCGGTTTCCGATTCCGTGTAGCGCAGGTCTTTAGACCTGCGGCCGAATGCCCAGTGTGGGCAGGACTAAAGTCCTGCGCTACATCGATTCGAAAAACGCTGTAGAGGGGACGATCGCAGAGTCCTACAGCGTCTTCAAGTACGCGAGCAGCGCTCCGACCCGCGAGCCGAGAAGCCTTGTTTCGATCTCTCTCCGATCGGCAACCGGATCGAGGCCGCTCGTATCCGGACACAGCTCCGCGCCAAAGGTATGTCCGGTGTTGGCCTTGCCCGGGACGGCGGTGTCGTACTCCTTGATCAGAATCGTGTCGTCTGGACCGTACCGGGCCGCCGGCCGGTCGGACCATTCGAAGCCGACCAGCGCTTCGTCGTAGTGCAGGTTGCCGCGGAGGAATCGCCGCGGGCGCGTCGCCGGGCACACCAGCTGGCCCAGCGTGGGAACCGATCCGTTGTGCAGATACGGCGCCTGCGCCCAGATGCCGTGCAGCATGTCCGCCTTGTAGCCGTTGGTGCCCTCCGCGACGCGCCGGGGCGTGTCGCGGAAGTACTCGTCGAGTCGCGCCTGCCAGTCGCCCTCCGGCACGCACCAATCGGCGCCCGGCTGCCCCTGATTGTTCAGGCCGTAGATGCTGCAGGCTTCCATCACGAGCGCGGCCAGTCCGAAGCGCGACACGCTGGTGTTCACCATCGTGCGGTTCGGGTCCACGCCCAGCTTCGAGGCCGGGTAGATCGTCTGGTTGCGGGGAGTGTGGCACGTTGGCGCAGTTGGCCTTGAACAGCGCCTTGCCTTCGCGCGCCCGCGCCAGATCGACGCTGCCGAACGGATACGGCGGCGGCGGAAGATTGTCGATGAACGGGTTGAGCGGCTCGTGAATGCGCACGTTCACCATGCGCGGGTCGCCGGTCGCAGAGGCGCCCGAGGCCAGGGTGCGGGACGAGGCGCCCTGATTGCCGTCCCAGTTGGCGTGGTAGCGATCGATCGCCCAGTTGACGCTCTTGACGTCGATCGGCGCCGGGACCGGCGGGGCCCACGCGGGAATGTTCTTGAAGATCCGTTCGGCGGCAGCCTTCGCGTCCGTGACCGGCTCGGTCATGCCCGGAACGTCGACCGGCAAGCCGTTCGCCTTCGAGAACCCGGAGAAGATCGGGCTGTTCGGGTTGTCCCGGCGCACGAATTCCAGAAAGCTGTTGTCGGGGCGGCGCGTGTGGATCGCGACGAGGCCGGAGGCGATCCCGAAAGCATCCATCTGGCCGGGACGGTCCTCGAGGACGTCGGGGAGCGGCGCTTTGTAGGCGTTGTTCCTGGCGACGACGTGATAGATGAAGTGCGTCTTCACGCCGACGGCGATGAGATCCTGCATGACGCTCGGGAACTCGTCGGCGAGCGCCAGGGCCTGAATCTTCGCGCGGGCGATCTGCGAGGGAGACGAACCGTACAGCGTTTCCGGCCGCTGGCGCGCCTTGTCCAGCATCTCCGTGTACAAGGCTCGAACCGCGCTCGTATTGGGCTTGATGTTGGCGGGGTTCACCGGACTGGTCGACGCGGGATCGAAACCGGATTCGACCAGCGCCGCGCCGGTGAGCATCAGCAGCTTCGAGAAGTACTGCGCCTCGATCTCGGTGTTCGGCATGCCGGGAAGGAACTTCATCTTCCCCGACACCATCACGCGGCCGACGTGGCAGGCCGCGCACGAAAAGAACACGCGATCCATCGCGCCCGGGCTCCCGAAGCCCGGCCGGTCGCGCTCCCAGTTCTCCTCCTTGTCGGCGGTTCGCATCTTGGCGATCAGCAGACTCGTGTTCTGAAAGACGCGCCGCGCCAGCAGCCGTCCGTCGTAGACCGTCGTCTCGGCCGCCGACAGCGGCTCGAACGAGCGCGGGTTCTCGAACGCGAATCCGAACGGAAGCGGCGACTGGCGTTCGCTCGGCGGGCGCGCCACGCCGTCGACGTAGTCGGACGGGTTCGGCCCGATGCCGATGTGATCGAAGGTCCACCGGGTCGCCGGCGCTCCCGATCCCGCCGGCACGACCGCCTCGCGCTTCCAGATCCGGGCGATGGCGCGCAGCGTCGGGTTCTCGTGGTCGGGATCGAGATCGAGAATCGTCTTGAAGAGCACGAACGGCACGCCGTTGAATCCGACGGGGTTGTCGCGGAACCAGCTCCAGGCCAGCTGCGGATTCTGCCCGCTGCGGAAACCGTACGTCTGCGGCGCGGCCCGGATCGGTGTCGTTCAGATATCCGTCGATGGCGCGCTCGCGCTTCGCGATCTCCGCCGCCCAGTCGGTGACGACCTGCCCATCGACCCACGACACGATCTCCTCGCTCGTGTCGTTCGCCAGCGGCGCGACGAGGCCTGCGCTCGGCTCTTTCTGCCGCGGCGGCGTACTCGCGATTCTCGGTCGCGGGAGCCACCGCCGCACGCGGACACCGCGACAGCCATCAGGACGACGCACTAGAGTCGCGATTCCGTGAAGATCGACATGCCATCACCTCGATGTCAGCTGCGGACGTCGAGGGCCAGAAGCGTCGCGTCGTGCCGGAGTCCGCAAACCGCAGGGAAAACGTGGTGGTGTAGAGATTCTGATCGTCGAGCTGGAGCCGGCCGAAGCGCCGCTCGAACGGGAACGACGACTCGCCCGGCCCGCGGCTCGGGGCGTCTCAGATCCTGCAGGCCCAGCAGCGCAATCATCGACTCGACGATGATGACGGGCGACACGTACTGCCCGAGGCACGTGTGCCGGCTCCATCCGTAGTGCAGGTAGTGCTCGCGCGGCCGATCCAGGATGAAGGCGTCGGGTTCGGGCACGTCCTTCATCGCCGACCCGTGAGAGGCGAAGACGAGCGTCCCCGCGGCGAGCGGCCGGCCGCCGGCAATTTGCGACCCGTCCCGCGCGCACTTGCGGAGCAGCACTTCGCCTTGCGGCTGCAGCCGCAGCGCTTCCAGAAAATAACTTGTACAGCTCGGCTCGACTCTCCTTCACCTTCGTGCCGCTCAAGACGTTGACGGCCAGCTGCGTGGCCTCGGAAAAGCTGCCGTATCGGTACGCCTGCCCGCCCCGCCGTTCGATACTCGCCCTCCTGCAGCCGGATGAGCGAATCGATGACCCGGCAGGTGGCCTCTTCCTGGCCGGCAACGGCGCCGACGATGGTGCCCATGACGTTCTCGGCGATGCGCAGATCGCTGACCAGCCGCGGATCGAGGTCGGCCGGCCGCGCCACGCTCGGTGCGGAACGCCCCAGCTGAAACTGGAGGAGCCGTGTCAGCATCGTGTCGTCCACGGGCTGGCCGTCCAGCAGACGCTGGCGCTGAATACCGACCTCGCGCAACAGATAGGCGAGGAGCTGGCGGCAGGCACGCAGCCCCTGGACCTGCACCACCGGATCCTTCTGCACGTTGTTGAAGAAGTGCTGAAACGCGGCCTTGATCCAGAGGTACATCTGCTGCTCGTCCGGAATGATCCCGTCCCCTGCGGTCAACGCGGTCTCGGGCTGGCCGTCGATCGGCGCTCCGTAGTACGTCAGCATCTCGGGGGTCAGGTCGAAAGATCCCGGCTGTGCCGCCACGGGAACGCCGAGGTACCGGTGACCGAGCGTCACGGGCACGTAGCGGGCGACGGTCTGCACGACATCGATCGTCGACGAGCCGGTCGTCCGCGCGGCCGCCACCGCGGCCGCCACGCGCGCGAACGCAATCCTGGTGAATCACCTCGGTGATCGCGTCGGCATCCTGCCGGTTGCACACCGCCGACAGCAGCCGCTTGTCCGGCTCGTACACCGCGTTGTCGTCGGTGCTCAGGATGAACGTGCTGAAGCCGCCGTTGTGGAGCGGCGACATGACCTTCATCATCTCGACGCCGTAGGGCTCCACCGTGAACTCCTGGTCGCGCTCGAACACGTCGCGAACGGCGTCGCCGTCGACGACGAGCACGGGACCGAACGGTGGTTGAAAGACGGGGCCCTTCCGCCGGATCTCCTCCAGCATCGGATAGGGCTTGAACTTGAGGAAGAAGCCGATCGCCGCGCCGACTGCGCGGCCCTGACGGAGCGCCTGCACCTTGAGCGACTGGAGCTCGCGGGCTTCCGCCTCGGCGAGCCCGCCCTGACGCGCCTTGCCGGCCAGTTCCTGCAATCGCGCGATGGCCACGGGGTTGTCGGCCGTGATCCGATCGATGGTGTCGAAGAAGGATCGCAACGCCGTCGGCGAAGTCGCGCGTCAGGAAGCTGAGATCCGGCGCGCCAGGGTCCGCCGTGCGCAGCGCTCGAGGCGCGGCCGTTGTGGTGCTGTACTCGACGTTGTATTCGGCGGAAACTCGCATGGCCGGCGGTTGAGGCGAAAGCATAACCGACCCGTGATGCGCCAATCAATCAGCGGCGATGGAGTCGGCTGAGCCTTACCTGTGATTCAATAGGGCCCCGTCAGGAGCTCGCGGTCGATGACGATACGCACATTCTGGCTGGATCTTGGCTGGCTCGTCATGCTGGTGGTGACGGTGGCAGTGCCCCTGGCACTCGACACAGTCGACCGTCTGACGTACTTCACCAGCCTGGTTTTGTGGGGTCTCCCGATTCTCTACCTGTGGCCCGTGTTCAACATGATCACGGCGGACGGCACGGGGCGACGGCGGCGTGCGCTGCGCTGGACCGCCGGGACGATCGTCCTGCTTGGCATCGTGCTCGACTTCCTGCTCGGGCACCTGACGCTGCGCTTCCCGGGTTGCAGCGAGCCCGAGGGCGCCTCTCCGTATCTGTTGTGTCTGCCCGCGGTGAGCGGCAGCATCCCGATCGAGGAACTGCTCTTTTATGCGATGGGCCCGGTGGCCATCGTACTCGTCTACGCATGCGCCGACGAGCTCTGGTTGAGCCGGTACAATCCGAAGGACGATTTGCTGGAGCTCAAATTGATCCAGCTCTCGCCGCGTCTCGCGCTCGCCGCCGCCGGCGCCGCTGTCATGGCGCTGGTCCTGTGGCGCGTGAACGGCACCTTTCCCACCTATTTCATCTTCATCGCTGCGGGCGCCCTGCTGCCGGCGATGTTCCTGTACCGGGCGATTGGCAACCTGACGAACTGGCCGGCATTTGCCGTCACCACGCTGTACGTGATCGTCACCTCGCTCATCTGGGAAGTGACGCTCGCCATCCCACGACAGTGGTGGGGATACGAGCCGTCGGGGATGGTCGGACTGACGATCGACGCCTGGTCGCGTGGCGACGCCATCTTCCCCGTCGAGGCGGCATTCGTGTGGCTCTTCGCGCCGTTCTCGAGCATCCTGACCTACGAGTTCGCCAAGGCGCTGACGCATCATCCGCGCGCGACGACGAGCCGCACTGTTCGGATCCGGTCGCGGCGCGCACGTCCAGTCGATAGTTCTTCGAATTCTTCTCTCGCGCCGGGACGAACGCCGCGTTCCCAGGGACGAACGCCGCGCGACTCTTTCCTTCGCCGTAAGCCTCGCGGAAAGGATCGTCGCGATCGTGCGGAGAACGCGCGAAAACCGCGAGCTCAGCCGCGGCATGTGTGTTGCTCTCGAGCGCGCAACTCCTTCAAGCGAGGCGACACGTGATGCGACTGCGACGAACTGCGACTGCGATGTTAGTGCTTCTGCTGATCGCGACCCACGCCGCCGCGCAGGCGGCTGACGAGTGCCGGCGCGACTGGGCCAGGAATCTGCCCCCGATCATGGTGAGCGACGGCGCGATCTACGACACGGCGGTGTGGGACGACGGCACCGGCCCCGTTCTCTACGCGGTCGGTTTCTTCGCCTTGCAAGATGCAACCGGGTGGGCCGACGGCGTGGCACGCTGGACCGGCACGAGTTGGGAGCCCGTGGGCGGAGGCGTCGGCTACACCACACACACCGGCTATCCCGAAGTGCACGCCGTCGACGTCTACAACGGCAAGCTGATCATCGCTGGAGACTTCACCCGCGCCGGGAACGTCCCCGCCAACAACATCGCCACCTGGGACGGCACGCGCTGGGCGCCGCTCGGCCAGGGGTTCAACGAGATCGTCTACTCGCTCGGCCACTACGACGGCAAGCTCGTGGCCGGCACCGACTTCGGCGCGGCGTTGTGGGACGGCGCCGCATGGTCGTGGCCTGGGGGAACAACCCTCGGCGGCACCGTGTCCGCGATCACCGTCTACAACGGCGAGCTCGTCGTCGGCGGCAGCTTCTCGGCTTACGTCGGCGGCACGCTCATCCAGTACCTGGCGCGCTTCGATGGCCACGCGTGGTCGCCGGTGGGAACCGGCGTCAACGGCACGGTCAACGCGTTGGCTACTTACAATGGCGAGCTGATTGTCGGCGGCTACCTTTGGAGCGCCGGCGGCGTGTCCGTGGGCAACATCGCGCGTTGGAACGGAGCGAACTGGGCGCCGCTCGTCGCCGGCGAGGGACCGAACGGTCCCGTGTACGCGCTGGCGGAGTACGAAGGCGCGCTGATGGTGGGCGGCTCCTTCTGGTCCGCCGGCAACGTGATCGCCGGGCTCGTGGCCCGGTGGAATGCGGACGGTTCCGGCGCCTGGTCGGGATTGCGCAACGGCCTCAATCGCCAGGGCCTCGACGACTTCGTCTTCGATTTCAGCGTCCTCGACGGCGACCTCGTGGCCTCGGGCCGCTTCCCGCCCAACTCGGGCCACTCGTCGGGGCTCGTGGACTGGGCTCGCTGGGCCTGTTCCACGTCGCCCAACCAGGCGCCGATCGCGTACGCCGGCGGCCCCTTCTCCGGTCTACGCGGTCACTGGATGAGTTTCAATGGCAATGCGTCGAGCGATCCCGACGCCGACCTCCTGCGCTACGAGTGGGACTTCGGCGACGGGTCCACGGCGACGATGCTGTCTGCACTCGCCAGCCATTCGTACGCCACCACCGGGATCTTCACGCTGACGCTCGTCGTTCACGATGGAGAGCTGGCGTCGGCGCCGTACACGACGACGGTAACGATCACGGCTCCGAACGTCGCCCCGACGGTTACGTTGACGAACCCGGCACCCGGCGCGGCCTTCACGGCGCCCGCCACCATTGCGCTGGCGGCCACCGCGTCGGACTCTGACGGCTCGGTGACCGAGGTGGAGTTCTTCAACGACACGATCAGCCTGGGCATCGACACGTCGGCGCCTTACGGCGTCACGTGGAGCAACGTCCAGGCGGGGCGGTACACGATCGTCGCCCGCGCACGGGACAACAACGGCGCGGTGGCCACCGTCCTCGGCCACCGTGACTGTCGATACGCTGCTGCCGGCTGCCGCCGATGCCTACGTGCGCGATGGCTCGAGCGCCAACACCAATTTCGGAAGTGCCACATCGCTGGAGGTGCGGACCTCGGGCACCGGAAACAATCGCTGGACGTATCTGCGATTCGATACAACCGGGCTGACAAGCATCGGCAGCGCGAGGCTCCGGCTGTTCGGCAGCCTGAGCGCCACAGCCCTCATGAGCATCAGGACCGCCGTCTACGGCGCCTCGAACACCACCTGGGGCGAGCCCACGCTCACGTGGAACAACAAGCCCGCGAGCGGATCGACTGCCCTTGCGTCGGTCACGATGGCGAACTCGACGGCGGGACGGTGGTACGAATGGGACATCACGAGCTACGTCCGCCAGGAGAAGGCGGCGGGCCGCCACGTGGTCACGCTCGTGCTCAAGAACACGACGACCACCACGGTGAACGACACGTTCAGCTCGAAGGAGGCCGGCGCGGCCAATGCGCCGCGCCTGGCCGTGGCGCCGTAGCCGCGGTCAGAGAAGACGCCGCGGGAGACGGCCCGCGGCGTCTCGATGAGTCCTACTATAGGACCATGAACGCGGTGTGCGCGCTGCCGGCGAGAGAGCTGGCGCGCAGAATCGCCCATCGTGAACTGTCGGCCATCGAGGCGCTCGACGCGCATCTCGCGCGCATCGAGCAACTCAATCCAACGCTGAACGCGGTCGTGTCGCTCGACTTCGACGCGGCCCGGCGGCAGGCCGACGCCGCCGACGTCGCGCTGGCGCACGGGGAAGTCCGCGGTCCGCTTCACGGCGTGCCTCTCACGCTCAAGGACGGCAACGACGTCGCCGGCCTGCGGACGACGCTCGGGACCCCGCTCTTCGACCGCATGGCCGACGAGGACGGCACGGTCGCGGCGCGGCTCCGGGCGGCAGGCGCGATCATCATCGGCCATACGAACGTCGCTCCCCTCCTCGCCGACTATCAGACCGCGAATGCGATCTTCGGACGCACGTCGAACCCGTGGAACCTGGGGCGAACGCCCGGCGGATTGAGCGGGGGCGCGGCGGCGGCGGTTGCGGCGTGCATGACGCCGCTCGAGATCGTCTCGGACATGGGCGGCTCGATTCGGCTGCCCGCGCACTTCTGCGGCATCTACGGCCTCAAGCCGACCGAGCATCGGGTCCCGATGACGGGGTTCTTCCGTCTCCCGCCCGATACTCCCCGATCGGTGCGCATCCTCTCGTGTCTTGGACCTCTCGCGCGCGACCTCGATGACCTTGCGCTCGCGCTCTCGATCGTGGCGGGTCCCGATGGTCTGGACACCGACGTGCCCCCCGTTCCGCTCGTAGACACGCCCATCGGACGCATCGCCGATCTGCGGATCGCCAGTGCGTCGACCGTGCCCGGAACCGTCGCGGCACGCTCGCTGAGCGAGCACGTGAAGCGTGTGGCCGGTCTCGCGGCGAACGCCGGAGCGCGGGTCGAAGAACGTCTCCCTGCGTGCGATTGGGAGGACGCGAACAGGCTCTTCGGCGAACTGGTGTCGGCGATCACCTCGGACCGGATCGAGAAGGACCTCGCCTGGTACTTCGCCGCGCTCGACCGGCGGGACCGCATCGCCGCGATATGGGACCGCTTCTTCAGCGACTTCGATGCCCTGTTGATGCCGCCGGCGATGACCGCGGCGTTTCCCCATTGCGAACCCGGTACTCCGCTGAGCGTAGACGGCAGACGCGTGCCGTATTTCGGCCAGGGCGGCGTGCTCGCGATGGGCAATCTCGCCGGACTTCCCGCTCTCGTTGCGCCGGCCGGTCACGACGACGAGGGCCTGCCGGTCGGCGTGCAGATTGTCGGGCCGCGCTGGTCCGAAATGCGTCTCATCGCAGTCTGCCGCGCGCTGGAATCGGTGCACGCGCTGCCCGGCTTCCGGCCGCCCCCTGATCCGATCGTGCCTCCGGCGTAGGGCACGTTTCGGGCCAGTGCCGAACCCGTGTGAACGCTGACGCTTTTGCCATCCGGCACGCGCCGCGCCCTTCCTTCTCACCCTGGAGACCCGAAAGATCTGCGGAAAAAGCGCCGAGTGCGGCCGTGGCACCTCCCGTGCTGAAGCTGCTGAGGTGCAGTCATGTCCGGGTGTGCGCGGCGAGGCAATGGCCTCCTGGCTTCAGCGAACTGAAGTAGTCGACGTGCTTCTTGCGCGACACTTTTTCGCTGTACCGCTCTTCAGCGATCTGATGCGCCCGGCTTGCGACCGAGCGATAGAGCACGGGATCGTCCCAGAGCGCGCAGACGGCGTCGTACCAGGGCTCGACCTCCTGTTCGCTCGGGAGCTTCGTCGTCTTGAACGTCATCCAGTCAGGGATCGGCAGGACGCGGCCGCCTCCGCCCTCGCCGAAATCTCCGCCGACGACCTGCGGCAGGGATCCGCGGTTGCTGACGAGCGGCGGGATGGCGTTGATCATGGCTTCCGCCGCGACCCTGCCAAACGGCTCCTCCCACACCGACGGCACCACGAGTATGCGCGTCAGGGCGAAGTAGTCCGACGGCGCCGGCACGGGCGGCGCGGCCATGATCTGCGGGTACCGGCTGAAATCCACGCCGGGGATGGCGTTCAGCGAGCCGCCGCTGTGGCCGGATTGCACGATCAGGATTGGGATATCGGGCCGCCTGGAGCCGAGCATGTCGGCGAGGCGCGCAAAGAGCAGCAGGCCTTTGTGAGGCGACGGGTTGACGAAGGTCACGAACGCGCGCGACTCCACGGGCGCCAGGACGGAAGACCACTCGAGCGGCGGCTCGATCGGCGTGCTGACCAGCCCCACTTTGTCGCGGTAGAGGTCGGTCAGGAACTGGCTGCACGTGAACGCGTGATCGACGTCCTGGAAGTAGCGCGCTTCGTAGTAACCAAAACCGCGGATGGCGAATGCGGTGGTGATGCCTCGCTTCCGCGCGCGCGCCAGTGCCTCCAGGATCATCGGATGCCCGTTGCATGCGATCAGCTGATCGGGAGCGAAATCCGCGAACAGCTCGTCGAGCAGCGCCACGTACTGGCCGGCCTCGGCACGATCGGGCCGCGACTCGTCGTTGTGGCGTGTCATCAGCAGCGTGACCGGCACGCTCCCCACGACGTAATGCACGACAGGCCGCTCCGTCCCGCGGCGCTTCCCGCCCGGCCGTCCGGATCGCCCTTGGGGCTTCGGCACTCGTGGCCCCTCAACGCCCCGCGCTCTCAAGTGATCGTCGATCGTGAACGTCACGGCGCTCTCGAAGCGCGCCGTTGTGAGGATGTGGCACGCATGACCGGCGTCCGACAGCCACTCCATGATCGTACGCAGGCTCTGCGTCACGCCTGCGGTCGGGTCGCTGATGCAATGGTTGTTGACGAGGAGGAACCGCACTCCTGAGCGTACAAACCGAGAACCCACGCGTCAACAACACGAATCCCAATTCCCCTTTTCAAGGAGTGTCGAAAATGTCGCAGGAAGTTAATCAGGTCGAGCTGAACCAGAGAACACAGCAGCTGCTGGACGGACCGCTGAAGCACATCAGGGCGGCGGCGCTCGCGGCCGCGCTCCTGCCGCTGGCCTCGGTGGCTGCCGCTCCCGCGTCGGCGCAGTACCATGTGCCAGTCGGCAGGAACGGTTTGCGGCTTCGTCTGGAACGACACGAACAACGACGGCGTTCAGAATCCGGGCGAGCCGGGGATTGAAGGCGCAAAAGTGTCCCTCGTCCGACGGCGACCGATAAACGACCTGAACACCGATACGGGTTCCGACGGCTTTTACTATTTTTCCGTTCCAGAGGGCACCTATACGACAGCCGTTCAGATACCAACCGGCACGCAGACTTCGACTTCCGACGTCGGGGATGACACCCTGGATAGCGACGGCGTCCCGGACGGCCTCGGATTCAGTGTCACGACCGTGACGGTGGTCGGCGGCAACAACCACGACACCGACTTCGGGTTCTTTACGCCTGCGGTCGCGCAACCGGGCACCGGCACGCCGGGATACTGGAAGAACCACCCGGAGGCATGGCCGGTCAGCGACGCATCACGGTCGGCGGGGTCACCTACACGAAGGCCGAGGCGATCGCCTGGCTCGAAGAAGGTCGGCAAGGACAAGACGACGACGATGTTCAGCTCGCTCGTCCCGGCGATGCTGAACGTGTTGATCGGCAACGACGGCAGCTGTGTGAGCAGCACGATCGCCGACGCCGATGCCTGGATGGCCTGTATGGGCCAGTCGGCAGCAACGTCGCGGCCTCGAGCTACGCGTGGACCGTCGGCGAACCGATGCATCGCCAGATGGACTACTACAACAACGGCCTGCTCTGCGCGCCGCATCGCGAACTAGAATGGTGCCCGATGACCCTCCCGAGGGTCATCGGGCATTCTTCGTTCAACCGTCGGTGTGAGGCCAGCGCGCGATGGCCAGAACTCCGCTGCTGAATACACTTCGCAGTCTGTTCCGCGACGCCCGTATCGCACGCGCCAACGGCCTGTCGCTCGAGGCGCTGCGCGAGGTTCGAGCCGCGCACGCCGAACGTGTCAAGCACACGGTATCTCCCGCCGCGCGTTCCTCGCGCAAGCGCGGGTGCCGCCACGGCGGCGACCGTCATCCCGCGCGTTCTCGTTCGCGGCGGCCGAACCGACCGTTGTCATCGTCGGCGCCGGCATCGCCGGCTTGAATTGCGCGCTCGAGCTCGCCGACCTCGGTATCCGCGAGCACGGTCTACGAAGCCTCGGGCCGCATCGGCGGCCGCATGTTCACCAACACCGGCTACTGGAGCGCGAACCAGATCACCGAGTGGTGCGGCGAGCTGATCGACAGCGGCCACACGACGATCCGGAGGCTGGCGAAGCGCTTTGGCCTGCCGCTCGACAACCTGCTCGCCGCCCAGCCCCATCGGTCCGACGACATCTACCACTTCTTCGGCGGCTACTATCCGAAGAGCCGGGCGGATCAGGATTTCCTCGCCGTGTCCGACCGAATCGCCGCCGACGCCGAGGCTGCCGGTTTCCCCACCACGTTCGACTCGAACACGGCGGCCGGGCGGGCGCTGGATCGGATGAGCGTCTACGAGTACATCGAGCGGCGTATTCCCGGAGGGCATCGCTCGCCGCTCGGGGCGCTCCTCGACGTCGCCTACGTCATCGAGTACGGCGCCGATTCGACCGAGCAGTCGGCGCTCAACCTGATTTTCCTGCTCGGGTTTCAGCCCGATGCGCACTCGTTGTCGGTCTTCGGCGAGTCCGACGAGAAGTTCCACATCCGCGGCGGCAATCAGCAGTTGCCTGAGGCCATGGCCCGCTACCTCGGCGGCGACGTCGTCAAGATGGGCCAGCGCCTGGCGCAGGATCAAGGAAACCGCCGAACGGCCGGTACAACGTCACCTTCGAGCGAGCCAGCGGCACGCAGCGACGTGGTCGCCGACTTCGTGGTCCTGGCGCTTCCGTTTGCGGTGCTGAACGAGCTCGACATCTCCGGAGGCGGGCTTCGACGCCCTCAAGCACCAGGCCATCGCCGAACAGGGCCGCGGCCACAACGGCAAGCTGCATCTTCAGTTCGCCCAGCGCGACTGGCTCGGCACCGGACCGTGGCCCGGCGTGTCCAACGGCTCGAGCTATGCGGACACCGGCTATCAGGTCGGCTGGGAAGCGACGCGTGCCCAGAGCGGCAATCCAGGCATCCTGGTCTTCTACTCGGGCGGATCGACGACCGACGCGGCGGCCACCACATCAGGCGTTCGCCAATGCCGAATAACGGGGGCGTGCGCAGCCGACGCAGCCATCGCGCAGTCACAGATCGCGACGGTGTATCCGGGACTCTCGTGGAACGGCAAGGCGACGCAGTCGCTCCCGCACAAGAGCCCGCTGTTCCGGGCGTCCTACTCGTTCTACAAGGTCGGTCAATACACGACGTTCGGCGGCTACGAAGGCGTGCGGCAGGGCGGCGTGCTGTTCTGCGGCGAGCACACGTCGATCGACTTCCAGGGCTTCATGGAAGGCGCGGCGTCCGAGGGGCGGCGCGCAGGCAGGGAGCTCGCGGGGATGCTGTGATGAGCCTGGTTGAGCGCGTTTCAAGCAGCGGGTTTGCGGCTGAGTGACCGCGTCGACGCCTGGGACGGTGGCATGTTTCCGTTGGTATTCGAGCGCCGAGAGGACGCTGAGGCGTCACGGTCGGCGCGGTTCCCCCACGCCGCGGCTGGGTTAGAGTGAAGGGCATGGCGGCCTCGCACGAACAGACCGGCGGTTTCCCGGAGTCCAGTCCGCCAGGTAGCCATCCACCAGCGCCGACGCTGTCCGCAGGTCAGCGTCTCGGACCGTATGAAGTCCGTGAGCTGATTGGACAAGGCGGCATGGGTGAGGTGTATCGCGCGCTCGATACCCGTCTGGGCCGGCAGGTCGCGATCAAAGTGCTGCCGCATGCGTTCGGCCGCGATCGGTCGCGTCAGCTGCGATTCGAGGAGGAAGCGCGGGCGGCAAGCGCGCTCAATCACCCGAACGTCCTGACCGTCTACGATGTCGGGACGCTCGACGCCGATGACGGATCGGCGTTTCTCGTGATGGAGCTGCTCGAGGGCCACACGCTGCGCTCCCGGCTGCAGGAGGCGGCGCCGCTGCCGCGTGAGCTCGTCATCGACTTCGGCGCGCAAGTGGCACGAGGCCTGACCGCAGCGCACGCCGCCGGGATCGTCCATCGCGACCTCAAACCCGAGAACCTCTTCCTGACGACCGACGGCCGGATGAAGATCCTGGACTTCGGCATCGCCAAGTTGGTGCCATCCGAAGATTCGCCGACGGGCGTGGCTACCCAGCCGGGTGCCGTCATCGGCAGCGTGGGATACATGGCGCCCGAGCAGGTGCGCGGTCAACCAGCCGACGCACGGTCCGACATCTTTGCCTACGGAACGGTGCTGTTCGAAATGCTGACCGGCCAGCGGGCGTTTGCGGGGGATTCCTCAATCGACACGCTGAACGCGATCCTTCACGCGGACCCGCTTCAGCATCAATCGGCGGCCATGGGTCGGGACCCCGCGCTCTTCGGGGTTGTTCGCCGCTGCATCGCCAAGGACCCCGGCGACAGGTACGCCAGCGCCACGGATGTCGTCTCCTCGCTCGAGGGCGCAGCGCGTCAGCATCCTCGAGGGAAACTCTCTCGCGCATCTCTCGCGTTTGCCGCCGCCGCGCTCGCGCTGGCGGTGCTTGCGGGCTTCGTCTGGCGGGGCCGAGTGGTCCCGATCAGTCCCGTTGCCCAGGACACCACCCAGATCCGCGTCCTCGCGGTCTTGCCTTTCGAGAACATCTCGGCCGATCAGTCGCAGCAGTATTTCGTCGCCGGCATGACTGAGGAAATCACCGCACAGCTTGCGCGGCTGTCCTCGCTGCGTCTCATGAGCCGCACGGCGGTCGCCCGCTATACTGACGCTCCCGATACGACCCGGCGCATCCGCGACGAGCTTGGCGTCGGCGCCCTCCTCACTGGCAGCGTTCGACTCGCCGGGGAGCGCGCACGAATCAGCGTCCAGTTGGTCGACACCCAAACGGCCCAGGCCATCTGGACCCAGCAGTACAATCAGACGATGAACGACGTCCTGCAGATGCAGAGCGACGTCGCGCATCAGATTGCGACCGCGCTCCAGGCGACGCTGGCCGATGAAGACCGGAAGAGGCTCATCCAGCAGAGCACGAGCAACCCGGCAGCCTATGAACGCTTTCTGAAGGCCGCGAGCACGGGTCCTGGTCCCCAGGGGATCGCGATGCTGAAGGAGGCGGTGGAGCTCGACCCGCAGTTCGCAGTGGCCTACGCCGCGTTGTCGCGGATGCAGGGACAGCTCGGCGCCTTCGGAGATCGTCAGCTCTATGCCGATGCGCTGGCGTCGGCACGCAAGGCCGTCGAGGTGGGCCCCAACGAGGCACGGGCGCACCACGCGCTGGCGACGATTCAGCTCCGGCTCGGGAACTTGACGGACGCCCGCCTGGGGTACTTACGGGCGCTGGATCTGGCGCCCAGCCTGGCCGAAGCCGCCTGGGACCTGTCCATCACCGATGCGGCACTCGGCCGCCTCGACGAGTCGCTCTTCTGGGCCCGGCGCGGCTTTGTTCTCGCGCCCAACGTCAGCACGGCCTACTATCACGTCGCCGTTCCACTCTCGATGCTCGGCGACAGCGGTGCTACCCAACGCTGGTTGCGGAGCGGCGAAGAGCGGTTTCCCGGTGCGCCCCGGATTCAGTACATGCTCGCCGACGAGGAGTTTCTGTCGGGCAACGGCCAGGCCGCCGAAGCCCGAGTGAGACGGGCGCTGGCGGCGAACCCGACCAACGAGGAGCTCCAGGCCGTCGTCGCCGGGCACGCCTTCCTGATGGAGGCGGCGGACGCATCGGCTCGCATCGAGGAGCTGTTCAAGCAAGCTCCCGAGGCTGGAGCCTATCTTCTGCCCGAGACGTTCCGCACCATGCACGCCTACCACTTGCTGAAACGCGGTGACACGCAGCGCGCGACGGCACTGATGGACGAATCGCTCGGCGCCGCGCGCAAGGCGCTCGACTCGGGCGGCGAGGACTCGATGGTGCAGATGGAGATCGCGGCCATCCACGCGGTGCGCGGGGAGCGCGTCGAGGCGCTACGGTGGCTCGAGGCTGCCTACCGTGCTGGTGACCGCCACTTCCGAGAGATCCGGCTCGATCCTTTCTTCTCGACGCTGCGGACAGATCCGGAGTTCGTGCGGATCATTCAGCAGATGGAAAATGACGTCGCCGACCAGCGGCGGCGCGTCGATGTCAACGACAATCCTCCGCTGCCGCCGGTGGCCTCGACTGTCGCTCCGCCGGGGCGCTGACTGTTACCCGACCAAATTGCTCATTTTCTAGCTGCTAACTGGCGTTGCGCATCGGGTATGATGCGCGCCTGTCCCGCCGTTGGGACGCTGAACGCGGGCGCTCCGATGCTGCGACTCGAGCTGCACTGCTTGGACTTCATGGACCGCGTGCCGGTCGAGCGGGCGGTGCTGCGGGTGACGCTCCAAGTTGTACCAAATTATTGGCATCCGGCCGGGACTGATGACTCCGACCCGCTGCACCCCCATGGGACGACTACGCCGGAATGGGAGCTGGCAGAGTCCTTTGCCGGGCAAGCGGTGACCAACTCCGCGGGTTTCGCCGCCGTTGAGTTTCATCCCGCCGAGGCGTGGGAGCGGGTGTCGAACCTGCTCCTGGATGGGGCACTGCCGCGCACAGTCACCGGCCATGTTCGGGTGAGCGGTGAGGTGCCCTGGCTCGACCTCCATCCCGCGGTTCGGGCGCTCGAATTGCGCGCGCCCGGCGGAACGCATCAGATGCGCGCCCTTGTCGACCCCGCCAAGGTGATCGTCGGTTACACCACCGCGACCTCTACCCGGCTGTGGTTTCAAATACACGGCGCGCCGCGGCCCGGCTTTCGGCTCGTTGCGGAGATCGCCTCGGGTAGCGGCACGCCACGACGACAAGACCTGACGTTTCTACCGGATCCGCTCCGCACGGCGGTCCTTCCGCTCGACGGCTTGGAGCCATCGACGCTCTATGACGTTCAGCTGTCGGCCCTGGAGGCTGCCACCGGCTCACAGGCGGTGCTGGCGCGCGGCCAGGTGCGAACGCCGCCGGTTTCGGCCACCACCTGGACCATCGCGTTCACGTCATGCCACCGGCCGAGCAACCTCCCGTCGCTGGTGCCCTGGGTCAGGCGCGCGGCCGCGCCAAGTGCAGACCTGATGCTGATGCTCGGCGATCAGATCTACGACAGCGGCATGCCGACGAGCGATACCGATCGCGCGGGATGGTTCGCGCGCTATGTGCAGCGTTATAACGCGCTCTGGGCCTATCAGCCATTCCGCGACGTGCTGCGACGCACGCCCACCTGCATGATGTTCGACGACCACGAGTTCGCCGACGACTGGGGGGTGGTGTCGAACGAGGACCTCGGTTTTGAGCGGTGGCGGGGCGCGCTCGACGCGTACCGGCGATTTCAGGATCCGCTCAACCCGCCATCCCGCGTGGTGCCCGTCCCGGCGGCGTGGGACTACGGGTGGCGTGCGGGACCACTCGCCGTCTACATGCTCGACGAACGCAATCATCGAGGCCGCGACCCTGATGCCAACGTCCTCGGCACGGAGCAACTGGAGCGATTCCGAACCTGGGCGACGAGCACCGACACCAGGCTGGCCGACGTGATCGTGATCGGATCGAGTGTCCCGCTCGCGTTCTTACCAATTCAGCGGTTGCTCGCGTTTGCCAACACGGCCAGCGTCGGCGTCGGTGCGGCGGCGGGCGCGGTGATCGGCGCGTGGGCAGGCGGCCCCGTCGGAGCGTTCATTGGCGCCCTGATCGGAGCCAGTGGAGTCGGACTGGCGGAAGACGCCTACGTCGCCAGTCTGCGCGAGCCGGACTACCACGACCAGTGGACTTATCGCACCAACCAGCCCAATCTGGCAGCCTTGCTCGACATCCTGTTCGACCTGGCCAACGACATCACCAACGGCACCCGAGGGCCTCGCGCTCGCGCCGTCATCGTCTTGGGCGGTGACGTGCACGTCGGCGGCTGCTACTTGTTGCGTTCGGCTCGTCAGGGCGAGGGGCACGATCACCGGCGGAACAACTTGATGTTCCAGTTCGTGAGCTCACCGAGCAGCGCCCCTCTCCCGACGAGTGGCACGCTGAAGGAGCTGATGGAGCAGCCGGGCCGCGACATCGACCTGCGCCGCGCCAACTTTCTGAGCGATGATCCGGACGTCGAGACCGGTAGCGCGCTCGACGTCAGACGGTTCGTGCTGGACTCGGAAGAGAAGCGTCACTATGCCGCAGAATTCCTCGGTTCGGTGCTGGATTACAACTTCGGCACGCTCACGATCGAGCGGAACGGACCTCGGACCTACCGCTTCAGCGCCGCCGTCGAAGGGACCGACGACAGCTTGACCACGCTCTTCGAACTCAACCTGGATGCGCCCGTCGTGCGACCGCGCGACCTGATCGGCGAACGGTTGAGCATCACCGGCACGCCGGTACTGCTTCGGGTGCACGAGATCGGGAGCGGCTACGGTCCGCCATCCGACCGGCTGGACGCCGACGTCATCGTCCAGCTCGACACCGCGCCCGGCCGCAGTTTTGGCTTCACGCTTCGCAACGGTCACCTCCCTCCGCGCCCATCGCGGACTGTTGACGCTGTTGCGGGCCGCCTTCAACGACAACCGGCCGGTCACGATCGAATACGACCGGACGGGCCCACGGAACGGCCGAGTTGTCCGAATCATTCAGCGCTGACAGAGGAATTCCACGATGCCACTTGCACACGCCGACGGCAAAGTCTCGCTGCTTCGAGTCCACGAGTTGGGCACCGCCTACGGTCCGGCGACGGACAGGATCGACGTCGAGGTCGTGTTTCAACTCAGCACCCTCCCTCAGATCACCATCGGCATCAAGCTGCGCGTCGACGAGGAGCAGGCTGTCCACGCCGCGATGCTCGATTTGCTGCGCGACGCATTCACCTTTGGATGGACGGTGCACGTGGACTACGAAATCGGCGCCGGAAAAGTAAACGGCACGCTGATCCGGTTATGGCTCACCCGCGATCGTCCGCCGGTAGACGTGGTCGGTGACGTGACACGCGTGTCGCGGGCGTAACACGCGACAACGCGCGGCGTTCACCCTGATCGAGCACAAGGAGCACACGAACATGAAGCCGAAGAACACGATCTGCCTCTGGTTCAACAAGGACGCGCATGAGGCGGCGCGCTTCTACGCGGCCACCTTTCCAAACAGTGAAGTGACCGGTGTTCACGAGGCGCCCAGTGACTACCCGGGCGGCAAGAAGGGCGATGTGCTGACGGTGGATTTCACCGTTCTGGGCATTCCCTGTCTCGGTCTCAACGGCGGCCCGGAGTTCAAGCACAGCGAGGCCTTTTCTTTCCAGATCGCGACGGATAATCAGGAGGAGACGGATCGCTACTGGAACGCGATCGTCGGCAATGGCGGCAAGGAAAGCCAGTGCGGTTGGTGCAAGGACCGCTGGGGCCTCTCCTGGCAGATCACCCCGCGCGCGCTAATCGAGGCGATGGCGGCTGGTGGCGATGAGGCAAAGCGGGCCTTCGAGGCGATGATGCCGATGAAGAAGATCGACATCGCCACCATCGAGGCAGCGCGGCGGGGCTGACGCCGGCCCGGAGGCGGTCACGGTCAGCCATCCGTGCGCGGCTGGAGGAGGTGTCCGGCGGGCAGACGCGATCAGTGGACAATCAGGGCGACGAGCGCAACAAGACGAGTCATGAGATTGTCCTTTGCGTGGTCGGCCTCCCGCGATGCGCTCGCTGGCCGGGTGTGTGGCGGGTCGAAACGATCAGTCCGGGACCGGGATTCTAGTCAGGTTGAAGTCCACGGATTGGTTTGCCGTGGTCAGGTTCACGGCTTTGTTCTGGGAAAAAACGCCGACGCCCCCAGCCTGCAGCGTAAAGGCCGAGGGCGCCAAGTTGGTGAAGCTGTACTGCCCGGTGGCATCCATCGTCCGAGCTTGGCCGGCATGAATGCCGTCCATGATCCTGACGTTGCCGACGACCGGGGCGCCTGACGCCGCCAAAACCCTGCCACTAACTGAAAAGGTGGTTGGAGCGGGGGGTGTGGGACTCGCGCAGGCGCTCACCGAAACAATCAGGGCGACGAGTGCCACAAGGCGAGTCATGAGATTGTCCTTTGCGTTTGCCAACCGTCGATTACAACGCCCGAGATTAGCAGCACTGCCCGGCGACTACCAGCGGCAACTGGCAGTGCCCGCAGGCAAACACCGATTCAAAGAGAGAGGGCTAGAGGGGCGGGTTTGCTATGTCTGCTCTGGTCGAGGTTTTCCACCGCGTGACGATGTAAGTCTTCGTCCGCGGGAATTTCACGATGATCGCAGCACCCGTCCAATGTGACGTTGATGGAATACCGAAGAGGTCTCATTGCGTAAGCGTACCGCCGATCGAAGGTTAGAATAGTGGGTCGACACGAGCGACCGTCGAGTCGATCGACCACGCGGCCCAGCACCTCTATCCGTGGACCTCGCTACTGACAAAGAAAAGTAAGGGGTGCAGGCCCAACTGTGACAGTATGAACCCCCCTCAGAAGGTATTGTGCTATTGGGTATTGTTGCCGTACGAAACGAGCCTCTTGGTTCCGGATCGCCATCCAAAGGGGATGGTCTGTCGAGAACGGCTACGCCGTTCGGCTCGCTGGATTGGGTCGCGACGTCGGTCGTCCTGAGACGGCTGGTCGCGCAGCTCGCGATCGTCTTTCTCGCGTATTTCATTGCCGGAAAACTCGGGCAGGCCACCAGCAACATCCGCAGCAGCAATCTGGGCCCCGTGTGGCCGGCCTATGGGATCGCGCTTGCGGCGTTCATCGCGTTCGGCCGCAGCGTGTGGCCGGGCATTGCCGCGAGCGCGTTTCTCGTCGCCTTCTCGGCGTCGGTTCCTGCTCTGGCTGCGGCAGGCCAGGCGGCCGGTGCGACCGCCGCGGGCCTAACAGGAGCGTACATCCTCCGCCGCATTCCGCGATTCGATCCTTCACTGCCGCGGTTGCGCGATGCGCTCGGTCTGATTCTTGTCGGGGCGTTTGGAAGCGGGTGTATCAGCGCCTCGATCGGCGTGTTCTCGTTGTATGCGACCGGCGTCCAGGCGTACTCCGGTCTCGCCTCAGCGTGGTTGATCTACTGGCTCGGCGACAGTACGGGAGTGCTGCTGATCACGCCGCTTGTGTTCACGCTTCCGCAACTGTTCGTTGCCAGCTCCCGGCGGAAGCTCCTCGAGCTTGTCGCGCTTCTGGCGCTTCTCGCAGCGGCCTGCTTGATCATATTCGGCGATCTGCCTCTCATGCCGGTCCGCCTGCACGTTCTGGCGTTTGCAGTGCTTCCGTTCGTGATGTGGGCGGCCATCAACATCGGCGTCGGCGGTGTTTCGCTCTCGGTGCTTCTCATCGCGACCATTGCCACGATCGCGACCGCTCTTGGCTTCGGACCTTTCGCAGAGAACAGCCCGTTCATCAACGCGGTTCTTCTGGACGTGTTGTTCGTGGTCCTGGCCATTTCCGGGCTCGCGCTTGCCGCGGTGATCGTTGAACGCGAAGCGGCAATGCTCGAACGGCACCGGCTCATTCGTGAACAGGCTGGGATGGAAACCCGCCGTCGCCTGGCGGCGATCGTCGAATCATCCGACGATGCCATTTTCTCGAAAAGTCTGGACGGGACGATTCTGAGCTGGAATACCGGGGCGCAGCGGATCTTCGGGTTCCCCGCTTCTGAGTTGGTTGGCCAGCCGGCTTCCTCGACGATCGTCCCGCCCGAGCTGACCGACGAGGAGAACGGGTTTGTGTCACGATTGAGAGCTGGAGAGCGGATTCAGCGCTACGAAACGATTCGACTCACCAAGTCGGGGACAAAAATTGACGTATCGTTGACGATTTCGCCGCTTTTGGATTCAGCGGGGACGTCGGTTGGGACCGCTGTCGTTGCGCGTGACATTACCGAGCGGAAGAAGGTCCAGAAGGCGCTCTCTAAAGTGAGCCAGCGGCTCCTCCATGCGCAGGAACAGGAACGAGCCAGGATTGCGCGGGAGCTGCATGACGACATCGGCCAGCGCATCGCGTTGTTGGCGATGAAACTGCCGGGCCAGTCGGTCGAGCTGCGCGACCAGATTTCCGAGATTGCGTCGGCGGTTCACGCGCTCTCTCACAACCTCCATTCATCGAAGATCGAACTGTTGGGTATCGCGAACGCGATGGAACGCTATTGCGAGGAATTCTCGAGCGGGCAAGGGGTTGTCGTCGATTTCAACGCCGGTGACCTGTCACCCGCGCTGCCTCCGGAAATGTCGCTCTGTTTCTTCAGAGTTCTTCAAGGGGCGCTGCAAAATTCGGCGAAGCACAGCGGGGTCGGACACGTTGAGGTGCGACTGTGGACGGATCAGCGTGACCTTCATCTCGAGGTCACTGATGCAGGAGTAGGGTTCGACCTCAAGACGGTACAGATGGGCCAGGGGCTTGGCCTCGTCAGCATGGAAGAACGTCTCAAGCTCGTGGACGGAACTCTTCTCGTTGAAACGCGGCCGCGGCAGGGGACCAGAATCCACGCTCGCGCCCCGATTTCGATCCGCAACGACTCCGTCTGACCAGGACTACCGGGAGTGAACGGCCGCGTGCACGGCGCAGACTCGCCGGAAGGCCCGCGTCTCGTCGATTGGCGGAACGGCAGCCAGCACGTACCCGCAGAGGATCTCGACGTCGTGCGCTCTGGCAAACTCGTCCCAGAGGTATTCCAGGCGAATCGCCGCCGCGGCGTTCCCCGATTCCCAGAGAGTCGCCGCGCAATCTCCGCAGGCCGCGACGCGAGGGGCGCCGTTTTTCGCCGTTGACGCTCGCGCTGCCGCCTCGTAAAGCGCCGTTGCCGACTTCCAAAATCTTGCGTCGTCCGACCAGCCATTCACGATGAATGTCTGGAGAGTGTCGTGCACATCCAGCGACACGAATCTTCCTGCCGCGACGGCGAGGTCAGGGTGTTAGGGACGTTTCCGCAACTGGGTCGTGACGGCGGTATAAGTCGGAAGCACACCACAGGCCTGGATGGCAGACCCAGCGCGCCGCCCCGAACACGAGTGCCTGCGCGCGAGTTGCTGCTCCGAGGCCGCGAGCGACGACTCAGTCCTCGCTGAGGGTCTGCTTAATTAAAGCCGCCATCGCAACACTCGACGCCGACGCCTCACCTTCCAGGCCTTCAATGACGCCGACCCTGTCGGCCGCCGAACGGTTCTGGCTCACCTTCCATTTGCCGTACCACCGCGTGATTGATATCTCGAGTCCGACGACGGCAGTCACCATCTTATCGACGAACTCGGCGGGTGCGTCGGTCACTGCCCACGGCGTATCCCGGTTAGCTTCGTGTTCATGTGTAAGCGCCTCCACATGCGCTCGCACCCACGCTGAATCGTCGATAAACCGAAGCAGGCCGTGCGCATGTACTACCGCATAGTTCCAGGTAGGTACGACCCTCGCATTCTCGCGTTTGCTCGGGTACCAAGACGGCGAAATGAAGCCGTCTGGCCCGTGGAAAATCACGAGCGCATGCGCATTGGGGGATACATCCCGCCACAGCGGATTCGCACGAGCGATGTGGCCGTGAAGCGTCGCACCGGCACCCGCGGTGTCGGCAATGAGAAGGGGAATGTGGTTGGCCTCCAGGCCATTGGTTGTGGCGGTTACAAGCGTTCCAAGAGGGTAGCTACGGATGAAATCGCGCAGACGTTCTGGTTTGTGTTCTTCAAAAGCTTTTGGCAAGTACATGGGCTCAACTCTGTTTGCATCTGCAGCCAACTAACGCTCGATTCCGATCAGGCGTTGGGGGATCGCGCGCGTTAACACTTCGTTCCCGTCTTCGCGGATCAAGACGTTATCCTCGATTCGAACGCCACCGAACCCGCGCAATTTGTCCACGCGATCCCATCGCACGCTGTTGTGGTGCTGTCTGCGAACATCAGGGTCGTCGAGCACATGGGCCGGAAAGTAGACTCCCGGTTCAACCGTCACGACGTGTCCAGCCTCGAGCGGCAGATCAATGCGTAGAAATCGCAGAGCAGGTGCCTGAGAGCGCGGCCGGCCAGGCAAGTACCCACCGGCGTCGCGGACACCTAGGCCGACCATGTGACCGATGCCGTGAGGAAAGAACAGCGCCGACGCGCCTTCTTCGACAAGATCGGCGGCACTGCCGCGCAGGAATCCGAGATCGATGAGTCCCTGTGCAATGTCGACCGCGGCTGAGAGGTGAACGTCGCGGTACTCGACTCCCGCACGACAACGTGCAATGGTCGCTCGCTGCACGTTCGAAACAAGCGCGTACACCTCGGCCTGTTCGGGACTGAACCGTCCCGACACCGGGTAGGTCCGCGTGACGTCACAGTCGTAGCAGCGGTATTCCGCGCCAGCGTCAATCAACACGAGCTCACCCACGGCTAGTACGCGCGGCGTGGGTAGGTGATGAAGCACGGCGGCGTTCGGGCCGGACGCCACGATGGAGTCGTAGCCGACCGCATCCGCGCCCCTTCGAAAAAATTCTGCTTCAATCTCGATCTGCAGCGTCCGTTCCGATATCCCTGGAGCGACGACCGTCACGGCCGCCGCGAATCCGGCGCGCGTGGCGTCTGAGGCGACACGCATCCGCGCGAGCTCGACATCATCTTTGATGCGTCGAATGCGATCCAACGCCGCCCGGAGTTCCACAGCGATCTCCGGATTCGACGGCGCGTCCGGAACCGGTGCTCCGAGCTGTGCGAAGCGACGGCCACGCCGCTTGTCGAGCCATGGTCTAAGTTTAGAGACGGGTGTTCCCTTTTCCTCAGTGGTGCCACCGCTCCACAGCCGCTCATCAGCCCCGGCAACTGGAACGAACTCAGTCCAGCCCTCCTGTGGGTCGTAGGCGAGAACGGCACCCGCGCGCTGCCGGTCGGTCAGGTAGAAGTACTCACTGTGAGCAAA
Source organism: uncultured Acidobacteriota bacterium (assembly GCA_963749565.1). GTDB lineage: Bacteria > Acidobacteriota > Vicinamibacteria > Vicinamibacterales > CAVVIG01 > DATLLJ01. The sequence goes on along the minus strand of CAVVNL010000018.1, from coordinate 69,047 downwards.
GAACGGATAGACCCGGTCGGCTCGCCCCGGAATCGGAATCGGAGCGCCGGCGCCGATGACGACTACTGCGTCAAAGGCATGCCATGGCGCTTCGACCGCGCGGCGTCGTCGTTCGATTGCCTTTGCCACCACTTGCGGTGATTCGTCGGCCGCGAAGGTTTCGCTCGCATCCCTCACGATAGCCCTCCAAAATGGAAAGGGCCATCACCCGTCTTCCGGATGATGGCCCTTGTCGTGATCTTTATTGGCGGTAAGCGGCCTATGTCATCCGGACTGGAATTGCGCGCGCGGGATCCGCGGGTTTCCGGGGATCGCCAGCCGCACTGCGGTCTCGACGCGGACGAGATGCTCCGCGGCTACACGAGTCCAGCGAGATAAGTGGCGGCTTGCGCGCGACATGCTGGCGTGAGTATACGCTCAACTCAAATCGGATCTGCAGGCGACGGGGAGGAATGGATGGTCGCCGAATTCCGGCTGACGACCCATCCGGTTCGATAGTGAAATCACCCTATGCTGCAAGTTATTGAAAACACGGGTGATTTTGTGTGGCTGGGTGTTCGGGCCGATTTCCGCAACTGGCTGATCCACGCGGGTTAACCCGAATCGCATTCCATCTCACGGGATCGATTGTTCCAAGGGGTCATCTGCCCCGTGCAGCGGGGCGGGCGGGAGTCGCATACCTGGGATTTTCGGAATTCGGCTATTCTCTTCGGGTTCGAGAGTCTCGGATAGCACGTTTGCCTGATGTTTGCTGGGCGCCAGATTATCGCCCTACGCTTTGCCGCTGCGGTTCTTGGTCATCTTTCGAATACGGGGAGTTGATGCCGTGAGTAAGCAACATCGCTCGTTCCTTCTTGCTTCGCTCCTTCCAGCATTCCTGCTCGTCAGCGTATTCGCTGTCGTTCAGGCCCAGGAAGGAAGATCGCCGGCGGCCAGGCAGGCGCGCTGGTCTGATCCTGCCACCTGGCCAGACCGACGCGTGCCCCGCGCAGGCGACAAGGTCACCATTGCAGCGGGCAAGGACGTCGTCCTCGACGTCAGTCCGCCGGCGCTGGGCAGTCTGACGATCGACGGCAAACTCAGCTTCGCGAACAATGCCGACCTTGAACTGACCACCGAGTGGATCATGTTGCACGGGGAACTGGAAATCGGCACCGAAGCCAGGCCCCATACACGCAAGGCGACCATTACCCTCACCAACAACGTCAAAGACGAAGATATCGGTGGAATGGGTGGAGCGAACGACCGCGTTGACCGCGGCATCCTGCTCATGGGCGGAACCCTGAACCTGCACGGCGATCGGAAGCACACCTGGACCAAGCTGGCACAGACAGCCGCGGCAGGCAGCACCTCCATACAGGTCCTGGACGCCGTCTGGCTGGCGGGTCGGCGACGAGATTGTCCTCGCGTCCACGGATTTCGATCCCCGGCAGGCCGAGCGGCGCACCATTTCCGCCATCCGCGGAAATACGATCACGCTCGACAAGAAGCTGGACTTCATGCACTTCGGCAAGATCACCTTCGACGTGGATGAACGTGGCGAAGTCGGTTTGCTGACGCGCAATATCCGTCTCCAGGCATCGGCCGACGCGGCGGAAGCGCCGTTCTACGGCGGGCACGTGATGGCGATGGGCGCGAGCAAGATGTTTGTCGAGGGCGTCGAGTTCAATCGCATGGGCCAGAACCTGACGCTGGCCCGGTATCCGATCCACTGGCATCTGGTCGGCGATGCCAAAGGGCAGTACATCAGGAACGCCGCGATCCACGACACCTACAACCGCTGCGTGACCGTGCACGGCACGAACAATCTGCAGGTTGAGAACAATGTGACCTACAACACCGTCGGTCACTGCTTCTTCCTCGAAGACGGCATCGAGACCGGCAACCAGTACATCCGCAACCTGGCGATCCAGACCAAGTGTCATACGTCCAAGCCCTGCGACCCGACGAACCTCGCCCCGTTCGGAGCGACGGCCGGCACGAACTTCAATACGACCGGCCAGGACTCCAAGGACGTCCTGATCCCTTCGGATAACACGGTGTCGTCGTTCTGGATCACCAATCCGGAAAACACCTACCGCGACAACGTGGCCGCGGGTTCCGACGCGACAGGTTTCTGGTTCGCCTTCCCGGAGCATCCGACGGGTAAGTTCGAAGGCACGGAGATCAGCAGGGCCACCTGGCCGCGTCGCACGAAGTTCCGCGAGTTCAAGGGCAACGTCGCCCATTCGAACTTTGACGCTTTCATGGGTGACCGCGCCCCCAGGGCCGATGGCAAGTTCGCCGTCGGCGGGTATATTGCCCTTGCCAATCCCGCTGACGCGAACAGCGCTCAAGTGGAGTCCGTAGTCGAGGATTTCACCGCCTACAAGAACCGCAATAGCGGCATCTGGGCCCGCGGTGAGTTGCACCTCTACAAGAACCTGAAGATGGCCGACAACGGAATTGGCTTCACGCATGCGTCCGGCAACATCGGTCGTTCCCTCTATACGTCACGGGTGGTTGACTCGCTGTTCGTGGGCGAAACCGAGAACATCGGCAACCCCAGGACGCCGGAGGAAAAGGCTGCTGGCCGCAGCTTGCCGTTCCCCCAAGTCGCGGATTTCCCGATCCGCGCCTACGAGTTCTACGATTTCCATCATGAACTGGACAACAACACCTTCGTGAATTACCAGGACAACGCCACCCGCAAGACGGGAGCGATCTCCTACCTGCTGTTCACCAGCTTCGGCATGAGCTCCAACAACACCGTGCAGCGCTCGAAATTCATCAACGCCAAGCCGGTGTACTTCCCGCCGATCGACAACAGGTGGAGCAACGATGATTACGGCAACACGGTCTACAAGACCTCGGTGTTCAATGACAAGGACGGCACCATCACCGGTGTCGCCAATTCCTACATCGTCAACATCACCGGAATCGACGTCGACGAAGCCTGCGAGGTCAAGCCCACCTGGAACGCGGTGGTGTGCAAGGGCGATGTCGGGCGCATGAATGTTGGCGGCGGCGGCGGCGCCGTCGGGTTCGGACGCGGTGGTGGCGGTCGTGGCGGTGCTCCTGGTACGGCTCCCGGTGCTGCTGCTGCAGGTCGCGGAGGGCCGGGCGCACCTGGCGCACAAGCTGCTGCCCCTGGTGCTGCTGCACCTGCTGCGTTTGCTATTGCGCCAGGTGGTGGTCGAATCAGAGGTACGGTTGCACCTTCAGGGCCGCCAGTCGTTCTCAGCCGCAATGGCAAGGAGTTCACCGCCAACGGTGCAACCAACGTACGGGCGGGCACCGAGTACAAGGTCACCACCGAACGGCCGTCCCTGTCCCTCAGCGTGTCGGAACTGGATGCCGGTTCGTGGGTGATGTTCGAGCTGCCGGGATTCACCACCGCAGCCTCGGGTACGGCGCAGGACAGCCTGGATGCGCTGCGCAAGGCCACCACGACTTCGTACTACAAGGGCAACGGTTCGCTTTGGGTCAAGCTTGTCTCCACCGGTGACATCCTTGGCAGCGGCCCTGCTAACGGCCCTAGTGGCGGAGCCAGCCTCCAGGCCAGCCGGTAAGCATCAACCCTGCTGCACGAGCAAGAGCCCCCGGCTGTGCCCGGGGGCTCTTTTACTTCGTACAGCAATCAGCCAAGTCCGGCGCGCGTATTCATTTCGACGCGGTAGCCTTGATGAGCGCGCAGCGCACCAGCGGTCATCGAATCGCGTATCTCTGCGGGGAAGTCGGCGGGCAGGCAGCGGCGACCTAGCGATGTGAGCGATCACTTCGCGCGATCGCGGGTCGGCGCGGCTTGCTCGTTTGCGGCTCGGGCAAGTCGTCGAGCGCCACGGCAATGGAGGCCAAACTCTCGCTGGCACCGCAACGTGCAGGCGTTCGTCGAAAGTTCTGCGAAATCACCTTGTTCCGCAAATGCTTGAAAACACAGGTGAAATTGTGTGGCTGGGTGTTCGGGACGATTTCCGCAACTGGCTCATCCGTGCGGGGTGAGCAGCAGCGCTGACTATGCTGTCTTGCGCAGTGGGCGGACCTTCGGTCGCCGCCCCCGGGCCTTCAGCGCGTGCCACAGGTCCCACTTGGCCTGCAGTGTCAGCCAGATCTGTGCGTCCCAACCCGTCAGCGCGTCGAGTAGCAGCGCTGTGTCCGCGCTAACGGCCCGACGGCCCTTGACGATCCCATTCAGCCGCTGGAAAGGAATACTCATCCGAGTGGCCGCCTCGGCCTGAGACACGCCAAGAGGTTCGAGAAACTCCTTCAGGAGCATTTCGCCAGGGTGAGTCGGCGGGCGATGGGTCGGCAGCATGGAGATTCCTCAGTGGTAGTCCGTGCACAGCACGTCGAACGCATCTCCGCCTTCGAAGCGAAACACGATCCGATACTGGTCGTTGACTCGCACCGCGTGGAACCCTCGCCGATCAGCACCGAGCGCGTGCAATCTGTTCCCGGGCGGCACTTTCAAATCGTCAAGCCTCGTCACCGCGTCGATTTGATCGAGTTTCCGACGCACGTTTGGCCAGAGCTCGCGCGGAACCCGCCGCGCCGCCTTACTGTTGACGCCGTTCCAGATGTCCCGGGTCGTTTCATCGGAGAACGTCCGGATCACACGATAGCACTATAGCACGCCTAGCGTGCTATGGCCTGTCACCCCTATCCGAACGGCAGCTCGCCACTCGCCATGGCAGCCAAGGTCTTGACGACGACTTCGCGCTCGCACGCCTGGACGCGAGACTTGAGGGACGCGACGGTGTCCCCGGGAAGGACGCGGACACGGTCCTGACGCACAACTGCCCCGGTGTCGTACTCGGCATCCACAAGATGCACCGACGCACCGGACTCGGACTCAGCCGACGCAAGGACCGCTTCGAACACGCGATCTCCGAACATTCCCTGCCCTCCGAATTTTGGAAGCAGCGCCGGATGAGTGTTCAGAATCCGCTTTGGGAACGCGGCTAACGTGCGCGGGCCCAGGCGCTTCATGTATCCAGCGAGGAAGATGACGTCGGCGCGCGCTCGCTGGAGCGCCTCACAAATCGCGGCATCGAGGGAGTCGGCGTTGGGATGTGTCAGGGAAGAGACGTGGCACGTCTCGATACCAGCCGCGGCCGCCCTCCGCAACGCACCAGACTCGCTGTTGTTGCTGATGACGATCACTACACAACCATCGATGCAGCCCTGTGCGCACGCGTCGAAGATCGACTGAAGCGTCGTATCTTTTGTTACGCAACGTCAGGCGAGCGGGTCGTGCCTTCGATCGCAAGGCGTGGGGGACGGCATGTTGGCCATTATCAGCGGTTTTGGCTATGCGAGCGGCGGCACGCGGCAGGAGCTGTCCGGGATTCGAATGGAAGTTGAGAGGCCGAAGTTCTTCGCGACCTTGAAGTTGTGGACGGCTTAGGAGTTTCCTGCCGTCGGCTGGGCGGTGATGACGGTGTTCGAAACACTCGCAACCCCCGGCTTACGGTGGTTTGTCGGGCGAAATGAGATTTGGCTGGGAGGCAGGGATTCGAACCCCGATAACATGCTCCAGAGGCATGCGTCCTACCGTTGGACGACCTCCCAGTACCAGTCGAAGCGCTCGAAAGGGACGGAATTTTCGATTATACCGCCCGCAAACAGCGAGCGGCAAGCGCGTCGGCCGGCACAGGAGGTCGACCCGTAACGTCAGCGCGATACTTCACTCATCTCGGAACGCGGTTCGTTGTCCTGATCGCTGGCGGTCGTGTCAGGCTGCTGGTCGCCTTGCTGCTGTTCGAGCTTCCGACGATGGCTGGCCATGCCGCCCTTGCGTCCCGCCTCGCGAGCTTCTTCGCTCGTCCACTCGTGCGCGGTGCCCTTGTTGTGCGCCGCCTTGCCGCCCTTGCTCGCAATCTCACGCTGCTTGCTTCGTTCCATTGACGCGAATCCGCGATCTTCTGTTGCCACTTTGTGCCTCCAGACCGGGATAAACATCCCCGGCACTTGTCCTGTGTTCACCCTTACGCTCCGCTTCGCGTCGCGTCGCGCGTCCACGGGACTCGGCTGCAACCGATGTGCCACGGGCCGGCGCCCACGCACTGGTAAACACATGCAGCTCAACTACTTAGGAAAAGGTTTTCCTGCCGGGTGGGAAAAGTGTTTCCAGACGGTGCGTCTGGTAGTGTAGAGGTAACCCCTGGCGGCGAAAGTGACTGAGAAGCAGCAACTTATATTGAACAGCTCCGAGAGGGGCTCACCGGGGTAACGCCGCGGCCAGCCGGATGGCCGCTCCGAGCCGCTCGCGGACCAGGATACGGCCGAGCAGCGCCAGCACCTCGAAGAGCCCCGGACTTACCGCTTTTCCCGTCACCGCGACACGGCAGGCATGAATGAGCGAAGCGGCTTTCACTTTTCTCGCATCCGCGACGGCACGAAGCGCCGCTTCGATGGACACGGGGTCGAAGGTCTCGAGCTCTCCGCATGCGGCATCGAACGCCATCAGATCGCCGGCCATGCCGCGCAGATGTTTGGATGCCGCTTGCGGGTCGTACTCAATTTCATCCACGAAGAAGAACCGGCCCTGCGCGACGAAGTCGTGCAGACGCTTCACCCGGGGCTTCAGCAACTCGAGCACCGCAAAGAGCCAGGCATGCCGCTCCGCAAGGTAGGAATCGTCCCAGAGTCCTGCCTCCTTGAACACCGGCTCGAGACGCCGCGCGAGCTCGTCGGGCGCCAGGCGCACGATGTGCTGCTGATTGAACCAGTCGAGCTTCTCCTGGTTGAAGACAGCATTACCGCCGCTGATGCCGTCGAGCGAGAACGCCTCGATCAGCTCCTCCCTGCCGAACAGCTCGCGGTCGCCGGCACCGGGCGACCAACCGAGCAGCGCGAGGAAATTGACCATCGCCTCGGGAAGAACGCCCTGCGTGGCGTACTCCATGACCGACGTCGCCCCGTGACGCTTGCTCAATCGCTTCTTGTCGGGGCCGAGAATCAGCGGGACGTGGGCGAACTGCGGCACGGGCGCGCCGAGCGCCCGATACAGCAGGATGTGCTTGGGTGTGTTCGAGACGTGATCGTCCCCCCGCACCACGTGCGTGATCGCCATCTCCACATCGTCTGACACCACTGACAGGTGGTAGGTGGGATGGCCGTCGGATCGGACGATGACGAAGTCCTCGACGTGGGCCGCGTCGAATTCAATCGGACCGTGCACGAGATCCTCGAACCGCAACAATCCTTCCGGCCCTTCCGGCACTTTGAACCGGACGGCCCGCCGCAGCCCGGCGCGCTCGCGCGCGCCGACTTCATCCGGGGTCAGGCGGCAGCAGGTGCGATCGTAGCGCCAGCCGGACCCCGACCGGTCCGGGTCGCCGGCCGCGTCGCGCTTCGCCTTCAGCTCCTCGGGCGTGCAGTAGCAGTAGTAGGCGTGGCCCTCGGCCACCAGCCGATCCGCCGCCGCGCGGTGGCGGTCGAAGCGCTCGGATTGAAAATACGGCGCATACGGCCCGCCGATGAGCGGCCCTTCGTCCCAGTCGAGACCGAGCCATCGCAGCCCGTCGAGAATGCCTTCCACCATCTCCGTCGAAGAGCGTTCGGCGTCGGTGTCCTCGATGCGCAGCACGAACACCCCGCCGTGGCGGCGCGCAAACAGCCAGTTGAAAAGCGCCGTCCTGGCTCCGCCGACGTGCAGATAGCCGGTCGGAGAGGGCGCAAAGCGGACGCGCGGAGCCATACGGGCTGCTAGGGTTCGGCGAAGATCCGGGGGTTGCTCGGCATTACGTGGAGCGGCTCGCCCTTGCGGGTTGCGAGGGTGTCGAATCGCTCGCGCGTCATCTCGACGTGAATCGGCGCGCCATCCGCGTCCACCAGCACGAGGCGGACCACGGCGCCGACGATCCGGATGTCGTCGACGGTCGCGGCGACGCTGCCGTTGGTGTGGGTGCGGCTGACGTCGGTTTCGTGCGGCCTCGAGTACGCCGTGCGGCCCGCCTCCGGGCGGCCGGGAAACGCATTGACGGTCCCGAAGAAATTCATCACGAACGGATTCGCGGGCAGCGCGACGACCTCCTCGACCGTGCCATCCTGTTCGACGATGCCGTGGTTGATGATGACGACGCGGTCGGCCAGCTCGATCGCCTCCTCCTGATCGTGCGTGACGAAAACGCTGGTCAGGTGAATCTCGTCGTGGAGCCGCCGCAGCCATCGGCGGAGATCGCGGCGGACGTTGGCGTCGAGCGCACCGAATGGTTCGTCGAGGAGCAGCACCTTCGGTTCGACGGCGAGGGCACGGGCCAGCGCGATGCGCTGCCGCTGTCCGCCTGAGAGCTGCGACGGCAGCCTGTCGGCGAGGAAGTCGAGCTGCACGAGCCCGAGTAGATCCCGGACCTTCCGGTTGATCTCGTCCGCCGAGGGGCGCGTCCGCGCCGGACGCACCCGCAATCCGAACGCGACGTTCTCGAACACCGTCATGTGGCGGAAGAGCGCGTAGTGCTGGAACACGAACCCCACGCCACGATCTTTGGCGCTCCGCGAGGTCGCGTCTTCGCCCTCGAGCAGCACCGTCCCCGAGTCGGCCGCCTCCAGCCCGGCGATGATGCGCAGCATCGTCGTCTTCCCGCCGCCCGACGGCCCGAGCAAGGCGACGAGCTCGCCCGGGGGGACGGTGAAGCTGACGTTGTCGAGGGCGACGAAACTGCCGAAGCCCTTGCTGACGTTTCTGACTTCGATGGCCATTCTTTATGGGGTTCCCCGAGCCACGGTCCGGCTAAAGCCGGACACCACGTCCACGGTCCGGCTAAAGCCGGACACGATACCATGCACCACGGTCCGGCTAAAGCCGGACACTACGTACGATCTCACCATCAGCAGTAGTGTCCGGCTTCAGCCGGACCGTCTGCTCCAGCCGTCTCTCTGCGAGCGTCTTGAGCACCAGCGTCACCAGCGCCAGCAGCGCCAGCAGCGAAGCCACCGCGAATGCCGCCTGAAAGTTGTACTCGTTATACAGAATCTCCACGTGCAGCGGGAGCGTATTCGTCAGCCCGCGAATCTTCCCGGACACGACCGAGACCGCGCCGAACTCCCCCATCGCCCGCGCGTTGCACAGGATCACGCCGTAGAGCAGTCCCCACTTGATGTTCGGGAGCGTCACGCGGAAGAACGTCTGGAACCCGCTCGCGCCGAGCACCTGGGCCGCCTCTTCTTCCTCTTTGCCCATCGCTTCCATCACGGGAATGATCTCGCGCGCGACGAAAGGGAACGACACGAAGATGGTCGCGAGCACGATCCCCGGGACCGCGAAGACGATTCGCATGTCGTGTTCGGCCATCCAGGGGCCCAGGAATCCCTGCCGCCCGAACAGCAGGACGAACACCATGCCGGAAATCACCGGCGATACCGCGAAGGGCAGGTCGATGAGCGTCGTCAGCAGGTTCTTGCCGGGAAAGTCGAACTTCGCGATCGTCCATCCCGCGCACAGCCCGAACACCAGATTGGCGGGAACGGCAATCGCGGCGGCGAGCAGCGTGAGGCGGAGCGCCGCCAGCGCATCCGGCTCCTGGACGGACGTCAGATACGGGCCCAGTCCGCGTGAAAACGCTTCGCTGAACACGGTGAAGAGCGGCAGCACCAGAAACAGCAGCAGGAAAAGAAGGGCCACAATCGTGAGGCCCCACCTGACCAGCGGGGGCTCCGTCAGTTTCCGGCGTCCGCGATGCGTACGCGTGTGTGCTGTCAAGTGATTCCTGTCAGCCCGAGAGCCGTCTCGAGCTCCAGCCCTGCAGCGCATTGATCGTCAACAGCAGGGTGAAGGAGATCACCAGCATCACCAGCGCAATCGCCGTCGCTCCCGCGTAGTCGAACTGCTCGAGCTTCGTGATGATGAGGAGCGGCGTGATTTCCGTAACCATCGGCAGGTTGCCGGCGATGAAGACCACCGACCCGTACTCGCCCACCGCGCGCGCGAACGCGAGCGCGAAGCCGGTCAGCCATGCCGGGTAGAGATAGGGCAGGATGACGCGTCTGATGACCTTGAACCGGGTCGCCCCGAGGCTGGTCGCCGCCTCCTCGACCTCCGGATCGAGGTCTTCGATGACCGGCTGCAGCGTCCGCACCACGAACGGCAGCCCGATGAAGATCATCGCAATCGTCACGCCGACCCGGGTGAAGGCGATCCTGATTCCGTAGGGCTCGACGAACGAGCCGAGCATCCCGTTCGGCGCATACAGCGCGGTGAGCGTGATGCCGGCTACCGCCGTCGGCAGCGCGAACGGCAGGTCGATCAGGGCATCGACGATGCGGCGTCCCGGGAACTCGGTACCGGACCAGTACCCAGGCGACGAGAAACCCGAAGACGGCGTTCACCATGGCCGCGATGAAAGCCGCGCCGAGGCTGAGCCGGTACGACGCGACCACGCGCGGATCGCTGATCGTCTGCCAGAACGCGTCCCAGGTGAGCGACGCCGTCCGGACCGGCAGCGTCAGGAGCGGAACAAGGACGATGAGGCACAAGTAGAGAACCGTGTACCCCAGCGTCAGCCGGAATCCCGGCAGCACTCGTCGCCGTTTCGAGCGAGCGAACATCAGATGTAGGCCGGGTCCTTTGGAAAATGTAGGCCGGGTCCTTGGACCCGGCGGCACTGGCGGGTCCGAAAGGACCCGCCCTACGTGGTTATCTTACTTGCGGCCGGGCTTGTAGATTTGATCGAAGGTGCCGCCGTCGGCGAAGTGGGTCTTCTGGGCGTTCTGCCAGCCGCCAAACGCTTCGTCGATCGTGAACAGCTTCACGTCCGCGAAGGTTGACGCGTACTTTGCCGCCACACTCTGATCCCGCGGCCGGTAATGATGCCTGGCCACGATCTCCTGGCCCGCGGGTGTGTAGAGGAACTGAAGGTATGCCTCGGCGACGGTCCGCGTGCCCTTCCTGTCCACGACCGTGTCGACGACGGTCACGGGCGGCTCCGCCAGGATGCTCATCGAAGGGACGACGATCTCGATTTGATCTTTCGTCTCCGCGAGCGCGAGGTACGCTTCGTTCTCCCAGGCCAGGAGGACGTCGCCGATGCCGCGCTGAACGAACGTCGTGGTGGCGCCACGCGCCCCGGAATCGAGGACCGGCACGTTGCCGAAGAGCGCCGTCATGAACTCCCTCGCCTTGGCGTCGCTATCTCCAGGGTCTCCAGGGCCGCCGGCCTGCCTCCTTGCGTATTCCCACGCGGCGAGGTAGTTCCAGCGGGCGCCGCCAGAGGTCTTGGGATTCGGCGTAATCACACCGACTCCCGGCTTGATCAAATCGCTCCAGTCCCTGATCCCCTTCGGATTGCCCTTCCGGACGAGAAAAACAATCGTGGAGGTATACGGCGCGCTGTTCTGCGGCAGGCGGCTCTGCCACCCCGCGTTGATCAACCCGGACTGCTGGACCGCGTCAGTGTCGTACGCGAGTGCAAGCGTGACAACATCGGCTTCCAGCCCATCGATGACCGCGCGCGCCTGCGCTCCCGAGCCACCGTGAGACTGCTGGATCGTGACGGCTTGTTTCATTTTCGCCTGCCACTCCCCGGCGAACGCGACGTTCACCTCCTGATACAACTCGCGCGTCGGGTCGTACGAGACGTTCAGAATCTCGACGGCCGGCAGAGAGTCCCCTGTCGGCGCTGGCGCTCCACCGCACGCCGCGAGTGCGCCGGCGAGGAGCGAAACAGTAACTGTTCGTCTCATGATGTGCACAATCCTGTGTCTGGCGGGTCCGAAAGGACCCGCCCTACTGTTCAAAAATTGACTTGCGTTCGGAATACGAACGCGTTTTCCGCTTTTCGCGGCCCATCGGGATCGTCGTCGAACACCACCCGCTCGAAATTGAACACGTACTTGAAATTCGGCGTGAGATACCAGTTCAGCCCGGCTGTCCACGACTCGGCCTTGCGGCTCGAGCCGGCGGTTGCCAGGTCGAGCGTGAACGCGCGATCGTCGATCTTCAACGTGTGGTACCGCGCAGCGACTTGAAACGCGCCGTAGCCGCCGTCGCCGAAAGCGAACGGCGCGCGGGGGCGCACGCCGGCACCGGCATCGGTCGCCGCCTCGCCCGTCAGCACGAACGACCCGGCCACCTGCCAGGCGTCGTTGGCGATCTCTTCCCGGATGAGCCCCTTCCGAATGGGCATATTCGTATGGACGTACTCCGCGAAACCGCCGAATGCCCCGTAGTAGTAGAAGGCCTGCGGCGAGTACCGGTTGCGCACGCCATCGGCCGTGGCGCCGTTGTACGCGAAATACAGCTGCTCGAGCGACTGCGATCGGAATCCGGCGAGCGCGCCGGCCCCGGCCTGGCGTCCTGTCGATCCCGAGATCGCCAGCCCGAGACCTCTGAGCGGGCTCGTCGAGATCTTGTTGAACGGCCGGACGATCAATCGGCCTGCCACATCCTTGTCGTCGTTGGTGTCGACGTCCGCGCTCCCACCGTCAGGTACGCCGTTCATCACGCCAGCCAGATAACTGACAACCCCGCCGGAGATATCGCCCAGGACCTGGATGCCGATATCGCGGTTCGGCACGAGGGCGGTGGGCAGCGCACGGTTGAAGAACAACAGGTTGGAGGCCGAATGCAGCCGCTCCAGCCCGAACGGCGTTTTCCCCTTCCCTGCCCGGATCCGAAACGAAGGCGCGAAGATCGTGTCCACGTACGCGTCCTGGACGACCAGCGTTCCACCGGCGAAGTCCGGATTGAAATAGAACTCGAAGCGGCGGGAAAAGCGGCCCCGCAGGTACGGACGCAGACGGCGGAAGGAGAAGGTGTCGACGACCGTTTCGTCGGAATCCGCGAGCGCGAAACGGCCGTCGGCCTGGGCCAGCAGCCCGATCTGCAAGCCGGAAGTCGCCGTCGGCCGACTGGATGAAGAACCCGTCCTGCCAGCCTGCTACGACCGCTGGCGGCGTCTGCGCCGACACCGGCGTCCATGCGGCCGGTGCCGCGGTGAAGACGATGAACACCGCCATCGATCTCAATGAAATCATCCAACACTTCCTCGAGTTCTTTACCTTGGAGTCACTCGCAACGTCACGCCAAAGGTTCTGGAGTCTCCGGGCTGCCCCACATAGAGACCGGAGTTGCCAGGCGCCGCCGTGAGCAGCTCGAAATAGTCCTTGTTCAGCAGGTTGCGCGACCATACGGAGAAGCTCCAGCCATTCGGCCACCGGATGCCGACACGCGCGTTGAGGAGCGGATAGCCCTCGACCACCAGATATTGCGAGGCAGTGGCGCTCGAGGAGAACGAGGAGCGATAGCTGCCGTCGAGCGCACCGAAGAACTCGCCGGCCCGGCCGACGAGGGGCGCCGGCTTGATGTACTCGCCGCCGAGGGAGAGCGCCCACCTGGAGATACCGGGCAGCACGGAGCCCGAGATGTCCTTGACCTGCGGACCGCCGGTGTCCTCGAGCGGGGGCGGCGCGTCCGGGAAGGAGACGTACTTGCCGTCGGTGTAGGCGACGGCCCCGTAGAACGAGAGATTGTCGTGCACCCTGGCGCTGCCGTCGAACTCGACGCCGCGCACGCGCACCTTCTCGGCGTTGGCGAGATAGCCGCGAAGCACGCCCACGCTCGCGTTCACGACCTGCGCCTGGAAGTCTTCGATCTCCGTGTCAAAGACGGTGATGTTCGCCGTCACGCCCCGAAGCGGCTCGGTCTTCAGCCCGACCTCGATGTGGCGCTCGTCCTCGGGTCGCACGGTCGCGGCGGCGAGGACGGGCCGGTCCAACGCGTCGGTCGGCACGCCGTTGAGGTTGAGGCCGACCGACTTGAAGCCGGTCGCATAGGTCGCATAGGCGTTGACGCTCGTCGCGATGTGATAGGCCAGCGGTCATCTGACCCGACAGGTTGGTGTCGTCGACATCCGCCGTATAGGCCTGCGGCGCGAAGATCGAGCGCTGCAGCGCGATCAGCGCGGGATCGGTCGTCTGCAGGCCGCCATAGACCTGCTGGTCGAAGTCCACGTCCTTCTGGTCGTAGTTGAACCGCAGGCCGGGAAGCAGTCGCAGCCGATCGGAGACCGACCATTCGACCTGGCCGAACACGCGCCGCGCTGACGTTCCGGAACTTGACGTACTGGTCGAAGCCGTATCCGTCGAGGAGGCCGGGGGTCGCCGCCAGCGCGCTCGGCGCCAGGAGAAAGCGCGCCGCTGCCGCGCCCTGTTCCTGCTTGAAGGACGGGTTCGAGTCGAGCGTCTGGCGGAACGCGAAGGCACCGACGACAACGTTCACGCGCGGAGACACGTCCCCGGCGTAACGAACCTCCTGCGTCCATTGCTGCTGCTTCGACGGGGCGGCCGAGATCGTGGTCACCGGCAGGCCCGATGAAGTCCCGGTCGTTCGAGGGATTCCAATCCCAGTAGCGCCAGCCGGTGGTCGACGTCAGCCGGCCCCGCCCGAGGTTCCAGTCGAGGTTCAGCGAGGTGCCGCCGAGATCCTGGTAGGACCGCATCGGCGGAGTCGACGTCGGTCAGCCGGTCGAAGGCGTTGAAGCTCGGAGGCGTATAACCGAGATCGGCGGCGATCTGCGGGTACTGCCGATTCGGGGTTGCGCAGCGTGGGCGCGACGCCGGCGACCACCTGGGTATAGCCTTCGGGGCGCTGGCGCGTGTGGTCCACCGCCGCCGTGATCGCGATCTTGTCCGACGGCGCGAACAGCAACTGGCCCCTGACGCCCAGGTTGTTGAGATCGTTCATGTCGTCGCTGTGTGGCGGTGTTGAAGAGCACGCCGTCGCGCTGGGTGCCGGAGAAGGACAGCCGCCCGGCGACCTTCTCGCCGCCGAGCGGGCCCGTGACCGAGGCCTTCGCCTGAACGAATCCGACGCTGCCGTAGTTGAGCTCGAAGTCAGTGGCCGGCGTGAAGCTGGGCCTGCGGGTCGTGACGTTGATCGCGCCGGCGGTCGTGTTCTTGCCGAAGAGCGTGCCCTGCGGTCCGCGCAGCACCTCGATCCGCTCCACGTCGAGGAAGTCGAGCGTCGCCGAGGCGGGACGAGCGTAGAAGACGCCGTCGATGTAGAGACCGACGCCCGGCTCGATGCCGTCATTGGTGAGCCCGAAGGGCGCGCCGAGGCCGCGGATGTTGATCGCCGAGTTGCGCGGATTGGTCGAGTAGAACTGGACCGTGGGAATCTGCTCCTTCAGGCGGTTCACGTTGAAGGCGCCGGTGTTGGCGACCAGGTCGCCGCTCACCACCGACACCGGAATCGGCACCTCCTGCGCGACCTCCTCGATGCGTCGGGCGGTCACGACCACGCCTTCAGAGATACGCGCCGGGGCGAGGGTCACGTCAATCGCCGTCGTCTGCCCGGCCTCGAGCACAATCCGGCGGACCGCCGTTTCGAACCCGTCCAGTGCGACTTCGAGCCGGTAGGCGCCGGGGACGAGCGTCGGTCGCGCGATAGAGTCCCTGCCCGTCGCTGATGACTTCCACGGCGGCCTGGGTGCCTTCGTTGACGACGCCCACGGTCGTGCCGGGAATGGCAGCGCCGCTCGCGTCCACGACGGTGCCGGTGATGGTGCCGGTGCCGTTCTGGGCGAGCACAGCGGCGGGTGTGGCCGCGGTCAGCGCCAGAACGATCGCCGCCGCCGCGGATCTAAACGACTTCATTGAGCTTCTCCTCGAGCGCGCCGCGGCCGGGGGCCGGCGCGCAATAAACGTCAACACGACATCACTGGAACGTCAGTTTCGGGATTCGGATGCCGCCGGCGGTTGTCCGCGCGGGAGAAGCAGGAAGGACTTACGAAGAACGGTCTGCGTCTCTCACGGATGTCGCCGGCACGCTACACGCGCATCGACACGGCGGTCGGGAAGAGCGCCTGCGGCCATGCCGAGCCGAGGACGAGCGAATCCGAGGCGAGGCAGAGACGAAAGCTCACGCATGGAGCTGCGGTTCTTCAGCGCCATTGAACCAGCTGACGGACTTGCGGTGCAGCTTTCGGGCGAGTCCGGGTGTTCACGTCGGCCAGGGTCGTGCCGTCGAGGATTCGCGCCGTCGCGTCGCGCACTTCCTTCATCGCGAGCCGGACGCCGCAGGTCTGTTCGTCGAGGCACTCATTGCATTTCATATACGCCAACCGGCTGACGCAGGGGACGGCCGCCAGCGGCCCGTCCAGCACGCGAATCACTTCGCCGAAGGTAATCTCGGCCGGCGTGCGGCGCAGGAAGTAGCCGCCGCCCTTTCCCTTCCTGCTCTGCACCACGCCGTGGCGCTTCAACTCGAGCAGGATGGCTTCCAGAAACTTCCTGGGGATCGCCTCCCGATCCGCCAGCTCCGAGATCAGCACCGGCCCGCGGCCCGCTTCCCGCGCCAGGATCAGCAGTGCCTTCAGGCCGTACTTCGACTTGCTCGAAAGCACGGCAGTTACTCTATCATGTAGATAGACTAAGTCAAGTTCAGGCTGGCCGCTGCCAGGTTCGGCTCAGTCGCCAACCATCCCGAATGTGATTCTGGTTGACGATTCCGGCCGAGTGCGACAAATTGAAGCGCTCATGGCCACCCCAACCACGCTCCTCGACTTGCTGCGCCCGTTTCCTGCCGACCAAACGGCCGTCATCCTCCCCGAGCAGAACATCCGCGATCACCTACGGCGGTCTGCGAAATCAGGTCGAGGCGGTCGCCGAAGCCCTGGCCGCTGCCGGCATCAGGCGCGGCGATCGGGTCGGCATGGCGCTGCCGAACGGGCTGCCAACCATCGTCAGCTTCCTCGCCGCATCGGTGGCCGGCACGGCGGCGCCGCTCAATGCCGCCTACAAAGAAGACGAGTTCCGCTTCTACCTGGAAGACACGCACGCGAAGGTCCTGCTGCTGCCGCCGGACGGCGCCGAAGAGGCGCGGCGCGCGGCCGGCGATCGCGTCCCCGTTCTCACCGTCGCGATGGACGCGGCCGGCGTCGTCAGCCTTTCCGGCGCGGCGCGACGGCGACCCGGTCGACCCGCCGGGGGTCGACGATGTCGCGTTGATCCTGCATACGAGCGGAAGCACCGGCCGGCCCAAGCGCGTGCCGCTGTCGCACGCCAACCTCACATTTCAGCAGGCAACGTCGCGCGCAGCTATGGGCTCACCGTCGAGCGACGTGGCGCTGTGCGTGATGCCGCTCTTCCACGTGCATGGGCTCGTGGCCTCGACGCTCGCGACGCTGGCAACCGGCGGCACCGTCGTCGTGCCGGGCAAGTTCAACCCGTTGTCGTTCTGGCGCGTCGCCCGCGATCACGGCGTGACGTGGTATTCGGCGGTGCCGACGATCCACCAGTTGCTCCTCGCGCGCGTCGAACCCGGCGCGTCCAGCCTGCCGGCGCCGAGAAGCTGCGCTTCATCCGGTCGTGCAGCGCGGCGCTTCCACCGCAGGTGATGCACGATCTGGAAGCCGCGTTCGGCGCGCCGGTACTGGAGGCCTACGGCATGACCGAGGCGGCGCACCAGATGGCGTCCAATCCGCTGCCGCCCGGCGACCGCAAGCCAGGATCGGTCGGTCCCGGGACGGATGTCCGCATCAGCATCATGGACGGAAACGGCCGGCACCTGGAACCCGGCGAGCGGGGCGAGGTCGTGATCCAGGGCCCGAACGTGATCAAAGGCTACGAGAGCAATGCCGAGGCGAACGCCACTTCGTTTACCGACGGATGGTTCCGGACCGGCGACCAGGGCTTTCTCGACGCCGCACGGCTACCTGACGCTCACCGGCCGCCTGAAAGAGCTGATCAATCGCGGCGGCGAGAAGATCTCGCCGCGGGAAATCGACGAGGTGCTGCTCGCACACCCGGCGGTCGCCGAAGCCGTGTGCTTCGGCGTGCCGCATCCGACCTGGGGCGAAGAAGTCGCCGCCGCGGTCGTCCTGCGCGACCGAGGCGGTGACCGAAGCGGACCTGCTGGCCTACTGCCGCGAACGACTGCCGGACTTCAAGCGTCCGAAGCAGATTCACATCACCGAGGCGATTCCGCGCACCGCCACCGGGAAGATTCAGCGGCGTGTCGTCGCCGAAGTCGTATTCGTCGAAGGCCCCGTGAGAATCGTCATCGCCGGCGCCGGCGCGATCGGCGGCTACATCGGCGCGCGGCTGGCCCGGGCCGGCGCCGACGTCGTCCTCTTCGCCCGCGGCCCGCACCTGCGGGCGATGCAGGAGCGCGGGCTGCGCGTCACGAGTCCGGACGGCGATTTCGAGGTCCGGCCCGCAGGTCGCCGGCGATCTCGCCGCGATCGGCACGGCCGACGTCATTTTCCTCGGCGTGAAGGCGCACAGCCTGACCGCGCTGGCTCCTGCAGCTGCGCCCGCTCTTCGGCCCGGACACCGTGGTCGTCAGCACGCAGAACGGCATCCCGTGGTGGTATTTCCAGAGCCATGGCGGCGAGCTCGACGGCGTTCGTCTCGAGCGCGTCGATCCAGGCGGCGTCATCGCCGGCGCCATCGAACCGCGCCGGGTCGTCGGATCGCTCGCCTACTTCGCCACCGACATCGTCGAGCCCGGCGTCATCCGGCACACCGAGGGCAATCGGATCAGCCTCGGCGAGCCGGACGGCAGCCGATCCGAAAGAATCCGCGCCATCGCCGAGGCTCTCATCGGCGCGGGCTTCAGGTGCCCGATCACGACCCGCATCCGTCAGGAGATCTGGGTCAAGCTGCTCGGCAACGTGGCGTTCAATCCGATCAGCGCGCTCACGGGCGGCACGCTCGAGGAGCTGGCGCGCCATCCCGACGTGTCGCAGCTCGTCCGGGCGGTGATGACCGAAACGGAGGCCGTGGCCGCCAGGCTCGGCATCGAGTTGCCGATTTCGATCGATCAGCGCATCGCCGGCGCCGAAAAAGTCGGCGCGCACAAGACATCGATGCTGCAGGACTTTGAGGCCGGCCGGCCGATGGAGCTCGAAGCGGTCGTCGGCGGCGTGCTCGAACTGGGGGACCGGCTCGGCGTGCCGATGCCGGCGACGCAGGCCATCTACGCGTGCACGAAGTTGCTGGACGAGCATCGGGGAAACAGGAGGCCGCAGGTGGTGCCGCGAATCGAAGAGGTGGTACGGTGAACGTCAACAACCGCTGGTTTCAGCTCGGCGCCTCGCTGATCGCGATGATCATGATCGCGAACCTGCAGTATGCCTGGACGCTGTTCGTCCAGCCGCTCCAGGCGGGCACGGGCTGGGCGCTCTCGGACATTCAGTTCGCGTTCACGCTGTTCATCCTGTTTCAGACCTGGGTCCAGCCGCTCGATGGATGGTTCATCGATCGCCTCGGCCCACGCGGGTTCATCAGCGCCGCGGGGCTGTTGTGCGGGCTGGGCTGGGCGGGACTGGGATATGCCACCTCGCTGCCGATGCTCTACACCTTGTACTGCGCCGCGGGCATCGGAGCGGCGTTCGTGTACAGCGCATCGATCGGGTCGGCGTTGAAGTGGTTCAAGGACCGCCGCGGGCTGGCGTCGGGCATCATGGCGGCTGGATTCGGCGGCGGCACGGCTCTGTTCATTCCGTTCATCTCGTCGACGATCGCATCGAGCGGATATCAGGCGGCGTTCATCGCCACCGGCCTCTTTCAGGGTCTCGTGATCGTCGCGGTTGCCCAGTTCCTGAGGCATCCACCCCCAGAGCCGGCGACTGCGGCCAAAGCCGCGGCTGGCGGTGCATCGCAAGTCGGCCGGCGGCATTTCACCACGCTCGAGATGCTGCGCACGCCGCAGTTCTACGTCATGTACGTGATGTTCGTGCTGATGGCGACCGGCGGGCTGCTGGTCACCGCCAATGCCGGACCGATGGCGCGATCGTGGGGCTTCACGGCGGCGGCGCTCACGCTCGCCGCGACGCTCAGCCCGCTGGCCAACGGCGCGAGCCGGATCTTCTGGGGCTGGGTGTCGGATCGCATCGGCCGTGAAACCACGATGATCGTCGCCTTCGTTCTGCAGGCGATCTGCCTGTTGCTGGTCGTCGTGCTCGGCCAGCGCTCCGGCGGTTGGTTCGCGTTCACGCTCGTGCTGGTCTATTTCACGTGGGGCGAGATCTATTCGCTCTTCCCGTCCACGGCGGGCGACTACTTCGGGACGCGCTATGCCACGTCGAACTACGGCATCCTCTACACGGCCAAGGGAGTGGCGGCGATCATCGGCCCCTGGTTTGGCGCCATGCTCTACGAACAGTCCGGCAGCTGGTCGGTGGGCTTCTACGGAAGCGCGGTGATGGCGCTGGTGGCTGCGGGCCTCGCCGTTGGCCTGCGTGCGTCGACCGCGCCAAGTCGCGCCGTCGTGGGAACCCCCGCAATCGCCAAGTAGGCCGGGTCCTTTTGAACCCGGCAATTCCGGCGGGTCCAAAGGACCCGCCCTACTTCAGGACCCTGGGATCAATGGCTGTTACCGATCAAATAACGCTTGCCCAGGAGCTGATGGCTGCGTACGCGAGCGGTCAGGTTACCGTTCCGCCCTCGGCGCGCGATGCGGGCTTCGATCTGGCGGCAGCCTACACCGTCGAAGCGGAGCTGGTGCGCCTGCGAAGGGCGAGCGGCCGCACAACGGTCGGACGCAAGGTCGGCTATGCCAACAAGGCGCTGTGGCGAGTGCTGAAGCTGGACACGCTGGTCTGGGCCCGCATGTACGACGACACGGTGCGTTACGCCGAAGACGACGTGGCGACGCTGTCGCTCGGACACATGTACTCGCCCAAGATAGAGCCCGAGATTGTCTTCAGGCTGAAGAAGCCACTGGAGGGCGACCTTCGCGAGCCCGCGGCGGTTCTCGATGACGTCGAGTGGCTCGCGCTCGGATTCGAGATCATCGACTGCGTTTTTCCGGGCTGGACGTTCACGCCCGCTGATTTCGTGGCGTCGTTTGGCCTGCACAAGGCGCTCGTCGTCGGGGAAACCCGTCTCGTGGAGACGGAGCGGATTCCGGAGCTCGTCGGTCAGCTGGCCACATTCAAGGTCAGGCTGATGAAGGACCGCCAGCTCGTCGACGAGGGCTCGGGAAAGAATTCGCTTCGGAGCCCGGCCCTGTGCCTCGGTGAGCTCGGCTCGGCGATTTCCCGCCAGCCGGGTGCGGAGCCGCTGGGTGCCGGAGAGCTCGTGAGCTCCGGAACGCTGACCGATTCTCATCCGATCGCATCAGGTGAAACGTGGACGGCCATCGTCGACGGCCTCGACCTGCCGTCGGTGACGCTGAGGATCTGATACCAGAAGGAGGCTCCGATGCGGCGTACTGCTGTCGTATACCCTCTCGCCCTGCTCGTGGTCGGCCTCGGATTGACAACCACGGGAATCGTCGGCCAGTCGGGCGCGAGGAGCGGAGAATGGCGAGCCTACGGGGGCGATCTCGGGCACACCCGCTACTCGCCGCTCGACCAGATCAACGCCGACAATTTCGGCAAGCTGGAAGTTGCCTGGCGCTTCAAGACCGACAATCTCGGACCACAGCTGGAGTTCAACCTCCAGTCCACGCCGCTGATGGTCAACGGTGTGCTCTACAGCACCGGCGGGACTCGCCGCGCGGTTGTGGCGCTCGACGCGCGAACCGGCGAGATGCGGTGGATGTTCAGCCTCGACGAAGGCAAGCGCGCCGAGGGGTCGCCGCGCCGGCTGTCCGGCCGCGGTCTCGCCTACTGGAGCGACGGCCCCGAGGTAAGAAGAGCGCGATTCTCTACGTCACGCAGGGTTACCAGCTCGTTGCGCTCGATGCCAAGACCGGCCGTCCCATTCCGGCCTTCGGAAAAAACGGCCTGGTGGATCTGAAGCTCGACAACGATCAGGTGATCGATCCGATTACCGGCGAGTTCGGTCTCCATGCCGCGCCGGTCGTCGCCGGCGATACGGTCATCGTCGGCGCCGCGCATCTGCCGGGCGGATCGCCGCGAAGCCGAATCCACGAAAAGGGATATGTCCGCGCGTACGACGTGCGGACCGGCAAGCGGCTCTGGATCTTCCACACGATTCCGATGCCGGGCGAATTCGGCAACGAGACATGGCTGAACGATTCGTGGGCCTATACGGGCAATGCGGGCGTATGGGCGAACATCGCCGTCGACGAAGAGCTGGGCCTCGCCTACCTGCCCGTCGAGTTGCCGACCGGCGACTGGTATGGCGGCAACCGGCCAGGCAACGGCCTGTTTGGCGAAAGCCTTGTCGCGGTCGATCTGAAAACCGGCCAGCGGCGCTGGCACTATCAGTTGATCCATCACGGGCTGTGGGACTACGACATCCCGGCGCCGCCGATCCTCATCGACATTACGGTCGACGGCAAGCCGATCAAAGCCATCGCGCAGCCGACCAAGCAGGCGTTTCTGTACGTGTTCGATCGCGCGACCGGCCAGCCTGTGTGGCCGATCGAAGAGCGGCCCGTGCCGAAAGGCGATGTGCCCGGTGAATGGTACGCGGCAACGCAGCCCTTCCCCACGAAGCCGCCAGCGTTCGACCGCCAGGGATTTTCGATCGACGACCTGATCGATTTCACGCCGGAGCTGAGGGCTGAAGCGGTCAAGCTCGTATCCCGTTACAAGATCGGACCGCTTTATACGCCGCCCGTGGTCAGCAAGTGGGAGGGCCCGCTGGCGATGCTGATGCTGCCATCGGCCGGCGGCGGTACCAACTGGGAGGGAGGGTCGGCGGATCCGGAGACCGGCATGTTGTACGTGGGTTCAAACACCACGCCCACTGCGGTCGGATTGATTCCTGCCGATCCAGCGCGGAGCGATTTCGGGTACGCGTCCGGCCGGGCGCCTGCGCCAGCTGCGCAGGTTGTCGCCGGCGTCGGCGCCGTCCCGGCGGGCCCCGCCGAAGGCGGCGGGGGCGGCGGCCTCAATATTCAAGGACTGCCACTGGTCAAACCACCATACGGACGCATCACCGCGTACGACATGAACAAGGGGGAAATCGCGTGGCAGATCGCGCACGGCGAGACGCCTGACAACGTGCGCAATCACCCCGCGCTCAAAGGCTTGACCATTCCGCGGACCGGCCGGCAGGGCCGGCTGGGGACGCTCGTCACGAAGACGCTGCTCGTCGCCGGCGAGGGTGGCTTCTTCACGACGCCGTCGGGCCAGCGGGGCGCGATGCTTCGTGCGTACGACAAGGCGACGGGGAAGGAGGTCGGCGAGGTGTACATGCCGGCACCTCAGACAGGATCGCCAATGACGTACATGCTGGATGGCAGGCAGTACATCGTGGTCTCCATCAGCGGCGCCGCGTATAGCGGCGAGCTCCGCGCGCTCAGACTGCCGGCATCGAAATAGCGTCTGGGGGCTTGATGCGTCGCGCACCATTTCTCTTCGCAATCGGCGTAAGCCTGTGGTCGGCCGTGGTTGCCGGACGCCAGGCGCCCTCGATCGCACTGTCCGCGGCGCTGCGGGCCCACGTGCAGGACGAACGGTTCGGGATTGTCACGTCCATCAGGGGATTGCCGCTTGGTGTCCGCGCCGGGCTGCAGACGTTGTTCGGGAGTCAGTCACTCGACATTGCCGAGCCCGGAGCCGCGTTTCAAGTCACCGGCGTGGTCGTCGATCCGAAACTGCCAATCCGTCGGCTGGTCGCGGCGGGGTGCTCGTACGATCACTGCCTCGTCTACTACGAGCTCGGCGGCGCCGCCCGCACGTGGCGAGCGGCGCTGTTTCACTGGACACCGGACGCGACTCGAGTCGAGTGGGGCGGTGACGCGCCAGGCGGTTTGGCGACAATCGACGACGTTCGGAGCGCCCTCCTATCCGGAGCGATCAAGGGCCCGGCCCGGTTCTGGTAGTTTTTCGGCCACGCGTTGCTAACGCGGCGGCGCACCGGGGGACGATCCGCCCATGAACACTTTTCTTCCATCGGCGAACGTGATGTCCCTGCCGTTCGCCTTGTTGGAACCATCCTTGGCCCGGTATCCATCGACGAGAAGCTCCGTTCCGAGCGGGAGCGAATTCCTCGTGATGCCGAGCCTGAACAGCGTATTTGGCGTGCCACCTTCGATGGCCCAGGCGACGACCTTGCCGTCGGGCTCCTTCACGTCGATGTGAATCCACGAATGTGGATTGACGAACTCCACTTTCGTGACCGTGCCGCGCAGTTTCACCGGCTTGCTCGCGTCAAACTCCGCCGTGAATGCGTGATGTGCCCTGAGCGGGGCCATCGCCAGGATCAGACCCGCCACGCTCAGCGATGCAATGTGTCGGAGGCGCATGCATTTCCTCCATATTGAGAGTCGATTCACTTCTTTCCCTGTCCAGCAGCTTCCGCCTCTTCTTTGCGAAAACCGGCGAGGACGCCGGCCATGCCGGAGTTGCCTTCGTGACAGGCGTACTCGTAGAGCAATTCCGGGCTCTTCCACAGGGGAAGCTCGACTTTCCACGGCCTGGTGAACGAGCGCGGATCATCAACGGTGAATTCGTAAAGGAGCGTGCCTTCGGCAATTCGCGTGAAACGCTCCGTCAAGCGAAGATCCTCGCTCGATCCCCTGAAGCTCGACTTGTCGGTGAAATTGGTCGTTTCGACGACCAGCGTATCGCCTTCCCAGCGGCCGTGCGAATCCCCAAGCCACTGCCGGACGCCGCTCGCGAGACGCGGACGTCCATCGAGCGCGATGACCCGTACCTCGTGGACCATCTCGTTGACGATCACGACCTGATCGCGCGTCTGGATGAACTGAGCGTTGTTGTTGTAGGCGGTAGGAAGCATCGGCGCTCCGCCGGCACCGAAGAGGATGCAGCGCTCCGCCAGCGGCCGGTCCTCGGGACCGTCCGCGGGACGCAACCTCCTGGCTTCCGTTCGAGCGGCCGCTCGTTTCTGGGCCTCCGGCGTCAATGCCGGAATCTTTCCGTCCGGCGGATCGACAACGAGCGACGTTCGCCGGGTCACAACGACCTTCGTCCCGCGGTCCCACCAGAAGTCGTTGTAGGCGCGGGTCACGTCGGCTTCGGCGCTGCCATCGCGTCGATCCATGTTGTTGTCCAGGAGCCTTCGCTTTTCGTAGGCAACCGCTTCCTCTTCGGTCAGGAACTCCTTTCCGGCAAATTCCGCCGGGCGCTCCAGCGGAGTAAGCGTTGCATAACTCCACACCCCCTGGAGATCGGGATGGCCGTCCGGCGTGCGTGGGACGCTCCAGGCGGCCGCGGCCGCTGATTTCGCGGCAGCCGGCGGAGCCTGCGCGGCGGCCGGAACGGATACCGCCAGAACCAGGAGTGAAGCAAGGCATCGAGAGATCATTCGAACCTCCACTACTTACCCGTCGGTTTGCGGAGATGCCCGTATATCAGTTCCTCGGCGAACTCGACGCACTTGAATTCCATTATGCGAGCCGTCTTTTCGACCCGCCGGTAGAGCGGCATGCTCACCTTCCACGGCCGTGTGAACACTTTCGGGTCTTCGATGGTCGCTTCATAAAGAAGATGGTCAGGACCGATCGGCGTGTAGCGCTCGACCACATGCAGCGCCTCGCTGTGGAAGTTCCCTGCCCTGTCGAACCATGTCTGATCGTTGAAGCTGGTCACATCCACCACCAGCGTATCGCCATCCCATCTGCCAACGGACCAGCCCATCCAGGAGTCGGCGGGGGCCGGGCCTGGATCCTCCATGAAGATCGTCCGAACGGCGCTCGCATATTGATAGGTGAATAGAATGGCGCTGGCACTCTGGACGATTTGAAACGGGTGGGGCATGTACGTGGCGCGAGGCACGCCGGGCAGATAACACCTGGCTTCAGGATCCAGCGACATCCGGTTCTGGTAGTTTGCTCTCTTCTTCTCGAGAGCAGACGGCTGGTACGGGATGACGCCGCCTTCGACCACGCCCATGCCCGGAGGCGTTGCGCCGATCGCACCGAGCGAGGCAAGCGGGGCCGGCGCGGCCGCGTGGGGCTCGATGTCCCAGTTCGCCTCGTTGAACGCCTGCCAGATACCGTTCAAGTTAGGTCTGCCGCCGGCAGCGCGCGGCGCTTTGTAGGTCGACTGACTGGTCACCGGCTTTGCCGGCAAGAGGACAGCTGCCAGGGTGGCAACGATTAGGGCGGTGAACACGTTGCGCACGGTTGCACCTGCTTTGCTGGGTCTGAACGTCGCCCCAAGTGTATGTTCAACGGCCCGCCATGTCCACGATTTGCCCCCGCGAGCGCCGTCCGCCGGCGGCATCGCCGATGGCCTGCATGCTGGACGACCGGCAGGACATCGCGTCGCCCTCAGCGGCGGCGCCTACAGCGGCGAGCCAGCGGCCACACACTCACATCAGCGAGGCCAACTCAACGGGCAGGATGCGGTCGCATTCAGGACAGATCGCCAGGCGGCCCTTGCGCGGCAACGTCGACGTGAAGGCCACCTGGGACCGCGTCAGGCCGACAATCCGGATCGTGCGGATCGCCTCGGAACAGTGTGGGCAGCGGACAGCCACGTCCAGCGTGTACGCCGCAGTGCTCTGCCACTCCGCGGGAATCGAGTCGGCTGTGCCGGACGCCTGAAGCTCATATACGTCGTCGGCGTCAATCATGGATGCTCTGGCCATGGCGTTCCTCCTGCTAGGGTTGCAGAGGTTATCGCAATGCGGATGCCACGAAACGGAGCGCGTTCGAGCATTCTCCGCCTGGCACTCATGAGAGCACCAACGATCATCATGGATGGATCACCGGGAAAACCCGGGAAGAAGCGCGAAGTTTCGCGCATCGCGGCGCCCGTGTGCTGAACCGGGACAATCGATCACGCTTTGCAGGGTCGGCCGTGAGGCGTTTCCCGGTCAAACAAATCCATTCTGCCGGAACGGCCCCTGCAGAAACTCGTATCTCCTGGTCCGTCGGCGGACACTTTACCCGTCGGGCTTCTCGGAGTTGCCCGGTTTGGCAAGGCATCAGGCTTGCGATCCCCGCCTACTCATCATCATGCCCATTTCGAACTGGCGAACGACCTCGCTCGTGGCGGCAGCGTTTCTGTTGGGCACCATAGCCGCAGGCTCGGGCCGTTTGCGCGCGGCGTGGGAACCGATCGCCCGCTTCGTCAGCCTGCAGGATCCACCGAGACCTGCCTCCGCCAACGTCCTTTCAGAGCACGAGCTCGCTGCGCTCGACAAGATGCCGCCGCAGAATCAGGCGGAACTGCTCCTCGAGCGCTCGATCAATCACTATCGTGGCGCCAACGAGCAGATCGCGGCGCGCGTGGACAGCTGGCGAGGACGCATCGAGTTGAACGGACGGCTGAACAATCTGTTCGTCACGGCGATCAACTCCGACGACCTCACGGTACGGATCGCGGGCGTCGAAGTGGATATCGCGGCGAGGGATCTCACGAAAACGTCCTCGACCGTGGATCGCCTCGAGCAGGTGGCGCGCCACGGAGAACAAGGCCTCCGCGTCAACGCGTTGTGGGACCTCGCGCTCATCGGTAACCGGGGCGTGGAGCAGAACCGCATCCTGGACATCCTCCTGGGCTCGATCCACGACGAGAACGTCAACATCCGTTATTGGGCGGTCGAGGGACTCGCCTATCTCGCGATGGACGCCTCGATCGAGCCGCTGCTCGACGTCTTCCACGACGACCCGTCGGCGATGATTCGCGAGCGCGCGGCGTGCGGGCTGGCGCAATCGGGCATGTTCGGCGCGGAGCAGCGCCGCACGGCGGTGCCGCGCCTGTTGGAGTTCGCCCTCGACGGCGCGCTCGACGCCGAAACGCGTACCTGGGTGTTTCAGGCGCTGAGGGATATCACTGGCCAGAGCCTGCCGCATGATGCGAGGCTCTGGATAGCATGGTACGAGGCCTCCACCAAGCGGTAGCGCCCGCCTCCGGCCCAGGTGGCCCCTGAACCCGGGGCCAGACGGAACTCCACCTCGCGAACTGCCGTCCTTCTCCTTACATGACCTCCCTGATTCAAGAGATTCGACACGCGCTCCGGTTCGCCCGAAGAAACCGGGCCCTTACGGTCGCGGTTGTGCTGTCCACCGCGCTCGGCGTCGGGGCCACGGCTTCGATCTTCAGCCTTGTCGACTCGTTTCTCCTGCGTCCCCTTCCCGTCCCCGATACGGCGCGCGTGGTCCGGCTCACCTCGCTCACGCAAAGCAGTCCGGTCGGCCGCTTCTCCCACCCGGAAGCCGACGACATCCAGGGGCGGACGCAGGCGTTCGAAGGGCTGGCCGCCTCGCAGAACGCAATCTTCGGATTCTCTCAAGGCCGCGACGAGCAGCCGCGCATGACGGTCGGCCTTCTCGTCAACGGCGATTTCTTCTCCACGTTGCGGGTCGCGCCGGCGCTCGGTCGCGCCTTCACGGCCGACGACGATCGGGTGCCGGGCCGCAGCCCGGTGGTCATCATCAGTCACGGAATGTGGCAGCGGGAGCTCGGCGGGCGGCCGGACGTCATCGGCCACCAGATCCGCCTCAACGCCATCGAGTTCACGGTCGTGGGGGTGGCGCCGGAATGGTTCACGGGTGTGCACCCGTTCCTCCAGCCGGCACTCTACGTGCCGCGCATGATGGCGCGCGAAGCCACCGGCGCCGCGACCAACGCATTGACCGATCGCGCCGCCCGGTCGCTCGAAGTCTTTGCGCGCCTGAAGCCGGGCATCTCGATCGAGCAGGCACGCGACGAGATGCGGCGCCTTGCAGCGGACATGGAACGGGAGCATCCGGACACCAACCGGGGACGGGAGGCGATGGTGTTCTCGCAGGTCGGATACCGGATCGCCGAAGCACCAGACAATCTCACCCTGACCTGGTTGTTCTTCGCGGTGGCCGCCCTGGTCCTGTCGATCGCGTGCATCAACGTCGCCAATCTTCTGCTGTCCACCGCGCCGGCCCGCGTGCGTGAAACGGCCGTGCGCCTGGCGATGGGCGCGAGCCGGCTTCGACTGCTCCGGCAGTTCCTGATCGAGAGCGCCGTGCTGTCCACCCTCGGCACGATCGCGGGCCTCGGCATTGCCGCGTGGTGCGCGTCGTTCATCCGGTCCATTGAAATCGCGAGCGACCTTCCGTTGAAGCTCGACGCGCGGCTCGACCTGCGCGTGGTCCTGTTCGCGTTTGCGGTCGGCCTGCTGTCGGGCGTGCTGGCCGGTCTTCTCCCGGCGATTCGCGGCACACGATCCGACCTGAACACGGTCCTGAAGAGCACGGAGCTCCGATTCGCACGGTCCCGCGGCCGGCTGCGCCAGGCCCTTGTCGTCGCGCAAGTGGCGGTGGCTTCGGTGATGCTGATCATGTCCGGCCTGTTTCTCAAGAGCATTCAGGTGGCGCGCGATTCGGACCCAGGCTTTCGCGTCGACAACGTCCTGACGATGGGCTTCGACCCCCGAATCGCCCGGTACGATCTCCAGCAGACGCACGCCTTCTACCGGCAACTGCTCGAGCGGGTCCGCGCGCTGCCCGGCGTGCGCTCGGCCGGGCTGGGCCAGCACATCCCTCTTGGCGTATCGAGCAGTATCACGGAAGTGGCCATCGACGGCTTCGAGGCGGCGCCGAACCAGCAGACGCTCTCAATCGGCCGTTCGTTTGTGAGCTCCCAATACTTCGACGCTCTCGGCATTCCCATCCTGCGCGGCCGTGCCTTCGATGACCGCGATACGGAAAGCGCGCCCAGGGTGGTTATCGTGAACGAGGCGATGGCGACCAAGTACTGGCCAGGCCGCGATCCGCTTGGCGCCACCATCACGATCGAGTCGGCGCCGCGGGCCAGGGCGGAAGTGGTCGGGATCGCGCGATTGTCCAAGACAGGCGAGATCGGAGAAACGCCGCAGCCGTACCTGTATCTGCCGCTCGAGCAAAGCCGCCAGACCGGCATGGTGCTGTTTGTCGAAACGTCCGGCGATCCCGGGGCATTCGCGGGCGCCGTGCGTGGAGAAGTCCGGGCCCTCGATCCGAACCAACCTATCTACGACGTCCGGACGATGGCTTCGCATTTTCGTCAGCAGGCGTTGTGGGGAGTCCGCCTGATTGCGGAGGTGATCGCCGCGGTCGGGGTCGTCGGGCTCGCGCTCAGCGTTCTCGGGCTCTACGGCGTGATCGCGTACTCGGTCAGTCAGCGCACGCGCGAGATCGGCATACGAATGGCGTTGGGCGCAACCAGCCGCCGCGTTCTCGGAATGGTCCTGCGACAGGGGCTGACACTCACGGTGGTGGGCGCCGGCCTTGGCCTGATGCTCGCGCTGGCCATGAGCACGGCCCTCGGCAGCCTGCTGAATGGCGCCAATCCGCGCGATCCGGCCGTCTACGCGGCCGCCATGGCTGCGCTCGCGGTCGTCACGTTGCTGGCTGCCTACCTGCCGGCGCGCCGCGCGTCGCGCATCGATCCGCAGGAAGCGCTACGGTGTGAATGAGGGGCTGGCCCACGCCGCCATTCCTCGCCGACACTTTCGACAGCACGCCTTCGAGCATCGGCGTCATCGCGCGCAGCTGCCTGGCGCGAATGACGACATCCCAGAGCGGCTCGAACTTCTTCCAGCCCGCCGCATAGAAGAAGTGCTTGGCCTGATGCCTGACCGATCCGTGTGACAGCGACGCGCGCGCGATCGACGGCCATCGGTAGAACTCCCGGTAGGCCCAGTTGTAGCCGTGCTTGAGCGCCTCGGGCGTCAGGCGCGCCGGGCGATAGACGACGTGCCGCGTGTCGTAGAGATCCCAGTCGCGGGTCAGGATTCGCCCTTCGGCTTCCGTGCGCGCAAACAATCTCGTGCCCGGATAGGGCGTCTGGATGTGGAAGGTCGCCGTCGTGATGCCGTGGTCGACCGCCCAGTCGACCGTCCGGCGAAACACGTCCTGGTCGTCGTCGTCCATGCCGAAGACGAAGCTGCCGTTGATCATGATGCCAAGCGCGTGCAGCCGGTTGGTCACGGCGGCGTAGTCGCGGCCGAGGTTCTGACGCTTGTTGCTGCGCGCAAGGTTGGCCGGCGTCAGCGTCTCGAACCCGACGAAGATGCTGCGCAGCCCCGCCTCCGCGGCCCGCTCGATCAGATCGCCGCGCAGAATGGAATCGACCGTCGCGGCGCCCTGAAACAGCCGGTTCATTCCCGCGCATGCCGTCGAACAGCGCCGCCGCGAAGCGCCGGTCGCCGAGCAGGTGATCATCGAGGAAATACAGGTGGCGGCCCGGCAGCGCGATATTTCACGCGAGCGCGTCGTCGACGCGCTGGGTGTAGAACGAACGGCCGCCGTCGAAGAAGGCGTCCTTGTAGCAGAAGTCGCAGTGTTGCGGACAACCGCGGGTGACGACGATGGAGTTCGGGACGAGATAGCGGCGGCGGCTGATGAGATCGCGGCGGACCGGCGGCAGCGTGTCCAGCGTCCGGCCGGTGGTCGACCGGTACACAGGCTGCGGGCGGCCGGCGCGGAAATCGCGCGAGAAATGCGGGAACGTCTGCTCGCCCGGGCCCAGGAAGATCGCGTCGGCGTGCGGCGGCGGCTTCGGCGGGAAGCGCCGTCACGTGCAGGCCGCCCAGCGCAACGAAGACGCCTCTCGCGCGGTACTCGTCGGCGATCCGGTAGGCGCGGCAGGCGTTCGTGATGTAGACCTGAATGACCACGAGATCGGGCAGTCCGGGTGTCGAGTCGCTCGACGTGCTCGAGATGCTCGACGTGTTCACATGTTCGTCGACGATCGCCGCCTCGTCGTCTGGCGCAGGTACGCGGCCAGCGTGGCCAGCCCGAGCGGCGGAAACAGCGAGTACTTGATCGGACGCCAGTAGGGGCTGGTCGCTTCAGTCAGCGCCGGCAGGATGAACGTTACGCGCAGCGGCCGCGTCATCGGAATGGTTCGAGCGATACGGGAGGGTTGCGCTGCACCCAGATACTTTGTAATGTAAAGTAATTCGATGTCAAGAGGGACGCCGCGGCTTCGATCTCCTGGGCGCAACCTGCGGGCTGCTCGTCTTCGCGCCGGTCATGGGTGCTGTGGCGGCGGCCGTACGGCTGGGTGGCCCGCCGGTGTTGTTTCGTCAGACGCGGCTTGGACGCGGCCGGCGCCCGTTCACCATCCTCAAGTTCCGCTCGATGGCGAACGGCAAGGTGACGCCTGTGGGCCGCGTCCTGCGGGCGACCGGGTTGGATGAGCTGCCGCAGTTCATCAACATCCTGCGCGGCGAGATGAGCGCGGTAGGCCCACGGCCATTGACCCAGGCCGACGTGGAGCGTCTCGGTTGGACGGGACCCGAATACGACTTCCGCTGGCTCGCCCGGCCCGGCCTTACCGGACTCGCACAGATCGCCGGAAGTGATTCGTCGCAGGCGTCACTCGAACTGGACCGCGCGTACCTGGCGGACCACAATGCGCTACTCGACTGCCGGTTGATCGCGCTGTCGTTCGCGGTCAACGTGCTCGGCAAGGCACGAGTGGGCCAGTGGTTTCGGAAGACTCTCAACGGTTCTTGACATTGTCGAACCCGGGTGATACAGCCTGTCGTGCGGAGGTGTCTGATGGGCATCCGGCGGAAAGGTCTGACGGCCTCGGCTGCGACCCACGTCATTCCTGTCATCCCTGTCATCGTTGTCGTCGTTATTGCCGCCTCCTGGTTCGCCGCAGTCCCGACTGCCGGTCAAATGCCTCCCGTCGCGCCCCGTACGGCGGATGGCAAACCCAACTTGAACGGGATTTGGCAGTCCTTCACCACCGCCAATTGGAACATCCTGGCCCAGGCGGCGCAGCCGGGCCCTCATCCCGAGCTGATGGGGGCGTGGGGCGCAGAGCGAGGAGGGCAGGGCATCGTCGAGGGAAACGAAATCCCGTACCAGCCGTGGGCGGCTGCCAAGCAGAAGGAAAACTTCGAAAAGCGGATGGTCGTGAAGGTCACCAACGATCCGCATCGCTTCGATACCGGCGAACCCGAACTGCAGTGTTACCGGCCGGGCGTGCCGCGCGCCAACTACATGCCCTTTCCCTTTCAGATTTTTCAGACGCCTCAGCAGATCCTGATGGTCTACGAGTACAAGGGCGCGGCGCGCACCGTCTACATGAACAGCAAGGAAGAGGCGCCGAGCGATACATGGATGGGATCGTCGAACGGCCGCTGGGAGGGTGACACGCTGGTCGTCGACGTGACAGGGTTCGACGGCCACACCTGGTTCGACCGTGCGGGGAACTTCCACAGCGAGGCGCTCCACGTGGTCGAGCGCTACACGCCGATCAGTCCTTACCACCTGCAGTACGAGGCCACCATCGAGGACTCGAAGGTGTTTACGCGACCCTGGAAGATGAGCTTCCCCATCTATCGGCGTGTGGAGCCGAATGTTCAACTCGTCGAGTTCAACTGCGTGCCGTTCGTAGAGGAAATGATGTACACGCCTCTCGGGCTCTACAAGCCGCGCAGGTAGTACAGCGGCGCAGCAGACAGATTAGTTCAGGAGGTTTCCGATGCGTCATCGAGCTCTCGTGCTAGTGAGTGCTGTGACACTGATGTTGTTGGGGGCGCTGGGCCCTGTCGCGGCCCAGGTTCTCACCGGCCCCGTTGCCCCGTCCGGGACGCGAACGTTCGACGCGACAGCCACTGATACGGCTGCGGCCATCAAAGCGGCCGCCGACGCGGCCAAGGCGGCCGCTGAGGCGGCAAAGAATTGGACACCGCCTCGTACTCCCTGGGGCGAGCCGGACTTACAGGGGTATTACTTCTATCACAGCAGCTACACGCCGCTGGAGCGGCCCGCCGCGCTCGGAGACAAGGCGTTCTATACGGAAGAGGAAGCGCTTGCCGCATTCAAGAAGGCGGTCGAGACCGACGCTGAAGTGGACCCAAGAGTTGTTCACTACGATTGGAAAGAATACGGGATGGACGCCTGGCAAAGCGAGGTGAGGCCGAACCTGCGCACGTCGCTGATCGTGGATCCGCCGGACGGCCGAATTCCCCCACTGACACCCGAGGCGCAAAAGCGCCAGGCTGCGATTGCCGCCGCCAACAAGGCGAGAGGCTCCGACGTGACAACGCCGGGCAATTACACCCGCTGCATTACCGGGAACGGAGGGCCGCCGAGAATCCCGGGCGGCGTGACCGCCGAGGCCCAGATCCTTCAGACGCCGGGATACGTCGTGATGATCTCCCAGTCGAACCAGGACGTTCGGATCATTCCCCTGGACGGGCGTCCCCATCTCCCGAAGACGGTCGGCCAGTGGCTGGGAGACGCGCGCGGCCGCTGGGAGGGTGCGACGCTCGTCGTGGAGACGACCAATTTCAACCAGCGGAACTGGCGTGGATCCAACGAGGGGATGCACCTGGTCGAACGCTTCACGCTGGTGGGGCCGGAGACGCTGCGCTACCAGTTCACGGTGACCGATCCGACGACGTGGACGAGACCGTGGTCAATCGACAGCGTCCTGCCGAAAATCGACCCGCCCATCTACGAGTTCGCCTGCCACGAGGTGAACTATGGATTGATCAACTGGGCCACGGGCACGCAGATCCGGGAAAAAGAAGCGGCACAAAGCGGTCAAACCGCGCAGCCCGCGCGTGAAGAGCGCTGAAAGGAACGACATGCGGACAAGAATGACGCTCGTCGGTGCGGTGGTCGCCGTCGGTTTCCTCGTCACGGCTCCTGTGAGAGCGCATCACGCGTTTGCCGCCGCCTTCGACGAGAACAAGCCGATCAACCTGCAGGGGACGGTCACAAAGGTGGAGTTGGTCAATCCCCACTCCTGGATCTGGCTGGACGTGAAAGGCAAGGACGGCACCGTGGTCAATTGGGGGATCGAGGGCGGTCCGCCGAGCAATCTCTTCAGGAACGGCATCACCAGAGCGAGCCTGCCGGTTGGAACACAGATCAAGCTTTTCGGCTACCAGGCCAAGAGCGGAGAGAGCAAGGGCGTCGGCGTCTTCGTCGAGTATCTCGACGGCAAGAAGGTGTTCATGGGCGGGTCCGCGCCGGGTGCCAGCGGTCGAGAGGGTGTCGCAGGGAAACCGTAGAACATGCGACTCCGCCGCAATGTCTCTTCTGCGTTTCTTCGAATGGCTGGCGACCACTCCGGGGAGTATCGCGCTCCACCACTCGCTTTACGTGTATCTGGTGGTCTCGACGGTTCACGTGGTGACCCTGTCGGTGTTCGTCGGGACCGCCGTGATGCTGGATCTGCGCCTGCTGGGCGCGACGATGCGGCGCGTGCCGGTCTCGGAAGTCGCGGCCCGGCTCTGGCCGTGGACGGCGGCAGGCTTTCTCCTGATGGTCCTCTCGGGAGCGCTTCTCTTCTACGCTAATCCCCCGCCAAGGTATCAGAACATTTTCTTCCGCGCCAAGATGGTGATGCTGGTCCTGGCCGGCGTCAATGCGTGGGTGTTTCACAAGACGGTGTACCGCAACGTGGCCGCATGGGACCTCGATCCGGTGCCTCCGCGACGCGCCAGAATGGCCGGTGCACTGGCCCTCGTGTTGTGGGCGCTCATGATCATGTCGGGACGCATGATCGCGTACGACTGGTTCGATTGCGGCAGGCAGCCGCAGCCTGCAATCGTCAATGTGCTCGCAGGTTGCGTGACCGGCTCGCTGTAAGACCAGGAAGAGGTGTCGCGAGCCGCATGTCCCTGTTGCCTCTGTTTCAATGGTGCGAAAACGCCGGGCTGATCGTCGCGATGCGGAGCTCGCTGTGGCTCTTTCCCGTCATCGAAAGCATTCATCTCATGGGGCTGGCGTTGACCGGCGGCGCCGTGTTGCTGGTCGACCTGCGGCTTCTCGGATTTGGATTGCGGCGTCAGCCTGTGGCGCAACTGGCCCGGGACGCCGAGCGGTGGCTGCTCGTGAGCCTTGCCGTGATGATCCCCACCGGGGTTCTGCTGTTCATGTCGTCCGCCGTCAAGTGTTACTACCTTCCGGCCTTCTGGGTGAAGATGACGGCCCTGCTCCTGGCGCTCGTTTTTACGTTCGGGGTCCGCCGCAAAGTAGCTATGGGCGCTGAGGCCGCGAGGAGCCCGGTCCGGGGCAAGTTGGTGGCCGTCGTTTCGCTCGCGCTGTGGTCCAGCGTGGCGATTGCGGGACGATTGGTCGGGTTTCCGTGAACGGCAGGTCTAAAGACCTGCGCTACTTTCTGTTGGCGCACGAGGTAAGGATGCAGCGCACTGTGACCGCCGGGCACGCGCGCGAGGAGCTCATATGAAGAAGCGTCTGCATGTGTCGATCGCCGTCGCTGCGGTTGCGTTCAACATCCTGATGCTGGTCGGAGCAATCCTCCCCCAGGCTGCGACACAGGCGCCGCCGACGCCCGCACCGCCACCGCCCGGCGCTGCAGCGGGCCAACCCGCCGCAATACCCGGAACCGAGAGCGGCCTGGCCACGTTCCAAACCCGCTGTTCGGTCTGCCACAACAACCCTGTACAGGGCGCGCCGACGGCAGCGGCCATTCGTGAGATGACGCCGGAAAGGATCAATGACTCCCTCGTTTCGGGTTCGATGAGCATTCATGCCGAGGGCTTGAGCGCGATACAGAAACAACGGGTCGCGGAATTCATGAGCGGCCGGCCACTTGGCAGCGCCAAGGTAGGGGATGCGAAGAACATGCCCAACCAATGCCGCAACAATCCGACGCTCGTGAGTCCCGCAGACGGCCCGGCATGGAATGGATGGGGCGCCGATTCTGGAAACACGCGCTTCCAGCCTTCTCAAGGCGCGAGCCTCACGGCTGCGCAAGTGCCTCGATTGAAGCTGAAGTGGGCGTTCGGGTATCCGGCCGGCGAGTCCGCCAACGCACAACCGATGGTGGCTTCCGGACGCATCTTTGTCGGCGGCGACAACGGTTTCGTGTACTCGCTGGACGCCGCGACCGGTTGCGTCTACTGGTCCTACGAGAATGGTTCGATCGTGCGGAATGCCCTGACAATCGGACCCATCACCGGTCAAGGGTCGGCGCGCTACGCCGTGTACTTCGGCGACGGACACGCCAACGTCTACGCGGTGGACGCGCAAAACGGAAGATTGCTGTGGAAGACAAAGGTCGATCCCCACTTCGTGGCGCGCATCACCGCAGGCGTCAAGTTCTATGACGGACGGCTATTCGTCCCGGTGTCGTCCTCCGAAGAGTTCGCCAGCGGCCATCGGGACTATCCATGCTGTACGTCTCGGGGCAGCGTTGTGGCGCTCGACGCGAACACGGGTAAGCAAATCTGGAAAGCATGGGTCGTTCCCGACGAGCCGAAGCCCTACAAGACGCAGACAAACGGAGTGGTCTTGTACAAACCGGCCGGAGGCGCCGTCTGGAACTCGCCGACGGTCGATCCGGTTCGACAGGCGGTTTACTTCGGCACGGGCGACGCCACCACCGCACCCTCGCCCAAGACCACGGATGGCGTCATGGCCGTGGACATCAACACAGGGAAGCTGCTGTGGTCCTATCAGGCTCATGAGAACGATGTATTCATGGGAGGCTGCAACGGTCCGAATCGAAGCGACGCGTGCCCGAGTCCCATGGGCCCGGATCTGGATATCGGAAACTCGCCGATCCTCAAGACATTGCCGAACGGCAGGCGGGTTCTCATGACTGGAACGAAGACGGGTGAAGTCTTCGGGCTGGATCCGGATAACAACGGCGCGCTGCTGTATCGAGTGCCTGGAGTGCCCGGGGCCGGCCCGACTCCGGCGGGAGGCCGGGGTCGAGCGAACATTGTGTGGGGCGGAGCGGTTGACAACCAGAATGTCTACTACGGGGTGGGCGCGGCGGGACTCGGGGCTTTGAATCCGGCGACCGGCCAGAGCGTCTGGGTTTTTGTTCCTTCACCGTCGGCCGGGGGGCGTGGCGTCTCGCTCGGCGCAGCGCCGACGGCGATTCCAGGCGTCGTGTTCGCGGGGGCGACCAATGGAATGCTCTACGCGGTTTCGGCCGCCAACGGAAAACAGCTCTGGGAGTTCAACACGGCCCGCGAGTTCGAAACGGTCAACAAGGTTGCCGCCCACGGCGGCTCGATCGCCTCAACAGGCGCGGTCGTCGCCGGTGGAATGGTCTTCGTGGGGTCCGGGTACGCAATCAGCGTGGGGGCTCTGGGCGGCAACGTCCTGCTGGCGTTTGGTGTCGATTAACCACGTTCAGCGTGTGGCCGGTTTGTCTGCCAATGTGGTTTCCACCGAGCCGATGGTGAGGCAGGTGGATTGACATCGGCCCGTCGAACCCTTCACCTTCACAGATGACATGGAAACGCTGCCTAGTACGGCCTGAACGACTGGCCCAACTGGAGGATGACGTCCCTGCTCCTGGCGCTCGTCTTTACGTTTGGGGTCCACCGCAGAGTAGCTATGGGCGCTGAGGCCGCGAGGAGCCCGGTGCGGGGCAAGTTGGTGGCCGTCGTTTCGCTCGCGCTGTGGTCCAGCGTGGCGATTGCGGGACGATTGGTCGGGTTTCCGTAAAGTAACTATCCTGTTCGGCGTGGCACGAGGAGGGTAAACGTCGAAAGCTGCACAGCCTCGCCGACTTGATTCAGCGTGGTGGCGCGCACAACCAGCAATCCTCGTGCAGGATTCGACCCGGACGGTCGCACCTCGAGCACCTCTGCTTCCACGTGCAACTCGTCGCCAGGCCGGACGGGCTTCGGCCACCGCCCCTCGAAACCGACTCCCACCATGCCACCGACCGGTCTGAAATCGCTTTGGACGATGAGCTTCATGGTCAGGGCAGCGGTGTGCCATCCGCTCGCGGCAAGGCCCTTGAAAACCGTGGCGCGTGCGGCCTCGTCGCTCAGGTGAAAAGGCTGTGGATCGAATTCGGCGGCGAACCGCTTGATCTCGTCGGCTTCCACTCGCAGACGGCTCGACCGATAGGTCTGTCCCACTTCAAAGTCTTCGAGATACATCAGAATTGGTGCCACGCGTCATTGCCTCCTGGGCCTCCTGGGCCTCCTCGGCCTCCTGGCTTCCTGCTCCTTCATCGCCTTCCTCGCCGGCTTCGGCTTCCCCGGCTCGTGCCGGGGCGCGAAAACCGGCGGCGCTTCGGGGATCGCGGCGCCATCGTGCCGCGGCTCCGACGCGCCGAAGTGCACGCCCGCTCCGTCGCTCATCACGGCCTGCCCGTAGCCGAACGTCCCGGTCCGCGGCGGCACGACTTCGATATCGTGCCCGAGCGCCGCGAGCTCCTGCCTGACTGGCTCGGGGACGAGCGCCTCGACATACACATCACGGCCCGTGAAGGTTGGCTTCGTGAAGCGGCCCGCTTCGAGCGCCTGCTGGATGTCGCAGCCGTAATCGGCGATATTGGCGACAAACTGCGCATGGGCCTGGGCCTGGTTGAAGCCGCCCATGATGCCGAACCCGATCCTGACATCGCCCTTCCGCATGAACCCCGGAATGATCGTGTGGAGCGGCCGCTTGCGCGGCGCGAGCGCGTTCGGATGCGTCTCGTCGAGCGTGAAGAGCGCTCCGCGATTGTGCAGCGCGAAGCCGGTTCCAGGCGGAACGAGGCCGCTGCCGAACCCCGCATAAATACTCTGAATCAACGACACGATGGTGCCGTCCTTGTCGATAGCGGCGAGGTAGATGGTGTCGCTGCCGGTGGAGCTCGTGAGGCCGTCGAACACCGACGGCTCGATGCTCGACGCCGCACGGGCCGGATCGATCTCCCGCGCTCGTTTCCTGGCGTGCGCCTTGTTCAACATGGCGGGAACGGGCGTCGTCGCGAAGCGGGGATCGCCGACAAACTGCAGCATGTCGGCGTAGGCCAGCTTCTTCGCTTCGATCATCACGTGCAACGCCTCGGCGCTGTGGAATCCGTATTCGTCAAGCGGAAACTGTTCCATCAGATTGAGCATCAGCAGCGCGGCGA
Source organism: uncultured Acidobacteriota bacterium (assembly GCA_963749565.1). Lineage (GTDB taxonomy): Bacteria > Acidobacteriota > Vicinamibacteria > Vicinamibacterales > CAVVIG01 > DATLLJ01. The sequence goes on along the minus strand of CAVVNL010000018.1, from coordinate 29,469 downwards.
TGCCCTGCGTGTTGGGCGGCAGCTCGTAGACCGTCCAGCCTCGATAGGTCGTGAATATGGGTTCGACCCATTCGGGCTCGAACCCGCTCAGGTCGGCGGCCGTCATCGAGCCACCGTGCAGGCTGGAGAGCTCGAGAATCGCGCTGGCAATCTCCCCGTTGTAGAAAGCCGCCGGTCCTTTGCGCGCGATGAGCCGCAATGATGCGGCGAGCTCGACGTTCTTGAAGACTTCGCCGGCACGCGGAGACCGGCCGTGCGGCAGATACGTCCGTGCGGCGTTGGGATCGCCGGCCAGCTTTTCGGCGAGCCCTGCCCACGTCGCGGCAACGATGTCCGAGACCGGAAAACCGTTTTCCGCGTAGAAAATTGCGGGGGCGAGAATCTCGGACAACGGCAGCCTGCCGAGCCGCGCGCGCAAGCTCTCCCACCCGGCGACGGCACCAGGAACGGTAACCGTGTGGATCCCGCCGGCCGGCATCTCGAACACGCCGCGTGATCTGAGAAACGCGGCCGTCAGCGCTTTCGGCGTCCACCCGCTCGCGTTCAACCCGAAGAGCTTGCCGCTCGCCGCGTCGTAGACGATGGCAAACAGATCGCCGCCGATGCCGTTCATGTGCGGCTCGACGAGGCCCATCACGGCGTTGGCGGCGATGGCCGCGTCGATCGCATTGCCGCCGTGCTCGAGCACCTGCACGCCCGCGCGCGCCGCAAGCGGCTGGCTCGCGGCGACGATCCCGAATGTCGTGGCGATCTTCGATCGGCCTGCGGCGGCGTCCATCATTCAGGAAATACTACACGGAGGAGTTGGTGCAGCCCCGTGCACTGCCGCACGAAGCGGCTGACGATAATCGCGCCCGCGTTCCCCGGTTTGGCAAGGCCCGCCGGGCAGATTTTCCCACGCCCTCGAAGTTTCACCCACTCCGGATGCCGGATTCCCGGCAAACGCCGGGTTCCCAGGGCGATTCGTAATGACTTAGACGGTGATCCCCGCGGTATGTCTGTTGCTCCGCTAACAGCCGGAGGTACCGGCCATGTTCGACCTGATCGTCGGAACGATGGAGCGGCCCCTGCTCAAAGGATCGGCAGGATCGAGAATCACGTCCCTCGTGTTCCACGCGGTCGTGCTGACGCTGGTCGTCGCCATTCCCGTGCTCCAGGCGACGAACAACCTGCCGGATGTCACAACGATGATGGCGTTCGTGTCGGAGGTACCGGCGCCTCCGCCACCTCCGCCTCCGCCACCTCCACCTCCACCCAAGGGACCCGCGCAGGTCGAACCACCGCGTCCGGTCGTGGTGCCCGAGCCTGCGAAGCCCGATCAGATGACGGTGACGCTCGACACGCTCCCCGAGGTAGAAGCGACGACGGGAACGCTATCGGGCGCGGTCGAGGGCGGCGTGGAAGGTGGCGTTGCAGGCGGCGTCCCCGGGGGAGTGGTCGGCGGCGTCGTCGGGGGGATGATCTCGTCGGTGCCGCCTCCGCCGCCCCCTCCCGTCGTCCCGGTTCGCATCGGCGGACAAATCAAGGCGCCGGCGCTGGTGCATCGCGTCGAGCCTGTCTACTCGCCGATGGCGCAGGCGGCGCGCCTGTCCGGCACGGTGATCCTCGAGGCGATCGTCGGCATCGATGGACGAGTACAGTCGGTGAAGGTGCTGCGACCGTGCCACAAGCTGCTCGACACCGCCGCGATGGACGCGCTGAATCAGTGGAGGTACACGCCGGTCATCCTGAACGGCATCCCGACGCCCTTCATCCTGACGGTGACGTTCACCTTCAGCGTGCGGTAGACGCGAAGACATGGCTTCGCCTGGCACACTCTGAAGAGACCGACCTGGGCTTGAGGGAAGGAGCGATCGGAGAGGATAATTCCTCCCGGTGCAGCTCTTCCGATCTCGTGCGACGAGGCGGTTCTCTTGAGCCAGGTCGAACACAGGCCTGTCGCGACAGAAGCGGACGTCTCGAGAATCGCGGCGATCGGGAACCGTGTGATCCGCAACCTCGAGATCACCAACTGTTACGCCGATCTCTCGGCTGCTTTCCGCGCTCGCACGGGCGCCGGCGCTGACTGGTGCACGTTTGCCACCTGGGCATCGCGCCAGGCCGGCAGCACGATCCGCGGTGAAGATCTGCTCGAGCGGATCGAGCGTCGTTTGGGCCGCCGTTCGTGGGTGCTCGCTCCGCTGCAGTCGCTCTCCCGGATGCTGCTGCGGAAGGGACTCTTCGAGCAGGAGACAACCTTCGGCCGCGTCATCGCGGCGATACACACGCCGTTCGACGCCCTGGAACGGAGCAGCGCCGCGGTCGCGGAAGGCAACCTCAAGGTGTTCGAGGAAATCGGCCGTGAGTTCGCCAGGTTTCTTGCCACCGTCCCTGTCGACGCGCGGCCGGACTCAGCGGAGTACCGGGCGTTCGCCACGGGCCTTCGTCCAGGTCCGCCGCCGGACGGACAGGATTACCTTCGCGAGGCCTTCGCGCACTACCAGCAGCTGCGGTTTGAATCGGAGGCCGCCGTGCGCGCGGGATGGGTCCTGCTCGCCAACCTGAAAATCGGACTGCACGAACAGATCAGACTGCAGCCGCAGATCGCGGCAGCCGTTGACGCACCGCTGGTTACTGTCGCGGATCTGGGCGCACGGGTCCTCCACATCCTGCTTCCCGGATCGCGCCGATGGCCGCGTGTCGTGCACGATCCCGCAGCGACCCTCGTTGGCTGGGTGGCGGCGCGGATCCGGCGAGATGCGGTCGCCGTCACGCGCGAGGTGGTGACCGAAACGATGATGGTGCTGGCGCTGCCCAATGGTGTGCTCTCACTCGGGCGGAACCTGGACGCTCCGGTGCCTGAGGTGTTCAAAGACACCACGCCTCCCGCATTGGCGGCATTCGTCAAGGAACACGACCCCTGCGCCCCCGGCACGAGCGAATGCGGCGCCCGGGACTGGTGCGATCTGCGGCAGCGGATGCATTACATCCTGCACCTGTTCAGGGCCTACGGCGACGAGCCCTCGCTCTTCTCCCAGCCATTCACCGCGGAGCAGGTCGCGCGATTCCGCGCGGGCGTGGTGCCGGAGGGAGAGCTCTAGTCAGACAGGTATCAATGGCCCGGGCGAACTGTTTCCTCCGTCTCAGCCCGTCGTCGCGCTCTCCGGGATCGCCTTTCCCACCATTACCGCCCGGGACGACCGCACTTCCGGCCTCACCTCCTGCACCCCCAGCGGCCCGGCTGTTCCCTGCGCCGCATACCCGATGCAATCGATCGTCACGTGTATCGCGCTCAATTGCGACAGGTCCATCAGCGTCGGCTGCGCCGTTTCCAGACGGAACGTCGTCACCACGCCGCGTCCCCAGAACGAAAACGGCGGTCCCGGCTCCGTGGACGATGGATTGGCAGGAATCTTCGCCGTCAGCGTGCCGAAGCCCGAGCTGAACGCGAAGAGCTCCGAACGCGGCAACAACAACAGGTCCGTCACACCATCGTTGGTCCTGCGATTCATGCTCCACTTGCCCGAGTGCGTCACCCACACGTTCGAGCTCTGCGCGGTGGTCGCTCCTGTCAGCCGCAGCGTCATTGCAGTCACCTTCAACTCGAACATCTTCTGCGGTACGGCCTCCAGCCCGATGGTGAAGTCCAGCGTGCGCCCCTCTGCAAACTCCCTCAGCCGAGTGGCATCCGTGATCGTCACGCTCAGTTGCGGGTGGATGACGTCGAACCCAACCTGCGCGGTGTTCAGCTGCTCGAAAATCTGATCCCAGGCCAGCACGTGAATCGCCATCCCCGACAAGCTCAGCAGGCTCGCGCTCGCCCGCGTCGCCGGCGTCAGGCTGCGGTCGACATCCGGGTGCAGGAAACCGAAGTCGAAGCGCAGGTCGAACGCGCGATCCAGCTGGTAGATCTCCCGCGCTCTCTGTGCGAGGAAGACGTCTTCCATCACCATATCTACGACGTCGCGCGCCGAGCGGATCAGCAGATCGGTCGCGGCTTTCAAGAACGCCGCATCGGCGGTCCAATTTGCCAGCATCGCGCGCACCTGCTGAATCTCGTTCTCCAGATTCCCCACGCGCAACACCGCTGCCGCAACCCGCCCCTGCGCCTGCCGCTCTCTCAGCTGCCCCACCATCTTCTGCCGCGTCAGCAGGACCTGCTGCTTGAGCAGCCTTCCGATCGCATCCTGGCCGGGCAGCGACATCGCATGCTCCAGGTCCGCCATCACCTTCCCGAAACTGATGAAGGAGTTCGTGCCTTCGATCAGGTCCTTGAATCCGCCCCCCAGTTTCTTAATCTCCTCGATGTCCTCGGACCGCCGGCTGTTTGGGTCCGGCTTCTCCTTCAGCCACGTGAGGAGCTGCACCAGGTCGACGCCGTCGGTCACACGCTGCAGGGTCGCCAGACCGCCGGCCACGGAGACGATTGCACCCACGCCCGTCGCCATCCCGGCCACAACACCCGCAATCGATCCCACGTCCTTCAGAATTCCCCCGATGCTGAACCGCTCCGCGCGTATCGCATCGATTTGATCGTCGATGTCTTTGATCTGCAGATTGATGTTGGCGATCTCCGCCCGCGCGATCCGGACGTCCTGCTGCGCCAGCGAGACATCGGCCTGCGCCTCCACGACGCGATTCTGCAGTTGTCCCTCCATCAGCGTCAGGTTGTCGCGAATGGACTCCGCGATCGTCTCCAGGTTCACCACCGAGACGTACGCTTGAAAGGCGTTCTGCACCACCGCGAGCTCCGCAATCAGGTTCGCCGAGAGCGCGCGAAAATCGGGTGCGATATCGAGGTCTCGCGACAGGCCGGACGGCGTCTGCCGGTTCGCAATCCTGTCTCGCACCGCGAGCGCGTTTGGTTCCGCGGGGTTGAGCAGCAACGCGTTCGACGCCTCCTCAAGGGCACGCAACTGCGATTCGGGGTCGAACTTCCGAAAGAAGTAGCCCGCCACCTCGGCCCGATATGCCGCCCACTCCCGAGCTCCCTCGTCGAGCTGCGTCCACACTTCGTGTTCTGGCACTTCCAGAATGTCCACCACCCCGGCGTGGCCGTTCTTTCCGGGCCTCCCGCTCCGCCCCCGCGCTCCGCGCGGCTGGCCGGCCCCGCCCGCCCCACCTGCGCCACCCCGCCCTCCGGCGCCTCCCGGTACGTTCCCGGTTGGCGCCAGCGGCGCGAAGTGATATCGAATCGTGATCCGCCCGCCCGGACTTCCATCCTCCCCATCACTCCCGTCACCGCCATCGCCACCAGGCCCCACCTCTGGTCGGCCGCCCTGCCCATCAGGCGTGATGATTCCGCTTTCGCCGGGTTCCCCAGCAACGCCATTTGCTCCATCTACACCAGCGGAGGTGATCGCCAGCGGAGCGCCAAGCAGTTCGCGCGCGAAGACGCTGATCGCGGGTCCGCCACTCACGGTCAGCGCAGCACCCGCCGTAACGGTCAGCCCCTCTGCCACGATCACGTAGTTGAAACCGTGCACGAGCCCCGACAGCGTCACCAGACGCGCGCCGAGCACCAGGGTGTCCCCGCCACTGGCCTGCAGCAACCCTGGCAGGCCCTGATCCACTGTCAGTGTGTCTCGAAAGAATGGAATGGTCTTCGGCATGACTCAGTCCCCCTTATGATCGGGCTTTGACTACACCCAGCACAGCGTTACCTTAATTTGAACTTCGAACCGTTACGGCCTGTACCGTTAGGGCGACGTCGACGTCCCTCCGCAAGATCACCGTCCGGAGTCTCCTTCAAGTCTCGGCGACACCGCCGGAACGGCGCTGAACGGCATTCCCCAGAGTTCCAGGCGCACATGTCACGAACCGTTGTACACATCCGCCACGACGCGGTCAACGCCACGCCCGAGCAACCTTTCCAAAGTGCTACGCCGGAGGGTATACGAGCGTTGCCGTAATCTCCGGGGCGTCGGGCGTCGCAAAGAAGATGGAGACCCTCGAGCGTCTGCATGCGCGAGAGGAGGGGCTTGCGGTCGAAGACGACGAGAGTCCGGGTGGCGAGTGGCAGGTGTCTTGGAAGATTGAGGAACACCTCGTCAGCTGAGCTATCTCTCGAACGCTTCTTCCAGCGACCGGCCGGAGGAGATGTGACGTCCTCCGCGAGATCGAGAGCGCCCTCATATTCGAAAGCCAAGGTCGCTACCGTCGGGACGTGTCGTCATCGGCAGCAGCCGACAAATCTTGAACGTCGGACGGGTTAGAATAGATAGGTCATGCCGAAAACATGGCGGGCTCCGGACAACGATGTGCTTTATCTGCCCGGATTGTCAGAGAGATCTGAGCTTCGTAGGCTCGTGGACCTTTCGTGGTCTCTGGGGTTACGACGAAGTCCGCACATATGAGTGTCCTGCGCACGGGCCGATTTTTGTCAAGCCACAAGCATCAGTCGGACATGCTCCAGACGAAAAGGCCGACAGATCCCCGGACAACGGTGATCGCGATTCGTTGATCTCGGCGCCGCGCAAGCCGACGCCAAGGCTCAATGCGGACGCGATAGCGATTCCTGAGCCGGATTCCAACTGATGACCCACTACCCAATGCCCTACCGCGTCCCGCCACTCCTCGCGAGTTTTATAGCAATCCTCCGGATCGATTAGCAGAGGGACTCCGCGCTGACACGCTAGAATGGCCAACCGTATCGCCTCCAATCGAACGCATGCTGCGCCTATCGAAAAGATCCGCTCGGCGCATCTCGGCCCGGTGCAGGCGGGCGATTCGCCTGGCAACGTATGGCCTCCAGGATGTGCTACGGCATGTGTCGATCAGTGTGAGCCGGTTCGCCACGTTCGATGAGCAGTCGCTGTCCAACGTTCGGGCCGTCCCAATGATCGGCGGAGTACTCGTCACAATCCTCGGGGCGCTTCGAGTGCCGCTGTTTCGAACGGCGCCGCTGGCTCTGATACCCTGCCGGGCGCGCCGGCCACCTGCTACGATAAAGCTGGAGGACGTCGTGAACTTCCGGAAGACACTTGCTGCGGCGCTGCTCGGCGCGTGGTGCGCCGGCGGCTTCCATCTCGCCTTCGCGCATCCGGCCCTCGCGCAGGACCAGGGCGGGCATGCAGAACACACCACGAGTGGGACATTCGGAACCGTCGATTTCGACATCTCGTGCAGCGAGACGGCACGCACGCAGTTCAATCGCGGCGTCGCCCTGCTGCACTCGTTCTTCTACCCGGAAACGGACAAGACGTTTCGGGAGATCATCGACCGCGAGCCGTCGTGTGCCATGGCGTACTGGGGCCTGGCCATCAGTCAGCGGCCGAACCCTCTCACCGCGCCCTTTCCACCGGCCCTGCTCGCACAGGGATGGGAAGCGATCGAGCGGGGCCGCCGGGCCGCGACCGCTACGGCGCGCGAACGCCAGTGGATCGAAGCGCTGGCCGCGTTCTTCGAAGGCTACGACCGGATTTCGCAAGACGCACGGACGAAGAAGTACGAAGCGGCGATGGCCGGCCTCCATGCGGGTGACCCGAATGATCGGGAGGCCGCGGCTTTCTACGGGCTCGCCTTGCTCGAGGCCGTCGATCTCACCGACAAGACCTATGCGCGACAGTTGAAGGCGGCAGCCATCCTGGAAGCGATCGAACGGCAACAGCCGGACCATCCGGGTGCCGTTCATTACATCATTCACGCGTACGACTACGCACCGATCGCGGCCCGGGGTCTGCCCGCCGCCCGGCGGTACGCGACGCTCGCGCCATCGGCGCCGCATGCTCTTCACATGCCGTCGCACATCTTCTCGACGCTGGGGATGTGGCGGGAGGCTATCGTCTCGAACCTGGCCGCCGACCAGGCGAATCGCGATTACGCCATCGGCAACGACCCGAAGCTCGCGGCAAGTCAAGGCGCGATCGTCGGACGCTATCATCCGCTCGATTTTCTCGTGAACGCCTACCTTCAGCTCGCACAGGACCAGAAAGCGGCAGCTATCGTCGACGTGCGCAATTCGCCGGGGGCCACGTCCTCCGGTGGATCCATAACCGCCCACACGGCCTTTGCGGCGATTCCCGTCAGGTACGCGCTCGAACGCCACGCCTGGGCGGAGGCCGCGGCGCTCCAACCGTTCGTCACCCCCTTCAAGCAGGCTGAGGCTATCGTCTGGTTCGCGCGCGTCATGGGAAAGGCCCGGATGGGGGACGTCGCATCGGCCGGGAGCGACCTGACCACGATCGCCAGGCTTGGGCAGGAGCTTTCCGCGGCCGGCGATCCGTACTGGGCCGAGCAGGTCGGCATTCTCGAGATCGCGGCGTCTGCATGGCTGCAGCTTGCGCGGAAGGACTCTGGCCGCGCGATCGCCCTGATGCGCCAGGCCGCCGATCGTGAGGACGCTTCCGAAAAGCATGTCGCCATGGAGAACCGGCTCTCTCCCATGCGCGAGTTACTCGGCGAGCTTCTTCTCGAGGCAGGGCGGCCATCCGACGCGTTCGGCGAGTTCGAGCGATCGCTCCAGGTCGTGCCGGGCCGATTCCGTTCGCTCGCCGGCGCCGCGCGATCTGCCGCGGAGGCGGGCAACCGGGAAGCGGCTGCGAGCTACTATCGCCGCCTCCTCGAACTTGCCTCCGAAGGAGACGCTACGCGCCCGGCATTGGCCGAAGCCCGAGCGTACGTGTCTGGCGAGCGGTAAGCCTGTCCGATAAACGGTCCGCCTGAAGGCGGACACTACATACGCGCCGTTTCCCGAAAATCTCTTGGAGACAATTTGGAGACGGAGAGGGCCTCCGAAGGAAAGATCAATGGCTAGAACGACGTAACTGGCGGTGAGGCAGGGATTCGAACCCTGGGTACAGGTTTAAGCCCGTACAACGGTTTAGCAAACCGCCGCTTTCGGCCGCTCAGCCACCTCACCGAATCTGGTAAGTTTATGTCTATTGGCACTTGTTCTCACGCGATTTCGGCTGAATACGTATGGCGGTTTTCGGAACCGCCCGAAATCGAGGGAATAGGCTCCAACTAGCGATTTGTGCGGTGAATTGGGCAGGACGATCGTCTGCAAGGCGTCTGGTCTTCCGCCACTCACTTGATGATGGCGGCCGAATGCGGGGCCTCGCAATCTTCAGTTTGGTCACGAGGTTTTCATTCAGCGAGCCCGACGCGCCGCGCCAGCCCTGCGAAGCGCGGATCGCTGCGAATGAAGTCAAAGCCCGGATGCACCTTGAGATACTGCACGATGGTTGACCCCTCAGTGATGCCCCGCTCGAGCCAGAAAAGCGTCTGGTCAGGGTCGCGCAGACCCACATACGCGTTGACGAGTGCTGCAGCCGGCACATACTCGCTCGCCTGACGATGGTGGATCTCGTCAAGTGTCCGCGAGGCGTCGAAGCTACGTCCGGCGGCGGCATAAGCCTGCACAAGTACACCGAGCACTGCCGCGCCACGGTTGGTGATGTCCGCAGCTCGCTCCAGCGCTTCGATTGCTGGTCCCGGTTGGCCAGCAAACAGGCGCGCGAACCCGAGTTCCCACAGCGCTGTTGCGTCATCGGGACGAGTTGCGAGCACGTCCTCAATTGCTCGAGTCGCCTCCTTGTAGCGGCGACTCATGAAAAGAATCCATCCAAGGTGTTCGGCACGAAGCGCCAGCGGATCGAGGCTCCGAGCCTTCTCCGCGGCAGCAATCGCCTCGTCGAACCGTGCCTGGCAGATCAGATACCTGGCGAGCATGGCGTTCGCCACTGCCGAATTCGGGGCCAGTTGGACCGCGCGCCGGAATTCGGCTTCCGCTTCCTTCCACTGCCAATCTTTCTGCAGGGCATCCCCGAGCCGGACGTGAGCTTCAATCAGATTCGGATCCAGCGCCAAGGCATTGCGCGCTGCCGCGATGGCTTTGGAACGCGCTTCGCGCGGTGGGCCACCACCGACCAAGACAAGACCGAGGTCCGTGTAGGCTGACGCGATGCCCGCGTAGGCCGGCGCAAACGACGGATCGGCTGCAAGCGCCGCCTCGAAGTACCCGATGCTCTCTGTCGCTCCGGCTCTGGTATTGCGGTTCAGCGCGAATCGGCCCTTTAGATAATTGTCATACACGTCAGCGGCGACCGCACGTGGAACCGTCCGACCGTCGTCCTCGGCGGTGACCGTGATCTGGACTTGCCGCGCGATCGCAAACGCGATTTGAGTTTCGAGCGTCAGCACGTCGCGCAGCTCGCGATCATAGGTGGCTGACCACACGTGCTCGTCCGTTTGCCCGCGAATCATCTGCACGTGGACGCGGACGCGGTCGGCGGCACGAATTACGGAGCCTTCCACGATCGCATCGACCGACAGCTTGCGCGCGATTTCGGGCACCGACTGCTGCGTGCCTTTGAACTGCATGGCCGACGTGCGCGAGATCACGTGCAATCCGCGGATCGAGGTGAGATAGCCGATCACCGCCTCGGTCATGCCGTCGGCAAAGTATTCCTGCGAGTCGTCGCCTGAAAGGTTCTGCAACGGCAGTACGACGATGGATCGGATGCCCGGTGGCCCCTGCTGCGCCAGCCGCCATACTCGAGAGACGCCGAAGCCGAGGGCGAGCACAACCACAACCGCCGCGGCTGCCACCGGCCGCCATGAGCGGTGTTGTGGTCCGGATCTGGTGGGCTGGGCCGACGCGGCGTCCGAGAGCTCGACCGATCCAGCTGACTCTACGGCAATGCTGCGTGAGGCGATCCAACGATCCAGTTCGGAACGAATGGCATACACCGATCCGCGGTGGTCATGCTGGTGACGGTACACGGGCATGCCCTCGCGCCGCTCCCACCGCTGCACCGTGCTGATGTCACGCTTCAGGTAGCTAGCGATGTCCTTCCACGAGTCCAGGCGTTCGGCTGTAGGAGCGTCCGGCCGCGTTGCAGATGGGGTCGACTCCGGCTCAGTCATTCGGCCTGCCTGCCTTGGCTCGGCATTGTAGATCCGTCGCTGCGGCGCGGCAATTCGAGGCATTAGGCGGCACGGCCGCCCGTGCGGCGTCTTGCCGCTTGCGAACCTCGTGACAAACGCTGATTCTGCGTGCGCGATCGACGGAGGAACCATGTTCAAGCGCACAGTTCTCGCGAGTACGACAGTGATCGCGGCATTGCCTGCGAGTCTGGCCGGTGTGACTAACGAATTCTCAAACCTCGGCCAGGCGCGTCTACGCCTTATTCGACCTGAGTCGTCCGCAAGGTGGCCCACTCTCCCCGCGAGTTCGTCAACCAGGGTCACCGTCGCAGTACGTCAACCCGGCGAGTGAGAGGAGAGACAACATGGCAAAGACTTTCGTCCGCGGTGCGGGCATCCTGGTGCTGGCTTTGGCCGCCCCCGATCCAGGAGTCATCGGGAAAGCCGCCGTGGCGCCGAACCGGCACGTGTTCGCGCTGTTCAATCTCGGCGCACCCGAGAGCGGACCCTTCCCCTCCGACATCTTCACTGTCGAGGACGCCAGCCACAACACCGGCCGCCGTCTCGCACATCCTTATCCCGATTGCATGCAGCAACCCTCCGATTGCGACGACCTCGACGTCGTCAACACGCTCGATGGGTGGGGACTCCAGACGCGCGTCTCGCTGCCGTTCAGTGGCGAGATCGATCTGCGTACGGTCACAAACGACTCGATTTTCGTGGTGAGTCTCCAGAGCACCCTTCCGGGTAACCCCCCTGGCGGTGAGCGCATCGGCATCAACCAGGTCGTCTGGGACGTCGCGACTCACACGCTCCACTTCGAGGTCGATCGACTGCTCGATCAGCACCGCCGATACGGCGTCATCGTCACCAGGGACGTCCTCGACACCCGAGGTAAACACGTCAAGAAGACGAAGTCGTTCGAGAACTATTCGACCGCCACGCCGCCGTGGTACGCGACACAGCTCGACGAAGTGCTGGCCGCCGCACACGCGCTCGGAGTTCCTCCGGGGCACGTCGTCACCGCCGCCGGGTTCACGACACAGACGATCACGTCGCCGATGGAAAGAATCCGCGACACCATCGACGCGGGGATTCCCGCAGCGGCCGACTTCCTGGTGGGGCCCGCCGGAGAGCGCACCGTGTTCAACCGGGCCGATGTGAAGAGCGTCGTGTTCAAGCAACAGACGACCGTCAGCCCGCTGGCATTCGCGGATCTCCCGATCAACCTGGCCCAACTCGATGCGGTTCCAGGTGCGGTCGCCACCATTGCCTACGGACGGTACGTCTCGCCCGACTACCTCGTGCATCCGGGTGAGTACATTCCTACTGTCGGAACGCTGGCCGCCACTCCGCCCGTCCAGGGACAGGCCGCCGTCTACTTCACCTTGTACCTGCCGTCCGGGCCCAAGCCGCCCGCCGGCTGGCCGATCGTTCTCACCGGGGGAGGCACCAGCACGAACCAGCACATCACGACGACCAACTTCGCGTCGAAGATGGCCAGTCATGGCATCGCCACGATCGGCATCAGCCAGGTCGGACAGGGCTTCGGTCCCATGGGCCGGCTCGTGGTCACCAGGACCGACGGGACGACGCTGAACTTCCCCGACGCCGGCCGGGGCGTCGACCAGAACGGGGATGGCATCTACTCGCCTCTGGAAGGCTCGGAAGCGGCCGCGCCTCGCACGTGGACGATCTCGTTGCGCGACACCTACAGGCAAATGGTGATCGACCTGATGCAGCTCGTTCGAGTGATTCAGGTCGGTATGGACGTTGACGGCGATTGGGTCAGCGACATCGATCCGACGCGTGTCTACTACGTGGGCGCATCGGCGGGGACGATGATGGGGGCGAGCTTCGTGGCTCTCGACCCGGCGGTGTCGGTGGCGGCATTCGTGTCGCCCCCCGGCGTGATCCCCGAGCATGCACGATGGCAGCCGATCCGCCGGTCGGCGATTGGCGCGGCACTGCAGGCTCGAATCCCCTCGCTGGTCAACGCCGAGGGGATTACGTCGATCGATGGCGTGGCGACTGCGGCGCCGTACTTCAATGAGAACAAGCCGCTCCGCGATCTGCCTGTCATGATCAACACGGTCGCGGGCGCGATCGGAATCCAGAGGGCGCTGGAGTGGGCCGAGATGGCGGCCGAACCGGGCATCAGCGCTGTTCCGTGGGCGAAGTACCTGCGCGCGGAGCCGCTGCCAGGGAGCTTTCCCAAGTCGATCCTGTACCAGTTGGCCAAGGGGGATCAGCAGGCGGTCAATCCTGGTATGAGCGCGCTCATCCGGGAAGGGAGTCTGGCAAATCAGTCGGTATTCTACCGCCACGATCTCGCGTTCGCCACTGATCCCACGATTCCGAAGAACCCCCACTTGTTCGCGGCGCAGCCGACCAGCCCCAACGCGACGGTCCGAACGATTTCGCTCGGTGCGCAGGAGCAATTGGCGGTGTTTTTCGCCTCGCATGGCGCGATCACGATCCATCCGACGCCGACGCAGTTCTTCGAGGTGCCGCTGCTCGGCCCCTCGCCCGAGACGCTGAACTTCATTCAGTGACATCGGTGCCACTAAGGAGTGACCATGTGTACGAGATCTCGTCGCCACCTCGCGTTGGTTGCGGCTTCCGCGGTCGTTCTTGGCTTGGTGTCCTGCCACAAAAGTTCCACCAGTCCATCGCCGTCTGGCCCGGTCACCACCACCATCGGCCTCACACTCGTCGTGCCTTCAGAGATACCGCCGGGCGCAACCGTTCAGCTGATTGCAAATGCGACCAAGTCCGACGGTTCCGTCGAAAACGTGACCGGCCAGGCGGAATGGACGGTTCGCTCAGGCGCAGCCAGCGCAGTGCTCTCAGTGACGGCAACCGGCCTCGCCACGGGCAGAGAGCGTGGAGAAGAAGTGGTGACGGCTCGCTTCGACGGGCGGACGGATCAGGCGACGATAGTCGTCCTCCCCAAAGGTACCTTCCGCCTCGCGGGCACCGTCTCGGAGAACGGCATCGGACTGGAGAAGGCCACGGTGATCGTAATCTCTGGCGTGGGGGAAGGTCTTATCGCGCTTACCGACGCCCGCGGCTACTACACGCTTTACGGTGTTGCGGGACAGGTGGAGGTGCGGGCGACCCTGGATGGCTATCTCGATAGGACGCAACAGGTCAACGTCACCAGCCATGGTTCGCTGTCGTTTGAGATGGTGGCCAGCCGACCGAGGATCGACCTTAGCGGAACGTACACGCTGACCGTCAGCGCAGAGGGCACCAGCGGTCCGTGCCTGCCCGGGTTTCCGGAGCCGCTCAAGCGCCGCATCTATACCGCAAGCGTTGAACAGACGGGGCCCGACTTGAGTGTGTCTCTCTCAGGAGTCGATTTCGTGAACGCTCGTGACGGTAGCGGGAACAGCTTTCGTGGCGTCGTCGCAGCGACGGGCGAGGCCATGTTCGCGATCAGGCCGGCGACCGTCTGGGACTACGACGGCCCTGACGTCATGGAACAGTTGAGTGACGGCACCGCGCTATGCGTGGCGGGAAGCATTATCGCCAGGAGCACGCCGACAGGCATTTTCGGCACCGTCGATCGGTCAAGGGGCGCGACGATCTACCGCTGTTCAGGTTCGTACATCAGCCATTCGGGTTGCTCGATCGAGCGCTTCGAAATGGTGCGGCGATGACTCGATGCACTCCGGATCGCGCGAACCCACTTGGCAACCGGCCGCTGGCCCAGCGCTGGAGCGGCTTGACATGCGCGTAGGCCGGTTGCCCGGATCGCCGTCCGTCGGTGTTCATAGAGGGATGGGTCAGAGGCACAGCCGCCGCCACGAATCGCGGCACGCCCAATCCGCGCTTTCGCCGGTGGAGGGATCACGGCCGGAAATTTTCGAACCGGAGACGCGAACTCGAACGGAGCAGAGCAAAGCGACGAAAGCTCACGTCAGTGATGTTCCTCGGTGTCGCGATCATGGTCACGGCCCCCGCTGCGCGGCCTGTTCTAGCAACGCCGGCCGGCGGTGGATTCGCCAGCACCACGCTCGCTCTGGACCGATTCGGCGACATCAATGTGTTCAATCACCTCATCCCGCCCGACTTCTGGAAGTCGCGTCACCACAGCGACATCTGGCTCCCCTTTGCAGAAAACCAATGCGGTCCGCGGGCACGTACCGAAACCCGTGCCGGCGCGCCGGCCCCACCAAGAAGTTTCGCAGCCTGGTCTTCGGGCGACGCGCTCCTGACCACAATCGAGGCGACAGTCGGTCCAGTCCCGTCGCCCGACCTACACGCTTGTGCAGCAAATTGTGCAGTGATGGTGTCGGCAAACAGCGGATCAGGACACGGCGGGACAGAGTCGCAATCGAGAGGTTTTTGGCCGGAGACCGTGAAATCTGGCGTGATTCGTGAGATGTTGTTCGGAGCCCGGTAGGTTTAGCAAACCGCCGCCTTCAGCCTCTCGGCCACCTCACCGCGCGAGAAAGCTAAGTATACGACAGGCTTTCGTTTACGGGGGAAGCGTCGGTACCTCCGAATTGTCCCCAAAATCGTCCCTGCCAGCCGCCGGAACCGGGCTTGAGACCGCGTCGCTCCGCGCCCCGAAAGCGTGGCTCGAAATGCAGCGGTTCTTTTCGCAGACAGACATGTCAGCAAGTGGTTGGCACAAGGCGCCTTGCTCGGCTGTGCTGGCATCCGCTTCTCTGGCCAGTTGCGCGTTGTAGATTTGAAGCACATGCCGATACGGACCATAGACGGGTCGCCGGCAGGCGCCGGTCCTATCGGACCGCTGCGTTCCTCAGATCGCGCTCGCACCGCGCGATCGAGCGCGCTGGGCAGAAGCTCCCCGGCAGTGTCTCCAAACTTTCGACTGAAAGAGGCTCGGGAACCTGGGCGGTCGACATATTCACTCCGGGGTCGTTGAGCGTCGTGGTCTGTCCTGATCCTGCCGGACCCGTCACGTAGACGATGCCGTCGCCACGACGCGACGTTATCGGGTAGAGGTCTTGACCTTGCGCGGGTCGTCGGCGGGATTCACATACTTGAAATCGATCGGGCCCTGGCCGTAGAGGACGATCTCGGTTTCGGCTGCGGTGGTGAACGCGAAGTGATTCATGTTCGCCGGCATCAATGCGAAGCCGCCGACGCCAAGCGTCTTGTTGCCGCTCGCCGTTTTCATCAGCTTGTCGCCCATCCCGAACGTCAGGGCGCCACGCACGATCACGACGTGTTCGTCCGTGGGATGCGAATGCGCGGGAATCGAGTAATTCGCGGGAAACTTTAGGCGGACAGTGTATGGGGCGGGCCTGCCGGGGTCGCCCGCGAGGACGGCGATCTGCGCACCGGCCGGCACGAGCGGCGGGGCGGGGCCCCACTGCACTTCTTGCGGTGTCTGAACGACGTGCGCAGAGGTCTGCGCGGTGACGATGATGGACGCGCCACCCGACAGAATGGCCGCCGCCGTAATGACCGAAGCGATCGTTCTCATGTACCCTCCTCAACGTAATGTGACTTCCCGGCTTGCAGTCTCGCGCCTGCCGCTTGATCACACCTACACGGTCATCTTCATCGTCCCTTGGGCACCAATCGCCGGTCGCTCAGCGCCCGCGGCCGACGCGAGGGCCGGCTCAGAGGCGACAAGGAACCTCGTCACCAAGTGGTTGAACTCGTCCGGGCGCTCAATCGGCACCACATGTGACGATCCATCACCCTTGATAATCTCGAATTGGGAACCGGGAATTCTGTCGGCGACCTCGCGGCAGATCCATGGCGGCGTGAGCAAATCCTGCTCGCCGACGATCACGAGGGTCGGCGACTTGACCTCGGCGAGCCGGTCGAGCGCGTCATACCCAAGGTACGCCTGCGCTTGACGGTTGTAGCCCTCAGGGCCAACGGGATTAGGGTTGCTCGTCAACATGCTGATGGTCTGCTGCACCGCCTCCTTGTTGCGCAGGAAGGCAGTGGAGAAGAGCCAGGTGAACTGCTGGCAGGCGAACACCTCGCCGCTCTGGTCGTTGGCCTTCACCCAATTCCACGTCCGGATCGGATCGAACGCCGCTCGCGCGGGCGCCGCGCCACAACCGCTCAGCACCAATCGGTGCAGGCGATCCGCATGCCGCAGCGCGAACTCCTGGGCGATCATGCCCCCCATCGAGAGGCCCAGCAGGTGCGCTCGCTTGATGGCGAGCGCGTCCATCAGCGCGGCGACGTCATCTGCCATGTCCGCGATGGTGTAGGGGGCCGCGGCTTTCGAACTGCGGCCGACGTCCCGGTTGTCGAAGATCACCACCTGGAACATCTGGGACAGCGCGGGCACCTGCGCGAGTGTCCACAGCGTGGCGTCGTACCCGATACCCATGACCAGTACGAGCGGTGGTCCCTCACCGTGGACTTCGAAGTAGAGTTCCTGCCCGTTCGCTCGGACCGTACCGGACCTTGACATTGACATGGGCGCCTCTCATGCAGCGAAACTCGCTTCAGACCAACGAATAGCGGATGGCCGGGGCGGCTCCAGAACTCTCACCGACTGGAGGGCCTTCAACAAGAAGGCGTAACGAGGCGTGTTACGGTGGGAACAATCGTCGTTACAATCCCGCACGGGGCGAGCACTGCCGCCCACAGCCCGAGTCGACAATGCATGAGGTGACCGAAGCCCCGCTCCTGAAACGTGCGCATGGCGCCGCCGCGGACGGCGACTGGCGACAGGCCTATGCACTGTTTGTTCAGGCGGACGCGCGTCAGCCGCTGGAGCCGCCGGATCTCGCCGTGTTTGCCAACTGCGCGTACGCCGCCGGTCATGTCGACGCCACGATCGATGCGTGGGAGCGGGTGCATGCACAGGGGTTGCGGGTGGGCGACCATCTCATGGCGGCCGGCGCGGCCGTGCGCGTCGCCCTCCATCTGCTGTTTGACACGGCCCTCCTGGCCCCGATTCGCGGCTGGGCGAGTCGGGCCGAGCGACTCCTCGCGGGGGAGGAGGACACGCCCGTTCATGCGTGGATCGCAGTGGTGCGGAGCTACGAACGGCTGCTGTCCGGCGATTTCGGACGCGCTCGGGAGTGGGCCCGTCGAGCCATCCACGTCGGCACGGGCCGCGACCCGGCGGCCGTGACGCTCGGCCGGATCGCGGAGGCGCGCAGCCTGATCCTGGAAGGGGACGTCGCGCGCGGATTGGACCTCCTCAACGAAGCGGCAGTCGCGACGATGTCCGGTGAGCTCGATCCGCTGTCTACGGGCGTGGTCTACTGCGAGGTGGTCTGTGCGCTTCAGGCGGTCGCACAGTACGACCTTGCCGAGCAGTGGACGCAGGCGATGGAACGGTGGCGCCAGGGTCAGCCCGTGGGAAGTATCCACGGCCGCTGCCGCGTACATCGCGCAGAAATCCTTCGGCTGCGTGGGTCATGTCGTGAGGCGGAGCAGGAAGCGCTCGGCGCGTGTGAGGAACTGCGCCCGTACCTGCGACGGGAATTCGGATGGCCGCTGACCGAGCTCGGTCGAATTCGCCTGCACACCGGAGATCTTCGCGGCGCGGAAGAGGCGTTCCTGGCGGCGCACCAAGCGGGGTGGGATCCGCAGCCGGGCCTTGCGCTGGTGCGTCTGGCCCAAGGTGAGGTGCCGCTCGCGACAGCCTTGATTCGAGAAGCCCTGGATTATCCGTTGAACGTTCCATCGAAGGAGTGGCCGCCCAATTCAGACCTCCGTCGGGCGCCGCTCCTCGCGGCGCAAGTAGAGATTGAGATTGCCGGAGGGCACATCGACCGGGCGCGCTCGGCCGCCGACGAACTCACGCGCGTGGCGGCCGTCTTCGAGAGCAAGGCGCTCGCGGCCGCCGCCGTCTTCGCGCGCGGACAGGTACGGCTGGCCGCTGGCGACATGGCGGCGGCCCGAGGCGATTTCGAGACCGCCGTCCATCAGTGGGGAGAAATTGGCGCGCCCTACGAAACCGGACTCGGACGAATGGGACTCGCGCACGCACATCGTGCCGAAGGGAATGAGGCCCACGCCATCCTGGAGTTCCGAGCGGCTCACGCCGCATTTGAACGCATCGGCGCCGTCTCTCAAGCGGCTCGAGCGGCGGACGCCATGGGCGAGCGGCCACGAGACAGAATCGACGCCTCGACGTCACCGGCGCGTCCGACTGTGGCCGGCAGCGCGCACAGAGATGCTGAGAATGTCTTCCGGCGCGAAGGCGATTACTGGCTGCTGGCCTTCGAGGGACAAATCGTACGCCTTCGAGATATGAGGGGCGTACAGTACCTGGCCCGGCTGCTCGGCAGCCCGGGACGAGAGTTCCATGTCGTAGATCTCGTTGCCGTCGCGCGGGTGGGCCCTGCTGGCTCAACTCATGTCGCGGAGCCGGGCTTGCGGCATGGAGATGCAGGCGATGCCGGCGAGATGCTCGATGCGCGCGCCAAGGACGCGTACCGCCGGCGGCTCACAGAGATTGAGGACGATCTGGAGGAAGCGCGAGCACTGGGGGACACATCACGGGCGGCGCAGGCAAAGGCCGAACGGGATTTCCTCGCGCGCGAGCTGTCCCGCGCGGTTGGACTCGGAGGACGCGATCGACGCGTCGGTTCTGCGGCAGAGCGCGCCAGAGCCAGTGTGACGCGTGCGGTTCGACAAGCCATGGGGCGCATCCGTGCCCAACATCCTCGGTTGGGGGCGCACCTCGAACGTACCATTCGCACTGGCACCTACTGCACCTACCTTCCCGATCCTCGCGTCCCCGCCGCGTGGAAGCTGTAACCAAACGATTCGAATGCGCGGGAATTCGTCGCCTGCGACTATGTCATCGAGGCTCTTCGGCGTCAGCGAACTGCTGTCCCTAAGATTGTCCCTGCGCCAAAATAGCGCCTTCAGAGCCAACGCGGGCCAATTCGTTCGATCGGAGAAGTGGAGAAAAGTGAAGAATTTACGAGGAAAATCGAGGTTGGTCGAGAGGCGAGTTTCAGTTTAGCAAACCGCCGCCTTCAGCCTCTCGGCCACCTCACCGTATAGAAATTGCTAAGGATTTTGCGTATTTCGCTTGGCTCGACCGGTCACCGAGGCCGTACTGTGCCTAAAATTGTGCCCCAACCGGTCCGACGCCTCCCGCAGGTCTCCATCGCCCACGACATTATCGCGATCGAAGACGCTACGCGTCTTGTGCCCGCTTAATTTCATCGCGACGCGTTCGGGGATGCCGGCGCGGAGCATGTTCCGGATGGCCGTCCGCCGGAAATCGTGCGGGATCCTGCCGGGAGAGCCGGCAACGATCCGGGCGCGGCATCACGCGTGGAAGAAGCCGCTGGGCGCGATCGCATGGCCCGACCAGAAGCCAACGTCGCCGTCTTTGGTGGGCAGGTCGTGAAGAAGACGTGCTGGACAATCATGCACTTCCGACGTTGAATGCGATCGGCAACCTTGCGTTGCGCCTTCAGCAGCTCCTTCAACTCGGACGTCAGGTAGAAGACACGACCCTCGAGGTTTTTCGTCGTACCGGGGTCCAGCCGGACCTCACCGGCCTTTAAGTCGACTTGCCGCCACTGCTGGCGCTGCTCGCTGAATATGCCCGGAGCGTCTACCCGGCAACAAAGGCCTACCTGATGACGCTTTCGCAAGGCCTGGCCGCCGAAGTCGGGTCGAGGGGCGTCCATGTTCAAGCTGTACTTCCTGCGACCACGCGCACAGAACTTTACGAACGAGCGGGTGGTGACATCATCAAGGTGGCCGGAGTTATGGAGGTTGGCTGGGAGCGGTGGTGACTGTGGATCGCTCGTCCATGCCGCGCGTTCGAATTCATATGATGGTCATGATACTATCTGGAATTATGCCAGGCCGAACTCTGGCGCGGCGCACCCGTCGGCAGGTCCGTCCGCGCCGGATGACTCAGCGCGCCGTCAAGAAACGCGCAACACACGAGCGGATTCTGAAATCGGCGGACAAGATCGCCCGGCGCGAAGGACTTCGCGCCGCGAGCGTACCTCGCGTCATGAAGGGAGCCGGGCTCACGACCGGCGGATTCTACGCCCATTTTTCTTCCAAGACTGCGATGGACGTCGAGGTCATTCGCAGCATGCTGGGCGACGTACCCGGCCCATGGCTTTCGGGCCTCGAAGACTTCTCCGGCCTCGACTGGGTACAGAAGGCGCTCGAGCGATATGTCAGCGTCAGCCATCGCGACGAGCAAAACGGCTGCGCCTATCCAGCAGTTCTCTCGGAGATGGTCGGAGCCCCCGATCAGGTCCGGCATGCTTTTGCCGAGTCCTTCCAGCTGCGCGTCGGAGCGTTTGAAGCGCACGTACCACCGCTGACCGGCATTACGGCCAGCGAGCGTGCGCTTGCGACGATGGCCCTCGCCATCGGCGGCTTGCTCCTATCACGCGCCCTGCGGGGCAGTCGTATGAGTGACGACATGCTGCGCGCCTGCAGGAAGTGGGCCTTGCCGGAACTCGACGCCAACCCTCCGGCAGCCAAACGCTAGCAGTCGTGTCGAGTCAACATCGACCTGCATCGCGCCAATGTCGTCGGATGGTCATCATCTCTGTTTTGGTGGCCGGATCGGTGTGCGCTGAGGCGCTGCCTGGGCAGACTGTCAGTCCCGGTGCTCCCGCGATCGACGGTCCGCCGCCGCCTCTCGCACCCGCCACGGTATCGCGCGACGCAGCCGGGCGTGCGACCGTCCGGGCCATCCGGCTCGATGAACCGTTGCAGATGGACGGAACGCTCGACGAATCGGTGTACCGGCAGATGCAGCCGGCCGGTGATTTCGTTCAGCAGGTACCGCGAGAGCGCGCACCCGCGACCGAACGGACCGAAACCTGGGTGATGTTCGACGGCAGCAATATTTATGTTGCCGCGCGCTGCTGGGATACGGCGCCGCCCGAGCAGTGGATTGCCAACGAGTTGCGGCGCGACACGACCCAGCTTCGCCAGAACGATACCTTCGGCGTGATCTTCGATACGTTCCACGATCGCCGGAACGGATACCTCTTTTATACCAACCCGCTCGGCGCACGAGCCGACCAGGCGGTCACCGATGAAGGCAATCTCAACGTGGACTGGAACCCGGTATGGGACGTGCGCACGGGTCGATTCGAGGGCGGGTGGACGGTCGAGATGGTGATTCCCTTCAAGTCGCTTCGCTACCAATCCGGCACGGCGCAGATCTGGGGCATCAACATCCGGCGTGTCATCCGGCGACGCAATGAGTGGACGCATCTCGTGCCGATTCCGGCCTCGGCCGGCGTTCCGGGCGGGATCTTTCGCCTCTCGATGGCGGCCACGCTTGTTGGACTGGACCTGCCGTCTGCCGGCAGCAACGTCGAGATCAAGCCGTACGGCATTTCGCGGCTGACCTCGGATATTGCGCGCACGCCTATCCTCACGAATCACCCCGAGGCCGCTGCCGGCATCGACGCCAAGTATGGCGTGTCGGCGAACCTGACGGCGGACGTCACCGTCAACACGGATTTCGCGCAGGTCGAGGTGGACGAACAACAGGTGAACCTGACGCGGTTCACGCTTCAATTCCCCGAAAAGCGAGACTTCTTCCTCGAGGGCCGGGGGATTTTCGACTTCGGCCGCACCCCTACCGCGCCCGGCAGCGGGAACTCGTCGCCCGCAAATGGATCGCCGTCTCTCTTCTACAGCCGGCGCATCGGCCTGAGCGGGAGTCGGGTCGTGCCGATCGTCGTCGGCGGCCGATTCACCGGCAAGGTCGAAAAGTTCACCATCGGCCTGATGAATCTCGAAACCGCCAATGACTCGGTGTCGACGACGCCGGCGACCAATTTCACCGTGGCCCGCGTCAGGCGGGACGTGCTGCGGCGCAGCACCATTGGTGTGATGTTCACGAATCGCTCGGAATCAACGGTCGCGCCAGGCCACGCGAACCAGGCGTTTGGCGCGGACGCCGCGTTCTCGTTCTTTGAGAATGTCAACGCCAGCGGCTACTACGCCACGTCCGTCACGGACGCGCACCAACAAGACAACAACAGCGCGCAGGCCCGCCTCGAGTACGCGGCCGATCGCTACGGGGCAAAAATCGATTACCTCAAGGTCGGCGACAACTTCACGCCGGAGATCGGATTCGTCAGGCGCGACAACTTCCAGCGCACATTTGGGTCGCTCCGCTTCAGTCCGCGGCCGACGGGCAGCAAACGGGTCCGCAAATACACTTGGGAGGGCACGCTCGAATATCTCGTCAACGGATCCGATCGGCTCGAGTCGCGCCAGCAGACCGTGCGGTTCTCGACCGAGTTTCAGTCGAGCGATCTCTTCACGGTGGAAGTCAACCGCAATTACGAGCTGCTCTCGCGCCCGTTCACGGTCTCGCCCGGCGTGACGATCCCGATCGGCAGCTACCCGTTCAGCGATGTGACGACGAGCTACGGGTTCGGTCAGCAGCGCCGGGTATCGGGCACCGTATCGCTGCAGCGCGGGCAGTTCTATGACGGCAACCTCACCGCCGTGGGGTACAGCGGTGGCCGCGTCGCCATTCTCAAGCAATGGTCGGTTGAACCGAGCTTGTCAATCAATCACGTGGAGCTCCCGGCGGGGACGTTCACGACGACCGTGATTCGCACTCGCACCGACTACGGGTTCTCGCCCCGGATGTTTGCCAGCGCGCTGGTCCAGTACGGTTCAACGGACCATCTGTTCAGCAGCAATTTCCGCTTCCGATGGGAGTACCGTCCGGGGAGCGAATTCTTCGTGGTGTACACCGACGAACGCGAGACCCTCGCACGCGGGTATCCGGACCTGAAGAACCGCGCGTTCGTCGTGAAAGTCAATCGCCTGCTGCGCTTTTAGCACTCGCCTCCAGGGGGACTCGTCTAGATGTAAACGCGCCCATCGGGTGCACGTTGTGGCGTGCGCGACGGGCTAACCCGGATTCGGCCAGAACTGTGCGATCGCACGCCTGAGCGACTCGTCGGCAAAACCGGCCTCATTGTGACCTCCGGCCAGTTCCAGCATCACCTTGCGTCCCGGAAATCGCCTGAACAATGCGCGCGCCACGTCGATCGGGACGAGCCAATCGTTCGACGCGTGCACCTGAAGCACCGGAACCACGACTCGGGGCGCCTTCGCCATCGAGTCGAATTGCTGCGACGCGAGCAGACCCACGGGCGCCCAGAAGTAGAGGCGTGATGCGGTTGCCGGCACCGAATCGATCGCGCTCAACAGAAGGAGCCCTCCCGATGGAACGCGCGTCGCCAGTTCGATAGCGACAGCCGATCCAAGCGATCGCCCCGCGAGGATGACACGCTGTGGCGCTACGTCGAGCTCCTGCGTGAGATACCGGTACGCGGTCAGCGCATCCTCGTACACACCGGCCTCCGAGGGCGTCCCGGCATTCCGCCCGAAGCCGCGGTAATCGAACGCGAAAACGTTATGGCCCGTGGCGCGCAGCGACTCCAGGTGGCGGCGAACGCGACCGTGGATGGTGCGGCCGCTGGGCGGACAGAACAGGATCCAGTAGGCCGGCGCCGGCTCGTGTGTGAGCGAAACGGCATCCAGCCGGATGCCGTCCGTCGTCATCAGCTGGATAAGACCCTTGCCCGGTGCTTGCCCCTGGAATCGCGAGCGGCGTGCCTGGAATACCAGGCGTGACTCGTTCGTCCAGAGGCACGCTATCGAACTCGACCAGATCAGAACCGCAATCAAGGCGATAACGCGGCTGGGCCGCAGGCGGGGGGCACGCGGCGGCTGCGCGTCGAAGATGAACGGCCGAGTGCTGAAGCTGGTCTCCAAGGATCGACCTGCGACGTAACCGGGCGGACGCGCGCAGTTCGATGTCGCGCATTCGCCGTGACGGGTCGCGGTATTGACGTTAGACACCACGCAATAGTGATTGTTCCCCGGCGCCAAGCGAGTCGCGGCCGGTCCATGATGTCAAGAATGGCACGAGATCCTTGGTGAACTGCTCCGGATCCTCCCAGTGGAACGCATGTCCAAAGCCTTGGTAGGCGATGAACCGGGCTTGATGGCATGACTTCGAGCAAGCGGTCCTGTGCGGCGCGTAGCGCGTACGAGTCGCGGTCGCCCCACATCAGCAGCACGGGCACGGAAACTCTCGTGAGCTCACTCGTGAAGTCCGGCGTCTTCAAGAATCCGTCGAACGCCTCGCGCCAGACGCGTGCCGGGACCTTCAGCGTCTCGGAGACGACCGCGTCGAGGTGGTCGGCGGGCATGGCACGCGCGAGGGTGCTCAACTGCCAATCTCTTGCGAACGGAGGGGCGATCGGATCGGTCAATGGCGCGATCGACGATGCCACGAAGTCGGCCAATCCGGGATCGTGATAGGTTGAGAACGCACCCATCAACACGAGGCGCGCCACCCGGTCAGGGTGGTCGATGACGAACCGTTGCGCCACGCTTGCCCCCATCGAGTGACCCACAATGATCGCGGTGCGCAGACCCATCGCATCCAGGAACGCGAGGAGATCCGCCGACATGTCCGCGAAGCGATAGCCGGACGTCGGTCGACTGGAATCGCCATGGCCCCGCTGCGAGAGCGCGAAGGCGTGGATGCTCGGCGGCAGCAGCGGAAGCACCCGCTCGAACGAACGCCACGAGTCGGTGACCCCGTGCAGGAAGATCACCGGCACGCCGTCGGCATTGCCTTGCTCCACGTACTCGATCCGAACGCCCGTTGAGAGCGACACAAACTTCTTCATGGGTTCCTCCGTTCCTGTTCCCACGTGAGCCCCGCCTGCCCCGGGTCGATGTCGGACACACTCACTGCGCACGTAACCGATACAGGCGGAAGAAGCCCCCGTCGACCGGCACAACCTCGACGCGCGGGAATCCCGCCCCTGTGGCGAGGGCCTGCACGGTGGCCGCGCGTATCACGGTCCCAATCGCCGCCGTGGGCTGCTCCGCCATCGCGACCGGAAGGCAATGGACGATGCTCCAGCCGTACATGAGCCGCTCGAGGTCGTCCGCCGGCGCGTGGAAGTCATCGCCGACCTTCTCGTCGGCGATGAGCACACTGCCGCCGGGCGCCAGGGCCTCCCGGATCGCCCGCAGCGCTTCGTCCGGCCGTGCCATGTCGTGGAGGGCTTCCAGCACGAGCACGAGATCGAACGGACCGTCCCCGGCCACCGCCGCGGCGTCGCGAATCTCGAAGCGGACGGCGACGCCGTGTGCGGCCGCATTCCGTTGGGCATCGTGCACCGACGCCGGGTCCGCGTCGAAGCCGACGACTTCGGCCTGTGGAAATGCCTTGGCCATCGCCAGCGTGGACCAGCCCGCACCGCTCCCGACGTCGGCGACTCGCATGCGCGTCGACATCAGCGCGCTGTGGAGGTCCGGCAGCGCGGGAATCCAGCGCGCGACCAAATCCGACAGAAACGCCGGCCGGTTGATGCCGGCCTGCCCCGCGCGGAACGCCGCACCGAAGTGTGGATACGCCACGCCCCCGCCGCTGCGATAGGCGTTGACGACGCGCTGAAGCGCCCCACCGATGCCGGCGACCATCTGCGCCAGCGGGGCAAGGTGCGCAGGATGGTCCTCGGCGACCAGGACGTTCGTGTGTTCGGCCGGGAGCCAGTACCGCCGCGCCTCCGCCGGCGCGGTGGTCGATTCGACGCGCAGGAATCCCGCGACCGCCTGCTGCTCGAGCCATTCGCGGGCGTAACGGGGGGCGATGCCGGCGGTGCGCGCCAGCTCAGGCGGCGTCATCCGCCGCTCGAATTTCAACGCCTCGTAGAGGCCGAGCTCCTTGCCGAGATAGATGCCGTAGAGCTCGAGTGTGTGAGTGGTGGCCTGGAGCAGACGCGTCGCGAGCGCGTCTTCGGTGGTTTGAACAATCTGGCACATAGGGTGTCTCCTTTAATCACCCTATGGGCGTAAGGCCACGCCTCACGATGGGAGGCCGATCGGGCCAGTCCGTTACAGCAATTTCACTTGTCCGTAGCAACGCGGTGGCGCCGATGACGCCGTGGTCGTACCGGCCGGCTGCGGCCGTATCGGGGTCCCCAGCGCGGCTGCCGCGCTGGGGGCCCCGTATCGCTCGCCGGGAAGTCGGCTTCCGCTCATACACGTTCGCTCCCGCGACGACTATCGGGCAATTCGCACGCCGGCCAGGGCCGGCATGTACCGTTCCAGCTCACTCGCACTGCACGGATCACCCAGACCGCAGTCGTCGCGCGGAATCGCTCCACCCGACTTCCGGACACGGAGTACGTCGGCGAGCTCTCACGGCCGCTGCCGGCCGGCACGACCACGGCGTTTGGCGGCTGGACGGCATCGGGCGCAGCCAGCCGTCGAGGCCGGCCGGACTCCCCGTGCACGAACTGCGCGGTGAAGGTTCTCATCGCGGCGATCACGGTGACCACGATCCGTGACGGTCGGATCAGCATCGCCGGCGCTTGCCGTGAGTGGACCAAGCTGGCAGCAGCTGTTGATCGTCCGCGGGAGCGGACGAGTCCGAACCGGAAGCGCGCAGTTCCGGCGGCCGACCGGCTGGCAGCGGCCGATGCCGTTCAGCCGCCCCACGGCGACGTTACTCCGCTACACGGTATCGAAAATTGCGTTAGTTAGTCCGCCTGACTAAAAGCGCCACTCGACCGGTCGCTCGGGCTGGTAAGTGCAGAACGTGCCCGTGCGCACCGCGTTTTCCAGGTGCCGCCCGAGCCGGGGATGGGCCTTGGCGATCTTCTTGACGCCACTGCGGATCCGCCACGTGACCGCGGACCGGGCCCGCTCGGCGGCACTCCCCAGCGCGCGTGACCGTCCGCCGAGCCCCAGTGCACCCGACAACAGCTCGACGATCTGATCGAGCTCCTCACGCGCCCGTTCCGCCTGCGCGAGATCATGCGCGGCCTCGGCCTGGTCGATGTCGTGCTGCAGTTCCCGGGCGCGCGCCTGAATCTCGCGGCGGGCTCGCTCATCGAGCTGCGGCGCGGTACCAGTCGTTTCGGCCGGCCGGTCGGCCAACTCGAGGCAATGCACTTCGACTCCCGGTCGATCGAGCAACCGCGCCAGATCGCTAAAGCCCTTCTGATGAGTGAGCTGGACGGAGAGCCCGTCGAACTCCAGGCTCCACACCGCGCCCTCGCGGCGAAATCGCGCCACGTTGGCGTCCTGGGCCACGGGCCGCGCAACGGCCTCGGGCCGGCTCTCGTCGGGATCCTCTTCAAGCCCCGCGAGACGGAGACCCTGCTCGAGGCGATCGATATCCTGCGCTCGGCGAAAGGGGTTCACGTGCAACAACCACCGCAGCGGTTCGCCCGGATCCGGTGCACGTCCGTAGATGATGCGATCGCCGAGCTGCGACAGGAACTCTTTCAGATAGAACCGCGCGCGTTCGAGATCACCGGCCAGCGCACACGAGGCCGCAAGGAAGGCCGGAATGTCGACGAACGTCGAGATAGGGGTCTGTGATCCGGCTGCAATTACCTCGGCGTCGCGCCCGAGGACGAAGAGGGCCAACCCTACGGGCGCGGTGTAGTACGGGGGAAAGCCCGGATGAAGCCGCATGGCCTTCGTGCCCAGCGCCAGCGCGGACTCACCATCGCCGAGATAGGCACGACACATCGCCCCGTGGACCAGGACGTCCGTGTCGTTCGGATTGAGGCTGAGGGCCCTGTCAACGTGAAACGCGGCTTCATCGAAGCGCCGCCGATACAGCAGAATCCGCCCCAGCACCACCTGGACCATCGGGTCGGCATCGTCCAGGGCCGCCGCGCGACGGGCGTGGTCGTACGCAAGGCGCTCGGTCTCATCCCACTTCTGCCACGCCTGACAGCTCCATTCGTTGAAGTGGGACAGCGAGAGGCCCGCGTGCGCGCGCCCGTACGACGGATCGGCTTCGAGGGCGCGTTCGAAATAGCTGCGTGCCTCGGCGTCTGCCTCGACAGTCCCGCGCTTCAGACACTCGAAGCCTCGCAACCAGCAATCGTATGTGTCCAGGCTGGACAGAGGCGCACGCTGCGCCGCTCGCAACCGGGACCGGTCGACGCCGATCTTCAGCGCGCTGGCAATTTGTTCCGCAATCTGGTCCTGCACCGTGAACAGAGTCCCCGCGGTGACGTCGTGGCGATCGGCCCAGAGTTGGCGCCCCGTGCGGGTGTCGAGCAGTTGGACCCCAATGCGGATCACGTCGCCGGCTCGACGGACACTGCCGCGCAGGAGACTGGAAGCGTTCGCAGTGGGGTCGCTGCCACCGCGTCCCGGCGATGCTGCCGCGAACGCCTGGGGGTACACAACTTCGATTGCACCGAAGCGCGAAAGCGCGGAGGCGACGTCCTCCACGAATCCCAGCGCCAGCACGTCCTGCGAGGGATCGCCCGACAGGTTCTCAAACGGAGCCAGCGCGATGCTGGCAGCGATGGCAGACATAGAAGCCCTAACAGTTAACACCCCGATCTTACCCGGTTAGAAGTCGATTTGAGAACGTGAGTGGTCTGGCGTCGCTACGGCCCGCTCCGATGGCGCTGAGCGATCATCACTGGGATGCGTTCAGAGCCCCCTGCGCCACGATTCTCGCAGGCCGCGGCCGCAACGATTGCCCATGAGCATCGCCATGTCGCTCTTGACGGGAGCGTCGCACGCAGCCTGGCTGTTCGAGGCCGTGTTCGTCGCCGGGTCAATGAGTGTCTTCGTCCGCCGATTCTGCCTTCCAGCCTACGTCTACCACCTGCTGTGGTCTCGAAC
>CAVVNL010000017.1:0-685438 GCA_963749565.1 uncultured Acidobacteriota bacterium | reverse complement strand
CCCTGCAGCGTCATCCGGCCGCGTGTCCACTGATCCTGCGCGTAGAAGGAGTCGGCGCGGACGCGCCCGCCGAACGAATAATTGCCGATCGTCATGGTCATCTGATCCGGCACACCGTTGTTGAAGCGGTACTGCAGGTACTGGGAGTTCGTGAGGGCGTTATTCTGCTGATACAGGAACGCGCCCTGTACCCGAACTTCAGGCTCTGCGCGCCCAGGACGTAGGTGGCGGCCGCCGCCCAGTTGACCGACATGTTGATGTTCGAGGACCAGTTGCCCGACCGGTACGTCAAGCCCGGGATGTTGCCGTTGGCGAGGCAGCCCGTCGCGCCCGCACATTGCTCGACCACCCGAATCAAGTCGGTCGTGCTCGAGCCCGGCATCGGGATGCCGCCATACCGGCTCCAGTAGGCGCCGCCACTGCTCTCGAGCAGCACGCGGTTCGTCACCGGCGAGGTCCATTTCACCTGCCGGACCCGCTGCCCGAACTGGCGATACGCCGCAGTTTCCGGCGCCAGCGTCGCGCTGGCGCGCGGCGTGGGCGCCGCCGTGCCGCCGGCAAAGTATTCGCCGTCGCCGGAGCTCCGGCACGTGGACACGTCCGACGCCACCTGGGGGGTCGCTCCTCCCTCACACGGCGCTTGCTCGTCCCAGAACACATTGAACTTGTTCCGCGGCGTCGCCTGCACGGTCAGGCGCAGCGACAGGTTGAAATACGAGGCGGCGTGCACCGCGGGCCGGGACGTGTCCGCCACGTACGTCCACTTGTTCGGATCGCCGGCGTTGGCGTTCGCGAACATGCCGGGGACCGACCGATGACTGCCTTCATCGCGGATGCCTCCGAAGTACCAGAGGCGGTCTCGGACGATCGGCCCGCCGATGCCGAGATTGAGGTCCCAGAGCTGCTGGAGCTCGCCCGGCGTGGTCAGGCCGCGGTCCTTTAATGACTGGGAATAGTTGCTGCCCACCATCCCCTCGCTCGTGGCGGCGGCATAAAATGAACCGGCCATCGTGTTGCCGCCCTCTTTCGGGACGATGTTCATCGTCGGGCCGCCGACTTCGGCTTCGCCGAGGCCGCCCGAGGAGACCATCGAGATTTCCGCCGCGTTCCCGATGTCCGGGATGTAGGCGGACACACCGGCGCCGTTGAACGCCGAGCCCACGCTCAAGCCGTCGAGCTGGAGACGTCCCTCGTTGCCGCGGCCACCAGCGCCGCCGAACACCACCATGCCGGGAACCGTCTGCGCATCCGAGGCGGCCCCGCCGGCGGCCACCGCGTTGGGCATCAGCGTCATCAGGCTGTTGTAGGCCCGCGAGGTCGGCAGCGCGCTGATCATGTCGTTGTTCATCACCGTCTGCAGCCGCACGCTCTGGACATCGACGATCGGCGTCTCACCGGTGACGGTGACCGTCTCTTCGAGCGTCCCGACTCGCATCTCGCCGTTGACCGTGGCGACGAAGGCCCCGGTCAGCTCGATGCCTTCGCGCTTGACGCTGCCGAACCCGGGCAGCGTGAACGTCACCGTATAGGTGCCGGCGCGAAGGTTGACGATGCGGTATTGGCCGGCGCCATCAGCGACGGCGCTGCGGACTTTCTCGATCAGCACCGGGCTGGAGGCCTCGACGGTGACACCTGGGAGCACCGCCCCCGACGAATCCCTGACGATACCGGTGATCGAGGCCTGAGCAAAGGCCGCGGACGGGAATACGACCAGCAGTACGACGACGCACGCCGCGAGCCGTCTCTTCATGAACTGACTCCTTCTTAGTCGTAACGTGATGGGGCCCCGAATGTCGCGAACGACCCGTGTATGGTCGCTATACCTCCTTTGAATCCGCTACCCGGGGCAGATGTCGCCGAGGTACCCGCCGCCGCCGCAGTACTTCGTGTCCTGAAGCTGGATCGCCAGGCCGTCGGGATCCGTGAAGTACAGCTCCGGCGTGCCCGTGACCGGCGCGCCGCCCCGATTTTCCATCCGCAGTGAGATATAGGTGACGAGCGCGCCGTCCGACCGGGCCCCGGGCTTGATGCCGAAGCCGGTCAGCGTTTTCGTGACCGCTTCCGGGACGAAGCCGTCCATCCCGAGGCAGGCGTGATCGATCGTCGGAGCGGCCGGCGCACCGCCGCCGCGTCCGCCCGTCGCGGGCGCGCCGCCGCCTCCGGCCGGTGCTGCGCCGCCCGGTGCTGCGCCGCCCGGCGCTGCGCCGCCCGGTGCTGCGCCGCGACCCGCACCCCCGCCTCCGGTGAACATCAGGAAATGAACGCCCGGTCCAACGCCGTATGCGGGCGTCGTCGCCTGCATCGCCTGCACCGGCATGCCAAACACCGCTGGGTAGAACTGGGCGCTCGGCGCGGAGACCGTGAAGTGACTCATGTCCTTCACCGCGAGCAGCCCCTTGGTCGGCGCCGGCTCCGGCTGGCACATGTTGCCGAGGGGTCCGCTGCCGCCGCAGTAACTCACATCGTGCAGCTGGAACACGATGCCGGCCGGATCGCCCACGAACATCTCGCGCGTGCTGCCGCGCGTCACCACGCGGACCTTCATCGGTCCGACCTTCGGACTCGCGGCACTCGCGCCATCCTCGGGCGTGACGCCATGCTGCGCAAGAATCTTGAGGATGGTGTCGACGTCGAACTGCTCGACCCCCATGCCGAAGCGGCTGATGCTCGGCCGCTCGCCAGGCCCCGCGGGCACAATGGCGAGAAACCGGGGACCGGCGCCGATTCTCAGGTAGGTGGTCGTCCCCTGCCGCGCCTGAACCGGCATGCCGAACAGCCCCTGGTAGAACTCGATTGAGCGCTTGGGATCCGACACCGTGAGGGTCAACTGGCTGAGTCCGTTCACACGAATCTGCGGCGGGCCCCCCTGTGCCATCAGGCGGTGGGCAGCGAGCACAGCCGGGAGGGATACCAGAAAGCCTCGACGATCGAAGGTTATGGCCATAGAGGGCTCCTCTTAAGCTGAGGAGTCTACTCCCGCCCAGCGATATAAATTCATCTTTTTTCACTTTACCTGCGCGGGATCCATGCGTAGGATCCAAATACATGGTTATTGAAGGCACGAGGAATGGTCGTTCGCGGGTCCTCGCGTCGCTGCTGGCGGTCCTGCTGCCGGCACTTGGCGGGAGCGTCGCTGCGCAAAGCGATGCGCGGCTCGCGGACGCGGTGATGAAACGGGATGGGGCTGCCGTTCGATCGCTGCTCGGGCAAAAGGTGGACGTCAACGTGCCAGGAAAGGACGGCACGCCGGCGTTGCACTGGGCTGTTCGCGAGGACGACCTCGCGACGGCGCGGCTGCTGCTCGGCGCCGGCGCCGACGCCCGACTTGCCAATCGTTACGGCGTCACACCGCTCTTCCTGGCGTGCTCGAACGGGAACGCGGCGATGATCCGGGTGCTGCTCGATGCCGGGGCCGATCCGAACTCGGAGGATCCAACAGGCGAGACCGCGCTGATGGAAGCCGCGCGCGTCGGAACGCTCGACGCGGTGAAGCTGCTGCTCGAGCGCGGTGCGGAGCTCGACGCCAAGGATCCGGCGTTCCAGCAAACGGCGCTGATGGTGGCGGTGAGGGAAAACCATCCCGACGTTGTGGCCTTTCTGGTGGAGCGAGGCGCCGACGTCAATGCCAGGACGAGGACGGGCGGCACACCCGCGTTCGTCCTGCCGAACTCCGTGCCGGGGTTCGGTCATGGCGTGGGCATCGTCCGCGGCGGATTGCCCGCGCGAGGACTTCGGAACCCGATCCCGGGAGCGCTGTTTCCACTCTTATATGCTGCGCGCGACGGCCGCCTCGAGATTGTGCAGACGCTCGTCACCGCCAAAGCCGATGTGAACCAGGTGGACGCCAACGGCATCACGCCGTTGATCGCGGCGATTACGAACAATCACGTCGACGTGGCCCGGTTCCTGATCGATCACGGCGCGGACATCAAGGCGAGCGACTGGTACGGCCGGACGCCTCTTTGGGCAGCGGTCGAAACGCGCAACATGGACTTCGACAACGGGACGTTCGAAAACAGCATCGATCGCAAGCCCTTCCTCGAGCTGATTCAGGTGTTGCTCAAACAGGGTGCCGATCCGAACGTAAGGATGAAGGAAGTTCCGCCGATCAGACGGCAGTTCCTGCGGACAACCGGTTCGCTCTCGTGGGTGGACTTCACGGGCCAGACGCCGTTCCTGACGGCTTCGCTCGCGGGCGATCTCACGGTGATGCGGCTGCTGCTCGAGCACGGCGCCGACCCGCATATTCCGACGTTTGCCGGGACCACGGCGTTGATGGCTGCCGCGGGCGTCAACTGGGTGTTCGACCAGACGTACGATGAGGGACCGAAGGCGTTGCTCGAGGCGGTCCAGCTCCTTCATGGGCTCGGGATGGACGTGAATGCCGTCAACTCCATGGGGCTGACGGCGCTCCACGGGGCGGCGAACCGGGGGTCGGACGACATCATCCGGTTCCTCGTGGACAAGGGTGCGAGAATGGACGTGAAGGATAAGGAAGGCCGCACGCCGTTGACGTGGGCGGAGGGTGTCTTCCTCGCCACACATCCTTCGAAACCGAAACCAACTTCGATCGAACTGATTCAAAGTATGAGCGCGAGCGCGAGATGATCCGAAGACTCCTCCTCCTCGTCGTCGCCTGGATTGTGGTCGTGTCGATTGCGGCGCCTCTTTCAGGCGTTGCGCAGCAGGCGGCGGCGCCCGCGCCCGATCCGGCGTTTCTCAAGCAGTACTGCATCACCTGTCACAACCAGCAGTTGAAGACCGCTGGACTGGCGCTCGACGCTCTGGACATCACGCGCGTGGGCGCTGACGCGGAGACGTGGGAGAAGGCCGTCCGGAAGATCAGAACGGGGATGATGCCCCCTGGCGGCGCCCGCCGCCCCGAGCGCGCGGTCCTGGACGGGTTCGCCGCGCAACTCGAAGCCAGTCTCGATCGCGCCGCGGTGCCGGGCGTGAACCTCGCCACCCCCGCGCTGCACCGGCTGAACCGGAACGAGTACGCCAACGCGATTCGCGACCTGCTCGCGTTGGACGTGGACGTGACGACCCTCCTTCCCGCGGACGGCTCGAGCGAAGGCTTCGACAACATCGCGGAGGCCTTGAGCGTCTCGCCCTCGCTGATTCAGGGATACGTCTCCGCGGCGATGAAGATCAGTCGCCAGGCCGTGGGCGATCGCACCCTGGCCCCGAGCCAGATTTCCTATTCAGTACCGGGCCGGCTGGCCCAGGACCGTCACATCGAGGGGCTGCCGATCGGCACCCGTGGCGGCCTGTTGATTCAGCACACGTTTCCGCTGGATGCCGAATATGAGTTCAACGTGGGCGGCGGCGGCGGAGGCGGCGGCGGCATTGCGGGCGGCGCCGCGATCGACGTCACCCTCGACGGCGAGACGATCGAGGTGGACAATCCCCGCACGTTCCGCCTGCCGATCACCGCCGGCCCGCACGTGATCGGCGCCGCGGTCGTCGACCGGCTGCGGGGCGCGGGCGTCGACGACATCTACTCGGACTTCCGGATCGATGCCGCGTTCACGCCGGCGGGCGGTGTCAACACCGTCACGATTACCGGTCCGTTCAACGCGACCGGCGTCGGCGACACGCCCAGCCGGCGCCGGATCTTCGTGTGCCGTCCCAAGGCGCCCGCTGATGAAACCGCGTGCGCCCGGCAGATCGTGACCACGCTGGCGCGCCGCGCCTATCGCGGGCCCGTGTCTGCCGCGGAGATCGACACCCTGATGGGGTTTTATCAGCAGGGCCGCAAGGAAGAAGACTTCGAGCACGGCATTCAGC
Organism: uncultured Acidobacteriota bacterium; assembly: GCA_963749565.1. Lineage (GTDB taxonomy): Bacteria > Acidobacteriota > Vicinamibacteria > Vicinamibacterales > CAVVIG01 > DATLLJ01. The sequence continues at coordinate 679,648 of CAVVNL010000017.1, read as the reverse complement.
AGGCGCTCGCGCGGGTGCTCGTCGCGCCGCGGTTCGTGTTCCGCGCCGAGGAAGAGCCGCCGAACGTGGCGGCCGGCACGGTCTATCGCATCAGCGACGTGGACCTGGCGTCGCGGTTGTCGTTCCTCCTCTGGAGCAGCATTCCCGACGACGAACTGCTGGACGCGGCCGTCAAGAATCGGCTTCGCGATCCGCAGGAGCTCGAGCGGCAGGTCAGGCGGATGCTGGCGGATCCCAGGTCGGACGCGCTGATCAGCAACTTCGCCGGACAGTGGCTGTACCTGCGTGATCTGGAGGGCGTGCAAACCGACGCCAAGAATTTCAACGACAACCTGCGCGAAGCGTTCCGGCGCGAAACCGAGATGCTCTTCAGCGCGATCGTCCGCGAGGATCGGAGCCTGCTCGACCTGATCGACGCCGATTTCACGTACGTGGACGAACGACTCGCCCGTCACTACGGCATCCCCGATGTCCGGGGCAGCTACTTCCGTCGCGTTCCGCTCGACCCGGCGAGTCCGCGCCGCGGGTTGATCGGGCAGTCCAGCTTTCTGACGGTGACCTCGGTCGCCACGCGGACGTCCCCGGTGTCCCGCGGCAAATGGATCCTGGAGAACCTGCTCGGCGTGCCGCCTCCGGAGCCTCCCCCCGGCGTCGAGACGAATCTGGAGCAGGATCCGGCGGTCAAGCCGGTCACGCTGCGGCAGCGCCTGGAGGCGCACCGGGCGAATCCGGTGTGCGCGTCGTGCCACAAGGTGATGGACCCGATGGGCTTCGCCTTGGAGAATTTCGATCTGGTGGGCACCTGGCGCGATCGGGAAGGCGAGGCGCCGATCGATTCATCCGGGCAGCTCGCCGACGGCACGCCGCTCAACGGTCCGGCTGACCTTCGACAAGCGCTGCTCGACCGATCCGGTGCGGTGATGACGACCATCACCGAAAAACTGCTGATTTACGCGCTCGGCCGCCCGGTGGACCACGGCGCCGACATGCCGACCGTGCGCGCGATTACCCGGCGCGCCGCCGCGAATGACAATCGGTTCTCGTCGCTGTTGCTCGGGATCGTCGAAAGCGACCCGTTTCAGAAGAGAATGAAGAAGGACGTCTCAACGCTCGAGGCTCAACGCGCACCGTAATGAGACCCGGGACCCGGGAGTGACAGTTTAGAGGAGCTATCAATGTTCATCTCGAAAATGCACCTGTCGCGTCGCACGTTCCTGCATGGCGCCGGCGTTACGCTGGCGTTGCCGTTCCTCGAATCGATGCTCCCCGCCGCGGCGGCGCTGGCCCAGACGGCGGCGGCGACGCGAACCCGGCTCGGCTGCATCTACTTCCCGCATGGCGCGATCATGCCCAAGTGGACGCCGGCGACCGAGGGCGCCGGCTTCGAGCTGTCAGAAATCCTCCAGCCGCTCAAGCCGTTCCACAGCCAGATCAACGTGATCAGCGGGCTCGAACATGCGCAGGCCTACGGGAGTGGCGCCACGGCCAACCACAACCGATCGGCCGCGTCGTTCTTGAGCGCGGCGCATGCGCAGACCGGCGCGAAGCCCCATCTCGGCGTCACGCTCGACCAGCTCGTCGCGCAGAAGATCGGCCAGGACACGCCGATGCCGTCGCTCGAGTTGATGATCGAAGCGGCGACCGTGAATTGCGGCGACGGCCTGAGCTGCTCGTACCGGGACACGATTTCGTGGCAGGGGCCCACGTCGCCGCTGCCGATGCAGAACAACCCGCAGGTCGTGTTCGAGCGGCTGTTCGGCGACGGGAACACCGCGACCCAGCGGGCGGTGCGGCGGCAGCAGTCGCTGAGCCTGCTGGACTCGGTGACGGCCGAGGCGTCGTCTCTCCAGCGGAAGCTGCCCGCGGGCGACCGGATCCGGATGGATCAGTACCTGACCGACGTGCGGGAAATCGAGCGGCGCGTGCAGAAGGTCGGCGAGCAGCTGTCGGACGATCTCGACATCCCGAGCGCGCCCACGGGCGTGCCCACGGACGTCGAAGCGCACGTGAAGTTGATGTTCGACCTTCAGGCGATTGCCTGGCAGGCCGACATCACGCGCGTCTCGACCCTGCTGATGGCGAAGGAGCTGAGCAACGCCGTCTATTCGAAGAGCGGTATCCGGGACGCGTTCCACATCCTGTCGCACCATTCGAACGTGAAGGAGAACATTGACCGGTTCGCGGTGCTGAACACCTACCACACCACCCTGTTTGCCTATTTCTTGGAGAAGCTGCGCGCCACGCCCGATGGCGACGGAACGCTGCTGGATCACTCGATGGTGCTGTGGGGGAGCGGCATCAGCGACGGCAACCAGCACAATCACACCGACCTGCCGATCGTTCTGGCCGGGGGCGCATCGGGCCGGCTGAAGGGCGGGCGGCACCTTGTGAATCCGACCAAGACGCCGATGGGCAATCTGCTGGTCGCCATCCTCGATAAGTTCGACGTCCCCACGGCGAAGCTTGGCGATAGCAACGGGATGATTACGATCTGAAGAAGCCGGACCCGAGAGGGTCGGGCCTGCGTGCACATCTGAAACGCCGGACCTGATAAGGTCCGGCGTTTTCTACGTACGGACAGTAGGGCGATCTGTATGTCAGGGCGGACCTTATCAGGTCCGCCGTCAAAGCGCACGAACAACCACGACCGTCATGTCATCGTGCTGCGGCGCGCCTGCGACGAACGCGTCAGCGACCGTCGGCGGACCGGTTCGCAGGGCCCTGAGCTCGATCGACACTTCCCTGGTGACCGGCCGCCCGTCGGTCCGACTTGCAGGTTCAGCCGGTCGCCCGGGACCGCGGCTCGCAAGCGCGCGTAGAGGTGGACGACGCCGGGAATCGGCATTCCATCGATCCCTGTCAGCAGATCGCGCGGCGCGAGACCGGCCTCACGCGCCTCCGGCGCCACCGCGGTCACCTGCATCTCCGGGAGATTGGGGTCGAAGGGATCCCTCGCGTGCCTGGCGCCGTGACGGATGTCCTCGACCCGATCGATGGTGTCGCGAACGTGATAGGTCAGCGAGACGGCAACGAGGATGGCGAGAAGCGCGAGGAGAGAGTACGGCCGGTGCGAGAGCGTCTCGTGTGGCCTCGCGCGCATGTTCGACGCTCAGTTGTTTCGCGCCAATTCGGTTGCGTCGGCGAGCACTTGGTCCAGAGCTGATCGGTCCAGGAGCTTTCCTTTCAGCACCACGGCGCGAATCGTTTGCGTGTTGCGAATGTCCTCGAGAGGGTTGGCATCGAGTAACACCAAATCAGCCTGGTTTCCCGCCACGATTGTGCCTGTCCGCAGCGTGGGAAATAGTCTGGCCGGGTTCACCGTTGCGGCTCGGAGTGCATCAGCAGGCGTCACTCCTGCCTCCACGAGCTCCACCAGCTCGTCGTGGAGGCTGAAGCCGGGGTAGATGATACTGGTGGCAAGGTCGGTTCCGGCCAGGAGCGTCACCCCCGCTGCTGCCATCGCGCCAACGACGCGTCGAAATGCCTCGAACGAGGGGCGTTGCGCGGTCAGCAGCGCCGCCGCATCTTTCCGCGCCGGCCCGAACAATTGATCCGTTTCGCGCTGCGCCGACGCCGCCGTGTACTTCTGACGCGGATCGCCCGTAGGCGATTCGAGCCACCGTAAGAGCTGGCGTGGGGCGATGAGTGTCGGGGTCACGGCCGTGCGATTGGCCACCAGTCTTGCGAAGAGGGCAGCGGCATCGGTCTCCCTCCATCGCTCGATGGCCTGCGCCATGTTCTGGTCCTTCGTCGCGGTGGCGAACGTCCCTTCGAACAGCGTTTCGACGTGCTCGATGGTCGACTGACCCGCGTCGGATGCTTCGGCGGGGGTCACGGTCATCGGCACATGGCCCGCGAAGGGAAGCGAGAGGCGTTTCGCCTCGGCGGCGATTCCGAAATACGCCTCGCGCGACGTGCGGCGATGGTGCTTGATGAGATCGACGCCAGCCTTCTGCAGGGTGCGAACGGCCGTTCTGGCGTCGGCTTCGTTGGCCACCGCGAGCTGATAGCGGTTGAACTCGCTGTCATTCAGGATTGGCCCCGCGCGGACGATCCGTGGGCCGATCAACGATCCTCTTCCGACGGCGCCGCGCCATTCGTCCACCTCGGAGAGCGTGCTGCCCATATCGCGAACACTGGTGACGCCGTTCGCAACCAGGGCAGGAAGCGCGCTGACACGGGCGTACGACAGATGCACATGCATGTCCCATAGCCCAGGAATCAGATAGCGTCCCCGTCCATCGATGGCTTGTGAGTCCAGAGGAATGGTTGCCGCGCCGGCCCGGTCAATGCTGACGATTTGAGTGCCGCGGATGACGACCGTCATGTCGGGCTGAACCTGCCCGGCCTCAACATCCACGATGTTGACCTGCGACACGACGAGCGCATTCAACTGCTGTGCGTCAACCGGTTCGATCAGGGCGATCCAACCGCTGAACGCCATCAACAGCCGCTTCTTCGTTCGCAATGGTCGGGTCGGATGCGACTCCAGCATCGACGGCATGACCGATGACCACTGTTACGGATGGGGGGCCAGAAAGTTCCGGGGCCGGACCTAATAAGGTCCGGCTCGTACGGATCCGCTTTACCGGATGGTCCGCCTGAAGGCGGGCCCACGTATTGCGTACGAGGGCGGCCTTGTCAGGCCCGCCGTCTTGCCTACAGGTGGATCCACCCGTAGCGCGTATGGCTCGGCTCGACGCCCAGGGCGGCGTACTGCTCCTTGATCTTCGACATGTTGTCGCTCTGGAATCCGGGCAGCTCCAGGGTCTTCTTCAGCTCCGCCGGCATCCGCTGCGCGTAGTCGGCCGGCACCGCTTTGAAGCGCTGCTGCAGATTGCCCGCCGTGTTGATCCCGTACAGCTTCGCTGAATTGAGACCGAGGATTTTCCTCTTGGCGTCCTGGGTGAGCTCCGGGTACCCGTATTTCTTCCGCATGTCCTCGGGAATCTGAAACCGCCACAGCGCGTCGATCTGCCACTGAGGGGACCCGTACCAGACGGAATCGGATCCGAACACGATGCGGTCCGGCCCCATGAACTTCATCAGCTGTCCCATGATGTGCGCGGCCAGGGTCGGGAACGTGACGATCGATGAGGCCCAGGTGGTGCCGATTTCGGCGTAGCAATTCCTGAACGGCGCGGCGAGGATGGCGTACTCGGTCGTCCAGCTGATGTCGGGCACACCGTTCCGCAGCTTCCCGCCCCTGACCTCCTGCAGTGCGTCGTACATGAAGAACGGCGGCTGGATGCAGGAGTGATACGTGATGAAGTTGAGGTTCGGCCAGTCCCGCGCCGCCTTGGGCAGGTCGCCGGGATGACCGATCTCCGGCCTTACCGGTTGGGCGGTCGACAGCCCCTTGTGGACGCAGATGTTGTTGAAGCCCGGTTTCTGTGCCCGCTGTGCTCCATACGCTTTCTCAATCAATTCGAACGTGGGATAGGCGACCTCTTCGTCGTCGTGGCGCCACTGCCGCATCGGGCTCATCGGATCGTTGTCGATCTTGGCGGCGTTGGAGATGTTGTAGCCCTTCCACGAGTCGGGCTTGTTCTGCTCGATCTGCTCCTGGATGAAATCGAGGTTGCCCCTGCCCACATACAGGAGGCCATGCGCCAGCATCCGCGTGGAACCGGAAATCTCGTTGATGAAGTTGCGCCCGGCCGCCGTCTGTGCCGCCGTCAGCATTTCGCCGGCCGCGGCTTCCCGGGCGTTCCTCGGCGGACGATTGGGCTGACCGTCGACGCTGACGACGCTGGCGGTCACGTTGCTCAGAAGCCCGACCGTCACCTGGCTGTCGAGATAGACGTCCTTGATGAACTGGCCGATCAGGAAATTATCCGGTGTGTTCGGCAGCCCGACGAGCGCCGGGTTCCAGACGCCCCAGACGTTGCCCTGCTCGTCCGGAAGTCCTTTGGGGTTGTTTGGATTGCCTGGAGCGCCCGACGATGGCCCCTGGGAGAGGCTTCGCAACCCCATTCCCACCGCGCCACGTGTGCCGCGGACGAAGTGAAGCTGATCGTCGAAGACGAAGAGATCCCGGGGCGCTCCAGCCTGGGCGTAGACCTCCGGTTCGAACATCTCGATCGGATCCACGTCGAAGAACCGTCCGAAGACCTCGTTCATGGCAAGGAGCGCGGCAGCCATGCCGCCCGAGCTCTTGAGGAATTGCCTGCGGTCCTTGCCCAGCTTCCTGCTGGCTTGCTCCGACAGTTCCTGGATCCGCGCCTCGACGCGTTTCTGCTTTTCCGTTTGCGGCACGGGCATGTACTCGCCATTGGACACCATGCGCGTCGGCACCGGGGACGGGAATGGCTCGCCCTCGTTCGCCCGGGCACACTTGGCGATCTGCTCGTCGTCCATCAACCCGTGGTCCTCTTCCCACAGCCGTCCTTCTTCGTGCCATTTGGTCATAGGAATGCCCTCTAGCGTCCGCCTCACGCTCGCAAAAACCCGCGCAACTCCGCAAGCACCTGGTCCGGCACATCTTCCTGAAGATTGTGCCCGCCAGGCAATCCTTTCCCGCTGACCGTCGTTCCGCGCTCGCGCCAGATCGCGAGCACGTCGTAGAGCCGTCCCATCGAGCCTTTTTCGCCCCAGAGTGTGAGCAGAGGCGCCGTGATCTTCTTGTTCAGATCCGCCTCATCGTGTTTCAAATCGATTGACGCGGCCGCCCGATAGTCTTCGCACATCGCGTGGATGTTGGCAGGGTCGCTGGAGGTGCGCAGGTACTCGAGCTGGATCTCAGTGGTCGCGCGTGCCTTCTGCGCCGCAGCTTGTGCGATGAGGTCGTTCTCCGGACCCGGCGCCGGGCGAAGGTAATTGAACCAATGGAAGTACGCCTGGACGAATTCGATCGTGACGTGGGTGTAGAGGTAATACGTCGGGATGATGTCGAGCACGGCGAGCTTCGTCACCTTGTCGGGATGATCGAGCGCCATCCGGTGCGCGACGCGGCCGCCGCGGTCGTGGCCCACAACCGGAAACCTGTCGAACCCGAAGTGCCGCATCACCTCGACCTGATCGAGGGCCATGTTGCGCTTCGAGTAGTTGGAATGGTCGGCGGTGTCCGGCAGCTTGCCGCTGTCGCCGTAACCGCGCAGATCGGTGGCGACGACCGTGTACTCTTTCGCCAGCTGTGGAGCGACGAGCCGCCACGACAGGTGACTCTGGGGCGCGCCGTGCAGGAGGAGCAGCGGTGGACCCTCGCCGCCCTTCACCACGTTGATCGTCGTTCCGCTCGTCTGGACCGTCGATCGAGCGAAGCCGGGGAAGTAGCGCGTGGTGACGCTGGCCGCCTGCTGCGCCCCGGCGGTCCCGGGCCTGAGGGAGGTTGCCGCGGCGATGGCCGCCACCTTTCGGAATAGTTCCCGCCTGTCGATGCCGGTCGAGAGCTCATCGTACATGCTGCACCTCATTCTGCGGAATTCTAGGTCACAATCGGGCCGTCGCTCAGCCAAAAACCGCACACGATCCGCCCCGCGCGTATAATCCGCGTAATCGGGGGAGCTGCCGGCATGACGCGTGAGGACATCGTCACTTTCTTCGGCCGCCGTCATGAGGCCTACGAACGGCACGATCCCGTCGCCCTGGCCGCCCTGCACAGTCCGGATTGCGTGCTCGAAAGCGCGATGGCCGGAACGGTCGTCGGCCGTCAAGGTGTCGAGCAGTTCTACGATCACCTGTTCGCCTCGTTTCCCGACTTCAAAGTACGAGCCTGAAGAATTGCTGATCGACGGCGATAGAGTGGCCGAGAAGGCATCGTTTGGCGGAACCGACATCGGGGGATTCATGGGGCTGCCGCCGACCGGCAAGCACGTCCGTGTCCCTGCGGTGCTCCTGTTCACGTTGAAGGACGGCCAGATCCAGCGGATGCAGAGCGTCTACGATTTCACGCTGATGCTGGTACAGATTGGGGTATTGAAGGTGAAGCCAACGTAGGTTAGCCGGCGGGTCCGACAGCCTCGTCCTGCAGGACAGGCATAACAGACCGACAAGCAGAATGTCCGTGACGCCCAGACTTCAGGTCAGCGACACCCTCGGCCGGCGAATCGTGCCGATCGACAAGCCCGTGTTCCGCATCGGCCGGCGCCACGAAAGCGAGCTGCAGATCGTCAGCGTGGACGTCTCGCGCGAGCATGCCGAGCTCGAACAGGACGGCAGCGGACGCTGGCTGCTTCGCGATCGCAACTCGCGGTACGGAACCTTCGTCAACGACAAGGCGATCACGGAGCAGGCGCTCGCGCACGGCGATCGGATCCGCCTCGGGCGCAGCGGCGGCGCCGAACTGGTGTTCCTGATTGACGACACCTCGCACGCCCACGGACCGAACACCTCGGCGATCATCGACTTCCGGCAGATTGCGTCGCTCCTCGACGGCCTGCGGGCGCTTGGGTCGGCCCGTGTGCTGGACGAAGTGCTCGCGCTCGTGATGGATTCGGCCATCGAGGTCACCGGCGCTGAACGGGGCTTCATCATGCTGGCCAATCCGGCGGGCGAGCTCGAGTTCAAGATCGGGCGCGCGCCCCGGCGCGTCCCGCTGCCGGGCAAGCTCTTCGACACGAGCCAGAAAATCCCGCAGCAGGTGTTTGCGACCGACCGCGAAATGATCGTCGACGACCTCCTGCAGGGGAGCCTGGCCGGCGAGCATCTCGGGACGGTGGCGCTCGGTATCCGGCACGTGCTCTGCACGCCGCTTCGCGTGGTCCGCTATGTCGAGCAGGGGGCGCAGGCCGCGCAGGCCGCGCACCGGCCGATCGGCGTGCTGTATCTCGACAGCCACGAAAAGGGGCGGTTGCTCTCGACGACCACGCGTCACGCGCTCGAGGCATTCGCGACCGAAGCCGGGGCGGCCCTTGAAAGCGCGCGGCTCTATCGAGAGGCCACCGAGAAGGTGCGTCTCGAGCACGAAATGGAGCTGGCCGCGGACATTCAGCGCGCGCTGCAGCCTCAGGCGCAGCAGTCGGGCGGCCACTTCGCGGTCGCGTCTGCCTCGATCCCCTGTCGCGCCATCGGTGGCGACTTCTTCGACTACTTCAGTCTCGAGGGAGGCGAGTTCGGGTTCGTGCTTGGAGACGTCGCCGGAAAGGGACCGTCAGCGGCGTTGCTGACGGCGATGATCCAGGGCATGTTCTCCATCCAGGTCGGCGTCGACAGCTCGCCTGCCGGGCTGGTGGCCCGCGTCAACGAGGGCTTGATTCGCCGCGCGCTGCAATCGCGTTTTGCCACAGGCGTATACGGCGCGCTTTCGAGCAGCGGCCAGTTGACCTACTGCAATGCCGGCCACAATCCCCCGGTGCTGCTGACGCGGCGCGGCGTGAAGCGGCTGGAAACCGGCGGCCTGATCCTGGGATTGTTTGCCCAGGCGGCCTACGAGCAGGAGACGATCTCGCTCGAGTCTGGCGACATGCTCGTGGTCTACAGCGACGGCGTCACCGAGGCGCTCAACGCCGAAGGCCAGGAATTCGGCGACGAGCGGCTGCTCGCCTGCATCGAGGCGAACGGCCGGCGGGCGCCGGCGGAGGTCCTCGATCAGCTGCTCTCGTCGGTTCGGCGATTCTCGGAGGGTGCCGCGCAGCACGACGATGTCACCGCGCTCGTGCTGCGTTACGAGGTCTGATTATGTAGAGCAGGTCTTTAGACCTGCCGTGACGTAGCGCGGGTCTTTAGACCTGCAACGGGCAAGGCAGGACTGAAGTCCTGCGCTACTTCGCAAGGCAGGACTAAAGTCCTGCGCTACTTTTTCACCCCGGCGGTCCAGTTGACCACGACCGTGATCGGCGTGGGCGCGGTTGTCACCTCCGGCGCCATGTTCACGAGAAACCGGCTGCCCGTCGGGCGAGACATCGTAGAACGTGCCCCCCGTCCCGGGCGGCCGGACGGCAAACAATGGCTCGACCGTGCCCACGTCGAAGGCCGTGTCCCGCGCGGTGACCGCCGCCGCCATCAGGGTCGCATCAGGAGGAAGCGTGACGTACACAATCTCCCGCCCGTCCTGGCGCCAGTGGGGCTGGGTCCCTCCACCGGTGGAAATCTGACGTTTCCCTGCCGGCGCACCTCCCGAGCCGCTGAACGGAGCCACGTACACCTCTGTCCGCCCCGATTCAATCGAGGTGTACACGATCCAGCGGCCGTCCGGGGAAAACTGGCCGTTGCCCTGGTTCCCTGGCATCTGCACGAACGGAAACGGTTTGCGGTCGCCGAACAGCGGCAGAACCCATATGTCGCTTTGAAGTCCTACGCGGGCGTAGAGAAGGAAGCGTCCGTCGGGCGACCAGCTTGATCGGAATGCTGTCCCCGTCATCAGCCAGCAACACCTCTTCGGCGCCAGCTCCACTCGACGCCTTCTGATACAGATCGAGATTGCCTTGTCGACTCGAGCTGAAGGCGACGCGACTCCCGTCAGGCGACCAGACCGGCGCCACGTCAGCGGCCGCATCGAACGTGAAACGCGTTGGCAGCCCGTCACGCTCCAGATCGAGAAGCCAGATGTCCATTGCGCCCTGTCCCTGGTCGGCGCGCATGATCGACGCCTTTTTCTGGTCCGGCGACAGCGCGAGACCCCCATAGAGCGCCGGAGCGCCGACCGTCGTCAGAACCTTGCCGGCGCGGTCGAGCCAGGTAAGCTGGGGCGCGCCACTCGCGGTCCCGGTCTGATACGTGAGCACGCCGCTGTCGGAAGCGGACATGAACCCGAACGGCGGGCCGCCGATGGTCTGAATCTGCTCGGCGACTGGAAACGGCTCGCCGGCTAGGGCCAGCCGGTCCGGATCGAACGCCTGCGCCATCAGCGTGGTCTCGCGGAGAAAGAGCAGATGGCGCTGTGAATAGAGGACGTTGGTCGAATCCGCATCCATCAGACGCGAGCGCTCGGGCGAGCCGAGCGACGTCACGAACGCCGGACCTCTCGCTTCGGCGCCCGATGAGGACGCGGTAGATGAAATGCTGGCCGTCAGGTAAGAAGGCCGGCCGCGAGTGGCCGGTTTCCCCTTCGCTGAGGGTGGTCGCGGGCGTCGGCACGCCACCAGACGCCGAGACCCTCTGAAGCGCCGTGCCACCGGCCGGCGAAAAGACGATGACGCCGTCGCGACTCCAGGCGCCGCTGATTCCCGGCACCGCATCGCACAGTGCGACCGGCGGGCCGCCGGCGACGTCGATTTTCTTGAGCTTTCCACCGGAGAAGAACGCGAGCCATCGGCTGTCGGGCGACCAGAACGGCGACGCGCCCTCCCTCGGTGCCGGCAAGTCCCTGCGCCGCGAGCGTGTCGAGCGACCGAAGCCAGATGAGCGTGCCGCCCGACGCATTTCGCGCCACGAACGCCACGCGACGGCCATCTGGCGAAACGGCGAGCGGGCCCACGGCCGGATCGCCCTGCGTCTGCCTGGCCAGGGTCCATCCCTCGGGCGGTGACACGAAGAAGCGCGTCGCCTCGACGGCGGCCGGTGCGCGACGGTAATACGCGATCGCTCCAAGACCCAACGCCGCGACCAACACGGCGCCGAGCGCCGAAACCAGCCCCCAGGCGAGCCGGTCTCGGCCCTTCGTGGCCGGCGTCGCCGGCAGGGCGGCGGTCATTGCCGGCGCCGTGTCCGAGTGCGACGAGAGCGCCTCGAGAGCGAACGCGAGATCGCGTGTCGACTGGAAGCGCGACGCCGGGTCCTTTTCCAGACAGCGCTCGACGATGCGCGCCAGCGCGGGCGGAATGTTGCCCGTCAAGTCGGGCAGATCCTCTTTGAGGATCGCCGTCATCGTGTCGATCGTCGTCTCGCGCCGGAACGCACGCCGGCCCGACAGCATTTCGTACAGCACGACGCCGAAGGCGAAGATGTCAGAGCGATGGTCAGCCGGAAGGCCACGTACCTGCTCTGGGGCCATGTAGCCGACGGTGCCCAGTACGAGTCCGGCGTCGGTCTTCGCCTTCGACTGCGTCGCCATGTTGCTCGCGCCGGCCGCGGCCGAGTCGGTCTGCGTGAGCTTGGCGAGACCGAAGTCCAGGATTTTGACGCGCTCGTCGGTGGTGACGAAGACGTTCTCCGGCTTCAGGTCGCGATGGACGATGCCCTTGTCATGCGCGGCGGCAAGCCCGCGGGCGAGCTGCACCGCGTACGCGAGAGCCTTGCGGACGAGAAGCCCCGCGCCTGTCGCGTCCGGAGCCGGCCCCTCGTCGCCGGGCGTAAGCCGGTCGCGCAGCGTCTTGCCCTCGAGCAGCTCCGAGACGATGTAGGGCGCGCCGTCGTGCTGGCCGATGTCGTAGACATTCAGAATGTTCGGATGGTTCAGCGCGGCCGCCGCGCGCGCCTCCTGCTCGAAGCGGGCCAGACGCCCGCTATCCCCGGAGAACGCGGGCGGCAGCACTTTGATGGCCACATCGCGGCCCAGGCGGGGATCGCGGACACGGTAGACTTCGCCCATCCCGCCCGCCCCGAGCAGTCCGAGCACTTCGTACGCGCCGACGCGATCGCCTGAGACGAGGGACATCTCTAAAAGTTAGAAAATCATACCCCGCTTGGAGCGCCGGAGCCGGCAATTGTGGACTACACTCCTGCTTGCGAGACCCTCGCAAACGCCGGACAGGACGAAGAAAGGAACGCTTATGCGGCGCATTCTGTGGTTTGCCCTGCTCGCAGTCAGCTGTCTCTCGGCTAGCTCGGCGCTCTTGTCATTCCAGCAGCCCGCCCCGGCGGCCGTGGCTTCGGGCGCCGCACAAACCCCGGCGCCTTCCAGCTCCAAAATCTGGGTCGGCCGATACAAGGAGTTCGAGGAATTCCTTCTCACTGCCGAAATCGAGCGAACGACAACGGTCGCGACCGGCGTATTGGGAATCAGGCGCGGCTACTTCAAGCCAGGCGGGCTGGCCGTCAGCGGCGCGCTGAGAAACATTCGTCCTGGACGATACGACGGATTCTGGGAGAGTTACCGGTCCGAGGTTGCCGCCTACAAGCTCGATCGGCTGCTCGAGCTCGACATGGTGCCGCCGACGGTCGAGCGCCGCTACAACGGCGAGATGGTCTCGCTGCAGCTCTGGACTTCGGACATGAGGATGCTGGGGGAGATCCAGGAGAAGAAGCTTCGGGCTCCGGATATCGACGCCTACAACTTTCAGCTGCGCCGGCTGCGAGTGTTTCAGAATCTTGTCGGCAACCTCGACCCGAACCAGGGCAACATCCTGTTCGACCCGGTCTGGAACGTCGTCCTCGTCGACTTTTCCCGCGCCTTTACGAATACCAGGGCACTGAAGTTCGAAGTGACGTTTATCGATCGGCCGTTTTTCGATCGCATGAAGTCGCTCACGCGCGACACGCTCAGGAGTGAGATCGGCGGTTTCCTCGAAGCCGGCGCCGTCGAGGCCATCCTCGCCCGGCGCGACGATGTGGTGAAGGCCTTCGAGAAGCTGGCGGCAGAGAAGGGTGACAGCAAGGTATTTCTGAACTGATTAATGCAGATTTCAGATTTCAGATTAGATTGCAGATTGAGATTGTTGAGTAAATTCAATCTGAAATCTGCAATCTGAATCTGCAATTCCTAGGGGACGCGTGTCGCCTGCCAGCCCACGGACTGCCAGCGGCCGTCGCGCCGGACCCAGATATCGAGGAAGAGCACGTGGAAGTCTGGCCGCTCGCCCGATTCCCGCAGCAGCCTGATTCGGGCCGTGCCGCGGACAACGACCACGTCACCGCAGTCAATAGCCTCCTGGTCCGAATAATCGATGCCGAGGTAACGCATCGAGGGCCCGGCAATCAGGGCCAGCAGGCTCTCCTTCGTGTCCCTGCGGCCGTCCGAATGCGTGTAAGAGAGGTCCTCCGCGAGAAGATCCTGAAGAGCGCCGATGTCCTCGCGAACCATGGCGGCCGCGCGCTGCCGTTCCAACTGGAGCACTTCCTCGCGAAGGACATTGCCGGCCGGCAGGGGAGTCATTGGATATAGCATGAAGAGAATTGCAGATTGCAGAGTTCAGATTGCAGATTGATTGCGGAATTGAATCCGCTGCAATCTGCAATCCTAATTCTGCAATCTGCAATACGAACAACTACGGCATGGTGCAGGCGACTGGTACGTCGAAGCTCTCGGTGATCGTGACGGCAGTGCCGTTGACCGTGCCGTCGGCGCCCACCCCGATCCCGAACTGCGCGAACGCTTCCCAGACCAGGCAGTCGTGGAGGCCGCCGGGGTCGTTCACCGACTGCAGGATGCCGTCGCGCATGTCCTCGTACGCTGGCGTTGCCGGCGTGAAGTTCATGCCGTCGACGAAATAATCGAACAGCGTGGCAATCGGCTGGGTGTTCGCGGTGAACAGCTCGATCAAGCGCCAGATGACCGCCGCGTAGATCTCGCCGTCGTTGTGCACCTCGGCGCCGGTCACGTCCCCGTAGGTGCGCGGGTAGCCCGCGTACGGATCGCGGCGGATGCCGTCGGGGTTGCCTGACGCGTACTCGCCCATTTTGTCGTCGCCGTTGAACAGCATGGAGAGCCCATCGGCCGCGCCCTCGCCAATCGCGCCGGCGAGCGGACCGCTCATCCCGCCAATCATGCGCCACGTGAGGCCGTGCCCGTACTCGTGGTAGACGATGTCCGAGTCGAGACTCCCATCGAGCTTGATGGGCGTGATCGGGTTCTCGCGAATCGGTCGCGTTCGGCGCGGTCAGGCCCCTCAGCGCGGCGCCATCGCCCTGGCTGATCATCACCGCTGAAATCCGGATCCGCCGCAGGACGCCTCCCATCGTGAAGGGTGGACCAGCCTCGCTGTTGGCCACGATCACGGCGATGGCGCCCGCCATCTGGGCATTCAGCACCTTGGTGACGAAATCGCAGTTGCCGCGATCGATCAACGCGATCTTGTTGTTCACCGCGGCCTGGGCGCCTTCGCAGCCGTCGGAGGGTGTTCCCACTGCCGTCGTTGACGAGGACCACATCGCCGGTAATGCCCGCCGGCGTCGGCGCTGGCCCGAATTGCGCACCAGCGGCTCCATAGGAAGCGTTAATCGGCGAGTTGACGACGACCTCGAAGGCCGGGTCAGGGCCGCTGAACAGAAACATCTGCATGCGCGGCTTGCGGCCGTCTGGCGGCGTCGCGAAGTTGGCGTTGTCCAACCCGTCGCCGTCCTGAGCCTCGGCTCTCACCGAGTCCCTTCCCCGGCCACCGTTGCCGAAGTTGCTCTCCTGGAAATTGCCGGCTGCTTCGTTGAAGCCGTGCTGATAGAGCGTGTCATGCAGCACGTTGTTCAAGTAGAACAGGTTCTGCACCGCCACCTCGGAGTTCTGCGGGGTCGTCGGCTGCTCCGCAAGGTTGGCCGGCGTCAGGAACTCGCCGTTCGTCACCACGGCTCCGCCCGCGTCCGGGCGGTTGTCGGCGTCGGCGTCGAGGTACGCTTCGACGTTGTTTCCCGCGATATCGATGCTGTTCTGCGATCCGGCGAACAGCCATCCCGCCGGGCGACTCCGCGTTGCCCGCGCCCGGCCCCGGCACCACCTGCTGCGGGGTCTTGCCGGGATCCTCGGTAAAGACGTTGTACGCATCGAAGCTGGTCCGCCGCTCCACGGACAGCACAGCGCCATCGGGACCCACGAGCGTGTGGTGGAGAAGATTCTCACGCTCGCTCCAGGTATCGACCAGCAGCCCGGCCCGGATCGATCCGTCGGCCGCCACGAATGCGACACGGGTCACGGTCGGCGAATCGTGGAAGAACGGCGTGCGCTCGAACACAACCGCCTGTCCTTCGCGCCGGACGGGCGCCGCGTTGATGCGCTCTCCCGGATAGAGCTGGCCCAGCACGGCGCTGAGCGCCTGCGCCTCGTTGATGCGTGGTGCGGCAACCGAGCCGGGCGCCTGAGGAACCAGGTTCTCTATGAGATGCACGAGCTCCCCGCGCGAGGTAAGCGACGCTCTGGCGTACACGCCGTAGAGCGTCAGCCCGCCGACGGTCTGCTCCAGCCGCACGACGGTGATGCCGTTTCTCGCCGCCACGGGATCGCCCACGCGAACGAGTGACGCCGCCGACACGACGACCCCGCGTTCGCCCAGAAACGCGGCGACGACCGAGGCAGGTGTAGCGGTCGAGGGACCAGTCAGCGTGCGGCCCGCCCCGCTCGAGTGCGTGCGGGCTGGACGCGGCTGATACCCCGAGTTCTGGGCATACGCCGGGAGCGCGACGACGAGCGAGACGAGCGCGACGATGTGAAAGATGCGAGAGGGGTTTTTCATGGCGGGCATCCTACAGCCGAGCCTGCACGGCTGGCAAGTCTCGGATGGCGATGCTCATCTTGGCCAACTCGCCCGGAGTTTGGGGAACCGCTGGCCCTTGACCCGGGACCCCGTGAGCCTCCCGAATTCGTAGGCGATCCCCAGGAATTCCCCCTATAATCGCGCGAATCCATGTCACTGCAGTCCGGCACCCGACTCGGGCCTTACGAGATCGTTGCGCCGATCGGCGCCGGCGGCATGGGCGAGGTATACAAGGCGACCGATACGAGGCTGAACCGCACGGTGGCGATCAAGGTGCTCCCGCCGCACTTTTCCGAGCATTTCGAAATGAAGCAGCGCTTCGAACGCGAAGCGCAGACCATTGCCGGGCTGAACCATCCGAACATCTGCACGCTGTTCGACGTCGGCCGGCAGGGAGACACCGACTTCCTGGTGATGGAGTACCTGGAGGGCGAGACGCTCGCTGCGCGAATTGCCCGCGGCGCTTTGCCGTTTGGCGAGGCCATGAAGGTGGCCATCGCAATTGCGGATGCCCTGGACAAAGCCCACGGACAGGGGGTTACCCATCGCGACCTGAAGCCGGGCAACGTGATGCTGACCGAAAAAGGGGCCAAGCTGCTCGACTTTGGTCTGGCGAAGCTGAGGGAGTCGCCGCAGGCGGCTGCTGCCGCCCAGGCAACAATGACCTCGCGCATCGGCATGAACACCACGGCCCCGGGCACGATTCTTGGCACCATGCAGTACATGGCGCCGGAGCAACTCGAAGGGAAGGAGGCCGACGCGCGGACCGACATCTTCGCCTTCGGCGCCGTCCTCTACGAGATGGTGACCGGCAGGAAGGCGTTCGAGGGCAAGAGCCAGCCGCACCTGATCGCGGCCATCGTCTCGGCACACCCCGATCCGATCTCGAAGACGCAGCCGACCGCGCCCGCTGGCGCTCGACTTTCTCGTGAAGCGATGTCTGGCGAAGGATCCGGAACAGCGCCTGCAGACCGCGACCGATCTCGTGTGGGAGCTCCAGTGGATCGCCGGCGGAGGCACGGAGGGTGGCGTGCCGGCGCCGCGTGCCGGTCGAGGACGCCGCGCGCGAATCGCGCAACTCGCGCTCGTGGCGGCCTCGCTGCTTGCGGCGGTCATGGCGGTGCTCGCGTTCATGTCGCCACGAGCGCACCGAGGCGCGGCAGGAAACGCGGTTTCTTGATCAACGTGCCGGACATGCCAACGCTCGAAGCCGTTTCGATCTCGCCCGATGGCCGATGGATAGCGTATTCGGCCCGCGACGGGGCATCGACGGCCGTGTTCGTCCGCCCGATCGGGTTGGAAGTATCTCAGAAGCTGGTGGGCACGGAAGGCGCGGGCCGGCTGTTCTGGTCGCCCGACAGCCGCTGGATCGCGTTCTTTGCGGGCGGCACGCTGAAGAAGATCGAGGCCGACGGGAGGACCTCCGCAGAACATCTGCGAGACGCTCCGATCTGCTGGGCGGCACCTGGAACGCAGACGACGTGATCGTGTTTGGCTCGAGCAAGGGATTGCAGCGCGTGCGGGCCGTCGGGGGCGAGCCGTCGTTGATCGCAGCAGACGACGCTTCCCAGCAGAACCAGCGGGAGCCGTACTTCCTCCCCGACGGCAATCCTACCTCTTTCTCGCAGGCTCCGAGAAGGGATCGGACGCGGCGATCTATGCCGGCTCGCTCGATTCGACAGACGCGACGCGTCTGGTCGCGGCGCAGTTCCAATGCGGTGCTACGCCAGAGCCGGGCTATCTGCTGTTTCACCGCCAGGGAACGCTGTATGCGCAATCGTTCAATCCGCGCAGCCTCTCGATGAGCGGGGAAGCCATTCGTATCGCGGACAAGATCCCTGTACGGCTCGACGGGAGCGGCGGCCTTCGCCGCGTCGCACAATGGTTTGCTGATCTTCCGCAACGATCCGCAAGTTCAGGCGGGCCGGCGCGGCGCAGCGGCCGACAGCGATCTGCGAGAGATGCCGTTGCTGTGGGTCTATCCGCAAGGTACCGGACGCGGAGGGCGGCACGTGGAGGAGGCGCACAGGCGGCGGCAGCGGCGAGGTGGGCGGGCATCGATCTGTCGCCCGACGGCAAGCGGGCAGCCGTCCATCGACACGACGCTGAAGGCGGCGACGTGTGGATCTTCGAGGCCGGTAACACAGCACACCGTCGAGGTTCACCTTCGACGCCACGCAAGACAACTCCTCGCCGGTCTGGTCACCCGATGGCACACGCATCGCGTTCGGGTCGCGGCGGAACGGGAAATGGGGACTCTATATCAAGCTCGCGAACAACACGCGGCGGCGAAGAACTGGTGCGTCGAGTCGGAGCTTCCCGTGATGCCGATGAGCTGGTCCGGCGATCGGCTGGTGTACTGGACCCGCGACCCCAAGACATTCGGCGACATCTGGAGCGTGCCGCTGGGAACAACGTCCGGCGACAAGAAGCCCGTCCCGATCTCCAGACGCCAGGCGGACGAGCGGAATCCTCAGGTCTCACCTGACGGGAAATGGATCGCCTACAGCTCGAACGAAACCAGTCAGAAGCGAGATCTACATCAGGCCATTTCCGGAAGGTCCCGGAAAAATCCAGGTCTCGGTTAACGGCGGCGTGTTCCCGCGCTGGCGCCGCGATGGCAGGCAGCTGTACTTCCTGAGCCTGGTCTCGCTGGGAGGCGATGATGGCGTCCGACATCCGAGTCGACGGCGCGTCGGTCCAGAGGGAGGTTCCGCGCACCGTATTCCAGTCGCTGTACGTGACCGGCACGCACGCCGGGGGACAACACCACGCCTACGCTGTGTCGGCTGACGGCCAGCGATTCCTGATTCCGCAGTTCGAGAACGTGCAGGGCGATCAGCCAATATTCCTGGCCCGGTTGCGGCAACGAACGCGGCCATCGCGACCGTTGTCTCGGCCGTCGCCGCCGACCGCAACGCCGGGACAATGTCGTCGGGCAGTTCTGCGACCCCCATTACCGTCGTCCTCGACTGGACGGCGGCGTTGAAACAATAGGCGATGGGCTTTGGGCTTTGGGCTTTGGCTAGAGCCCAGAGCCTCGAGCCCAGAGCCGGGAGATCTGAATGGCTCTGGAACCCGGCACACGACTCGGTCCCTACGAGGTCCTCGCCCCGATCGGCGCCGGACCGGACGAGCGGTACAAGGCGTCCGATACACGGCTGAATCGCGTCGTCGCGCTCAAGGTGCTCCCCTCGGAGTTCTCCGAAAACCCCGAAATGAAGGAGCGGTCTGGAGCGAGACGCGCGGACGATCTCATCGCTGAACCATCCCCAGATCTGTGCGCTCGTCGATGTGGGGCATCAGGATCCCTCAACCGATTTCTTCGTCACTGAATATATCGAGGGCGAGACGCTCGCCCAGCGGCTGACCCGCGGTCCGCTGGAGCTTCAGGAGGCGCTGAAGCTCGGGATCGCTATGGCCGATGCGCTGGACAAGGCGCACCGGCAGGGGGTGACGCATGGAGGGTTGAACCCCTCGACCGTGATGCTGACGGCGAGCGGGCCCCGGCTTCTTGATTTCGGCGTGGCAAGGCTCAAAGACGAGAGCCATCCTGGCATGTCCGCGTCCGTCGTGACGCGCACGTCGATCCCGTCGCTGTCCGCGGTCCCGTCCGTCGCCGCGCCATACATGGCCCCGGAGCAGTTCGCGGGAGGCCAGGCGGACGCCCGCACGGACATCTTCGCGTTCGGCACGATCCTGTATGAAATGGTCACCGGCAGACCCGCCTTCCAGGAAAAGACGCTGGCGCTGCTCGATCGCCGCGGTCCAGTCCGTCGATCCCGACCCCGTGTCCAAGGCGCAGCCGATGGCGCCGCCGGCGCTCGACCACGTGGTAAGGCGGTGTCTGAGCAAAGACCCGAGGCAGCGTCTGCAGACGGCCTGGGATCTGATGACGCAGCTCCAGTGGATCGCCGAAGGCGGATCGCAGGTTGGCATCCCGGCCCCTCGTTGCGGCGCGCCGCCAGAGGCGGGATCGGGCGGTCTGGGCCGGCGCTCGCCGCCGCGTCGCTGCTCGGCGGTCGGCTTGACGCCATCGGCCGTCTCATCGTTCCGCGCCTCGCCGGAACCGGAGCTGGTCCGCTTCACCGTGTCGAACATGGGCGCCGGCGCCGTTGCCCCTTTCGATTTCGCCCAACGGCCGCTGGATTACCAACAGCCGGGGCGCGCCGAACCGCGGCGTGGACGGCCTGCAGTTCGGCTCCGTCATCGCCGCAGGTGCTCGTCGAAGACAACATCGTCACCCAGCCCTTCTGGTCGCCGGACAGCCGCTTCATTGCGTTCTTTGAGGACGGGAAGCTGAAGAAGGCGGACATCTCCGGTGGCCCTGCCCAGATCGTCTGCGACGCGCCGACTCCCATTGCAGGGGGCACGTGGAACAGCGACGGCGTGATCCTGTTTTCAGGCGGCGGCGTCATCCATCGCGTGCTCGCCGCCGGCGGGCAGCCGACGGCGATTACGGAGCTTGATGAATCGCAAAAGGAAACCGAACATCTGCGCCGCACTTCCTGCCCGACGGCCGGCACTATCTCTTCCTGGTGGTAGCTGCCGGACAGCGGGATCTACGTGGGCTCGCTCGATTCGAGGGAAAGGAAGCGTCTGCTCGCTGCAGAGTCGAGGCCGCTTTACGCCCGCTCGACAAGCTCAGGGCAGGCCGCGCCGGGATACCTTTTCTTCAACCGCGGCGGCACGGTGTTCGCGCAACCCTTCGACGCAGAGACGCTGGAGTTGTCCGGTGAGGCCGTCCGCGTCGCGGACGGCGTTCCCGCTTGGGTAGCGGGGGCCAACGTTACCAGCCCCAGCCTGACCCGCACGGCGAGCTATGCCGTCTCTCAGGCTGGAGTGCTCGCGTTTCGAACCGGTGGCACGCGTAACCAATCCAACCGGTGGCACGGACGAACAGCGGTCGCTCCACTGGATCGATCGGACTGGCCAGCGTAGTGGCCAGGTTGGAGCCACCGGGATGTACGCCGGCGTGGATCTGTCGCCTGATGGGAAGCGGTTCGCCGTGCATCGTCATGAGGGGGCCGGCGGCGACAGCTGGTCGTTCGACCTGGCCCAGGGCAGAATGCAGCGGCTGACCTTCGACACCACCCAGGACAATTCGAGCCCTCTGTGGTCCCCCGACGGTGCGCGAATCGCCTTCGCCTCTCTGCGCGCCAACAAGTGGGGGCTGTACGTGAAGAGCGCGGACGGAACCGGCACCGAGGAATTGCTCGTGGAGTCCGAGGCACCGAAGGCGCCGATGAGCTGGTCGCCGGACGGAAAGTTGCTCGTGTATTGGCAGCTTGGTAGCGCAGGCGACATTTGGGTCGTGCCTGTGACAGGCGATAAGAAGGCATTGCCCATCATGCAGTCGCAGTTCGCCGAGGTCTTTCCGCAGGTTTCGCGGGACGGTAAATGGCTCGCCTATCAGTCCAACGAAACAGGCCGCCCTGAGATCTACATCAAGCCGTTTCCCGACGGCCCCGGGAAGTGGCAGGTCTCCATCGACGGTGGACAGATGCCGCGTTGGCGTGGTGACGGAAAGGAATTGTATTTTCTCGGGGCCCCGAACATGGTGGCAGCGGAAATACGAGTCACGGGTTCAGCAGTCGAGCCAGGCGTCCCTGAATCATTGTTCGCGCTCAGCGGCAATCCGAGTGTGACCATCCAGCACGTTCAGCATCACCGGTTTGCCGTGACGGCGGATGGCCAGCGATTCCTGCTATCGGCGCCAAGCGGAAGCGCCACGACATCCGGCGGGCTCGCCGACGCGATTGCGTCCGCCGCCGATGGAGGAGGAGCAGGGCAATCGTTCGGGATCTCACCCAACGGCGTCACCGTCGTCGTCAACTGGCCGCAGATGCTGAAAGGGAAGTAGCGCAGGACTTTAGTCCTGCCTGGCATGCGTGCAGGTCTAAAGACCTGCGCTACGTCTAATGGACGGCAGGTCTGAAGACCTGCGCTACATCTGATGAACAATACTGAGCACAAACGAGGTGGAAAGATGCGGCTGCGAGACCTGTTTCATCGATGCTGCTCGGCGATGCTCGCCGCTGCGGCTCTGGCTTTTGGTATTGGGCAAACAGGATTGCCCTCCGCCGAGGTCGTGGCGGCCCAATCGAAATCGTGTGAGAGCCTCGCGTCGCTGGCGCTGCCCAACACGACGATTACGGCTGCGCAGTCGGTGGCCGCCGGCGCATTCGCGCCGCCGGGCGGCGCCGGACGGGGCGCCGGCCCGACGTTCAGCGATCTGCCCGCATTCTGCCGGGTTGAGGCGACGTTGAAACCGTCCGCCGACTCCGATATCAAGATCGAAGTCTGGTTGCCCGCAACCGGCTGGAACGGCCGGTTCCAGGCGGTCGGGAACGGCGGCTGGAACGGAACGATCAACCAGAACGCGCTGGCCGACGGTCTTCGCCTGGGTTATACCACTGCCGCCACCGATACCGGCCACGAAGGGGGCGGCGGCCCCTGGATGCAGAATCCGGAGAAGCTCGTCGACTTCGGATACCGCGCGGTCCATGAGATGACCGTGACCGGCAAAGCCATCCTGACCGCGCATTATGGAAATGCGCCGTCGAAATCATATTTCGTGGGCTGCTCGGCCGGAGGCAGGCAGGGCCTCAAGGCGGCGCAACGCTTCCCCGCAGACTTCGACGGCATCGTTGCAGGCGCGCCCGCGTTGAACACCACCGGACGCGCGGCGTACTCCATGTCGGTGGCTCAGACCCTTCACAAGGACGAAGCCGGCTACATCCCGGCAACCAAGTATCCCGCCATCCACGACGGAGTCCTCGCGGCCTGTGACGCCCTGGACGGCGTCACGGATCGGGTCATCGAAAACCCGAGGCAGTGCAAGTTCGATCCGAAAGTGCTGCAGTGCAAGGCTGGAGAGGATACGGCCGCGTGTCTGACCGAACCGCAGGTCGAGTCGGCGCGAAAGATGTACACGCCGGTCGTGAATTCACGAACCGGGGAGACGATCTTTCAAGGCCTGGAATACGGCAGCGAGCTCGGGTGGAGCACCTTCGGCGGGCCGCAGCCGTTCGGCATCGGCGTGCAGATGTACCAGCACATGGTGTTCAACGATCCGAAGTGGGACTACAAGACCCTCAACTTCGACAGCGACATGGCGCGGGTGGACAAGATTGAGAACGGCAACATCAACGCGATGGATCCGAACCTCAAGCCGTTCTTCGCACGGGGCGGCAAATTGATCCAGTATCACGGCTGGGCCGACCAGCAGATTCCTGCCGGAAGCAGCGTGGCGTACTACGAGAGCGTGCTCGAGGCGATGGGCGGCGCCGGCCAGGTGGGCCGCAACTATCGCCTGTTCATGGTGCCCGGCATGGGGCACTGCGGTGGGGGCGACGGGACGACCAGTTTCGACATGCTCACTCCGCTCGAGGAGTGGGTGGAGCAGGGGTACCCACCCGATCGGATCAACGCGTCCTGCGAACGTAAAGCCCGACCGCACGCGTCCGCTCTGTCCCTATCCGCAGACGGCCGTTTACAAAGGGTCCGGAAGTACCGGATACCGCCGCCAATTTCGTGTGCAAATAGGGCGGGAATCGGGAATCGGGTAATCGAGTAATTTGATAATCGGGTAACGATTGATTGTCCAATGGGCCTGGTTGCCCAATCCTGCCAATCGATTACCCGATTACCCGATTACCCGATTACCCGATTATCATTACGGTGTGGTGAGATGCGCCTTGTGTTCCTTGGCGTGCTCGCTCAGGAACTGGTCGGCGAGCTCGTGGAGACGCCGTGAGATGCCGTCGGCGTTGAGCTCGCCGAATTTCTTCCGGAACGCCTCCATCGGCACGATCGCCTTGGCCATCGCGCGATGGCCGCCGGCGCTGCCGATGTCGGCGAAATAGCGGCGGACGAACTCGCCGGCGTTCTTCGAATAGCCCAGATTGCGTACGGAATCACAATCAATGTCTCGTGGACGACGCCCGCGATGATCGTCCAGCGGACGTTCTCGAGCTGCAGGAAGAAGTCCGCGATGTAGGGGATGAAGTCTTCCCGTGGCGACTGCCCCAGGAACGCACAGAACACCTGATCGATCAGCGTGCCGCTCTGATAGGCCTTGATGACGTACTCGAGGCGTTCCTGCGTGAGCTCCGCGCCCTCCATCTTCCGGATCATCTGCGGGTCGGCGAGTGGATAAAGGTACGAGAACGCCTCGAGGTCGACGCGGTTGGTCTGCCGGTTGAAGAACAGCGTGTCCGACTTGATCGCGTACAGCATCGCCGTCGCCGTCCGCTCCGAAATGTTGACGTCGACGGCCCGCAGGTGCTCGGTCAGGATCGTGGACGTCGATCCGTATTCCGGCCTGATGTCCTTGAACACGGCGGTGTAGCCGGACTGCTCGGGATGATGGTCGATCACCAGGTCCACGCGATCGATCAGATGGCCGAAATAGTGCGGCTGGACATCCACCATCGCGACGCGATCGTACTCGGCGAGCGATGCCGGCGTGATCGGCTCGACGTGCAGGTCGAGCAGGTTGACCATCCGCACGTTTTCCGGACGCGTCACGCCCTGCATGCGCGCCGATGATCGCCGTGGCTTTCGTGCGCCGGAGCACGTTCCGCAGCGCGAGCCCGCTGGCCAGCGCGTCAGGATCGGGCTCGTGGTGCAACAGGATGAGCACGCGGTCCGCGTCGCTGAAGTAGCGCTGGTACTGCTGGACCTTGGCCCGTGTGAGCGACCGGCTGAATTCGGTGAGGAGGGGGCCGCCGAAGAGCTCGGACATCGACAAGTACGCCACGTCCGGGAACTCGGCGTGCAGCTCTTCGCCTCGCTTGGCGGTCACGGCCGCACCCAGCCCAAGCACGTACACGAGCGTACCGCCCGCATCGCGCACCGCCTCCAGCACGCGCTTGAGGCTGCGGCGCGGGTTGTCCTCGATGATGACGCAGGTTCCGGGTGTGAGGTCGGCCTTGAGGTAGGTGTCGGTGCGCCGCGGATCGCCGACCGTGACGGTCACCCCCGAATCGTGGAGGCGGCGCGCCAGCGGCTTGCTGTCGACAATGAACTCGACTTCGAAGCCGGGCAGCAGGATCTCGATCGAGCATCCTGATGACCAGTTCGTCCTGACAGACGGCTAGACACCGCATCAGAGTACCAACCTTCGATTATACCCTCCCCGTGAAGATGGCGTGCGGGAGGGGGCGCCCACGGTGTAGAGTGCAGGTCTGTGGAGCTGTTTCTCTCACCACAAAGGACACCAAGGACACGAAGGATCTTGGTCTTGGCTTCCTTTGTGTCCTTAGTGTCCTTCGTGGTAGCCGCGCAGCAACGAGGGGTAGCCGCTCAGCAGGGGTTGGTGGCTGGCCAGCAACCGACGACCTTCCGCGCCGGGATCGACCTTGTCAATATCGGCGTGACCGTCACGGACAACAAGGGGAACCTCGTCACCGGCCTGACGGCGGAGGACTTCCTCGTCACAGAGGACGGCCGCCCCCAGACGGTGCGCTATTTCGCCGGCGGCGACGGATCCGGCTCACCGGCCCCCGAGATGCACCTCGGCCTCCTGCTCGATGTCAGCGAGAGCATGGGCGACGACCTCGGGTTCACGAAGACCGCCGCCATCAGGTTCCTGAATACGCTGACCGACGCCGCCGACATCACCGTGGTCGACTTCGACACCCACGTGCGGGTGAGCCGATACGGGCAAAGCGACTTTGCGAGGCTGATCGAGCGAATCCGGGAGCAGAAGGCCAGCGGGAACACGGCCCTTTACGACGCCATCGGCATGTATGTGGATGGCGCCGCCGGCCAGAATGGCCGGAAGATCATGCTCCTCTACACCGACGGCGGGGATACCCGCAGCGCGATGCGCTTCAGCGAGATGCTCGATCTGCTCAAGGCGTCGGACGTCACCGTCTACGTGATTGGCGTCCTGGAGCACCAGACGCAAGCGAGCAAGAGCGCGCAGCGACCGGTTCTGCAACAGATCGCCGAGGCCACCGGAGGCCAGGTATTCTTCCCGCTGTCGGTCAGGAACCTCGACTCGGTTTACGAGAAGGTGCTCGCCGAGATCCGGGCCCAGTACACGGTGGGATACGTGTCGACCAACGACAAGGCCGACGGCACCTGGCGGAAGATCGAGCTCAAGGTGAACCGCAGGGACGGCCGCGACTACCGCCTCCGCGCCCGCAAGGGCTATTACGCGGTCTACAAAAAACCCTGAATCTGGTTATCTGGTCATCTGGTTATCTGGTCATTGATTGGTAGATTGCTCAATCAATGACCAGATGACCAGATAACCAGATAACCAGATGCGAGATGACGAGATTTACCAGCCTCTGGTACGATGGCTAGTTCCAATGCCCTCCGTCTACGACCGCTTCGCCCTCGTCTCCGACTTCGTGCTGGCCGGCGACCAACCGCGGGCGATTGATGAGCTGGTCGCCGGGCTCGACCGGGGCGACCCGCATCAGGTGCTGCTCGGCGTGACCGGGTCGGGGAAGACCTTCACGATGGCGCACGCGATCAACCGCGTGAACCGGCCGACGCTGGTGATGGCGCACAACAAGACACTTGCCGCCCAGCTGTTTCAGGAATTTCGACGATTCTTCCCCAACAACGCGGTGGAGTATTTCGTCAGCTACTACGACTACTACCAGCCTGAAGCGTACGTTCCTGCCACCGATTCGTACATCGAGAAGGAAGCGACGATCAACGAGGAGATCGATCGGATGCGGCTCTCCGCAACCCGTTCCCTCTTCGAGCGCCGGGACGTCATCATCGTCGCCAGCGTCTCGTGCATCTACGGCCTCGGCTCGCCGGAAGCGTACTACGGCATGATGCTGCCGCTCGAGCGGGGGCAGCGCATCGATCGCGATCAGATCCTGCGCAAGCTGGTCGAGATCCAGTACGAGCGCAACGACCACGAGTTCACCCGCGGCACCTTCCGGGTCCGTGGGGACATCGTCGAGGTCTATCCCTCGTATGAAGAGCAGGGCCTGCGCATCGAGTTGTTCGGCGACGAGGTGGATGCGCTGACCTCGTTCGATACGCTGACCGGGAAGACCATCCGGCGCCACGACAAGATCGCGGTGTACCCGAAGTCCCATTTCGTCGCCCCTCGCGATCGCACCAAGCGCGCCGTCGAGACGATCAAGGAGGAACTGGGATGGTATCGGACGGCGCTGGAGTCGGAGGGCAAGCTGCTCGAGGCCCAGCGGCTGCACCAGCGCACGATGTTCGACCTGGAGATGATTCGCGAGATCGGCTACTGCCACGGAATCGAGAACTACGCGCGTCACCTCACCGGACGGGCCCCCGGAGAGCCACCACCGACGTTGCTCGATTACCTGCCGCCCGACTCCCTGATCATCGTCGACGAAAGCCACCAGTCCGTTCCCCAGGTTCGCGGTATGTATCATGGCGACCGGTCGCGCAAGGAAGTGCTCGTGGCGTACGGGTTCAGGCTGCCCTCTGCGCTCGACAACCGGCCGCTCAACTTCGAGGAGTGGGAGAAACGGGTGGGGCAGGTGGTCTTCGTATCGGCCACGCCGGGGCCGTACGAGCTGGCCAAGTCGCAGGGCGTGGTCGTCGAGCAGATCATCCGGCCGACCGGCCTCACCGATCCGCCGATAGACATCCGGCCCGTCAAGGGGCAGGTGGACGACCTGTTGCAGGAGATCCGAAGCCGGGCCGTTCGCCACGAGCGTGTGCTGGTGACGACCCTGACCAAGCGGATGGCCGAAGATTTGACGCAATACTACCAGGAGCTCGGTGTCCGAGTCCGATATCTGCACTCCGACATCGATACGCTCGAGCGCATCGAAATCCTACGTGATCTCCGCCGGGGCGAGTTCGACGTGCTCGTCGGCATCAACCTCCTCAGGGAAGGGCTGGATCTGCCGGAAGTCTCGCTCGTGGCCATCCTGGATGCCGACAAGGAAGGGTTCCTCCGGTCGGCCGGCGCGCTCATCCAGACCTCGGGCCGGGCCGCCCGGAACGTCAACGGCCGCGTCATCATGTACGCCGAGAGAATCACCCATTCGATGCGCGTGGCACTTGACGAAACGGACCGCCGCCGCGCCATCCAGCAGGCCTACAACGAGGAACATGGCATCACCCCGCAGTCGATCGTCAAGCAGATCGACGACGTGATGTCGAGCGTGTACGAGCGCGACTACACGACACCGCCGCTGCAACGAAGGAGCCGAGCACTTCAAGACGCAGGCCGAGCTCGACGCCCATATCGCGGTGCGCCAGAAGCAGATGCGCGAGGCGGCGGCGAATCTGGACTTCGAGAAGGCTGCCGCGATTCGCGACGACATCAAGCGCTTGCGCAGTCCCGAGCTGGGCCTGACGTGGCCGGCGCGGAGGGCCTGATCCGCGCGTGTTCCTGCTGATTGAAGACGCGATTCAAGAAGACCGCTCACGAGGTCCAGGAGTATGTGGGCCTCGTCGCGGCCGCTTTCCGCGCCACGCTTTACCCGGCCCTACTACCGGTACGACATCATCGAGCAGTTCGACGCGATTGGCGTCAAGTCGTTGACGGTCGTGCTTCTGACGGGGTTCTTCACGGGCGCGGTGCTCGCGCTCCAAAGCGGTTTGACGCTGGACCAGTTCGGGGCGCGCCCGGTTGTGGGCCGACTGGTGAGCGCGTCGATGATCAAGGAACTGGGGCCGGTGCTGACGGGGCTGATGCTGTGCGGACGCGTCGGCTCGGGCATTGCGGCCGAGCTTGGCTCGATGGTCGTGACGGATCAGATCAACGCGTTGCGAGCCCTCGGCACCGACCCCATCCGTAAGCTGGTCGTACCGCGCATGCTGGCGGGCATCTTCATGGCCCCGGTGTTGACGATTATCGCGGATTTCGTCGGTATCGTCGGCGGCTGGATCGTCGCGCGATTTCAGCTGCAGGTGGCCTCCGGCATCTACTGGTCGTCAATCTTGCAGGCCCTTTACATGCAGGACGTCTGGATGGGCCTGTTGAAACCGTTCGTGCTGGGGTTCGTCATCGTCAGCGTCGCCTGTCACGTGGGGCTGCGCACGACCGGCGGCACGCAGGGCGTCGGGCAAGTCGACGACCAAGGCCGTCGTCGCCGGGTCGGTGGGCGTCATCGCGATGGACTTCTTCGTCACGCGCATCATGATTTCGCTGTTTTATTAGCCGGGACTGCATACGTGGGGTCCGCCTTCAGGCGGACCAATCCGGCTAAAGCCGGAGTCCACATGAGACGGCATCAAGAACCATGGTTCAGACTGCGGCATCCACGATGGTCGAACGGCGAGAGGCTCCGGACACCCAGGGCCCGGTCGTCACGTTCGAGCACGTGCACCTGGCATTCGACGACAAGGTCGTGCTGGAGGACATCAGCTTCGAGCTGGGGTCCGGTCACACCAAGATCATCCTTGGCGCGAGCGGGTCTGGCAAGTCGACCATCCTCAAGATCATCACCGGGCTGCTGCGCGCGGACGCCGGAGCCATCACGGTGAAGGGCGCGCGGGTGGATCAGCTCACCGAACACGAGATGATGGCGGTTCGGGCAGATCTGGGAATGATCTTCCAGGAAGGCGCGCTGTTCGACTCGCTGACGGTCCGGGAGAACGTCGGCTACAAGTTCTACGAGGAAACCGACATGCCGCTCGAGCAGATCGACCGCCGCGTGGAAGAGGTGCTCGGCTTCATCGGCCTCGCCGAGCACATCGACAAGATGCCGTCCGAGCTGTCCGGCGGCCAGCGCCGGCGGGTGGCCATCGCGCGCGCGATGGCCCCCAAGCCGGGGATTCTGCTGTACGACGAAGCGACGACCGGGCTCGATCCGATCACGGCCACGACGGTGGACGACGAGATCATCAAGCTGCGCGATCTGGAGGAGGTGAGCTCGATCGTCGTGACCCACCAGCTGCGCGACGCCTTCTACGTGGCCACGCACATGGCCCAGCGCGGCGCGGACGGAAAGATCGAGATCGTTCCGGCAACCGACGGAGAAAGAGCGCGAGGCCGAGTTCATCATGCTGCGCGACGGCCTGATCTGCTTCGAGGGCGATGCCGACGCGCTCCGAAGCTCCAAGGACCCGTATATTCAGAAATTTCTGTCGTGAACCGACGACACTGAAAACTGCAATCACTGAAGACACTGACTGGAGATTGACCCATGCCGCGCACACGATCGCTTGCCTGGTCCGAGTTGAAAATAGGCGTCCTGACGATCATTGCCATCGTCATCGCGGTCGCCACGATCTTCCTGTTGACGGGCGGCCGCGGATTCTTCTGGCAGCGCTACAACCTGAAGACGCGATTCGCCAATGTGGCCGGCTTGAAGTCCGGATCGCCGGTGCGCCTGGCCGGCGTCGAGGTCGGCACGGTCACGAGCGTTGACGATTTCGTGGGCGAGCAGATCGACGTCACCTTCGAGGTCAACGAGTCGGTGCGCGAGCGCATCACGACCGGCTCGACCGCGACGCTGGGGTCCGTGTCGCTGCTTGGGGAGAGCGCAGTCGATATCAACCCGTCCGTCGAGGGCACGCCTGTTCCCGAATGGGGCTACGTCACCACGGGGACCTCGAAGGGGCAGATCGCGGACATCGCGGAGCAGGCGTCTCAGAGCGTGGCCGAGATTACCAAGCTCGTGACCGACATCCGCCTCGGCAAGGGCACGGTCGGGCGCCTGATGACTGACGAGCAGCTCTACACGGAACTGAATCAGTTCGCGGCGACGGCCGGCGAGCTGACGCGAGGGATTCGCGATGGCCGCGGGACGCTGGGCAAGCTGGTGGCCGATCCCGCCGTGGCGAACGCCCTCGAGGCGTCGTTGGCCAACCTCGAGCGCATCACCGCGCAGATCGACGCTGGACAGGGTTCGATCGGCAAGCTGTTGAAGGACGATGCCTTCGCGACTTCCCTGAACGGCGTCACGGCAAGCATCCAGGAACTGACCGGCAGGCTGAATCGAGGCGAAGGCACGGCGGGCAAGCTGATGACCGACGACTCGCTGTTCATCCGGCTGAACGCCGTCACGGGACGTTTCGACGAACTCGTGACGGGACTGAATGCGGGGCAGGGAACGGCTGGACAGTTGCTGAAAGATAAGCAGTTGTATGAGAACATTAACGGTGCGGTCACTGATTTACGAAGTCTGCTGACCACAATTCAGCAGGACCCGAAGAAGTACCTCACGGTGAGGATTAGCATCTTCTAGGAACTAGGAACTAGGAGACTAGGGTAGGGGGCACGATGGCGAGTGGCAATGACGCGGGGGCGGGAAGCGTGATGCTGGCCTTTCTCCTGGGAGCGGTGGCCGGTGCGGCCGTGGCTCTGCTTTATGCGCCGGCAACCGGCCAGGACACACGCGAGTTCCTGGGCGACAAGGCGCGCGAGGGTCGCGCGCGGGCGACCGAGGCCGCGGCCAGGGGCCGCGAGGTGGTCAACCGGGGCCGCGAGACGGTGGCAACGGCCATCGAACGGGGCCGGGAAGCGTACGACCAGGCCCGCACTGCCGGGCCCACGACCGCATCGCCGAGAGACGGCGCGTGAGCGTCTGGGCGGAAGTCTTCCTGGGGATCATCGCTCTGGCCACTCTCGCGATGGCGATCGCGCAGATTGGGGTGCTCGTCGCAGCCGGACGGCTCGCGCGGCGTGTGGGGCGCCTCATCGACCAGGTGGAGCTCGAGCTGAAACCTGTTTTCGGCCATTTGAACGCCATCGGGCGGGACGCATCCCGGGCGGCGGCGCTGGCCACGGCGCAGGTTGAACGGGTCGATCGCCTGTTTACCGACCTCACAGAACGGGTGGACGACACGGTCCATACCCTCTACTCCAAGCTGGCCGGTCCCGCGAACCTCGTCGCCGCGCTCGCGGCGGCCGTCCGCGCAATGCGCGGCGGCCCCGCCCCGCGCTCGCGGAGCGAGGAAGAAGAGACGCTCTTCATCTAGCGCCTTGCGCCCGGCACCCGCCGGGTGATAGAACACCCTCCACAACACGTCAATAGCAGGGGAGGGCATCCTATGTCCGCAGTCGCTCGGATTTGGCTGGCCGGTGCGCTCGCCCTGTCGGTGTGCGCGACCGCGTTGGCCCAGGAGTCGAAGTCGGCGGCCGCCGCGAAGGCGTTGACGGCGGCACTCGATGCCGCCAAGCTCGATGCCATCGCCGCGAAGGACCCTTCGAAGCCCGATGTCTTCTACAGCGCGCTGTACTTTCCGGGCGCGCAGCTGCTTGTCGTGTCCGCGCAGTACGCGGCGCCGCTTCACATGGACGATCAGCTGACCAAGAAGAATTACCGCGACGTCTACCTGGATCTGTTCAGCGCCTCGGTTGCCGGAACGAGAACATCGGTGACCGATCTCGGCGCGAATGGGCTCGTCGCCGAACCGGAGGACAATCAGGCCTTCGATACTTACGACCCCGGCAAGCCGCTGGCGTTCGACGGCAAGTGGGCGCAGCAGAAAATCTCCGAAGCGGAATACCGCAAGGCCTTCGCGGAGGCTGACGAGCACTACAGCCGGATTCTCACCGCGCTGCTCGCGCAAGCGAAGAAGTAGGACTCGCGATTCCTCACCCCGCAGTAGTGGCGTCGGCCTGCTGCACGAGCAGACGAAGTCCCTACGCTCGTGCGGCGAACGGGTTCTCGTCGGCGCTCGGACCGTAGATCGGCGGGACCGGCACGTCGAGCAGGCGGAGGTACACCGACAGCTGCCCGCGATGATGGATCCAGTGGTTCATCACGATCGAGCGGACCAGGGTCGCTTTCGGCATCGTCATCAACGTCGTGTCGCCTGCCTTCGCGGACCACATGCCCTTGAGCCCCTCGTCGCCCAGCTTGCCCAGGGCTTCCTTCGTCGACTTCACGCCGTTGTCGTGCGCGGCGAGGATTTCCTCGGTCGACGCCGGCATCGGCGACGGGTTGCCCTTGAAATTCGTGATGTCCTCCGCGGCCCATCCCGAGCATACCCCGGGCACTCCGGCGACGTGCAGGGCGAGCACACCGAGCGACATGGACTTCTGATGCGGCTTCCACGCGAGCTTGTCGGACGGCACGCGCTCGAGCACGCGCCGGGTGGTCGCCGCTTCGTGCTCGAATTCCTGCAGGATCGCGCTGGTCATTGACATGATTTTTCTCCTCGGTTAAGTCTCTGGGCCAGGATTCTATGACGTTGCATCTGTTGTCATCAACTTGTCACCTTCGCCATGACATCGTATGAACGTTGGGATGAATAAATGTTGCTACTACTCGCGTCACAGCGAACAGGGTTCCGAGTGATGTCCTGTGTCCGTTTTCTCACCGCCGTCCTTTTCCTTCTCTCAGCAACGGGCTGTGCGCCCAGCGTCTCCATCGCCACGCCAGACGAGGTCGTGCGGCGAACCGGCATGCCCACGCGCCCTTTGGACGCGCAGGGGACGGCGCTGCCTCCAGGCGTGGCTATCGACGATGGTTTGACTCAGGACGAAGCCGTCGCGATCGCCCTGTGGAACAATCCGGACTTCCAGGTTCAGCTGGCCAACCTGGGCTTCGCCCGCGCCGATCTCGTAGAGGCGGGCCTGTTGCAGAATCCCGTGCTGTCGCTGTTGTTTCCGATCGGGCCGAAGCAGCTCGAGCAGACGCTGCGTTGGCCGATCGAAGCGTTGTGGCAGCGTCCCCAGCGGGTGGCCGCCGCTCAGTTAGCTGCTGAGAGCGTCGCGGCCGGCCTTGAACAGGACGGGCTGACGCTGGTCTCAGACGTGAAGCTGGCCTACACGGATTATGCGCTGGCCCAGGACCGTATCACTCTGGCCGATCGCGCCTTGACCGAGCTGAACGCCGTCGCGACGCTGATGGATTCCCGCTTTCAAGCGGGAGACATCAGTCTGCTTGAAGCCCGCACGGCATCGATCGACGCCGCGCGGGCGCGGCAGGAGCTGGAGCGTGCACGCCTCGATGCTGATCTGCGCGCCAACGACCTGCGCGCACGCCTGGGGTTGGCTCTGGAGGCCACGTACGCGCCCCCGGTTCTTACGCCCGGTCCGTTCTCGCCATGTGCGATCACGCCGGCGCTGCTCGACGATGCCCTCGCCTCACGCCCCGACATACGTGCCGCCGAGTTGGCGGTCGAGGCGGCAGGCACCCGTCTGGGCTGGGAGCGCTCACGCGTGCTGACGCTCACGGCGGTCCTCGATGCCAACGGCAGCGGGACCGAAGGGTTCGAGATAGGGCCTGGTGTCGATGTCGGGCTGCCGCTCTTCAACCGGAATCAAGGGGCCATCGCACTGGCACAGGCCGAGCTCCAGCGCGCCAGCGGCCTCTATCTCGCGGCGCGTCAACGCGTCGCCACAGAGTTGCGCACGGCCGTGAGGCAGTACGACCGGGCGTCCGCGGCCGCGGCGGAGTGGCGTGCGACGGTGCTCGAGCCGATCGAAGCGCAGGTCCAGGTCGCCGATCGCGCCTTCGCTGAGGGAGAGGTCGCCTACCTCTTTGTGATCGAGATGAATCGGCGATTGACGGATGCGCGCCTTCGGACACGCGAGGCGGAGGCTGATATCGCGCGAGCGCTTGCCAGGCTGGAGCGGGCGGTCGGCCGTCGCTGCTTCACGACGGAAGGAGAGGGCCCTGGTGGATTCTAAAGTCCTCTTGTCGATGCTGTGTGTCAGTCTAGCCGGCTGTGGTCGTGAGGGACCAACGGCCGATCCGATTGCCAAGCCCGCGACGGTGGCCGCGCCTGTCAAGGAAGCTCAATTGACGACCGTCACGCTCAGCGAGGACGCGGAGCGGCGGCTTGCGATCAAGACAGAGTCGGTGACACGGCGCGCCGTGCCGCGCACCAGGACGATGGGCGGCGAAATCATGGCTCCCTCCGGGGCGGCGCTCGCGATTACCGCGCCCGTCGCGGGAACGCTGCAACCGTCCGAGGTTCCGGCGGCCGGCTCCGGCGTGACACGGGGACAGACGTTGTTCCGGCTGGTTCCAATCCAACCCTCGGAGCGGGATGCGGCCGTCGGCGCCCAGCAGGCCGTCGACATCGCCACCGCCCGGCGCGACGCCGCGGCCCTCAGGGTCCAACGGGCTGAGCGCCTGGTAAAGGATGGCTCCGGTAGCCGGCGTGCCCTGGAAGAAGCCCAGTCCGACCTCGCGGTCGCCGAAGCGGAGTTGAAGGCCGCTCGCGATCGTGGGGCGCTCGCCACCCGGAGCGGGACATCGACGGGCGGCGTCGATATCGATGCGCCGGACACCGCCATGGTGCAGAACGTACATGTCCGGGCGGGCCAGGCGGTCGCCGCCGGCGCGATCCTGATCGAACTGGTCCGGCTCGACAGCGTCTGGGTGAGGGTGCCGATCTACTCAGGCGAGGCCGCCGCGATCAATACCGGTGCCCCAGCCGAAGTGCTGATGCTCGGCGAGGCCGCCGATGCAGCAGGACGGACGGCGCGTCCCATCGCCGCCCCGCCGTCTGCCAACGCCATGACGGCCGGAGTGGATCTCTACTACGCACTACCGAATCCCGGCAATCGCTTCAGGCCCGGCGAGCGGGTGGCGGTCCGACTGCCGCGCCGCGAGTCGGAGACCGGCCTCGTGGTCCCCAAGGCGGCGCTCCTGCACGATGCGTATGGCGGCACCTGGGTGTATGTTGCCGGGCAGCCGCACGTTTACGCCCGTCAAAAAGTCGTCGTCGCCGACATTACCGGAGCGCTGGCCATCCTGTCGCAAGGCCCCGCAGAAGGTGCACGCGTCGTCACGGACGGCGCCGCCGAGTTGTTCGGCGTCGAGTTCGGCGCCGGAAAGTAGGCGACACCATGATGCGGTGGATTGTCGAACGCTCCCTCCGTCTGCGGTTCGTCGTCGTGGCGCTCGCCCTCGTGCTGATCGTTGCCGGATCCCGTGCGGCGCGGAACACGCCGCTGGACGTGTTTCCCGAATTCGCGCCGCCGCTGGTTGAAATCCAGACGGAGGCCCCGGGTCTCTCCACCGGAGAGGTCGAGAGCCTCGTCACGGTTCCGCTTGAAAACGCCATGAACGGCGTGCCCGGCCTCCGCACGCTTCGCTCCAAGTCGGTGCTCGGCCTGTCGTCAGTGGTGATGATCTTCGAGGACGGGACCGCGTTGATGGGCGCCCGTCAGCTCGTGCAGGAACGTCTGCTGCGCATGGCGACGAGCCTTCCGACCGCGGCCCATCCTCCTGTCATTCTGTCGCCATTGTCGTCGCTCAGCCGGGTCCTGAAGATCGGCCTGACGTCCGAGCGATTGTCACAAATGGAATTGTCCACGCTCGCGCGGTGGACCATCCGGCCGCGCCTGATGTCGATTCCAGGTGTTGCCAACGTCGCGATCTGGGGCCAGCGCGATCGTCAACTCCAGGTGCTCGTCGATCCCGACCGCTTGCGCAGCAACAATCTCACGCTGACCGACGTGGTGACGGCCGCCCGCGAAGGGACGGCCGTGTCGGCGGGCGGATACCTCGAGACCCCACAGCAACGTCTCGCGATCGCGCATTTTCCTGCCGTCTCCACCCCGGAGGACCTCAAGCAGATCATCGTCCGCCCCGGCACGTCCGGCGGCGTCAGGGCCGGGGCAGGGGCATTACCAGGATCGTCCGCAAATGCCCTCCGCATCGGCGACGTCGCAGAAGTGGTCGAGGGCTTCCCGCCTCCGATTGGCGACGCGGTGATCAATGGCGGCGACGGCTTGATGCTGATCGTCGAAAAGCAGCCCGATGGCAATACCCTGCAAGTCACCCGTGATGTCGAAGCCGCCATGGCGGCGTTGAAGCCCGGGCTGCCGGACGTGGTCATCGACACCACAATTTTCCGCCCTGCGACCTTCATCGAGATGTCGCTCGAGAACCTCAACCGCGCGCTCCTGCTTGGGTGCGTGCTGGTGATTCTCGTCCTGATGGTGTTTCTCTACGACTGGCGGACGGCCTTGATCAGCATCATCGCGATTCCGCTGTCGCTGATCGCGGCCGCGCTCGTGCTCCGCTATCGCGGCGGCACGCTCGACACCATGGTCATCGCAGGGCTGATCATCGCGCTCGGCGAAGTCGTGGACGATGCAATCATCGACGTCGAGAATATCGTGCGACGCCTGCGCCTGAACGCGGTCGCCGGTCATCCACGGTCGGCGTTCGACGTCGTGCTCGAGGCGTCCGTCGAAGTCCGGAGCGCCGTCGTTTACGGCAGCCTGATCGTGATTCTGGTCTTCATTCCCGTGTTCATGCTCGAAGGCCTGGCAGGATCCTTCTTTCGGCCGCTCGCGCTCTCGTACGTCCTCGCCATTCTGGCCTCGCTGCTCGTCGCGCTGATCGTGACCCCCGCGTTGTCGCTCCTCCTCCTGCCCCGGCACACCCACGCGCGTGAGGCCCCGGCCGTCACGAACCTGAAGTCCCGGTACCGGCGACTTCTGCCGCGATTGATCGCCGCACCCACGCGCGCCCTCGTCATCGTCGCCGCCTCGCTGGTGATCACCGCCGCGGCGTTCCCCCTGCTGGGCGAGGAATTCCTGCCGAATTTCCAGGAGTACGATTTCCTGATGCACTGGGTCGAGAAACCTGGCACCTCGCTCGACGCGATGCGGCGGGTCACGGTCAACGCCGGGCGTGAGCTGACGGACGTGGAAGGTGTCCGCAATTTCGGGGCCCACATTGGGCGGGCGGAGGTCGCCGACGAAGTCGTGGGCATCAACTTCACCGAGCTCTGGATCAGCCTTGACCCTTCTGTCGATTACGAGGCCAAGGTCTCGGAGATTCAGGGCATCGTCGACGGGTATCCTGGGCTCACTCGCGACCTGCTGACGTATCTGCGTGAGCGGATTAAGGAGGTCCTGACGGGTGCCAGCGCCACGATCGTCGTGCGCATTTTCGGCCCCAACCTCGCCCAATTGGCGGCGACGGCAGGGGCGGTCCAGAAGGCCCTCGTCACCGTCGAGGGCGTGGCGGACCTGACCGTTCAGCAGCTCACCGTTGTGCCCCAGGTCGAAGTCCGCATGCGCCCCGAGGCGGCCCAGATAGCCGGCGTCACGCCCGCGCAGGTACGCGACTCGATGGCCACGCTGCTGCGCGGCACGAAGGTCGGAGAAATCTACGACGATCAGAAGATCTTCGACACCGTCGTGTGGAGTATCCCGACGGTGCGTTCAGACCTGTTCGCCATCAAACGGCTGCCCATCGACACAGGCGGGGGCGGTTACGTGCCGCTCGACGCCGTCGCTGACGTGACCCTGGCGCCGACCCCTAACGAGATTACGCGCGAAGGTGGATCGCGTCGCATCGACGTGACGACGAACGTCCGCGATCGAGACCTGGGTGCCGTCGCGCAGGATATTCAAACGGCGCTCGGCACCGTGACCTTTCCGGAGGGGTACCACGCCGAAGTCCTCGGCGAGTACGCGGCGCGAGAAGCCTCGCAGAACCGTCTCCTGGCGATCGGGCTTCTCTCCCTGCTCGGGATCCTGCTCGTGCTGCACGTCGATTTCGGGTCGGCACGGCTCGTGGCGATGGTTGCTCTGACGCTGCCCTTTGCCCTGATCGGGGGGGTGGCGGCGGCGTTCCTGTCAGGAGGCGTGCTGTCGCTCGGTTCGTTGGTCGGGTTCGTCACCGTGCTCGGCATCGCCGCGCGGAACGGCATCATGCTGGTCAGTCACTATCGCCACCTCGAGGACGTCGAAGGCATGCCGTTCGGTCCAGAGCTTGTCGAACGTGGCGCAGAGGAACGCCTGGCACCCATCCTGATGACCGCGCTTGCCACCGGCCTGGCACTCGTGCCGATCGTGGTCGGCGGCAGCAGGTCGGGCCAGGAAGTCGAGCATCCGATGGCGGTGGTGATTCTCGGGGGACTGGTGACCTCGACGGTCTTGAACCTGTTCCTGCTTCCGGCGCTCTACCATCGCTACGGTCGTCGCACTATCCCGACCTGAATGGGACGTGAAGACAGGCGTGTCCGTCCGCTCAACAGATCGCTGCCGGCAGTCGGAGCGAACACAAACCGACGCGGACCTCTCCGGGAATCTTTCGGTGGTTGGCCGGTGATTTTCGGCCGGGAATCCAGCTAATTGGAGAATCCCGAGAATAATCATTCACTCACTGCCGTTACGTGGTAAATATTTCACGTACCATTCGCGGTTAGCGGTTTAGCTTAAATGAGAGGGAGGACTTTCATGCGCGTACTCACAAGATTGCTATTCGGCCTCGCCTGTGTGGTGTTGCTGCCGGCGGCGGTCGTACGCCCAGGCATCGATCACAGGCGTCGTGAAAGATACGTCGGGCGCCGTGCTGCCTGGGTGTGACCGTTGAAGCGTCAAGCCCGGTACTGATTGAAAAAGTCCGCGCCGCCGTGACTGACGGCTCAGGGCTCTACCGCATCGTCGATCTGCTCCCCGGCACGTACGCGGTGGAGTTCACGTTGCCCGGGTTCGCGACGGTCCGGCGCGAAGGCGTCGAGTTGACCGGCTCCTTCGCGGCCAGCATCAATGCGGACTTGCGGGTGGGCGCCCTCGAGGAAACGATCACGGTCACGGGCGAGACGCCGGTCGTGGACGTCTCGAACACGCTTCGCCAGACGGTGCTCAGCAAAGACCTGATCCAAGCGCTGCCGGCGACGCGGGCGTACGGCTCGCTGCTGAACGCGACGCCGGGCGTCACCGTCGATAACAACGGCCTGGCGGCCACGCCGACGATGACGTTCTTCAGTGCGCATGGCGGAAGGACCAACGAAGGCCGCATGTCGATCAACGGCATGAGCGTGGCAGCGCCGTTCAACGGCGGCGGCGTGGGGTCGCTGACCTACGACACCAACAACGTCGAGGAAGTCTCGATGGTCGTCTCGGGCGGTCTCGGCGAGGCCGAAACGGGCGGTCCATCGATGAACCTGGTGCCCCGCTCGGGCGGTAACACGTTTTCCGGGCAGGCGTTCTTCAACACGGCAGGCAAATGGTCCACCGGCGACAACCTCGACGACTCCCTGCGGGCCGCGGGCATCGAGGCAAGTCAGGGCATCATCAACTCGTATGATGCGAGCGGGTCGCTCGGCGGCCCGATCAAGCGCGACCGGCTGTGGTTCTACGGGAGCTACCGGAAGTATTCAACCGCGGCGCCCG
Organism: uncultured Acidobacteriota bacterium; assembly: GCA_963749565.1. Taxonomy (GTDB): domain Bacteria; phylum Acidobacteriota; class Vicinamibacteria; order Vicinamibacterales; family CAVVIG01; genus DATLLJ01. Next base: position 639,415 of record CAVVNL010000017.1, on the reverse strand, counting down.
CCGCAGGGAACGTCCGCCTCAACGCATACGCCGGGGACTTTTCGCACTGGGACTATCTGGCGGACGGCAGTATCGAGCCCCGGTCGGTTCAGGGCCGTGACATCATGTCGGCGCGGTTCACCGGGCAGGTCACGGCGAAGAACCGCGTGACGTTCTCTCAGGAGTACCAGGACCGATGCGAGGGCTCGACCCTGACGACCGCCGGGGCGGGCTGCCGTCAGCGCGATGCCGACTGGGTCGCCCTCGGAACCAACACCTCTTCTCCCGAAGCCCATATCGGGTACTTCGACCTGCCGTATTGGGTGACGCAGGCGCACCTGGTCGAATCCGATCACCAACAGGGTCCTGCTTGAGGCCGGCTATTCCCGGTTCGCCTACCAGACCAACGGCGGAAACGGTATTGCCTCGCCGGACGGCATCTTCGACCAGATCCCCGTGACGGAGCAGTCGGCGATCGACGGCCACAATGCCAACTTCGCCTACCGCGGCGTCAACACCTATCGTGTTCAGGACGTCACGAATACAGCCATGCGGGGCTCTCTTTCCTACGTGACCGGCGCACACAGCATGAAGGTCGGTTACCAGGGTGGGCGTACGACGTCTCACACCGTGATTCACTCCAACTCCAACCTGCTCGCCTATCGTTTCCAAAACCGGGCGCCGAACCAGTTTACGTTCCGGCTCCCGGAGTGGGAGACGTCCGATAACACGCTGGCCGGCGCCTTATACGTCCAGGACAGCTGGACGCGCGGTCGTCTCAGCCTGCAGGGCGCGCTCCGGTACGAGCAGGCGTCGAGCTACGCCCCGGCCGAAGGCAACGGCACGAGTGCGACCTCGCGCTTCAATGCCGCGCCGATTACGCTCGAGCGGACGGACGGCGTGAAAACCTATCGGGACATCTCGCCCCGTGTGGGTGCGGCGTTCGACGTCTTCGGCAACGGCCGGACGGCGCTGAAGTTCAATCTGGGCCGCTACCTGGCGCCCGCGACAGGCGATACGATTTACACCCAGAACAATCCAGCGGCCCGCATCATCGAACAGGCCTCGCGGAGCTGGGCGGACACCAACAGGAACTTTGTCGTCGACTGCGACATCCTCAACCCGGCGGGCCAGACCGTCCCAGGTGGCGACACGTGCGGCGCGCTGACAGGAGACGCCCTCAACTTCGGCAGGCCCGGGGGCGCGACCCAGGTGAACCCGGCCCTCTTAACCGGCTGGGGTGTGCGGCCGGTCGACTGGCAATGGGGCATCAACCTGCAGCAGGAGCTCGCTCCGCGCGTTTCACTGGAAGTCGGCTACAACCGGCGGTGGTGGGGAAACTTCACCGTTACCGACAACACGTTGGTCGGGCCGGCGGATTATGAGAAGTGGACCATTCTCGCGCCGAGCGATCCCAGGCTCCCCGGCGGCGGCGGCTACCCGGTCGACGTGTACACGCTGACCGCGGCGGCGGCGGCGCGGGGCGCGGCCAATTACGTGACATTCGAAACCGACTACGGCCCGGCCCGGACCAACTTCTGGCAGGGTGTCGACATGACGGTGAACGCGCGGATGAGGCAGGGTCTGAACATCCAGGCCGGCACCACGACCGGGCGCGCCACCATCGACACGTGCGCGTCGGTGGTGAACATCGACAGCCCGGACGCGCGGAATTGCCGTTCCGTCGATCCGTTCGAGACGACGGTCCGCGGCTCGGCGTCGTACACCGTCCCGAAGGTGAACGTGCTGATCAGCGCAACCCTGCGCTCGCAGCCGACGCTGCAGTTCACGGGCAACACGAATCCGACCAACACCGGTGGCGCCCCGACAGGTACGAACCCGAGCGGCGCGAACCATGAACGTGCCGAACACGGTCGTGCAAGGCTTGCTCGGACGACTGCCGCCAGGCGGCCTGGCGACCGGCACCACGGTGGTCGCGCTGCTCGACGCCAACGACCGGCTCTATGCCAGCACCCGCCGGAATCAGATTGACATGCGGTTCGCCAAAATCTTCCGGTTCGGCGGGCGTCGTGCAGACATCGGCGTGGACCTCCAGAACCTGCTGAACACGAACTACGCCACCGCGTACGAGTCGCAGTATTCCTACACCGCTCCGAACGGCGGGACGTGGAACAATCCGACCACGATCCTCGGGCCCAGGTTCATGCGGCTCAATTTCACGCTGAACTACTGACACGCGCACGCGGCGAGACAAAAAGGCCCGTCCCTCGCATGGGGCGGGCCTTTCGTCGTAACAGCCCGACCGGCGGCAGCCGGTCGCGCCAGGAAGTCGAACATCCGATGGCGGTGGTAACTCTCGGCGGACTGGTGACTTCGACGGTCTAGGGACTGCACACGCCGAACGCGCACGACGAGCTCGGACGACTTGCGACTGCGTTCAATGCCTTGCTCGATCGCCTGGTGCAGGCGCTACAGGCGCAGCGGCGGTTCATGGCTGATGCGTCTCACGAGTTCCGCCACCCCTGTCTCGGTCGTTCGGACGACGGCCCAGGTCACGTTGGCGCGCGCCGCGCGGTCGCCGGAGGATTACCGCGAGATGATGGAGATCGTCGGCGAGCAGGCGGATCGCCTCACTCATCTCGTCGAGACGATGTTCCTGCTGTCTCGCGCCGAGGCCAACGGGCTCCCCCTGGATCGCGCGTTGGGTCGCAGAGGCGCATGGAGGCCGGCTCGTCCTCGAGTCGAGTGGTCCCGCTGGAAGTACATTTACCGTCTTGACTGCGACAATCACCTGATGGTCGTATTGCGTACAAGACGAGCTGTGCATTGGCCAGGAATCGGAGGCGTGAGTACAGCCGCGCTTCTGGGGCTCACCGTCATCGCCGGATCCGCCATCGCCCAGGAAGTGCCGAGTGATCGGCTAGCCGTAGCGGGTGAGCCGGTTACTCTGCAGGTTCCAGCCTCCGTGCAGCAACCGGCCACGCCGCCTCCGGAGCCGATGCACACCGGGTTCAAAGCTCTGCTATTCGAAACGGGCAGCGACTTCAAGGCATTCGGACGCCGGCGCTCGACATGGGTCATTCTTGCGATTGGGGGCGCCGCCGCAGCGCTCGCGCATCCCGCTGACGATGAGGTGAACGCTCGCCTTGCGGGCTCGGAGTCGGCCGCACGCTTCTTCGCGGCAGGCAAGTACATTGGCTCGGCGTACGTGCAGGGCGGTGTTGCGGTCGGCCTATACGCGATTGGTCGTTACGTACTTCCCCACACCGACGGGGAGCCACGGACCAACAAGGTTTCTCACCTCGGGTTCGACCTGGTTCGATCCCTCATCGTCTCGCAGGCGCTGACGCAAGGGATCAAGAATACGGTGCGCCGTCCCAGACCGACTGGCGAATGCTGCGCGTTTCCCTCGGGCCATGCGTCGGCGGCGTTCGCGACCGCGTCGGTGCTCGAGCGCCATCTGGGCTATCGCGGCGCCTGGCCGACGTATGCGATCGCGGCGTATGTCGCGACGTCGCGGCTGCACGACAACCGTCACTTCCTCAGCGATGTGTTGTTTGGCGGGGCCATCGGCGTTGCGAGCGGCTGGACGGTCGTCGGGAGGCACGGGCGATCCAACTACGCCTTGATGCCGGCACCGGTTCCCGGCGGCGTCATGGTCACCCTTACGCGCAAACCGTCGGCGCAAGCGCGACGATAAAGACACGGATCCCCGGAAGGGACCTCAAGACAGGCGCGTCCGTCGGCTCAACAGGCCTCTGCCGGCAGTCGGAGCGCGAACGATGAACCGACGCCGACCTCGCTCTCCACGCTCAGACCGGCTCCGTGCTGTTCTGCAATTTGTCTCGCGATCGGCAGTCCGAGGCCGGTGCCGCCGGCTTCGCGGCCCCTCACTTTGTCGGCCCGCCAGAAGCGCTCGAAGATATGTGGCTGGTCATCCAAAGCAATGCCAGCACCGGTATCCGCGACCGAGATAGTCACGTGGGTCTCGTCCCTGCTGCCCTTTACGATGACAGTGCCCCCGCGGGGCGTGAACTTGACTGCGTTATCCACAAGGATCAACAGCAGCCGTCGCAGGCTGGCCTCGTCGGCCCGGACGGGAAGCGGATCCGCCCTTACGTGCAGTTGCACATCGATGTCCTTGTCGGCCGCCATGATTCTGGCCTGGTCAGCGACGTCGCGCAGGAGCGGCTCCGTATCCATTGGCAGCAGCGGGGCAGTCTCCTTGCCGGCGTCGCCCCTTGCCAGCCGCAGAAGGCTATCGATCAGTGCCGTGGTCCGCTGCGACTCGCGCTGGATCTGCTGCATGCTGCCCAGCAACTCATCCCGGCTCCGCTCTCGACGGAGCGAGTATTGAGCGGCCGTATAGATCAACGTCATCGGCGTCCGAAGTTCGTGTGACGCATCGGCCGTGAATTGCTTGACCCGCGCAAACGACCCCTCGATTCTGGCGAGCATCGCGTTCAGCGTTTCGGACAGTTGCTGCAACTCATCCCTCGAGTCCGGCACGGCCAGTCGTGCGGACAGGTTGTGCTCGGTGATGGCACGCGCATCCTCGGTAATCCTGGCGACCGGGGCGAGGGCGCGCCGCCCAAGGAACAGGCCGCAGAAGGTTGCGAGCGTCAGGATGATGGGCGTTGAAAGCAGCAGGACCGAGGTGAATGCGCCGAGCACACCTTCGTACTTGCCTTGGGGATCGGCCGCACCCACGATCAGCGGCTGGCCGGCAATCGTCACCTTCCTCCACGCAAGCCGCAGTGGGAAATCGGGAGGACCTCCCGTTTCGTAACGAATCTCTGACCCGAGGTCGAGGGGCGGTCGTCCGCGAACGCTGCGACGTGCCAGGTTGTACGACTGCGCAATCAAGCTCCCGTCCGCATCGAACACCTGGTACAGCTCGCCGAGCTGGTCGATCTGAGCGAGCCTCGATGCAATCTCCTGTCGGCCGTGGGAGTCCACGCCCTCCAGATACTCGCCCAGTCCGAGCACCCTGAAGCGAAGATGCTGATCCAACGCGCTGTGGAGCGCAGAGCGAACCGTGAGCCAGTACCCGCCGGCCGCGAGCGCAAAGATCGCCGTTACGGTGCAGAAGTACCACGCCGCCAGCCTGAACCGCAGGGAGCGTACATTCACCATTCAATACTCCGAAGGCTGTAGCCCACCCCGCGATCGGTATGGATGAGCCGACTCTCTCCATCGCGATCGACCTTTGCCCGAAGGAAGCGGACAAACACTTCCAGGTTGTTGGGCGTCACCTCGCGGTCGCCCCAGACCTGTTCGATCAAGGTGTCGCGAGACACCACGCGACCCGCGGCGCGGATCAGCGACTCGAGCAGCGCGAACTCGGTGCGCGTGAGCGAAATCTGCCGCTTGCCACGCCAGACTTCACGCGTGTCTGGATCGAGGAGGAGATCGGCAAACCGCAGCCGTTGCCCGTCGCGCGGAGCGCTGCGCGTGCGAGCGCGAACACGCGCGACCAGCACATCGAACGAGAACGGCTTCGTCAGGTAGTCGTCGGCACCAGAGTCCAGCCCACGGACGACCTCTTCAGGGGCATCCCGCGCGGTCAACAGCAGAATCGGGGTTCGGATGCTTTCGCGGCGCAGGCGGCGCGTCACCTCCAACCCGTCCATGAAGGGCATCATCACATCCAGAATGATAATGTCGAACGCGTGGAGCTGCCCCGCACGCAAGGCGGCGGCGCCATCATCGCAGAGGAATACCGAGTGGCCCTCGGCCTCGAGCTCCTTGCGGATGTAGTCCGCCACCTCCTGATCGTCATCCGCCAGCAGAATCCGCATCGCCACCGATCAAGAATTCCTACTTCGAAGTGTAAACCATGCCGGTCGAGCTGGCTTTTGGCGGGACTTTCAGGAATATTTCAGATGGCTGTGCAAGGCTCTCGGAGCGACTGCGCTTCAGCTGCCTTTGAGCCCTGCGCGAACCTCGGTGCGCGTGGTTTTCCATACGCTTGTCCGTGATTCGGCCGGAATTCAGATCATTGGAGACTCTTGAAATCATCGTTCACCCGTACCATTACGCGGCGAAACTTGCGCATACTATTGCGGTTATCGGGGCTCAAATGAGAGGGAGGGGTTTCATGCGGGTACTCACAAGATTGCTGTTCGGCCTCACCTGTGTGGTGTTGCTTCCGGCGTCGGCCTACGCCCAGGCATCAATCACAGGCGTCGTGAAAGATACGTCTGGCGCCGTGCTGCCGGGGGTGACCGTGGAAGCGTCGAGCCCGGCACTGATTGAAAAAGTCCGCACAGCCGTGACGGACGGCTCAGGGCTGTACCGCATCGTCGACCTGCTGCCCGGCACCTACGCGGTGGAGTTCACGTTGCCCGGGTTCACGACGGTCAGGCGCGAAGGCGTCGAGTTGACCGGCTCCTTCGCGGCCAGCATCAATGCGGACTTGCGGGTGGGTGCCCTCGAGGAGACGATCACGGTCACGGGCGAGACGCCGGTCGTGGACGTCTCGAATACGCTGCGCCAGACGGTGCTCAGCAAGGACCTGATCCAGACGCTGCCGGCCACGCGCGCGGCTGGCGCGCTGCTGAACGCGACGCCTGGCCTCAGCACCACCGACGGGGCCGCCCAGGCCGCCACGCCGACGATGACGTTCTTCACTGCGCATGGCGGCAGGCTCAACGAAGGACGAATGTTAATCAACGGCATGGCCGTGGCGGGCCCGTTCAACGGCGGTGGCATGTCGTCGCTGACCTACGACACGAACAACGTCGAGGAAATCTCCGTGCTCGTCTCGGGCGGCCTGGGCGAGAGCGAAACGGGCGGTCCCTCGATGAACCTGGTGCCCCGCTCGGGCGGCAACACGTTTGGCGGGCAGGCGTTCTTCAACACGGCCGGCAAGTGGTCGACCGGCGATAACCTCGACGACGAGCTCCGCGCGGTGGGGATCGAGAAAAGTCAGGGCCTGATCAACGCGTATGATTCAAGCGGGGCGTTCGGCGGCCCGATCAAGCGCGACCGGCTGTGGTTCTACGGCAGCTACCGGAAGTTTTCAACCACGGCGCCCGGCGCAGGGAACGTGCGGCTCAATGCCTACGCCGGCGACTTTTCGCACTGGGACTATCTGGCGGACAGTAGTGCCGAGCCCCGGTCGGTGCAGGGCCGTGACATCTGGTCCGGCCGGTTGACCGGGCAGGTGACGACGAAGGACCGGGTAACGTTCTCTCGAGAGCAGCAGCAGCGATGCGAGGGCTCGACCCTCACGACCGCTGGGGAGGGCTGCCGTCAACGCTCAGCCGAGTGGGTCGCACTTGGCTCGAATGCCCTGTCTCCAGAAGCCCACCTGGGGTACTTCGACCTGCCGTACGCGGTGACACAGGCGACGTGGTCGAATCCGCTGACCAACCGGATCCTGCTCGAAGCCGGCTATTCCCGGTTCGCCTACACGACCAACGGCGGCACGGGGACGGCCTCGCCGGACGGCATCTTCGACCAGACCCCTGTGACGGAGCAGTCGGCGATCGACGGCCACAATGCCAACTTCGCCTACCGCGGCGTGAACGGCTTTCGTGTGCAGGACGTCACTCTGAACGCCTATCGGGCCTCACTCTCCTACGTGACCGGCGCCCACAGCGTGAAGGTCGGGTACCAGGGGCAATACACGACGTCGGACAACGTGTTTCATAGCAACGCGACCCTGATGGCCTACCGCTTCCAGAACCGGGTGCCGAACCAGGTGACGTTCCGGCTGCCGGAGTGGGAGACGGCCGATCGCACGATTCCCCACGCCTTTTACGCCCAGGACACCTGGACACGGAATCGGCTCAGCGTGCAGGGCGCGCTCCGCTACGATCAGGCGCGGAGCTTCAGCCCCGCCGAAGGCAACGGCACGCAAGCCACCTCGCGCTTCAATGCCGCGCCGATTACGCTCGAGCGGACGGAGGGGGTCAACACCTATCGGGATATTTCGCCACGCGTCGGCGCCGCGTACGACGTCTTCGGGAACGGCAAGACGGCCGTGAAGTTCAATCTCGGGCGCTACCTGGCGCCTGCGACCAACGATACGATCTACACCGCCAACAACCCGAGCACGCGCATCGTGGATAGCGCCTCGCGGCAATGGGCGGACACCAACAGGAACTTTGTCGTCGATTGCGACCTCCTCAACCCGGCGGGCCAGACCGTCCCGGGTGGGGACACGTGCGGCGCGATGACCGGCGATGCCCTCAACTTCGCCAAGGCGGGGGGCGCGACGCGGGTGAACCCGGACCTGTTGACGGGCTGGGGGGTGCGGCCGGTGGACTGGCAATGGGGCATCAACCTGCAGCAGGAACTGGCCCCGCGCATCTCGCTGGACCTCGGCTACAACAAGCGCTGGTGGGGAAACTACACCGTCACCGACAACACGCTGATCGGGCCGGCGGATTATGAGAAGTGGACAATCGTTGCGCCGGCCGATCCCAGGCTCCCCGGCGGCGGCGGCTACCCAGTCGATGTGTACACGCTGACGCAAGCCGCCGCCAATCGGGGCGCGGACAATTACGTGACCTTCGAAACCGACTACGGCCCGGCCCGGACCCACTTCTGGCACGGCGTCGACATCACGCTGAACGCGCGGACCTCGCAGGGGCTGAACCTACAGGCCGGTACCACGACCGGGCGCTCCACCATCGACACGTGCGCGTCGGTGGTGAACATCGACAGCCCGGACCCGCGGAACTGCCGGTTGGTCGACCCCTACGAGACGACGTTCCGCGGCTCGGCGTCGTACACCGTCCCGAAGGTGAACGTGCTGATCGCGGCCACGCTGCGCTCGCAGCCGGCGATGCAGATCGTCGGCACCACCAACCCGACCAACACCGGCGCCGCCCCGACCGGGGCGACGCCGAGCGGCGCGAACCTGAACGTGCCGAACCCGGTCGTTCGGGACTTGCTGGGCCGACTGCCGCCAGGCGGCCTGGCGACCGGCACCACCACCGTCGGGCTGCTGGACGAGACCCATCGGCTCTATGCCGACACCCGCCGGAACCAGATCGACATGCGGTTCGCAAAGGTGTTCCGGTTCAGCGGGCGTCGTCTGGACGTCGGCGTGGATCTCCAGAACCTGCTGAATACGAATTACCCCACCGCCTACGAGTTGCAGTATTCCTACACCGCCCCGAACGGCGGGACGTGGAACAACCCGACCACGATCCTCGGGCCCCGGTTCATGCGGCTCAATTTCACGCTGAACTTCTGACGCGCACACGCGGCAAACAAAAGGCCCGTCCCTCACATGGGGCGGGCCTTTTACCCTCCTTCGGATCACTCTTCTCAAGAAAAGCGCGACGGCTTCATGTCAGTTTCCGTCAATCAGTCTGGGACCTCCGAAGAGCCCATTTCTCAGAGCTTTCTCCGGCTGGCCGGCCCGGGTCTGATTGTGGCCGCTAGCGGCATCGGATCGGGAGATGTCGTTTCGGCTACCGTGGGCGGTGCCAGCTACGGCGTGGTCCTGCTGTCTGGACCGTGGCAGTCAGCGCGGCGCTGACGAACGCAACCGGCCCGGGAATGGCCAACCTTAGGGAGAAAAGTTCGGATCTTCGGTCGCAGGTGTGTCGCAGAGCGCGCCGGCGCGGTCAGGCCGGCGGAGGGAGCTCGCCGTCGGGCGTCAGGACATAGCCGTGGCCGCGCACCGTATGGATGTACCGTGGCTCGCCGCCGTCGGGTTCGATCTTCCTGCGAAGACGCGCCACGGTGTTGTCGACCGAGCGCGTGATCGGTGTGTCGGGGTAGCCCCAGACGGCGCGCAGCAGCTCGTCGCGGTAGACGACTCGGGAGCGACGATCCGCGAGGTACCGGAGAAGGTCGAACTCCAAATCGGTCAGGTGCACAGGGCCCCCCCGGCACGTGGCGTTCCGCGTCGCAAAATCGATCACCACGTCCCCGAGCGACAGCCGCTCCAGCTCCGGGCTCGACCGCCGCAGGACTGCATGAATGCGGGCGATCAGCTCGTCGACGTCGAAAGGCTTCGTGACGTAATCGTCCACACCGAGGCTGAATCCGCGCAGCTTGTCGGCGCGTTGGCCGAGCACGGTCAGCACGATGACCGGCGCGTGCCGGTCCGGACCGAGGGCCTCGAGCAGCTTGAACCCGTCCAGGCCAGGCAACATCAGATCGAGCAGGATCAGGTCGGGGCCGAACTCGCGGACCCGCCCGTGCGCGCGGCCGCCGTCGGTGACGCACTCCACTTCGAATCCCTCGTAGACGAGGTTGATCCGCAGCAGCGATGAGAGAGCCGCGTCATCCTCGATGACCAGGATTCTCTTTGGCATGGCCGCTTCGTGCCTGTGGAAGCGTGAACCGCACCGTCGTGCCGCGGCCGGCCTCGCTCGTTACCGTCAGGGTCCCGCCGTGGTCCGTGACGATGCGATGCGCGATTGGGAGCCCCAGGCCGCTGCCGCCGGCCCTGGCTCCCCGGCCGCGGAAGAACCGGCGCGTCACGAGCGACAGCTCCTCGACTGGGATCCCCACGCCCGAGTCGGCGATGTCGACGCGGACCGACCCATCGACGGCCGTCGCCGTCACCGTCAGCGACCGGGCGTCCGCTGAATAACGGATCGCATTGTCGACGACGTTGTCGAACGCCAGACGCAACGCCGTCCGGTCGCCGCGGATGGGGGGAAGATCAGGCGCGATGTCCACATCGACCGCGAACTGCAACTCGCGCAGCTGCCAGTCGAACCCTCTCAGCACCTCGACGACGAGCGCCGAGATGTCCATCGGTTCGAAGAAATACGCCTCCCTGACGTCGGTCAGCCGGGAATAGGCGAGCAGGTTGTCGACGAGACGCGTCAGACGTTTCGATTCCTGGCGGAGCAGCTGCGCGCATTCGACGAGCACCGGACCGGAGGCGCGGCCGGAGACGATCGTGTCGCCGATGGCACGGATACTCGCGATCGGGGTCTTGATTTCGTGGGTCACGGTGGACACGAAGTCGGACCGCATTTCCGACAGCTCGGCGCTGGCGCGCGCGGCGCGCACGCTGAGCACCAGTCCGAGAGACAGCGTTGCCGTGGCGAGGGCGGCCACCACGAGCGCACGGTCCGCGATGCCCATCGCGGTCGTCAGGGCCGCGTCGTTCACCACGGCGACCTCGACGGCCCACTCGTGCACCGGCAGATCGTCGGGTCGGTCGACGGCCACCAGCAGCGGGTCGAGAAACAGCAACGAGAACGGGCGGCGGATCGTCGGGCTGCCGGCCGGCGCCATGGCGCCGGCCACACGCGTGCCGCGCTCATCGAGCACCGCGAGTGAGGCGCCGCCGCGCGCGTCCGCGATCCGCGCCACCTGCTGCGTAATCTCGGGAAAATAGTGCTTCCTGACCCAGGGAAGGTTCACCGTGAAACCAACGATCGCCTGCAGGTCGTCGCGGACGACGTCGTTGTAGACGATTTGCGCGATCACCTGGTACGGTGTGCCGTCGATCGATATCTCGAAGGCGGCGACAGAGCGCCGACGCTCGACGTCCGTCTCGAGCCGCGCCAACAGCAACTCGGCAACGCGTGGCTGGGACTCGATGACGACGGGCGCGCGGGTCACGCCTTCCGCCGTGTCCATCCACTCCGGACGGCGGCCCCCTCGATTGAAGAACACCATCGCCGCCGGGGTCGCGCCGCGGCGCCACGAAAAGAAAGACTCCGGGTACGGGTAACGGGCGAACGCGCTGGCCGCTTCGTTCCGCACATCGATGGGAGGCTGGAAGACGAAGTCGAAAAGACGCGATGACGCGAGGACCGATTCCTGCACACCCCGGACGTCGCGAAGCAACGCCGTGGCGAGCAGGTTCGCGGTTTCGTCCCCTCGATGGAGTGCCAGCGACGTGGCGGTGGCTCGCCACTGCCCGAGCACGCGATAGCCCAGCCCGAGGACGAGCGCGAGCGACGCGCAGATGCCGACCGCGAGCCAGGTGGCGGTGGCGCGCGTGAGCCGCGATCGGGCTGGCCCCCTCATCGCGCCAGCTCGCGTTCGCGGTAATAGCGGGCCGCCCCGACGTGCAGGGGAATGGGCGTCGCCGGTGCCTGCTGCAGATCGACGAGCCGCAGCGAGTCCTGTTGGGCCACGAGCGACGGCAGCACCTCGAAGAACCGTCGGGTCAGCTTGTAGACGAGGTCCTCGTCGAGGTCACGATGGCCGACGAGCACGTTGTGGATGCCCAGCGTGTGGACGGCCGCGCGCTGTCCCGGATATGTGCCGGCCGGAATGACCGTGGGATGCAGGAACAGCGACTCCCGCCGCAACGACTCGATAACGGGACCGTCGAGTGGCAGCAACGTCGCCCCGTCCGACATGGCCTGTCGCACCGACTCCGCCGGATAGCTCGCCGCAATAAAGAATGCGTCGAGGGTGCCCCGGGAGAGGCGCTCGGCGGCCACATCAAAGGGGAGCGACTCGAGTCGCATCTGCGAACGGTCAACGTGGTGTGCGTCCAGCAGGATCTCCGCCTCGAGCTGCGTGCTGCTGAGCGGCTGGCCGACGCCGACCCGCAGGCCGGTCAGGTCGCGGATGCTCCGCACAGCGACGTGCGGACCGACCACCAGATGAATGGGCGCGAGCTGCAACATCATCAGGCCGCGGATCTGGTCGGACGGCGGGTGCTCACTGTGCTGCGCGTCCCCGACAAACGCCGCATAGACGACATCGGCATAGCCGAAGGCGAGATCGGCGTTGCCAAGGGCGACGGTCGTGATGTTGTTGACCGCTGCGGTGCGCTCGTTGACGACGATGTCGAGGTCGGGGAAGCTCGCCTGGTATTCACGGGCCAGCGCCGCGGCGAGGGGATAGATGCCGCCGCCCGGCGTGCCGATGATAAACCGCACCAGGCTGCGCTTCGGCGCCGGTTGGGCAGGAGCACACGCCAGGGCCACGGCACAGACTACGACCGGCCACCGTCGCAGGCTGCTAGACATAGAGGCATTCCATTATTGCCACGGATCGGGTTGCGAGCGCTCGGCTCAGCGATAACCACACCATCGTCCGCTGCTGAGCTGAAATGTTACACATTGCGACGTTCACTGGTCGCGAAGATCGCTAGAATCGCCACGGAGTCAGGCTATCTCGATCGAAGGACAAGTCGACGGCCACGGTTCGAGGGACATCCCGACCACGTTTCTGACGCCTCCTGACGCCGCGATTCGCGGCTCAAATGCCAGCTCTTTTTCGTTGACCGGGCGCGTGGAGCATCGCGTCCGGACGTCGCCTCATCAGGAGCACAGCCTCATGTCGAAGCGCCGATTCGTCTCACGTTCCCATAGCCTTCATCGCCGCCGCCCTCGTGTGCGCGACTCTGCCGTTTACCACCTCACAGGCACAGCAGCCGCCGAACGACGTCCCCATCGATGACAACGATATCGGCGGTACGGTCACCGGCGCGACCGGTCCTGAAGCGGGCGTGTGGGTCATCGCGGAAACCCGCGATCTGTCCGTCCGATACATCAAGAGTGTCGTAACCGACGATCGGGGCCGCTTCGTGGTGCCGGATCTTCCCCCGGCGAACTATTCGGTTTGGGCGCGCGGCTACGGCCTGGTGGACAGCGGCAAGATGATGGCCAGGCCCGGGCAGCGCATCACCATCGCGGCGACGCCCGCGCCGAACGAGGCGGCGGCTGCGCATTACTACCCCGCGATCTATTGGTACTCGATGCTGAAGATTCCCGCGGCCGATCAGTTCGGCGACAAGGGCCGCATCCCTGCCAGGCTGAATCAGGCGGCATGGCTCAGCGCGGTGAAGAACAACGGCTGCGTCGGGTGCCACCAGTTGGGTCAGTTGTCGACGCGCACCGTCCCCGCAGCGCTCGGGACGTTCGCGTCCCCGGTTGAGGCATGGCGCCGCCGGGTCCAATCAGGGCAGGCGGGCCAGATGATGCTGGGCCAGCTGACCGGTCTCGGCGACGTGTCGTTTGAGAACTATGGCGACTGGATCGACCGGATCGCCAAAGGCGAATTACCGTTCGCCAAGCCGCCGCGGCCCGAGGGCATCGAGCGGAACATCGTCGTCACGCTGCGGGACTGGATGAACGAGAAGCAATACCTGCACGACCTGATTTCGAGCGATCGCCGCCACCCGACCGTCAACGCGAATGGACCGCTGTTCGGGTCGCCCGAATACAGTTCAGACCTCATCCCCATCCTCGACCCGGTGAAGAACGTTGCCACGACGTTCAAAGCGCCGGTCCGCGACGCGGACATGCCGCTCAGCCTCGGGCCCGGGCACGCGGCGGCGCTCGACCCCTTGCTGCCCTCGCCCTATTGGGGCACCGAGCGTATCTGGGACACGCGCGTCAACAATCACAACTCGATGCTCGACCGGCAGGGAAGGCTCTGGCTCGCCGCGTCGGTGCGTGCGGCCGAGAACCCTGCCTTCTGTAAACAGGGATCCGATCATCCGTCAGCCAAAGCGTTCCCGATGGATCGTGCCGTCCGGCACCTGGCGGTATACGAACCGAAGACCCAGAAGTACACGTTCGTCGATACGTGCTACTCCACGCATCATCCGCAGTTCGGGTACGACGCCAACGATACGCTGTGGACGAGCGGCGGCGGTCCAGTTGTGGGATGGCTCAACACGAAGACATTCCTGGAGACCGGTGATGCCGCCAAGGCGCAGGGGTGGACGGCGCTGGTGCTGGACACGAACGGCAACGGCAAGCGCGACGCCTACGTCGAGCCGGGCGATGCTGCCGACCCATCGAAGGACAGCCGCATCAACGCGCCGTTCTACGCGGTGATGCCGAGCCCGGCCGATGGATCCATTTGGGGTGCGATCCAGGGCGTCCCCGGGGCCGTCGTCCGCCTGCTTCCGGGGTCGAATCCTCCCGGTACCGCGCTTGCCGAGATCTATCGAGTGCCGATGCCGGGCTTCGGCGTGCGTGGCGGCGATATCGATCGCCAGGGTGTTGTCTGGGTTTCGCTGGGGAGTGGGCACCTCGGGAGTTTCGATCGCCGCAAGTGCAAGGCGCCGCTCAACGGCCCGAAGGCAACCGGCGATCACTGCCCGGAGGGCTGGTCGTTTCACCAGTATCCCGGTCCCGGGTTCAAGGGGATTGGCGAGAACAGCGCCGAGTCGAGTTATTACAGCTGGGTCGACCAGCACAACACCTTTGGGCTTGGCGAGGACGTGCCGATGTCGACGGGGAACCTGAACGACGGCCTGATTGCGTATGCGAACGGACGGATGGTCGTGCTGCGCGTGCCGTATCCGATTGGCTTTTATGCCAAGGGCTTCGACGGCCGTATTGACGACCCGAACGCCGGGTGGAAGGGACGAGGACTGTGGGCTGCCAATGGCGATCGCGCGCCGTGGCTGATCGAAGGCGGCAAGGGTACGAAACCTCTCGCGGCCCATTTCCAATTGCGTCCAAATCCACTCGCGAAGTAATGGCGGATTCTGCGTTAGACGGTCACGTCCAACGGCTTGGTTCTAATCAGATGGAGGGTTTATGCGGGTTCTCGCAAGATTGCTAGTCGGCCTCACCTGTGTGGTGATGCTCCCGGCGTCGGCCTACGCCCAGGCATCAATCACAGGCGTCGTGAAAGATACGTCTGGCGCCGTGCTGCCGGGGGTGACCGTGGAAGCGTCGAGCCCGGCACTGATTGAAAAGGTCCGCGCCGCCGTGACGGACGGCTCGGGGCTGTACCGCATCGTCGATCTGCTGCCCGGCACGTACGCGGTGGAGTTCAGCTTGCCCGGGTTCACGACGGTCCGGCGCGAAGGCGTCGAGTTGACCGGTTCCTTCGCGGCCAGCATCAATGCGGACCTGCGGGTGGGCGCCCTCGAGGAGACGATCACGGTCACGGGCGAGACGCCGGTCGTGGACGTCTCGAACACGGTGCGCCAGACGGTGCTCAGCAAGGACATGATCGCGTCGCTGCCGGCGACGCGCGCGGCGGGTTCGCTGCTGAACGCGACGCCGGGCCTCACCGTCACCGACGGCGCCGGCCAGGCCGCCACGCCGACGATGACGAAATTCACTGCGCGTGGCGGCGATCTCGACGAAGGACGCATGTTAATCAACGGCATGACCGTGGCGGGCCCGTTCAGTGGCGGTGGCATGTCGTCGCTGACCTACGACACGAACAACGCCGAGGAAGTCTCCGTGCTCGTCTCGGGCGGCCTGGGCGAGAGCGAGACTGGCGGTCCGTCGATGAACATCGTGCCGCGATCGGGGGGCAACACATTTGGCGGGCAGGCGTTCTACAACACCGCCGGCAAGTGGTCGACCGGCGACAATGTGGACGACGAGCTGCGCGCGGTGGGCATCGGGCAGAGTCAGGGCCTGATCAACGCGTGGGATGCGAGCGGGGCGCTCGGCGGCCCGATCATGCGCGACCGGCTGTGGTTCTACGGCAGTTACCGGAAGTATTCCACCGTCGCGCCCGGCGCCGGGAACGTGCGCCTCAACGCCTACGCCGGGGACTTTTCGCACTGGGACTATCTGGCGGGGGACACGAGCGTCGAGCCCCGGTCGGTGCAGGGCCGTGACATGTGGTCCGGGCGGTTGACCGGGCAGGTGACGACGAGAGACCGTGTGACATTCTCGCGCGAGCAGCAACAGCGCTGCGAGGGATCGAGCCTGACGACCGGTGGCGAGAGCTGCCGTCAACGCGCCGACGACTGGGTCGGCCTGGGCTCCAATACCTTTGCGCCCGAAGCGCACCTCGGGTACTTCGATCTGCCGTACTCGGTGACGCAGGGCACGTGGTCGAATCCGCTGACCAACCGGATCCTGCTCGAAGCCGGCGCTTCCCGATTCGCTTACACGACCAACGGCGGCACCGGTACCGTCTCGCCGGACGGCATCTTCGACCAGACCCCGGTGCTGGAACAATCGGCGATCGACGGCCACAATGCCAACTTCAACTACCGCGGCGTCAACAGCTTTCGGGTCCAGGACGTCACGATGAACGCGTACCGGGGCTCCCTCTCCTACGTGCCCGGCGCCCACAGCGTGAAGGTGGGGTACCAGGGGCAATACACGACGTCTGACCAGGTGTTCCACAGCAACTCGACCCTGATGGCCTTCCGTTTCCAGAACCGGGCGCCGAACCAGGTGACGTTCCGGCTGCCGGAGTGGGAGACGGCCGATCGCACGATCGCCAACGCCTTTTACGTGCAGGATAACTGGACACGCGATCGTCTCACTGTGCAGGGCGCGCTCCGTTACGATCAGGCATCGAGCCACAGTCCCGGCGAAGGCAACGGCACGCAGGCCACCTCGCGCTTCAACGCCGCGCCGATTACGCTCCAGGACACGCAGGGCGTCGATACCTATCGGGATATTTCGCCCCGCGTCGGCGTCGCCTACGACCTCTTCGGCAACGGCAAAACGGCCGTGAAGTTCAATCTCGGGCGCTACGTGACGACGGCGACCAACGATGCCATCTACGCCGCCAACAACCCGAGCACGCGAATCGTGGAAATCGCCTCGCGGAGCTGGCAGGACACCAACAAGAACTTTGCTGTCGATTGCGACCTGCTGGCCCCGGCGGCGCAGACCGTCCCGGGCGGGGACACCTGCGGCGCGCTGACCGGCAACAGCCTCAACTTCGGCAAGGCGAGCGGCGCGACGACGGTCAACCCGGCCCTGTTGACCGGCTGGGGCGTGCGGCCGGTCGACTGGCAGTGGGGCATCAACCTGGCGCAGGAGCTCGCCCCCCGCGTCTCGCTGGAGGTCGGCTACAACAAGCGCTGGTGGGGGAACTACACCGTCACCGACAACACGCTGATCGGGCCGGCGGATTATGAGAAGTGGACGATTGCGGCGCCGATCGACGCCCGGCTGCCGAACGGCGGCGGCTACCCGATCGACGTCTATACGCTGACCGCGGCGGCGGCGGCGCGGGGCGCGGCGAATTACGTGACGTCCGAAACCGACTACGGCCCGGCCCAGACGCACTTCTGGCACGGGGTGGACGTCACGCTGAACGCGCGGACCTCGCAGGGTCTGAACTTCCAGGCCGGCACCACCACCGGACGCCTCAACATCAACACGTGCGAGTCGTCCCTGAACATCGACAGCCCGGACCCGCGCAACTGCCGGCAGGTCGATCCCTACGAGACGACGTTCCGCGGCTCGGCGTCGTACACGCTGCCAAAGGTGAACGTGCTGATCAGCTCCACGCTGCGCTCACAGCCGGGGATTCGGCTCGCCGCGAACATGAATGTGCCGAACACGGTCGTGCAGAGCCTGCTGGGCCGCCTGCCGCCAGGCGGAATCGCGAGCGGCAACACGACGGTCGCGCTGCTGGACAACAACAACAGGGTCTACGCGGACAACCGTCGCAACCAGATCGACATGCGCTTCGCGAAGGTGTTCCGGTACGGGGTGCGCCGGTTCGACGTCGGCGTGGACCTCCAGAACCTGCTCAACACCAATTACGCGACCACCTACGAGACGCAGTACTCGGTACACCGCGCCGAACGGCGGGACCTGGTACAACCCGACCGCGATCCTCGGCCCCCGGTTCATGCGGCTCAACTTCACGCTGAACTACTGACACGGCACACGCGGTCATACAGAAAGGCCCGCTCCCTCGCTATGGGGCGGGCCTTTTTGGCGTAGGCTCCGGGCCGTCGCGCCGGTCGTTCCCACGTCGCCGCTACCAGGCCCGCCCGGGCCAGATCCGTTCGAGGTAGGCAGCGAGCGCAGACTGAAATTCCTGGACCGACCCATAGCGGTTGTCCGGAATGGGGTCGACCGCGGCAAGCAGCGCAGTTTTCAGCTCTGTGTCGAGCTCCGGATCGGCCTCGACACGCGCGCTGACCTCCCCCTTGTCCGTCCATCGGTACCCGGCCAGCGTCGTGTGGAGCACCGCTCCCAGCGAGAACAGGTCCGAACGCGCGTCCGGTGCCTGGCGTGAGACTTCCGGCGCCGAGTATCCCGGAGTCGTCGGAGGGCTATAGAAGACGCCTTTCGAATGGCGTGCACGCTCGTACGACGACTCGAAGTCGACGATCCTGATCACGGGCCGGTCGTGGCTTGCCCGGTACAGGACGTTCATCGGATTCAGATCGACATGGAAGATCTCCAGACGATGGATGTCGATCAATGCCGTGGCGATCTCGATCGCGAGCTTCAGATGCGCCACGAGTCTGCCGGGAACTGGTGCCGTGCCGATTGTCGTCGCCAGCGGAAACTCGTCGAACAGCGATGTGCTCAGGTAGAGGCGTCCATCGGACAGCCGTCCGTGTTGATGGATCGCGGGAAAATACCCCGAGTCCGGCAGCTCGCGATTGATCGTCGAAAGACTGCAGATTTCGTTGTTGAGGTTCTGTTCGTAGACCTGCCCCGGCTTCGAAGTGACCTTGATGAGCACGTTCACCGGGTTTCGCTTCTCGCGCGCCACGTACAGCTGGTACCGGGCGTGTTCGGGCGAATGATGGCCGCTACGCGCCGCCGCCAGCCGCTGAATGCTGGTGAGTTGATCGAAAGGCGGTGACGCCTCATCGATCCCGAGGCCGGTTCTAGTCGACATGCAAGGGGGCCTTCTCGAGCACTCGATACGACGCCGGTCCGTTGGCGATCAGGGGATGAGTCACCATTCAAGGATGACATGATTACCCCGTACGAGGACTTGAGGTGGACGTAAGTGACTGTAATGCCGGAGTTGGGTGGTGGGCGATTCCTGCAGAAAGCCGGGCGAGGACCGGCCGCCCAGCCCGTATAATCCACGGAACGATTGGCTCTCACCCCCGGCACACGCCTCGGTGTCTACGAAGTCATCGCCCACATTGGTGAAGGGGGCATGGGGCAGGTGTATCGGGCCCGGGATACGACGCTGCATCGTGACGTCGCGCTCAAAGTCCTGCCCGACTCGTTCGCGAGCGACGCTGAACGGCTCGCCCGGTTGACACGAGAAGCCCATACCCTCGCCTCACTGAACCATCCGAATATTGCGGCCATCTACGGCCTGGAGGAAGGTCCGGTTGAAGCCGGAACCCACACACGCGCTCTGGTGATGGAACTGGTCGAGGGTGACGATCTGTCACAGCGCATTGCGCGGGGCGCGATCCCAATCGACGAAGCGTTGCCGATCGCGAAGCAAATCGCCGAGGCATTGGAGGCAGCACACGAGCAGGGGATCATCCACCGCGATCTCAAGCCGGCGAACGTCAAGGTGCGGTCCGACGGCAGGGTGAAGGTGCTGGACTTCGGGCTGGCGAAAGCGATGGAGCCGCCGGCCGGTTCGTCCCCGAGCATGTCGATGTCGCCGACGATCACGACGCCCGCAATGACGCAGGCGGGCATGATCCTCGGCACTGCGGCGTACATGAGTCCGGAGCAGGCGCGCGGAAGGACCGTCGACCAGCGCGCGGACATCTGGGCGTTCGGTGCCGTGCTGTTCGAGATGCTGACGGGGCAGCGCGCGTTTCCTGGAGAGGATCTCACGGACACCCTCGCGGCAGTCGTGAAGTCGGATCCAAAGTGGGATGCAGTTGGTGCGGACGTGTCGTCAAGGGTGCGTCAAGTGCTGCGCGTGTGCCTACAGAAAGATCCGAGGCTGCGGGCGCAGGCTATCGGCGACGTGCGCCTGGCGCTGGAGGGCGCGTTCGAAACGATCGCTTCGCCGACGACTACGACGGCCCCGTCAACCGCGCCAGGGGGACGGCTGGTCTGGATGTCTGCATTCGCGGTCGCGTTGCTCGCGGCCGCGGTGCTCGTCATTTTCGCGGTGCAACATCTGCGCGAGTCGCCGCCGGTTCAGCCGAGCTACCGCTTCCAGATCCCACCGCCTCCCAATACGCGCTTCACAACATTCCGGCTGTCGCCGGATGGCCGCTACGTCGCCTACATCGCGACTGGAGGACAAACTGGAGGCGCGGGACAAGGGGGACTGTGGATTCATGAGCTCAACTCGCTCGAATCGCGCCAGATTCCTGGTTCAGAAGGCTCCTCGTATCCGTTCTGGTCTCCCGACAGCATGTTCATCGGATTCTTCCAGAGCGGCAAATTGAAAAAAGTGGCGGCGACAGGTGGTCCCGCACAAACGATATGCGAGGTCCTGGATTCGCGCGGCGGCGCGTGGGGCCCGGATGGCACCATTCTCTTTACCGACGGTCCGGCAAGGCCCATTTTTCGTGTGCCCTCGTCTGGCGGGATGCCGGCACAACTGACCACGCTCGCTGGCGGCGATCCGGGCGAAGGCCATCGGTCGCCCGAGTTCTTGCCGGACGGCCGGCACTTCTTGTTCCATGCGACCGCGAACAATGCAGACAACCCGGGGATTCAGCTGGGGTCGTTGGATGGAGGCGCCCCGATGCGCCTTCTGCCGGACGATTCCAACAGTATTTTCGTTCCTGTTGCTGGAGCGGCTGGCGGAGGAGCCGAAGGAGGACACGTCTTCTTCCTGCGCGACGGGACCCTGATGGCTCTTCCGTTTGATCTCACCCGGCTGAAGGCAACCGCCGAGGCCTTCCCCGTCGCGGAAGATGTGGCGATTGCAGCCAACAACCTCTATGGTGCCTTTTCTCTGGCGGAAAACGGCACTCTGGCGTATCTGGGTCGAGGCGGAGGGGCGAACAATCGCGAGTTGGTCTGGATGGACCGCTCCGGCAAGCGTCTGAACGCCCTCGGTAAACCTAATGCTTTTGTATCCGTGAACCTTCTTTCTCTTTCTCCGAATGGGAAAACCGTTGCGGCAACCGTAGGCACTTCTCAGCAAAGCGACATCTGGCTTCTGGATTCGGCAAGCGGGTCCATCGGCAGGTTTACGTTCGGTTTCAGCGGAACCTTTCC
Source organism: uncultured Acidobacteriota bacterium (assembly GCA_963749565.1). Taxonomy (GTDB): domain Bacteria; phylum Acidobacteriota; class Vicinamibacteria; order Vicinamibacterales; family CAVVIG01; genus DATLLJ01. The sequence continues at coordinate 617,732 of CAVVNL010000017.1, read as the reverse complement.
TGTCTGGTCTCCCGACGGCAGGTCGATCGTGTATTCACGCCGGACCCCGAATGACATCGTCCGCAGGCAGATCACTGGCGGCGCGGAAGAGTTGCTGTTGGCGAACGTCGTCAACGCCCTCCCGACAGATGTCTCGTCCGACGGGAAATTCATCGTTCACAACATGAGTGTTGCGAAGACAGCCTTCGACGTCGGACTGCTTTCGGCTGACGGCGATCATCGGGAATCCGTCTATCTCAGTTCGCCGGCTAATGAGCGCGAAGCCCGGTTTTCTCCGGACGGAAAATGGATGGCCTACCAGTCCGATGAGTCCGGCCAGTATCAGGCATATGTTCAAACGATTCCTGCCGGTGGAGGGAAATTTCAGATTTCGGCTTCGGGCGGCACGATACCCGCGTGGAGGCACGATGGCAAGGAACTGTACTACCTCGATCTGGCTCAGAGACTCATGGCCGTACCGGTGAAACTCAACGGAGCGTCATTTGAACCTGGGACGCCACAGGCTTTGTTCATCGCGGCTGGAGCCTCAAACTTCGTCGTCACCCACGATGGGCAACGGTTTCTCATGAACGTTCCGGCCGGAGGTGAGGCCGCCGCTGCCGGACCGCCGCTGACGATCGTCACCAACTGGCAGGCGGGGCCGAAGTAAGCGCCGCGTGGCACGCGCCTCGGTGTCGGACGCGTGCCGTTCGACATTGTGATACAGCTTCTTAGAAATTTGAGCGGCGTGCCCGATCCTAAGCTCGCAGAATTCGGCGACCAGAAGTACATTTCGCTGGAAACGTTCAAGAAGAACGGCCAGGGCGTGACGACTCCGGTCTGGTTCGTGCTGCACAGGAACGCGCTGTACTTGTATACGGAAGCCGATTCGTGGAAGGTCCAGCGCATTCGAAACAACCCGCGGGTGCGGGTGGCGATCTGCAATATTCGCGGCGACATCAAGGGCCCGTGGCTCGACGCGACGGCGTCGCTGGTCGAAGGCGACGAGCGGCTCGCCGCGGACAAACTGCTCGATCGAAAGTATTTCCTGAAGAGGTTCTTCAACTTTCTCACGCGGATCAACCGGCACAAGCGGGCGATGATCAAAGTCGAAGGCGCAGTCAAGCCGGGATGGCAGTAGACGGCCGTAGAATTCGGGGTTTGCCTCGTCGCCATCAGCGTGGACGCGATGGCAAACAGAATCGCCGCTCATGATGCGTGCGCGGACTACAATCATCCGTCAGCCGGTAAGACTGGGCTCATCGCTCACGCGCCCTTATGCGTGGACTCCCACGTCGGTTGTATTTCTGGGTGCTCGTTGGCATCGTGACCGGCTGCGTGCTCGGGATCGCGGCGCCCGCCACGGCGGTTACGCTGAAACCGCTCAGCGACGGCTTCATCAACCTGGTCAAGATGCTGATCGGCCCGATCGTCTTCCTGACGGTCGTCCTCGGGTTTGCCGAAGCCGGAGATGTAAGGAAAGTAGGGCGCGTCGGCGTGAAGACGCTCGTCTACTTTGAAGTCGTGTCCACGCTGGCGCTGATCATCGGGCTGATCGTCGTGAATACGATGAAGCCCGGCGCCGGGTTCAACGTGGATCCGGCGACGCTGGATACCTCGGCGGTCGCGACCTATACGAACGCCGCCGCTGAACAGACAGCCACCCAGTTCATCCTGCGCATCATCCCACGCACATTCGCGGATGCCTTTTCGGGTTCCGGCGACATGCTGCAGGTACTGCTGATCGCGATCCTCTTTGGATACGCGTTGAGTCGCATCGGCGCGCGGGGCGACGCGGTCCACCGGTTCCTGGAACAGCTGTCCCACGTCTTTTTCGGGATGATGAACGTCGTGATGAAGCTGGCCCCGATCGGTGCAGGGGCGGCCATGGCGTTCACACTCGGCGCGTACGGGCTGGCGGCGCTGATGCCGCTGGCCAGGTTGATGGCCAGCTACTACGTGACCTGCCTCCTGTTCATTGGTGGCGTACTCGGCCTCATCGCCGCCTGGACCGGGTTCAGCCTCGTCCGCTTCATCCTCTACATCAAGGACGAAGTGCTGACCGTGCTTGGCACCTCGTCATCCGAATCGGCGCTCGTGCCGTTGATGCAGAAGCTTGAAAAGCTCGGATGCTCGAAGCCGGTCGTCGGACTGGTCGTCCCGTCGGGGATGTCGTTCAACATGGATGGAACGAACATCTATCTCACGATGGCGGCGCTCTTTCTGGCGCAGGCGATGAACATCGATCTGTCCTGGGGCCAGCAGTTGTCGCTGCTGGGCGTGGCGATGCTCACGTCGAAAGGCATGGCGGGCGTGTTCGGCGGCAGCTTCGTCACCCTTGCCGCCACGTTGGCGGTGGTCCCCGCGATTCCCGTAGCCGGACTGGCGCTGATTCTGGGCGTCGACAGATTCCTGGCGGAGATTCGCACGGCCACGAACTTCATCGGCAACGGAGTCGCCGCGGTGGTGATTTCGCGTTGGGAGGGGGAGCTGGATGCCGGCAAACTGGCCCTGGAGCTGAGTGGAGGACGCCCCCGATCGACATCCCTGCGGTCTAGGGACACGGAACGGGTTGTTTAAGGCGCAGACGAGACGCCCACCCGTCGACGCACCGCGGCGACGGTTGTTGCTCTTAACGTTTACGGATCAATGAGTTTCGAGTAATGGGCGCTATAGGACTCGAACCTATGACCTCGTGCGTGTGAATCCCACCTGTGGGCCGACCGTTGACGTTTGACTGCGGTTCTCCTTGGCCGCTTCTCCCGCATATTTTATTGAGGCTGTGACAAGGCTAGAACGAGGGGAACCGCCAAGCAAGTCCCGCCGAGATCTCAGCGGTGGTGCCGACGAAGTCCCACTCATGCCCGCGGAGCCGAAACTCACCTGTGACGCCGAGGCGTTCAGTGAGCCGTACGCCTGTGCCGACCGCGAACGACAGTGTTGGATCCCAATCAGTGCGAAAGTCTGATTTCACAAAAGCGGCGCCGATGCCGCCGCCGACGTACGGCGACAAACGACCGGCTCCCCAGCGGTATTGAAGCTGTGCTTCAGGAACGAACAGGGTGGACGGCCCGAACTGCTGCGCAGGCTTGGCAAAGAGTCCGCCGAATTCAAGCCCGACATGGGAGGTGAGACTACGCCTCGTCCGAACGACGACGCCTGCGGCGTTGCCCGTTCCCGACAGGTCGTAGTTGAGCCCGGCAGCGGAGACCGTGAGATCGCCCCACGCGGGTTCCTGGGCGTGCGCGTCGAAAACGCCGGCGACCGCAAGTGCAAATACCGTTGAAATTGCTAGACGTCCTCCGAACGACATTGATCCCCCTGAGAGAGTGAATGATGTTTAGTGTGGGTCATCAATAGGAATTCAAAGTTTGTACCTGAACGTGCAGACACGTTTCCCTGAGTTGGTGCGAATTCCCCTCGGAGGCGTGTCGCAGGGGGTGAACAGCGGTGTCTACCCGCGGTGACGATGCACAGAAAGCTCGATTCGGAATCAACGCCGGCACGGCGAGTATGCGGTTTGGATGGCTTGGCCGGACGCGTCAGCCTCACGCCCCCGGACGCGCGGGCGCAGGGGAAACGGCTGACGGCCCATGTGTCGAACTCCGTGGGGGGAGGAGCACAACCCGTCGCCCGCGGCACCCTCGACGTCCAGTGCCGCACCCACGGCCACACTGACGCCACCGACCACCCCGATCTTGGTGACCGGGCAGGTCACAGACCCGACATCTCGGCACCGATTTCGCCGGGGTGGCGCCCACGCACGTTACCTGAGCCCGCAGAATTTTCAATTGGGAAATAGGACCGAGTTCATGGCTCGCGACCGTAGGGCTGGGGCGGCACCCATGGGCGGCCGCTTGCGTCCGCAGAGCGGAAGCCGGCACGACATAACAGTTGCGGACGCCAAGGCCAAGGCGAAATGGATAACGGCCAGATGGAGCGTCGAGAAGATCGGGCCGACGATCATCGCCGCGCCGCATCGATGAAGCATTTGGACGCTTGCTCGAGGTTGCGCTTGTTCTGGAGCGGATCGACGATTAGGAGGTGGCGTTCCTCGTCGTTCTGATTGCGCTTGCGGGGGCCGGGGCTCTCTATCAAACGGTCGCGGGCCGCCGCTTTGGACGGCGGTTCGCTCCTCCTGGACTCCTGATCGACGTGGGTGGACACCGTCTGCATGCAGTCTGTCGCGGGCAGGGCAGTCCGGTTGTGCTGCTCGAATCCGGCATTGCCGCTTCTTCCCTCAGTTGGACCGTCGTGCAGCCCCAGATAGCGACGTTCACGCGCGTCTGCGCGTATGACCGCGCGGGGCTCGCCTGGAGCGACGCGCCCTCGTGCCCCAGAACCTTCGACCGAATGGTTGACGAACTGGCCGGGGTGCTCGCGCACATCGCGGGTGAAGATCGTTGCGTACTCGTGGGCCACTCGTTCGGCAGCTTCCTCATTCGTGCGTACGCGGCGCGTCGTCCCGGGCGGGTGGCGAGTGTCGTGCTGGTCGACCCGCCGACGGAATGGCTGACCATGACGGGCCAGCGCGCCCGCCTGTTGAAAGGCGGGAGGCACCTGTCCAGGATTGGTGGCTTGCTGGCACGCCTTGGGATCGTGCGCGCATGCCTGGCGCTTCTGACCGGTGGTGCGCCGGGCGCGCCACGGAGGTTCGTCAGGATCTTCGGTCCCACTGCCGCGCGAACGCTCGAGCGGCTGGTCGGCGAGGTGCGCAAGCTTCCGCCCAACGTTCACCCGATCGTGCAGGCGCTCTGGTGTCAGCCGAAATGCTTTCACGCCCTGGCCGACCACTTGTTGTCACTCGAACGAGATGGAGCGTCGATGGACGCTTTCATTTCGCCGCCAGAGATTCCGGTGGTAGTGATTTCCAGCGCCCATCAGCCGCCGGAGGAGATCGCTGCACACCGGGCGCTGGCTGAACGCTCAATCGGCGGTCGCCACATCACGGCGGCTCGGAGCGGTCACTGGGTCCAGTTCGACGAGCCGGAATTGATTGTGTCCGTGGTCCGGGACCTCGTCGACTGGCAGCGGTCAGGCTAGGGCACGCGTCGCGCGTTCCGGCGGCACACCATATGTCATCCGCCATCATTGCCCCGACTTGTCGCTTGGGCGGGAACCGAACCGCCCTGCTCATTCGACACTGAAATCAAATCTGTTAGTGCTCGCGAGCGTTTTCCCGCTCTGCGCATCTTTCAGCGTCCTGGTTGCCGGCGCCGATGGTCAAGAACTCTTGGCCGTAAGCGCAATGAATCGGCTCTTCTCCGTGAAGCGGCGCCGTGGGAATCAACGCCAGCGAGGTTGCCAGCGATGTCACCGGCCCGGGCATCGTTGTGCTCGGTGATGGCCAGGAATCCAGGCTTCGAAATCCGCATGTGCCATTTGCGCTCCGCGGTCCGAAGACATTGCCCGTCCTGACCAGGTAAACGGCAAATGGATCCGAGAATAGCCCCGAAAGGAAATAGAAATGCCCACATGAGCACAATCTGACCTGCCCGCTCAAATCCGCGACGCCGTAGAATGAGGCCCTCCGTTCCGACGAGGACCGATGAAACGGAGCAAATACACGGACGAGCCGTTCCTGGCGATCGTCAAAGAAGGTGAGGCCGGGCGGAAGTTCGCCGACCTGAGTCGACCGTACGGGATCACCGAGCAGACGTACCTACCGCTGGAAGGCCAAGTACGGCGGCATGGAACTGAGCGAGTTCGCCGGCGCAAGCAACTGACGCGAGCGGACCGGGTCCCGCTGCCGGCGCCGCGCCAGCCGCTGGAGCGCTGGTCGATGGATTTCACCGTGGACACGCTCGCCGATGGCCGCGGTTTCCGGACGTTGAATATCGTCGACGATTTCACGCGCGAGTGCGTCGCGATCGAAGTGGATCACTCGCTGCCCGGCCTCCGCGTGGCGCGGGTTCTGACTCCACACGGCGATCGGCCTGCCGCAGTCCATCGTCGTCGACAACGGGCCAGAATTTGCGGGGCGCACCCTCGATGCGTGGGCCTACGCGCGCGGCGTGACCTTGCGCTTCATTCGACCGCGCAAACCGAATCGAGGCCTTGTCCAGCGATATCTCAAAACTACGTGAGCTGGGAGATCGCATTGGACTTCTCGGCCCGACCTGCGTGCTTCCGGAAGCCCCAGATCCGCGTCAGCGCTTCCAACACGATCCGGCAATTCATCTTGTTTGCGCGGGCGTCAGGCGCGAATCAACGCAGGAAGCAGAAGCCAACGCGATTCTGCTTCCTGCATTCTGAGTTCCTGAATTCAGCTCACAACACTCCGGCCTTGAAGCTGTACGGCGTGGTCTTCCCGTCGCCCTCGCGATACAACTTGTGGCACGCGCCGCAGGTCGCGCCCTGGAACTCCTTCACCGCGCCCTGCGCGGCCATCTGATCGACTGTCGCGGCCGACAGCATCTTGTCCAGCGCGTCGAGACGGGTCAGCCCGTCCTTGACGACGGCAACGGCGTCGTCCTTCTTCACGCTCGCCCACAGGCCCTGCAGGGTCATGTAGTTCGTGCGGAGCGTCGCCAGCTGTGTGCGCGCATCCGCATGGGAAGCTGCGGCGATGGCCTTGTTCATCGCTCCAACAGCCTGAGCATTAGATTTCATGATCTTGGCGTGCTCTTCCAGCGTCATCTTTGTTTGAGCAGTCACGCCGACAACGAGTACCACCAGTAGCGCGACGGTCCACATAAGGAATCGCTGCATATACCCTCCTTGGTGGGAATTTACGACACGAGACGCGATGCAACGTCAATGCCGCTATGGAATCAACGATAAGACGGGTTAGCAGTAGCGGGCGGCGCAAAATAGCTAGGGGAGGTATCGACTGCGCGGCCACGCCCGAAGCCCCGGTGCCCTTTGGTTTTCGAGGCGAGGAGACCCGCCCCGAGGAACTGCTGGGGTGACAACTCTCTGACGGGCAGGCGCGGCGGACGCGGGTGGAGGCCCGCCGCCGTGCGCGCCCTGCTGTGCACGAGGCGGGGAGAACCGCCGATAACTGTGCTGATGCTTCGGGACACAGACCCCACGCTGACCGCCCACCTTGGCCGCATCAAGAACCTCGCTGACGAGCTCATCCGCGTCCAGAACGCTGGCCAAGAACCGAAAGCCATTGCCATCCGGATCCACTTAGAGGTGGAAGAGACACGCACGGCACTGAACGTTCCGGCACCTAGCCAAACCAAGAGCTGAAAAGGTGGTCTATGTGGAACCGACAACGCTTGAGTGAGAGCCGCACAGCAGCATTGGTTGATGGAACGCGACGTCTCCCATACCTGTTGACATCACTCGCGGCCGGGCTGGCGATCGCCGTGGTGTTGGCGGCTGTGATCGCGGATGTTCAACTCCTCGAGGTGCCGCTGGCAGCGCTCGACCGCATAGAGCGGCACGAAACCGGCGAGATTGCCACGGTGATCCTCCTGATGATTGCCGCATTCATCACCGACCATACCGTGGCGGGACAGAGGACACAGCGTGAGAGGCACCTCCAGAACGAGCGTTTGAGAATCGAGCAGGTCCAAATACGAACGGTACAAGACATCCTCCATGCTAGCCTCAACCAATTGCAGCTCGTTCGTTTCGAGGCGGAGGATTACGTTTCTCACGAGTCGCTGGCGCTGTTCGATGCCGCCATTCAGGAAACGGCCGCAAAGCTGAGAGCCCTTGGCGACCTCGATGCGTATGCAGAGCGTCACACGACGATCGGGGCAGGTCTAAGCGGCAACGGCGGGGGCCGGAACAGGCGAGAGCCAAGGCGGAACCCACCCAATTTGTATCTCGGCAGCCAGAGGGGTGCATTAGTACGATGAGCCTTTTCGGGCTCCGCGACGCACTCTCCCTCTCGCCCTTCAGCTCCCGGTGCCACGCCCACATCCAACCTGAACCCGCCGGGGTCATTCGCCCGGCGTCTTGACAGCAGGGCCAGCGGCCCATCCCGTCGCGAGCCCGAGTCAGTCTTCGCCATGCCGTGTTAATGTGATTTGAACCCGTTATCGCCGCGTCAGCGTCAGGCTGTGACTCGCCGAATTGCACTGTTCGCGGACGGCCGCGAGCGTTGGACTACAGTCGTAATAGAGCCCGATCGGTGCTTTCAACTCGCAATACTCGATCATGCCGCTGAACGGCGCCGAGATCGTCGTCCAGGCAGTCGACCCGACCGACGCGCCTCCCGATCCCCAATAGGCGACGTACCGGTTGGGGCCGACCTGCTCGACGATGGTCGGGGCCTCTCCTTCCGTGCTGACGGTGACATAGTCGGCGGCGACGCCCATCCAGAAAATATTCCCGTTGGGGGGAGACTGTATGCCGGTCACCCTTCCGTCGAAGAATGTATTCGCTGGAGCCGTCGTATTTCTACCCGGTACCACGCTCACCGCGTAGGAACGCGTGCGGACCGCATCCGGCAGTCCCGCACATGCGGCGTCTGCCGCCATCGTCAGTGTGTACTCGCCGACTACGGGAACCGGCGGAGCGAGAGGCGCCAACCGGAAAGAGATATATGCCTGAGGGGGGGAGGTGCCCGGAAATACAGGACCGCTGGCGGCCGCGTACCCGTCCCTGGTTGCTCGGATCGACACCGTGACGTCAAAGACCCCGACATATGAGAACGCACCGGACTGATCGGAGGTCATCACACGTCCGCTGTCGGGACCGCTCAGGACTTCAAGTTGCACGCCGGCCAGCGGTCGGAACGCAGTGTCGCCGACGTAGCCGTACAGCGTGAGCGACGCAGACGGCACCGGCGCCGACGGCGCCTCCGCGGATGGCGTCACCGGCGAGCGTGACGAACTGCAGCCGGCTAGCGCCTGCACCAGCATCAAGGCAACGAAGTCGCGTGTGATAGTCATGGAGCATGATAGGGCCGATGTCTGAGCGTTCGGGGAATTCTCTTCTATATTCGACTTTATCGACAATTGCTGATGTGCTGGGGTGGATATCCGGACATACGGCTGCTCTCGGCTGTCCAGTCAGCTGTGCGGGTCGGATTTTCAAGGGAACCAGCGTACGGAAAGCGAAGGCGTGAGGTCGAAGGGGTAGCGTCGGTTGTGCGGTAACGGTCCGGTTGCATAACAGAGATGCGACGTCAGTCAGGCGAAAGTCCCCCAACCGGTTTGCTCGGTGGCCTGACTGGCGCTGTGTCACTGGAGGCGCTCGCGTCTGGGCCCGCGTGCCTTGCAGCGCGCGGCCCGAGGTCGTTCGCTTTGGTGGCGGGATAGCCCATCCGGTTATTGGTGAGTCGACGAGCGCCGTCTCCGTAGAATAGGCAGAATGGCTTTTGCGCTGTCCAGCCTGTTCGGGGCGGGCGCCCGCCGCACGGTCGACTCGATCGAGCCACGGCGCACGTTCGACGACGTCATCCTGCCTCTTGCCACCCGCCGCGCGCTCGATCAGGCGCTCGTTCAGGTGACGAGCTACGATCTTGTTTTCAATCAGTGGGGCCTAGGCGAACGGCATCCCACCGGCCTCGCGCTCGCCTTCAATTTCGCGGGACCTTCAGGAACCGGAAAAACGATCTGCGCCGAAGCGATCGCGCATACCCTCGGACGCCGGTTGCTGATCGTCCGATACGCGGAGCTCGAGTCGCTGTGGATGGGGGAGACGCCCAAAAACGTCGCCGCCGTCTTCCGGCTGGCGAGAGAGCAGCGCGCCGTGCTGCTCTTCGACGAAGCCGACGCGATCGCTTCTCGCCGGTCGACGTCGGTCGAGCAAGGCTTTCAGCGCGAAGGGAATCTCGTCGTCAACGTGCTGCTGCAGGAGCTCGAGTCATTCAACGGCGTCGTGATCTTTGCGACCAATCTAGCGGCGAATTTCGATCCGGCGTTCGAGCGGCGCATCCGCTCGCACGTTCTGTTCGAAATGCCCGGCACAGACGAGCGAGAGCAGATCTGGCGCGTCCAGATGCATCCGAAGCTGACGCCGCTCGGCCCGGACGTCGATTTCCGGGGGCTCGCAGAACAGTACCGAAGTGAGCGGCGGTGACATCCGGAACGCCGTGCTGAAAGCGGCGCTCGCGGCCGCCGCCGAGCCCGGCCGCGACTCGTCCAAGGCCATCCATCAGCGGCATCTCGACGAGGGGATTCGCGAGGTCGTGGCGGGCAAGCGGGTGATGCACCAGTCGCTGTTCGATACCGCGGGCCCTCCGGCCGGAGACCGGCTGCTCGAGGCCCTCCACAGCATCGAGCGTAGTGTCTCGCGGCGCGTCACACTTGCCGCCGTTGCGGCCGTTGTGGCTCTGCTGCTGGCGATTGCAGCGCTGGCAACCGCGTTGTTGCGGTAATGTCAGGCCCGCTTGATCTGCGGCAGACGCCTCATTCGAGCCCGCCAGGGGTTCGGGGGCCAGTGCTGAGGCCGCCGTGTAGACGACACCGCCGCGATTCCGCATGGCCGGACACTGACACGCAGTTCGCCGTCGCGTCCACGCGCCGCAACGCCGAGCCGTGGTCAAGTCGCCCGCGGATTGCCGTTTTTCAACCAGCCGCGCCGCCGGTCATGGGGTTCATCGCTATTCGCCGCCATGCGCACCCCCCTCGGCTCACGTTGCCAACAATGGCCCCCAACCGGCGTATGATTTGAAGGGTCGCCCGGTACACCGCTTCCTCGGCTCGAAAAGGGGGGCACATGGTCCGTATTCTCATCCTCGGAGTTCTGGTCTTCCTGGGAACAGGGTGTGACGATAGGGCCCGCACGCCGACGATGCCTGCGCCCACGCCGTCGCTCCCAGATCCTGTGACGACGTTGACGTTAACCGGCGTGGTGTACCGAACACACCGTCGGGGGATCCCGCCCGCTGGCCGGTGCGGGAATTGATGTGTCCTCGGACTATAACTTACACCCTCCCAAAGCCATCAGCGATTCCGATGGCCGTTATGTGGTGCCTTGGTTGTCCGCGACTCGGGAGTTACGGGTGCGAGCGGAGAAGGTCGGATACAGCCAGCCCTGTCGCACGCCGGTGGCGGGAACGACCGTGGATATCCATGTTGTCTCGGATGCGCTCCTCTCGACGAGCGGCATTCCTGCCTCGCTGCCGATCACGCAACCAACGCTTTCCGGACGCATCGTTGAACAGACGCCGCTGGGGGTGCAGCCTGTGACGGGTGCTCGCGTCACCGCTGACTTCAGCGGAGGTATGGGGTGGGAGCCGAGTGCGTCCACGACCAGTGATCGCGATGGCGGCTATCTGCTGTGTGGCGTGGATAAGGGGCCATTGGGACTAGCCCTGTATATCGAGAAGACCGGGTACCGATCCGCTTTAATTCCCGTTGATCTCGGCGCAGGCAGGAAGCTTGATGTCGAGTTGTCACGCGAACAACAGTGATGGTCGTTCCAGAACTCGGAGGCGCATCGTTAATCGTGGCGTTCAACCTCTAAGGACACATGATCGTGTCGGCGGAGTCGCTGCAAGAGTCCTCATGCCATCAGCGCCGGCATGAGGACATCCCGCGAAGGCCGTCGCTGCGCCCGCGGGGGCCAAGCGCAGACGGGCCTAATGCGCCGTCAAGGGTTCCGTGAAGCCGGAGACAAGCTCCCTTGTGCGGTAACGGAGCGGTGACATAACAGCCGCCCACCGGTAGCCCCGGAAAGCCGCGACGGAGGTGCGCGAATCGCGCTCGGTGAAGTTGAGGGGCTCGATGGCGTTCTAGGACTTCTTTGTCGGACAGGGCTTCAACGCCGCGTCAGCATCGGCCTTGATTTGTGCCAGGATCGCGCGGTGTTCGTCACGGCTGCCGAGCGCCTTGTCGAGGTCCTCGCAGAGCTTCTGGATTTTCGAGAGGCGACGGGCGAGCTTGACGCCCTCCTCAGTGGCTTCGGCCTGCATGTGCGATGAGCAGGCAATTCCAGCGCCGGACCGTTCCTGGCAAAACGCAGGCAAATCGAGCCCATCGCTGTGGCTCGGCACGCCAGGACGGAACACCGAACGGCGGTTTTCGGCGGGGCGACTATGTCGAACTCTCACTGTCACGGCCTCTTAGGAGCCCGTGTTCCAAGAAGAGGCCAACCTCGGACGTATTGTTCCGCGCCCGGACACCATAGCGCCGTCCCGCAGCCCCCGGGTACTCAAAATGGGGTTCTTCGCTGTGCGCCGGGTTGGCGAGGGTTCTTAATCAAGAGGGCTCGCTCCCTCACTCCTGCTGTTCACCGTCCACCTAGGAGCGCGCGGAGCTCGTGCCACCGGCGCCGAGAGTCTGACAGGCGCTCTCGCGTTTCCAGCGTTCAACGCTACCTTGCCGACCAGCGTGATCAGTTGGGGGGATACGTATCGGCCATAAACCACCTCTACACCGCATCAATACATGGGTCTCAAGTATTGGGGTCGGAGTCCTTCGAACTGGAAGCGGACGATTACAACTGGATGCCCCGCCTCTTTGGCCTCGTGCCGACGCAGTCGATTCGTGTTCGTTGATGTGCGCGATCGACCTCCGGTTCCATGACCTCCGGCGGGAAGCCGGCTCGCGCTTCCTCGAACACGGCATGTCGGCCAACTACGTCCAGAAATTCCTGGACCACGCGAACCTCAGTACGACCTCGCGCTATCTCAAGATTGAGCGACAGGGAATGCACGCGGCGCTGAAATCCTTCGAACAGGTCCGCCGGAGTTGCAAACGCGTTGCAAAGTCTTCTGCTCCCGCGCAACAGGCGAATCCGCCTCGTGGTAATAAGTCCATACAATAGAGTTTGATTAGGTGGTGGGCGCTATAGGACTCGAACCTATGACCTCGTGCGTGTGAAGCACGCGCTCTAACCAACTGAGCTAAGCGCCCATCTGACGGCAGGAGTGAAAGTGTAACGCAGTTGGGGGAAAATTCTGCCAGAATCCTCAAATCCTGAGATTCTCAAATCCTCACATCCTAAGATTCAAGAAGTTCCATAAAGCCGATCGCCGAAATCGCCGAGGCCCGGGACGATGAACTTCTGATCGTTGAGCGCCCGATCGACGACCGGCGTGTAAATCGTGACGTCCGGGTGACGCTGCTCGACGAGTCGAATCCCTTCAGGCGCGGCAACGATGCACACAATCCTGACATGATTGGCGCCCGCCAGGCGGAGCAGGTCGAGCGCGGTTGCCGCGCTGCCCCCGGTCGCGAGCATCGGATCGATGACCAGCACGAAGCTTCGATCGACGCCGGGCGGAAGCTTCGAGTAATAGCGCGATGCGACAGCCGTCGCTTCGTCGCGTTGAAGCCCGATGTGTCCGACGCGCGCCGACGGCACCAGTGCCAGAACGGACTCGAGCATGCCCAGGCCGGCGCGCAGGACCGGCACGACGACGACGTCCGTCGAGACGCGGCGGCTTGCGGCCGGGCCGAGCGGCGTCTCCACGGAGACCTCGGACGTGGGGACGTCCCGCAGCGCTTCGGCCGCCAGCAACACGCTGATCCGGTTGGCCGCGCGGCGAAAGTGCTCCGGCGTGGTGCGCTTGTCGCGCAGCGTCGCCAGCGCGTCGTGGACGAGCGGATGATCGATGATACGGACCACGGGGAGAACTATACATTGCAGATTGCTGATTTCAGATTGCAGATTGAAGGGCTTTCGATCCCAAAGGGTCAGAAAGTCCAACGCGCCCCGGTCGATCTGAAAATCTGCAATTCAATCTGAAATTTGCATTCAGAAATCTACAATTCCAGGATTCCTATGTATGGCAGGTTGCGGTAGCGCTCTGCGTAATCGAGGCCGTAGCCGACGACGAAGCGATCGTCTATCGTGAAGCCGATGTAATCGACCGGCACGGTCACCTGCCGCCGCGAGGGCTTGTCCAGCAGACACGCGGTCGCCAGCGATCGAGGGTTCCGCGCCCGCAGAATGTCCTGCAGATAGAGCAGTGTCCTCCCGCTGTCGACGATGTCCTCTACGATGACGACGTGCCTGCCTTCGATCGCCATGTCCAGGTCGCTCACCAGGCGCACCTCGCCCGAGGTGGTCGTGCCCTGTGCGTAGCTGGCGAGGGCGATGAAGTCGAGCGACAGGTCTCCTGGTATGTGCCGGATCAGGTCCGACAGGAACATGAAGGCGCCCTTGAGGACCGCCACCAGATGGAGTCCCTCGGGAAAGTCGCGCCGGAGCTCGCGCGCCAGCTCGCCGACGCGCTTTTGAATCTGGTCGCCAGAGAGTAGGATTTCCGACGGAGCGTGCATGAAGAAGTTCGACATTATCACCGAAGCCGACGCGCGCGTGCTGGAGCGCGGCAGCACCGTGGAGCTCGCGCCTGGCGGTCATATCACGCCCCTGGCCCGCGATACCCTCGGAGAACGCCGGATCACGGTGGTCGAGGGAGGCCGGGCGTCAAACGAGGATCTCTCGCTGGTTCCCACGGCGGACATCCGATCGTTGGCGATCGGCAGCGACCACAACGGTGTCGCGCTGAAGCGCACGCTCGTCGCGTTCCTGCGCGGGCGAGGCCTGGCGATTCAGGATCTGGGCGCGGAAGGTCCCGATCCCGTCGATTATCCTGACGTGGCGGCCCGCGTCGCGCACCACGTCGCCCGTCACGAAGCCGATGCCGGGATCGTCATCGACGCGGCGGGCATCGGGTCCGCTATCGCCGCGAACAAGGTTCCAGGAATCCGTGCCGCCATGGCGGGTTCGGCAACGACGGCCCGGTATGGGCGGGAGCACAACGGCGTGAACGTGCTGACGCTCGGCGCGACGCTCGTCAGCGCCGACGAGGCCAAGGCGATCGTCTCCGCGTGGCTGTCGGCCACGATGCGCGACGCTGACGATATCCGGCGCCTCGCGAAGATCCGCGATCTCGAGCGGAGCGGGAAGCCCGCTGGTCAATATGACCGCCGGTGAGCTCGCCCGGCTGATCGACCACACGCTGCTCAAGCCCGAAGCTACACGACAAGACATCGAGATCCTGTGCCGGGAGGCCGCGGAACACCGGTTCGCCACAGCCTGCGTCAACCCGGTATGGGTCGCGCTGGCCGCCGACACGCTGAAGGAAAGCGGGGTAGGCGTCTGTGCGGTAGTGGCGTTCCCGCTCGGCGCGACAACCGCCAACGCGAAGGCACACGAGGCCCGTGGCGCCATCGCCGACGGCGCTCGGGAGATCGACATGGTAATGAGCGTCGGCGCGCTGAAGGGGGGAGACCTCGACGCGGCCCGGCGCGACATCGAGGCGGTGACGGCCGCGTGCCGGAAAGGCGGCGCGCTGTGCAAGGTCATCATCGAAGCGGCGCTGTTGACCGAGGACGAGAAGGCGTCAGCGTGCACAATCGCGAAGGCGGCCGGCGCCGATTTCGTCAAGACGTCAACCGGCTTTGGCAGGGGAGGCGCGACCGTCGCCGATGTCGCGCTGATGCGTCGTGTCGTCGGCAGCAGTATGGGAGTGAAGGCCTCGGGCGGCATTCGCGATCTGGCGACTGCGCTGGAAATGCTTGCGGCGGGCGCCACGCGCCTCGGGACGAGCGCGGGGGTGAAGATCGTTCGACAGGCGTACAGAGAGGACCGGGCCTCTGGAAGAGACCCGGCCCGGAACCCACGACGACTAACGCAGAGACCGCAGAGCACGCAGAGACATGCATTCTCTGCGATCTCTGCGAGCTCCGCGTTCAATCGTCCCGGTCTAGAAGTCGATCTGCGCGCTGATCCTCGCGTACCGCGCCGGCTGAATCGCCGTCGGCCGCAGCCACGCGCCGCCAGGCACGAACCCCTCGTTGTAGCCGGTCACGACATCCGTGTTCGTCAGGTTGTAGACGTCAACCCCGAGCTGCGTCCGCGTTCGCCCGTACCGGAGAATCTTCGCGACGCGGAAATCGATGTTGTTCCGCCGGTCGGCAAAGAGCGTAAACGGCTCGATCAGGTTCACCGTGACGTTGGCGGCCCCAGACAGAGGCCGGCCAAGCGGCTGCGGGCCTTGCGCGATCCACGCATTGTTTGCCACGAAGTTCGCCGCTAGAGGGCCTCCAGGGATGCTGGCCCACGTCCCGCTCACCTGGACATCCACTTTCGGAATCGTATACGTCGCCAGCCCCCTGAAATCCGTCCTGAAGGGCTCGGCGAGGCGGCAATATGGGTTGGTCACCGACAAACTGCCAACCGCCGTTGTCACGGCGACGGTCGCCGTGACGGATTGGTTGAAAGTACCAGTGGGGCCGGCTCCGAGCTCCGGCAACTTGGCCCGCACGTCGCAGCCGTCCGCGAGCCGGCGGCCCGTGCTCGTGCCCCCCTGCACCGTGAGCCCCGCCCGCAGCCGCGCGACGACGTTGAGATCGACGCCGTGCCAATTCTCGGTCTGCTTGTCGAAGTTTTCCGATGATTGCGCGAGCTCGTCCACCGGCCCGACCTTTTCTGGGACCAGGTTGTAGAGTCCGCTGATCACCTGGCCCCCGCCGCCCGGCAGCCGCGGATCCAGTGGCGCCGCGATGCTGAACGGCGTGTAGTCCGCGAGGTTGGTCGCGCGGTTATCGACGACATACCAGTTGTTCCACCAGTTGCGGAAATAGCCGACGGTTACCGAGACGCGTGGCGCGACTTCCTGCTGGATGGTCGCCCCCAGCGCCCAGTTTGCCGGCCGGGTGCCCCAGCCGCTGATGTAGTTGGGGTCGAAGAACCGCCTGAACACCTGCTGCCCAAGGGTGTCGTTGTCCATCGCCAGGCATTCGCCGTTCGCGACGGGGCTCCCGAGGTTGCAGTTCGGCACGTAATCCTTGTTCGTGTCGTTCCACCCGCGAGTTGTCTGGGTCGTCGTGCGAATCAGCGGGTTCAAGTCGATGTCGTTGTTGGCCGACCCAATCGCTTCCAGATACCTGCCCAGGTTGAACCTGACCGCCGTTTTCCCATTCCCGAACACGTCGTATGCTGCGCCCACCCGCGGCGTGATGTCTTTCCAGTCGTAGCCAGGCGTCGAACCTTTCGGATAGGAGATCAAGGTTGGCCCGTAAGGGAACCCCACGCCGCCGATGCTCGAGTCGGGATACTTGGAGACCAGGGAGTCGTACCGCACGCCGCCCTGGAGCGTCAGCCGGTCGCGCGTCCATTGATCCTGCGCATAGAAGTTAACCGGGATCAGGTGGCGCACGTACTTGATGCTGTTGGGGGCCACGATGGTCTGCGTCAGCCGGTTTGGTACGCCGTCGCGCATCCGGATATTGATCACCTCTGTCGTGTACCAGTGTTCGTTGGTTGGGGCGCTGAACCCGCCCTGGTACCCGAACTTCAGGTTGTGCGCGCCGGTGACATACGAGGCCGAGGCCCGCAGAGCCGCCAGCGTCCCGATCAGCGAGTGCTCGAATCCAGCCCGGTTAAGGCCAGGGCCCTGGCCCATTCGGAAGGTCAGGTTGGGGATCTCGCCCCCCTGTTCGACCGTCTGGATCATCAACGGGTTATGCGTGCCGTCGGTGCGCGGGTCCCAGCGGAACCGCGCCTGGTACATGCCCCAGCCGGCCTCCAGCAGGAGCCGGCTCGACACCGGCGACGACCAGGATGCGTGGGGTTGACGGGACGGAATGTACAACCCCCGGACCGTTGCCTCCGGGGTCGTCGTCGCGGAGCCTCCTCCCTTGGCGTAGTTCGAGTCGTTGTACTGCTCGGCCCAGTGGATATTGAATTTGTTGCGCGGCGTCGCCTGCCACGTCAACCGGACGGTCGCCTGGCGTTGCACCGTATTGGTAAACGCCTGCTCGGACTTGTCGAAATCAACCGTCCAGGCATTCGGGTTGCCGGCGTTCCTGTTTCTCCACATCCCCGGGGCCGTCTGCTCCGCCCCGGTCTGGCGGTAGGTGGCGTAGAACCAGAGCTTGTCCCTTAGGATCCGGCCGCCGCCCATCGGGTTGACGTCGTACACGCTGATCAAGTTGGAAGGCGCCTGCAGCCCCGCGTCTTTCAGCTCCTGCGTATAGTTGCTGCCCTGCAATGCGTCGTTCGAGCCGCTGAAGTTGAACTGGCCGTTGAAGGTGTTCGCCCCTTCGCGCGGGATGACGTTGATGATCACGCCCGCCGTCTCGGCTTCGCCGAGGCCACCCGAGGTGGTCATCACCACTTCCTGCGACGAGGCGACCTGCGGCATGTTCCCGCCGCCGCCGCCGCCGCCGAACCAGCCCATGTTGTTGCCATCCGCGTAGATCCGCGAATCGCCCGTCCGGCCGCCGTGAATAGTGCTGGCGCCCCCCTGTAGCGTCCCCGAGATGTTGCCGGAGTCGATGTTCTGGTTCATCCCGGGAACCAGGGCCTGAATGCCCCCGACGTTCCGGGAGCTCGGGATGGCGCTGAGGATGTCCTTGGTAATCGTCTGCTGCGTCCGCGCGCTCTGCACGTCCACGATCGGCGTCTCGCCGGTGACCGTGATCGTCTCTTCGAGGGCGCCGACTTTCAGGTCGCCGTTGACCGTAGCGACAAACGTGCCCGACAGCTCGATGCCCTCGCGCCGCACGGTGCTGAAGCCGGGCAGCGTAAACGTCACGGAGTAGGTGCCGGGCCGCAGGTCGACGATGCGGTATTGCCCGGTGTCGTCGCTGACGACGGACCGGACCTTCTCAATCAAGACCGGGCTGGCGGCCTCGACCGTCACGCCGGGCAGCACGGCGCCCGAGGTGTCTCTGACGACGCCGGTAATGGCGGCCTGCGCGTATGCCGCCGCCGGCAGCAGCAGGACACTCATGATGATCGCCGCCACTTTCAAGGCCAGTCTGTTCATGCTCTCCTCCTTGAACCGCTCGGGGGCAACTGTGGGGTACCGTCAGGAGACTAGGCCTCTGTCAAACGGAGATCAAGCGGTTCTTTCCGGAGCGTGATGATTGCATCCAAAAGATTGGAAGTCGGCTGAGGGGGTGGGCTCCGTCCGACTCATCAGCAGTCAGCGGGCTGAGTGAATCCTCTGCGATCGAGGCTCACGCCTCGGGAACTACCGAAACCGGATCGAAGTCGAACGTCACGACGCCGTCCGTTTGCTAGTAAGCTCCGGCGATTTCTCTGACCGGTCGACCGGCTTCAGGCTCCGGGCTCTTGCCTGAAGCCAGGAGCCCGAAGCCCAAAGTCCGTTCTAGAAGTCGATCTGCGCGCTGATCCTCGCGTACCGCGCCGGCTGAATCGCCGTTGGCCTCAGCCAGGGGCCCCCGGCCACGAACGACTCGTTGTATCCAGTCACGACGTCCGTGTTCGTCAGATTGTAGAGGTCGAGCCCAACCTGCGTCCGCGTTCGCCCGTACCGAAGGATCTTCGCGACGCGGAAATCGATGTTGTTCCGCCGATCGGCGAAGATCGTAAACGGCTCGATCAGGTTCACAGTGACATTGGCGGCTCCTGAGAGATTCCGGCCAAGCGGCTGCGGACCTTGGGCGATCCACGCATTGGTCGCGACGAAGTTCGCCGACAGAGAGGCGCCGGGGATGCTCGCCCACGTTCCGCTCACCTGGACGTCCACCTTCGGGATCGTGTAGGTCGCAAGCCCTCTGAAGTCCGTTCTGAACGACTCGGCGATGCGGCAATACGGGTTCGTTACCGACAGACTGCCCGCCGCGGTGGTGACCTGGACGTTCGCCGTGACGGACTGGTTCGGAGTTCCCGTCGGCCCGGTTCCGAGCTCGGGCAACTGCGCCCGCACGTTGCAGCCGTCGGCGAGCCTTCGCCCAGTGCTGGTGCCGCCCTGCACCGTGAGGCCCGACCGCAGTCGCGCGGCGACGTTGATGTCCACGCCGTGCCAGTTTTCAGTCTGCTCGCCGAAGGTTTCCGACGATTGCGCGAGCTCGTCCACCGGCCCGACCTTGTCAGGGACGAGATTGTAGAGGCCGCTGACGACGTGCCCGCCGCCGCCCGGCAAGCGTGGATCGACCGGCGCGAAGATGCTGAACGGCGTGTAGTCGGCCAGGCTCGTCGCCCGGTTGTCGACGACATACCAGTTGCTCCACCAGTTACGGAAGTAGCCCACGGTCAGCGAGACACGCGGCGCGAGCTCCTGCTGGACCGTCGCCCCCAGCGCCCAGTTGGCCGCCCGGGTGCCCCAGCCGGTGACGTAGGCGGGGTCGAACTCCCGCGTGAACACCTTCTGCCCCAGCGTCTGATTGTCCATGACCGCGCACTCGCCGTTCGCGGCGGGGCTCATGAGGTCGCAGTTCGGCACGTAATCCTTGTTCGTGTCGGTCCACCCGCGAGTGGTCTGCGCAGTCGTGCGAACCAACGGGTTCATGTCGAGGTCGTTGTTGGTTGCCCCGATCGCTTCCAGATACTTGCCAAGGTTGAACCTGACCGCGGTCTTCCCGTTCCCGAACAGGTCGTAAGCGGCGCCCACACGCGGTGTGATGTCTTTCCAGTCATATCCGGGCGTCGAACCTTTCGGATAGGAGATCTCCGTCGGGGCGTAGGGCCATCCCGGGCCGCCGATACTCGAGTCGGGGTAGCTCGGAGATCAGGGAGTCGTACCGCAAGCCCCCCTGCAGGGTCAGCCGGTTGCGGGTCCACTGATCCTGCACGTAGAAATTAGTCGGGATCAGGTTGCGCACGTACTTGATGCTGTTGGGCGTGACAATGGTCTGCAGCAGACGATTCGGAACGCCGTCGCGCATCCGGATATTGATCACCTGGGTCGTGTACCAATGTGTCAAGGACGGGTTGCTGAAGCCCCCCTGGTATCCGAACTTGAGACTGTGCGCGCCGGTGACATACGACGCCGACGCGCGGAGACTCGCCAGGGTGCCAATCAGCGAATGCTCGAATCCACCGCGGCCCGGGCCGGGGCCCTGCGGAAATCGGAAATTCAGATTCGGGATCTCGCCACCCTGTTCGGTTACCTGGATCATCTGGTCATTGTGGGTGCCGTCGTTGCGAACCCCCTGGCGGAACCGCGCCTGGTACATGCCCCAGCCGGCCTCCAGCAGCAGCCGGCTCGACACGGGCGACGACCAGGAGGCGTGAGGTTGGCGGGACGGAATGTATAACACCCGAACCGCTGCTTCTGGTGCCGTCGTCGCGGTGCCGCCCCCCTTGCCGTAGTTCGAGTCGTTGTACTGCTCGGACCAGTGGATATTGAATTTGTTGCGAGGCGTCGCCTGCCACGTCAACCGGACGGTTCCCTGGCGCTGGACGGTATTGGTAAATGCCGGGTCGGACTTGTCGAAATCAGGCGTCCAGGCATTCGGGTTGCCGGCGTTCCTGTTTCTCCACATGCCCGGGACCGTCTGCTCCGACCCGGTCTGGCGGAAGGAGCCGTAGAACCAGAGCTTGTCGCGGACGATCCGGCCGCCACCCATCGGGTTGACGTCGTACACCTTGATCAGGTCGGAAGGCGATTGCAGCCCCGCGTCCTTCAACGCCTGCGTGTAGTTGCTGCCTTGCAACGCGTCGTTCGAGCCGCTGAAGTTGAACTGGCCGCTGAAGGTGTTCGCCCCCTCCCGGGGGATGACGTTGACGATTACTCCCGCCGTCTCGGCTTCGCCGAGGCCACCGGACGTGATCATCACCACCTCCTGCGACGAAGAGACCTGCGGCATGTTCCCGCCGCCCCCGGCGCCGCCGGCCCAGCCCATGTTGTTGCCATCCGCGTAGATCCGCGAGTCGCCGGCCCGGCCGCCGTGAATGGCGCTGGCGCCTCCTGTGAGCGTTCCCGCGATGTTGCCGGAATCGATGTTCTGGGCCATCCCGGGAACCAGCGCCTGGATGCCGCCGGCGTTCCGCGAGGTCGGGATGGCGGTGAGGATGTCTTTGCTGACCGTCTGCTGCGTCCGCGCGCTCTGCACGTCCACGATCGGCGTTTCGCCGGTGACCGTGATCGTCTCCTCGAGCGCGCCGACTCTCAGGTCGCCGTTCACCGTGGCGACGAACGTGCCCGACAGCTCGATGCCCTCGCGCCTCACCGTGCTGAAGCCTGCGAGCGAGAATGTCACGGAATAGGTGCCGGGCCGCAGGTCGACGATTCGGTACTGGCCCGTGTCGTCGCTCACGACCGACCTGACCTTCTCAATCAAGACGGGGCTGGCGGCTTCCACCGTCACGCCGGGCAGCACCCCGCCCGAAGTATCTCTGACGACGCCGGTAATGGCGGCCTGCGCAAACACTGCCGTGGGCAACAGCAGGAAACCCAGGATGACCACCGCCGTCTTCCAGGCGATTCTCTTCATTGCGGTTCTCCTTTTTGACCCTCGAGGGCAAGCCTCAGTGACCGTCCCGGAAGGGTAGGCCCGTCGCCATCGGAGATCAAGCGAATCCCGATTGGCCTGTGATGAGCTCAGACGTCCAGTCCAAAAAATTGCACATCCAAAAAAAGGGCCCGCCCTCCTGCGAGAGCGGGCCTCCGCGCCCGAAGCCTGGAGCCCGAAGCCCAGAGCCTGCTAAAAGTCGAACTGCGCGCTGATCCTCGCGTAGCGCGCCGGCTGAATGGTCGTGGGCGTCAGCCACGACGTACTCGTGGGCGAGAACGTCTGGTTGAAGCCGGTCGCCACGTCGGTGTTCGTGAGGTTGTAGATGTCGACCCCGACCAGCGTCCGCGTCCGGCCGTACCGGATGATCTTCGCGACGCGGAAGTCGATATTGTTCCGCCGGTCGGAGAAGAACGTCGCCGGCGGGATCAGGTTCACCGTGACGTTGGCGGCCCCCGAGAGATTGCGGCCGAGCGGTTGTGGCCCGGCGGCGATCCAGTCGTTGGTCGCCACGAAGTTCGCCGCGAGGCTCTCGCCGGGGATGCTCGCCCACGTACCGCTGACCTGCACGTCGACCTTGGGTATCGTATAGGTCGCGAGCCCTTTGAACTGCGTCATATACGGCTCGGCGATACGGCAATAGGGATTCGTCACCCTGAGGGCGGTGCTGCCGCCTCCGAGGGCCGTCACGTTGGCTGTGACGGAGCTGTTTGTGACACCCGTGGGGCCGGTTCCGAGCTCCGGCAACTTCGCCCGCACGTCGCAGCCGTCCGCGATTCTCCGCCCGGTGCTCGTGCCCCCCTGGACCGTGAGCCCCATCCGCAGCCGGGCGACGACGTTGACGTCCACCCCCTGCCAGTTCTCGGTCTGTTCCCCGAAGTTCTTGGAACTCTGCGCCAGCTCGTCCACTGGCCCGACCTTTTCAGGGACGAGGTTGTAGAGGCCGCTGATGACCTGCCCTCCGCCGCCCGGCAGCCGCGGATCCACCGGCGCCATGATGCTGAACGGCGTGTAGTCCGCGAAATTGGTCGCCCGGTTGTCGACCACGTACCAGTTGCCCCACCAGTTGCGGTAATACCCGACGTTCACCGACACGCGAGGCATCAGTTCCTGCTGGACCGACAGCCCGAGCCCCCAGTTATACGCGCGGGTGCCCCAGCCAGTCACGTAGCCAGGGTCGAAGAACCGGTTGAACACCCCCTGGCCGAGGGTTTGATTGTCCATGGCCGCGCATTCGCCGTTCTTCGCGGAGTCGCCGAGATCGCAGTTCGGCACGTAGTCCTTGTTGGTGTCGGTCCATCCGCGCGTTGTCTGGATCGTCGTGCGAATCAGCGGATTCATGTCCAGGTCGTTATTGGTCGCCGTGATGGCTTCCATGTACTTCCCGAGGTTGAACTTGACCGCCGTCTTGCCGTCCCCGAAGAGGTCGTACGCCGCGCCCACCCGCGGCGTGACGTCCTTCCACCCATACCCGGGGGTGGACCGGGCCGGATAGAAGATCTCCTGCGGGGCGTAGGGGTAGCCCGGGCCGCCCACACGCGAGTCAGGATACGTGGACTTCAGGTAGTCGAACCGGACACCGCCCTGAACCGTCAGCCGGTTGCGGGTCCACTGATCCTGCGCGTAGAAATTCTCCGGCAGGAGGTTGCGGACGAGCTTGATGTTGTTCTCGGTCACGATGGTCTGCGTCAGCTGGTTCGGCACGCCGCCGCTCGTCCGGATATCTTTGACCCGGGTGAAGTAGTCGTACGTCTGGGACGGATTGTTGAACCCGCCCTGGAACCCGAACTTCATGTTGTGCGCGCCGGTGATATACGACGCCGATGCCCGCACGCTGGCCAGCGTCCCGATCAGCGACATCGTGAATCCACCGGGCCCAGGGGCCGTGGGCATCCGGGAGGTCAGGCCCGGGATCTCGCCGGCCTGTTCCGTCACTCGAATCATCAAGGGGTTGTGGGTGCCGTCGTTGCGAATGCCGAAGCGGTATCGCGCTTGGTACATGCCCCAGCCGGCCTCCAGCAGGAGCCGGCCCGAGACCGGTGACGACCAGCTGGCGTGGGGTTGGCGCGAAGGGATGTAGTAGGTCCGGTTCGTGGCTTCGATCGTCTGCGTCGCGGTGCCGCCGCCGTTGTAATTTGCGTCGTTGTACTGCTCGGCCCAGTGGACATTGAACTTGTTGCGCGGCGTCGCCTGCCACGTCAGACGGAGGGTCGCCTGGCGCTCGACGGAGTCGCTGAATGCCTGCTTCGTTCTGTCGAAATCGACCGTCCAGGCGTTCGGGTTGCCCGCGTTCTTGTTGACCCACATGCCAGGCACCGTATTCTTCGCCCCGACCTGACGGAAGGCCGAGTAGAACCAGAGCTTGTCCCGGACGATCCGGCCGCCGCCCATCGGATTGACGTCGTACACGCTGATCAGCTCTGACGGCGCCCGCAGGCCCGCGTCTTTGAGCGCCTGGGTATAGTTGCTGCCCTGCAGCGAGTCGCCCGAGCCGCTGACGCTGAACTGGCCGCTGAACGTATTGGCGCCCTCGCGCGGAATGACGTTGACCACGACCCCGGCGGTCTCCGCTTCGCCGAGGCCGCCCGAGGTGGTCATCACGACTTCCTGCGACGACGACACTTGCGGCATGTTCCCGCCACCGCCGCCGCTGCCGGCCCACCCCATGTTCATGCCGTCGGCATAGATTCGCGAATCGTTGCCGCGCCCGCCGTGGATGGCGGCGGCGCCGCCCTGCAGCGTCCCCGTGATGTTGCCGGAGTCGGTCGTCTGGTTCATTCCCGGAATCAGGGCCTGGATGCCGTCGACGTTCCGCGAGCTGGGAATCGCCGCGAGAATGTCCTTGCCGACCGTCTGCTGAACCTTCGCGCTCTGGACGTCCACGATCGGCGTCTCGCCGGTGACGGTGATCGTCTCCTCGAGCGCGCCGACCCGGAGGTCGGCGTTGATCGTGGCGACGAACGTGCCCGACAACTCGATGCCCTCGCGCCGCACGTTGCTGAAGCCAGGCAGCGTGAACGTCACGGCGTAGGTGCCCGGCCGCAGGTCGACGATGCGGTACTGGCCTGTGTCGTCGCTGACGACAGACCTGACCTTCTCGATCAAGACCGGACTCGCGGCCTCCACCGTGACGCCCGGAAGCACGGCGCCCGACGTGTCTCTGACGACGCCGGTAATAACGCCCTGCGCATAGGCTGCAGAAGGCAGGAGTAACAGAACCGACAGGCTGAGCAGAGCCAACAGGGCCGCCGAGGATCGGTCGCGAAATCTGTACATCGCTCTCCTCCTTGACGCGTGTGTGGGGTTGTTGATGGCGAAGGCTAGGCCCTGCAGATCGAGCATGTCAAGACTGTTTACGGAGGTGTGGTCAAATATTCCCGCCCGGATCCACAAATCTGTAAAAGGGGGGAGGCGTACAAGAAAAGAGGCCCGCCCTCTTGCGAGAGCGGGCCTCCGTTTTCCCTGCTAGTGGCCCCGAGCCTGAAGCCCGGAGCCCAGAGCCGGTTTAGAAGTCGAACTGAGCGCTGACCTTGACGTACCGCGCCGGCTGAATGGCGGTCGGCGTCAACCACGACGTGCTCGTGAACGTCTGGTTGTAGGTCGTCACCACGTCGGTGTTCGTCAGGTTGTAGACGTCGAGCCCGACCTGCGTGCGCGTCCGGCCGAACCGGAGGATCTTCGCGACACGGAGATCGAAGTTGTTACGACGGTCGGCGAAGAACGTCTGTGGCTCGATGAGGTTGACGGTGACGTTGCCAGCCGAGAGGTTGCGGCCGAGCGACGGTGACGCCGCGGCGTTGGACACCGTGTAGTTCGCCGCGAGGGAGTCTCCCGCGCTGCTCGACCACGTGCCGCTCATCTGGACGTCCACCTTCGGAATGGTATAGGTCGCCAGCCCGCGGATCTGGGTGGTGTACGGCTCGACGATCCGGCAATACGGGTTCGTCGTGGTCTGGGTTCCGGCGATCGAAGTGTTCGCGCCGGAAGGACCCGTCCCATATTCTGGCAACGCCGCCTTCATCCCGCAGGCGTCTTCCAGGCGGCGTCCCGTGCTCGTGCCGCCCTGCATCGTCAGTCCGTTCCGCAGCCGCGCCACGACGTTGACGTCGACGCCTTGCCAGTTCTCCTGGAGCTCCGCGAAGTTGCTCGCCGACTGCGCGAGCTCGTCCACCTGTCCGACCTTACCCGGAACCAGATTGTAGAGTCCCGAGATTGTGTGGCCGCCGCCGTTCGGCAGCCGCGCATCAACCGGCGCGACGATGCTGAACGGGGTGTAGTCCGACAGGACGGTCGAACGGTTGTCCACTGCGTAGTGGTTGTTCCACCAGTTGCGGAAGTAGCCGACGTTTACGGATACGCGGGGCATGACTTCCTGCTGAACCGAGAGCCCGAGTCCCCAGTTGTAGGGACGGACACCCGAGCCAGTGACGAAGTTGGTATCGTAGCTGCGGGTAAAGGCTTCCTTCCCGAGGTTCTTGTTGTCCATGGCCGCGCACTCGCCGTTCTGCTCGGTGCTGGCGAGGTTGCAGTCCGCCACGAAGTTCTTGTTCGTGTCGGTCCACACGCGCGTCGTGCTGATCGTCGCGCGGATCAGCGGATTGAGGTCGAGGTCGGTATTGGTCGCCGAGAAGGCTTCCATATACTTGCCCAGGTTCACCTTGAGAGCGGTCTTGCCGTTGCCGAACAGGTCGTATGCCGCGCCCGTCCGCACGGTCACGTCGTCCCACTTGACGCCCTGGGTCGAGCGCGAGGGGTAGAGGAGCAGATTCGGTGCGGACGCGTTGTATCCCGGGCCGCCGACGAACTGGTCGGGATAGTTGGTGACCAGGTGGTCGTAGCGCACGCCGCCCTGGAGCGTCAGCTTGCCGGTCGTCCACTGGTCCTGCCCGTAGAAGGACGTCGGAATCAGGTTGCGGACGATCTTGATGTTGGTGTTTTCGTTGGAGACGACCTGGGTCAGCCGGTTCGGGTTGCCGGGCGTTGTCATCCTGACCAGGATGATCTCGTTGTAGTAGGTGTAGGTCTGCGAGGGATTGCCGAAGCCGCCCTGATAGCCGAACTTCATGTTGTGCGCGCCGGTGACATACGACATGGAGGCCCGCAGGTTGGCCAGCGCGCCAATCAGGTGGTGGTTGAAGCCGCCGCCGACGCCCGCCGGCTGCCGGTGAGTTCAGGCCCGCGATTTCGCCGGCCTGTTCATTCACGCGGATCATCCGGGGGTTGAAGGTGCCGTCGATGCGTGGTCCGGGATTGCGGTACCGCGACTGGTAGCTGCCCCAGCCGGCCTCCATCAGGAGGCGGCTCGAGACCGGCGACGACCAGCTGGCCGAGTTGATGTGCGACGGCTGGAAGAGCGTATACGTCGATGCTTCCGGCGTCGTGGTCGCGGTGCCGCCGCCCTTGATCGAGCTGGTCGTGTACCTGCTCCGACCAGTGGGCCGACACCTTGTTGCGTGGCGTGATTTGCCACGTCAGGCGCAGGATGCCGTTCCGATCGAGGTTGTCATCGAAAGCCGGCTTGTCCCTGTCGAAGTCGACCACCCAGGCATTCGGGATTGCCGGCGTTCTTGTTGATCCACATGCCGGGCACCGTGCGCTCTCCGCCGGTCTGGCGGTAGGTCGCGTAGAACCACAGCTTGTCCCGGACGATGCGTCCGCCGCCCATCGGGTTGAAGTCGTACACCTTCAGGAGCTCGGACGGCGTCCTCAGGCCCTGATCCTGGAGCGACTGGGTGTAGTTGCTACCCTGCATCGCGCCGTTCGCGCCCGAACCGCTGATCTGGCCGCTGAAGTTGTTGCCGCCATCGCGGGGGATGACATTGAGGATGACGCCCGACGTCTCGGCCTCGCCGAGGCCGCCGGAAGTGCTCAGCACGACTTCCTGTGCGCCCGACACGTTCGGCGTGTTGCCGCCGCCCGCGCTGCCGCCGGCCCAACCCGGTGTTGTTGCCGTCGCTCAGCGTGCGCGAGTCGTTTCCGCGGCCGCCGTGGATCGAACCGGCGCCACCCGTCATGCCGCCGTTGATGCCGCCCGAGTCGGTGTTATTGCTCATGCCGGGGATCAGCGACTGGATGCCCGCGGCGTTTCGCGAGCTGGGGATGGCCGCGAGGATGTCCTTGCTGACCGTCTGCTGGACCTTCGCGCTCTGGACGTCGACGATCGGCGTCTCGCCGGTAACGGTGATCGTCTCTTCCAGGGCGCCGACTTTCAGGTCGCCGTTGACCGTGGCGACGAACGTGCCCGACAGCTCGATGCCTTCGCGGCGCACCGTGCTGAAGCCCGGCAATATGAACGTAACGGAGTAGGTGCCGGGCCGCAGGTCGACGATGCGGTACTGGCCCGTGTCGTCGCTGACGACCGCGCGCACCTTTTCAATCAGCACCGGGCTGGCGGCTTCGACCGTCACGCCTGGCAAAACGCCGCCCGAGGTGTCCCTGACGACCCCGGTAATCGCGGCCTGCGCATAGGCAGCCACGGGTAGGACCAATAGACCCAGCACCACCGCTGCTGCCCTTGTAACGAACTTGCTCATGAACGCTCCTTGTAAGCCCCTGAATCGAATGGGGGAACCTCAACCGTGCTTCAAGCGTAGGGGCCGGGCAAAAAGCGATCAATGCAAGACTTCCGCATTATGGAAAAAGAGTTTTTGAAACTCCAAAAAATTGGTTAAATACAAGAAACGAAATGCGGGAGGGTGGACCGTTTCGCTTACTGATCGTCCCTGGGGGCGAATTCCGTAATCAGCGAGCGGGAGGAGCCGGCTTCGGGGGGATGGCCGCGAACCTGTGGGATCCGGCCTTCAGCCGGGTTGGTCGAGTCCGAAGAGTGGAGCGGGCTACGGGGATCGAACCCGTCTAACTGGCTTGGGAAGCCAGAGCATTACCACTATGCTAAGCCCGCTGCTGCGACCTCCCAATCGGGTAATTGGGTAATCGGGTAATCGGGTAATTGATTGGCCAATTGTGCAATCAATGCCGTCAATCGTGCAATCAATTACCCGATTACCCAATTACCCGATTATCCAATTCATTGATCTAAGCTGCGTATGAGCCCGACCACCTCGTCGCGCATCCGGGCCATCAGTTCCGGCGTCGTGGCTTCGAGGTTGAGCCGCAGCAGCGGCTCCGTGTTCGAAGGCCGCACGTTGAAGTGCCAGTCGGGAAACTCCACGGAAATTCCATCCAGCTCGTACTGCCGGCCGTCGGCGTACTTCGCGGCTATCTCCGCGAGCTTCGCCGGCACCAAATCCATCCCGGCCAGCTTCGTGTTGATCTCCCCGGAGATGAAATACTTGCGGCGCAGCGGCTCGAGCAGCGCGTGCAGGCTGAGCCCTTTCTTCGACATCAGCTCGAGGATGAGCAGCGCCGGAATGAAGCCGTTGTCGGCGTAGAAATTGTCGCGGAAGTAATAGTGCCCGGTCACTTCGCCGCCGAAGATCGCGTTGGTCTCGCGCATCCGCCGCTTGAAGAAGGCGTGGCCCACGCGGTTCATCAGCGACGTGCCTCCGAGATGCGCAACGACGTCCCGGACGGCATGGCTCGCCCGCAGATCGTAGATGATCGTCGCGCCCGGGAACTTCAGCAGAAAGGCTTCCGCCAGCAGCGCGGTGATGAAGTCGCCAGGGACGAACTCGCCGGCGCCGTCGATGAAGAAGCACCGGTCGGCGTCGCCGTCCCAGGCGATGCCGACATCTGCCTTCTCCGCAATCACGCGCTCGACGATGTCCCGGCGGTTCTCTTCGATGAGCGGGTTTGCCTCGTGGTTGGGGAAGCGGCCGTCGATGTCGAAGCACAGGCGCGTGGTCCGGCATGGGAGACGGTCGAACAGTTTCGGCGCGACCAGCCCACCCATCCCGCTGCCGGCGTCGAGGACGACGTTGAACGGCCGGATCACGCCGGGATCGATGAACGACATGACGTGCTCGACGTACTCGTCGAGCAGGTTCTTCGTCGTGACGGCGCCGCGGCGGGCCGGAGGCGGCGGGACGGTGTCCGCGGCCACGGCGTCGCGGATGTCCGAGATCCCTTCGTCGCCGCTCAGCGGGAACGCTTCCTGGCGGACCATCTTGATGCCGTTGTACTGCTTCGGGTTGTGCGACGCCGTGATCTCCACGCCGCCGTCGTGCCGATCCCGCGCCACGGCAAAATACAGCATGTCGGTCGGAATCATGCCGTAGTCGACGACATCCGCGCCCTGCAACGTGGCGCCGTCGATGAACGCCGCGGCCAGCGAGGGCGACGAGAGGCGCATGTCGCGGCCGACCGCAATCCGTTTGGCGCCCAGGTACGCCACGAAGGCACGGCCGATGGCGCGCACGGCCTCCTCGTGGACTTCCTGCGGGTAGACGCCGCGAATGTCGTAGGCCTTGAAGACGGTCGGATCGATGCTGATGCCCATATCTCTATAGCCGGCTGTAATCGGTGATGACGGACTTGTCGCCGAGCACGACGCCGTTCTCGATGAGGGCGCTGCGTCCGACGTGGCAATGGCGTCCGAGGATCGATCCCCGGACGACCGCTTCCTGGCTGATGCGCGTGTTGGGCCAGATGATGGCGCGGTCGAGCGTGGCGTGCTCCTCGATCCAGCACTGGCGGCCGACGACGCTGTAGGGCCCGATGCGGGCCCCGGTCTTGACCACGGCGCCCGCGTCGATGAAACAGGGCCCTTCGACGGTGACGCCTTCGTCGACGCGCGCCTCGGGCGAGATCCAGGCCGTGGCCGCCCCGGCGGTGAACCGCGCCGAGCGGCAGCGGCCGTCCATGATGTCGCGGTGCACCTGCATGTATTTTTCCGGCGTGCCGATGTCGATCCAGTACCCGCGATCGACGTAGGCGAGAAACGTCTCGCCGCGCTCGATCAGCGACGGAAAGAAACTCCGCTCGATGGACCACGGCGTGTCCTTGGGAATACGGTCGAAGGTGTCGGGCTCGAGCACGTAGATGCCGGCGTTGATCGTATTGCACGTGATCTCGTCGGGGTTGGGCTTTTCCAGGAACCGCTGGATGTTGCCCGCGGCGTCGGTTTCGACCAGTCCGTACGCGGATGGGTTGTCGACCGGCGTCAACACGATCGTCGCCTTCGCCTTGCGCTCGCGGTGCAGCCGGATCACAGCCGCCAGGTCGATTTCGGTGAGCACGTCGCCGTTGAAGACGACGACCGACTCGCGCATCGATTCGCCGGCGTAGCGGACCGCGCCCGCCGTCCCGAGCGGCGCCGGTTCGACCACGTATCGGATGCCGAGGCCGCTCTCGCCGCCGTCGCCGAAGATTTCCTCGATGCGCCGCGGCTGGTAGTTGAGGCTCAGGATCACCTCGTCGATTTCGGCGACCTGCTTCAAGAGATCCAGCTGGTAGTGGAGGAACGGGCGGTCGAAAATCGGGACGATCGGCTTCGGCGTGTGAATGGTCAGGGGACGAAGGCGCGTGCCTTTGCCCCCCGCGAGCAGGATCGCCTTCATCGCAACCACCGATGGTATCATGGGGCCTTCGACCGATGAACCTGCCGAACTCGCTCACCGTCACGCGCATCTTCCTCGTTCCGCTGCTGGTCGTGGTGCTGCTGACGAAGTTCGAGGGGCGCCAGATTCTTGGCGTCCCGAAGGACATCGTCGGCGCGGCGATCTTCGGTCTCGCCTCGCTCACCGACTGGCTGGACGGGTACCTCGCGCGGCGGCGCAAGCAGGTGACGGCGCTTGGCCAGGTGATCGATCCGCTGGCGGACAAGCTGCTCATCTGCGCCGCGCTGGTCTCGCTGATACAGCTCGATCTCGCGACGGCCTGGATGGTGGCGATCATCATCGGCCGCGAGTTTGCCGTAACCGGCTTGCGGAGCCTCGCGTACGCACGCGGGCTCGTGATTCCAGCCTCGCCGCTCGGCAAGATCAAGATGGTCGCGGAGGTGGTGGCCATCCTCGCGCTCATCCTGTCGCAGGTCGGCACCGTCGGGGAGCGCAACGAGCTGTACGTCCTCGGCCAGGTCGCGCTGTGGGTGGTGGTTGTCGCCGCGCTCGTCTCAGCCGCCGATTACTTCCGGCGATTCAACGTGGTGCTGAGCCCGCGTATCGCGGACATCACCGTCGCGCGCGAGCAGCGTTCGGATCGGAAGGTGGGGTGAGCTGAAGCCCGAAGCCGGTCCAGGCTCCAGGCTCTGGGCCCCGCTCTACTTGTGCGGCACGATGTAGTCGCCGCTCATCACCGCATCCCTCGCGGCTGTAATGCGCATCAACGGTGAGCCGTTCGTGACCGACACGATCACGCCTTCGCCGACCGCGGTCAGCGGCAGACCCGGTTTCCGGAGATCCCGGTACACGGCGACGCGGGCGCCGGGAAGGACGGCCGTGCCGTACTCGAGCAGCATGAAATCGCCGGTGCCGCCGATGCGGCGTTCGTCGTCCCCGTACATCACGCGGGCAAGCGACGTGAAGTCGAGCGTCGTCGAGCCGCCCGCCGTGGGACTCGCCGCCGGCTCGACGGGTGCCGCGAAGGGCTCGAGGTAATCGCCCGCGCGGACGCCGTCGCAGGTCGCGTCGAGTTGCGCGATCGCCGTGGTGTCGTTGACGGCGACTACCCTGAGCCACCCGGTCGTATGGACCATCTGCGCCGGCGAGCTCGAAGGCGCCCCGAACCGGAACATCCGGCGGATGAAGTATTCCTGGCCGAGCTGCACGCCCGCCTGCGTCCCGCCGTTGATGACGACGAGCTCACGCGGTCCGAAGAGCGTTCGGGGCGCGGTATCCTGGCTGCCCACGATGCGCAGCGCCTCTGCCGGCGCGGGAGTCAGCGCGAGAAACGGGGCGCACGCGAGCGCCATGGTCGAAGCGGAGAGCATCCGGGGTGCAGACTGCGCGTGAACGCCGCCAGCGGACGCAAGTGACAACGATCGCCGACAGTATGAGAACGCGGCGGCTTCGCATCGGACCTCCTTAGGATTTGGCTTGTAGTTCTGCTTTCAGCTCGGCGATCCGCTTGTTTGCGTCGGCCAGATATTCACTTTGCTGAAATTCCTCGACGAGCTTTTCGAAATACGGAAGCGCCTCGGCCTTCGAGGATGAGTTGCCCTTGGCAAGCGCCTCTCCGAGGTGGAAATAAACCGCATCGCGGTTGGTGAACTCGGGATCCTGCTTCAGCAGGGCCTTGAAGCGATCCACCGCGCCCGGGTACCACCGCTGGCGGTAATAGAAGTATCCGACCTCGTAGTCGGACTGGCTGAGGCGATCGCGCGCGTCGCGGAGCCGGGCCTTGCCCTCCGGAAGCAGCGTGCTGTTCGGATAGCGCGTGACGAACAGCTCGAGCTCGCGGATCGCCTCGCGCGTTTCGGTCTGGTCGCGCTGCGGTCCGCGCATCTGTCGGAAGTGTGTCATCCCGAGCTTGAACTGCGCGTAGTCGGCGCGGGGGTTGGTCGGGAAAAAGCTGAGGAACTCCCGGAACTCATTCAGCGCTCGCTCGAGCCCGTCGGGCGTCCCTTCGCCGAAGTAGGTGTCGCCCATGCCGAGCTTGGCATCGGGACGATACGGGCTCTGCGTATAGGTGTCGATGATCTGCCTGAAGAATTCCCGGGCGGTCAGCCAGTTCCTCTCGGCCAGCTCCTCGGACCCGCGCTCGAAGAGGAACTTGTCGGGCTGGACCGTGCCGTCGGGTACTCCCCGGGCGGCCGACCCGCACGCCGACGCGGCGGCGAGCGCGAACACCGCGACGAGAACGCAAACGCGACGGGCAATCGGATGAGCGGTTATCACAATATTTCAGCCAGCCATGCGTGTTCGGCGGCCAGTCCTTCTTCGAGGCCGACCTTCGGAACAAAACCCAGATCCGCCCGCGCGAGCGATGTATCGGCGTAGGTGTGCCGCATGTCGCCTTTCTGCGCCGGTTCCCTGGAGACGATCGGTTGTCGGCCGGAAACGCGGGCGATCATCTCGAGCACCTGATTGACGGACACCCGCGATCCGCCTCCAATATTGTACACGCGGCCCGGAACGCCGCGAAGGGCCGCCGCGACGTTGGCGTCGACCGCATCGTGCACGAACGTGAAATCCCGTGTCTGTTCGCCGTCGCCATACACGCCGATCGGCTGCCCTTGAAGCGTCGCGCGCAGGAACTTGTGAAAGCCCATGTCGGGACGCTGGCGGGGCCCGTACACGGTGAAATACCTCAGCGACACGGCCGGCACCCGCTCGTTCACGTAATAGAGGTGGCAGAGCTGCTCGGCGGCCAGCTTCGTCACCCCGTAAGGCGACAGCGGCTGCGGCAGTGCATTCTCGCGCATCGGCAGCGGCGTGTCGTCGCCGTATACCGAAGAGCTCGACGAGTAGACCAGCCGCTCCAGCGTCGGGAGGCCGCGCAGTTGCCTCGAGCAGAACCTGCGTCGCCTCGATGTTGTTGGTTGTATAGACGCTGAAATCCCGTCCCCAGCTCTTGCGCACCCCCGCCTGGGCGGCCAGATGGAAGACGTGGGTCCGGTCCGCCAGCAGCGCGCCCAGGTCGGCGTCCTGAATCCGCGCTTCCACGAACCGGAAACCCGGATGCCGCCGCGCCGCGGCGAGATTCCGCTCCTTGTCGGCCCGCGGATAGTAGTCGGCAAAGCAGTCGATGCCGACGACATCGGCGCCGTCCGCCAGCAGGCGATCGGCGAGGGTCGAGCCGATGAATCCGGCGACGCCGGTGACAAGCGCTTTCATGTCAATAGTTGGCAAACGCGTTCCGGGAGCCGGCACGGGCGCCCGTCGCGGTCGATGGAGGCGTGAACGGTATATCCGGTCGCCAGCAGCGCGTTGTCGGCGGGACGAACGACATCGTACGCGAATTTCACACGGACCGGTGACAACAGCGCGCCGGTCGTGCTGCACGTCGAGCTCGTCGTCATATTTCGCCGATTGGCGATAGGACGCAGTTCGCCTCGAGGACCGGCAGCAGGTAGCCTCGGCCTCCATGTCGCGATAGCTCCAGCCGGCGTCGCGCAGCAGGTCGGTCCGGCCCACTTCGAACCAGACGAAGTAGTTGGCGTAGTAGACGACGCCCATGGTGTCGGTTTCCGCGTAACGCACGCGAACACGGGAGGCAGACGTCGGGGCGCTCAACGCCCGCCCTTCGCGGGGGTGGCTGGGATCGCTGGAGACAATGTCCCGAGGGCCCCGACGGCGGCCGCCTTGAGCTCGCGAGTGGCGCGTTCGGGATCGCCCGAGTGGAACACCGCCGATCCGGCGACGATGATCCGCGCCCCGGCGGCCACGACGCGTCCGATGTTCCCCGCGTCGATCCCGCCGTCGATCTCGACCGGCGACCGGTTGCCGGCCCGATCGAGGAGCGCACGGACTGCCGCGACCTTGCGTTCGCTGCCAGGAATAAAGCTCTGGCCGCCGAAGCCGGGGTTGACCGACATGACGAGGACGAAGTCGACATCGGCGGCGATCTCCTCGAGCGCCGCCACCGGAGTCGCCGGATTGATCACGACGCCGGCCTTCGCGCCGAGCGCCTTGATGGCGTGGACCGTGCGATGCAGATGGGGAAGGACTTCGACGTGCACCGACACCATCGCGGCGCCGGCCTCCACGAATGCTTCGATGTAGCGATCCGGATCGGTGATCATCAGATGGACATCGAGCGGCACGGTGGCGACGCGCTTGAGCGAGCGCACGACCGGCGGTCCGATCGTGATGTTCGGCACGAAATGACCGTCCATGACGTCGACGTGAATGAGGTCTGCGCCTCCACGTTCGATCGCGGCGACGGCCTCGCCGAGCGCCGCGAAGTCGGCCGAGAGGATCGACGGCGCGATCAGCACGCTCATCGGCTGACCTCGAGCGAGATCGGCTCGCCGGGCGCAATCCGGAATCCACCTTGCGGACTCTGCCGGAGGACGATGCCCGCGGCGACGCCCGGATACGGGTTCGACGCGACGACCGCCACCCTGAACCCCTGCCCCCGCAGAATCTCCGCGGCGCGGTCGCCGTTGACGCCGATGAGGTCGGGCATGACGTAGCTGGCCCCGTCCTCGCCGCGGTTGACGAGAAGCGCCACGCGCGAGCCGGGCGTCTTGGCCGCCGGCGACCTGGGCGACGACGACGTCGGGCGGATAATCGGGCGACCGGATCTCGGCCACCGCTCCGAGCGCAAGGCCATCCTGCGACACGCGCAGCTCGGCGGCGCGTTGGGTCTCGCCGACGAGCAGCGGCACCGTGGCGGCATGAACGCCGGCGCTGAGCCAGACGCGAATGCTGCGCTGGCGCCTGGAGAGCGATCCCGCCGGAGGGTCCTGCGCCAATACGTGCCCGGCGGCGACCTTTGGATCGGGGCGGCGGATGTCGTCGACACGCAGGGTGAGGCCGAGATCGCCGGCGACGGTGGTCGCCTCGTTGGCGCTCCGATTGGTCAAATCCGGAACCTGGACTTCACGGGTTTTCATGGCGAGACGCATCGACGCGGCGGCAAACACGAAGTAGGTCGCCGCCAGCGCGCCGGCGAGCACGAGAAGCTTTCCCGGCGCTCCAAACGCGGGTTCCCAGAGCCATGCAGTGCTGCAGATCGTACTACAAAACTCCGACGCGACAATCACCGCAGAGATCGCTGAGATCGCAGAGCCTCAATGCTCTGCGTGTTCTGCGTGCTCTGCGTTAACGTTTTCTTTGGAATACTGCGCCGAAGAACGCTTCGAGGCCATGGACGTGCGGCTGCGTCCGCAGATGGCCACGTCCGTCAACGACCGACCCGGGGAGATTGGAGGCCGTGCAGGCATCGACGGCGGCGAATTGCGGCGCCCCTTCGAGGAAGCGATCGGCGACCGCTTCGTTCTCTTCAGGCTCGCTGGAACAGGTCGCGTAGACCAGACGTCCGCCGGGGGCGACCGCTTCCGCGGCGTGGCCCAGCATGACGAGCTGGGCCTCGGCGAGCGGCGCCGAGATCGCTCTCGCGCCGGCGCCAGCGGATGTCCGGATCCCGGCGGAGCGTGCCCAGTCCGGAGCAGGGCGCATCGACGAGCACACAGTCGAAGACGGCTGCGCCGAACGGGAGCGGCGTCAGGAGATCGGCCTGCACAATCCGGACGCGGCTTGCGCCGCTCGCTGCGACGGTCCGTCGCAGCAGTTCGACGCGGCGGCTGCGGACATCGCATGCGACGAGCAGCCCGGTATCGTTCATCGCCGCCGCGATCGCCGTCGTCTTTGCCGCCTGGCGACGCGCAGGCATCCAGCACGCGTGGGCCCGGATGGGTGCCGGCGAGAAGCGCGACCAGTTGCGACGCTTCGTCCTGCACCACGAACCACCCCTCGTCGAGACCGGCGCCCGCCAGCGGATGCCCCTCTTCGACGAGGAATCCGTCGGGAGCGAACCGGGCGGGCCGCACGACCACCGCTTCCGCGGCGAGACGCTGCACGAAATCCTCGCGCGAGACACGGAGGGGGTTCGCCCGAAGCGTCAGAGGGGCCGGCGCATTGTTGAATGTGAGCCAGGCTTCGGTGGCGTCGAAGCCCAGGCGGTCGTACCACCGGGAGGCGAGCCACAGGGGGTGCGACAGGGTGATGCTGAAATATTCGAGCGCGGCCGCACGATCCGCCCCGTGAGCGGGCCGGGCCGGGAGCGGCAGCGACGCCCGATTCCGCGAAATCGTGCGGAGGACCGCGTTGACGAATCCCGTTGCGCTGCCTTTGCCCGCCCGCCGCGCCAGATCGACCGCGTCGTCGACAACCGCCGACGCGGGCACGCGCGAATGATAGAGCAACTGATAGGCGCTGAGGCGCAGGATCTCGACGATCTCCGGGTCCAGTCGATCGATGTTCCGCTTCGAGAACGCGGTAATGAGGTGGTCGAGCGCGGCGCGCATCCGCTGCACGCCTGTGGCAATGTCGCTCGCGAGGGCGCGATCGCGCTCGATGTTGATGCCGGCCCCGGCGAGGTCGGCGCGGGCGGCAGCGATTGCGGTCGGCAGATCGGCCCGGCCCGACGACACCGCCGAGAGGATCTTGTAGGCCGCGACCCTGGCCGGCGCGATCATGACGAAATCGGGGAGGAATCGAAGCGGGTGCCAGGCGTCAGCGGATGGCCCGGAAGAAACTCTCGCACGGTCATCGGCCGCTTGCCTTCGGCCTGGATCTCCGTGATTTCGAGGATGCCGTTCCCGGTCGCCACCGCAAGATGGTCGCCGGCAGCCTCAACGATGACGCCGGCGGCAGCGTCTGACGCCCGCCCGTTGGTCCACCGCGACTGTCGCAGGATGAACCTGCGGCTGCCGAGAAACGTGACGGCATGCGGCCAGGGATGCAACCCGCGAATCAGATTGTGGATGCGCTCGGCCGGTGCCGACCAGTCGACGAGACCGTCCTCCTTGGTGAGCTTCCGCGCGTAGGTGGCCTCGCTCTCGATCTGCGGTGTTTCCGTGACGTCGCCGTCGGCGAGTCGGTCCAGCGTTTCGACCAGCAGCGCCGCGCCCAGGCGCGCCAGATCGCGCTCGACATCGTCGCTTGTCTCGCTGGCGCCGATCGGACGCGCAACCCGCGCCAGCATCGGTCCCGCGTCGAGCGCCTGCACGACCCGCATGATGGTGACGCCGGTTTCGCGCTCGCCGGCGATGACCGCTCGGTGCACGGGCGCCGCGCCGCGGTACCGGGGAGCAGCGAGGCGTGGACGTTGAGAAGGCCGCGCTTCGGCACGTCGAGAACCTGATCGGTCAGGATTTTTCCGTAAGCGGCCACTACCCCCACGTCGGCGTTCAGGGCCGTGAGCTCGTTCGAGAAACGCTGCGTCTCGGAGGCGCTGGGGCTGCAGGATCGGCACGCCTGCGGCGGCGGCCAACGCCTTCACCGGCGCAGCGGTGGTCTTCTGGCCCCTGCCGCGGGGTCGATCGGGCTGGGTGATCACGCCGACGACGGGGTGCCGCGAACGCAGTAGCGCCTCGAGCGTCGGCACGGCGAACGTCAGGCGTGCCGAAGAACACGACACGCAATGCCGTCTCCGGGTTCCGCGAGTCCCCGGACCCGCCGTCACCATTTTCCGGCGCGGGACAGCTTCCGGATCCGGCGAAGAATCATGTCGCGCTTGATCCCGCGAAGCCGGTCGACGAACAACGTGCCGTCGAGGTGGTCCATCTCGTGCTGAAACGCGCGGGCGAGGAGCCCGGAGCCCTCCCGCTGATACTCGGTTCCGGTGCGATCCAGCGCCTTGACGATGACGTGAGCCGGGCGAACGACCGTGGCGTTGAAATCCGGCACGCTCAGGCAGCCTTCTTCCTCGAGCTGCATGCCGTCGCGCTCGACGAACGATGGGATTGATCATGACCATCAGGCCGCCCGGGTCGCGGCCGACCGACAGATCGATGACGAAGATGCGCAGCGGCACGCCAACCTGCGGCGCCGCCAGCCCGACGCCCGGGGCGGCGTACATCGTCTCGATCATGTCGGTGATCAGCCGATCGATCTCGGTGGTGAGATCGCCAACCGGTCGCGCCTCCTGATGAAGCACATCGTCGCCGTACTTCAGGATCGGCCGAATCATTCGGCGACCCTGACACATTCGAACGCAGAGCTCGCAGAGACCGCAGAGAAACCACTCAGTCCGGAAATCCATTGACGATTCGCTTGATCCCGTCTTGAGTGAGCCACTTCACGTTGAAGTTGATCAGCAGTCCAACTTTACATCCGAAAGTCGAAGGTACGAGAGCATCTGGGCACGCGTGAACCGGCTCCAATCGCTCGATGGACTTGACTTCGACGACGACCTCGTCCTCAACCAAGAGGTCGATCCGATAGCCGCAATCCAGCGTGTGGCCGCGATAGATCAGCGGCAACGCTTTCTGCCGCTCGACCTATCATTCCGCGCTCCAGTAGCTCGAACACCAGGCAGGCTTCGCACGACGATTCCAGCATTCCTGGGCCAAGTTCGCGATGGACCGCTAAGAGCAGCGCTGATGATCTGCTCGGTCAATCGCGTTCAGCTGTTCTGGCCTGCGCACGTTCGCCGACACATGCAACTTGCGGGGCAATTGCCAAGTGTCGCGATTTGGGCTGAAGCTGCAGAGACAGCTGGCTGTCCGTCGTATGGTGTTGAAGATTTTGCGCTCTGCGAGCTCTGCGGTCTCTGCGTTCTTGCTGTCGAAAGCTGACGTGCATTACCGGGCGAAAGCGGGCAGCCGTGCGCTCACGGAAGGCCTGCCAGTTGGCGAGGAGCTCGGCCATCGAATCGCCGCCGAATTTTTCGATCGCCGCGTCCGCCAGGACGAAGGCGACCATGGCTTCGGCCACGACGGCCGCTGCGGGCACGGCGCAGACGTCGCTCCGCTCGATCGCCGCCGGGCTTTCCTCGAGCGTCGTGAGGTCGATCGAGCGCAGCGGCTTCATCAACGTCGCGATCGGTTTCATGTAGCCGGTGATCCGCAGGTCCTGGCCGTTGGTGACGCCGCCTTCGAGCCCGCCGGCGTTGTTGGTCGGGCGCGTCACGCCGACAGTGGCTGTCAGTGCGCCGGCCGGGGGCAGAATCTCGTCGTGAATGCGCGAGCCCGGAAGGGACGCGGCCAGCGGGCCGCGGCCGATCCCCACCGCCTTGATGGCGGGGATGGACATGAGCGCCTGGCCGAGGCGTCCATCCAGCTTGCGATCCCATTGAACGTAGCTTCCCAGGCCAGGCGGCACGTCATGAGCGATGACCTCGAAGCTCCCGCCCATCGTATCTCCGGCGTCGCGGGCGCGGTCGATCTCCGCGATCATCTGTGACTCGGTGTCCGCGTCTGCGCAGTGGAGCGGCGTGTCGGGCCCGATGGCGCGCACCTCCGCGTAAGTCAGTGCCAGCGGATCGGGAACGGAAACGTGATCCAATGGAAACGACGTGGCTGACGATGTCGGTGCCGAGCTGGCAGAGCAGCTGCCGGGCGATTGAGCCGATTGCGACACGGGCCGCGGTCTCGCGGGCGCTCGCGCGCTCGAGCACGTCGCGGATATCGTCGTGGCCGTACTTCACGACGCCGGCGAGATCGGCGTGGCCCGGACGCGGCCGTGTGACCGCCGGCCGATCGGCCCCCGAGGCGTCGGGCGGTTGCTCCGGCTCCGAGTACATCGTCCGCTGCCAGTTCTCCCAGTCCTTGTTCGGAATGAAGAGCGCGATCGGCGCGCCGGTCGACACTCCGTGGCGCACGCCGCCGAGCGCCTCCGCGCGATCGGACTCGATGGCCATGCGCCGCCCGCGGCCGTAGCCCCCCTGGCGGCGTCGCAACTGCGCGGTCACCGCGTCGAAGTCGATGGTGAGGCCGGCGGGAACGCCCTCGAGGATCGCAACCAGACCTTTGCCGTGCGACTCGCCGGCAGTGAGAAATCGCAACATTCGCGCAACATTCTATCCGAAATTTCTGCACACTCCGGGACGCCGCAGCGCGTTTCCCGAACGATCTGCGTGGGTGATGTTCTTGCACCGGGTTCCCGGCCATCAGTCGCAGAGCACACTGAGCACGCAGAGCCAGGCCTTCTCTGCGAACTCTGCCGTCTCGGCGTTCAAACGGAGGGTGAACCGCGTGGAGATTCTTCAGCTCGTGGCCGATCGCTTTGGCGTGGCGCGCGATGGACGCACGATCGATCTGGTGACCGGCGCATCCGTTCTCCTGCGGATTGGCGCCGGCGGCGGCGCGGCGGAGCAGGCGCGCTGGTCGATCCGGTGCCACTGGCTGCACCGGCTGCATCACCGAAGACTTGCCTCGCTCGTCGACTATGGCGGGCTCGGGGAGTCGCAGCGATTCGAAGCGTGGCGATGCGAATCGGAATGGCACGGTGCGCCCGAGGAAGCCGAGCGTGCGATTCGATGGGGCCGCGTGGTTTTTCCGTTCGTGCGATCTGACGATCGGCGGGACATCGGTGGCCGACGTGTACGCGTCCGAGGGACGGCCGGTCGTCGTGCCGCCCCCCGCGTGCGGCTATCGTCAGGATTCCCGCGAGCCGGCTGCCATTCCACACCCGGCGGGCGCGCCAGGATGGCTCGAGGACTGCGGCATCGGCACGATCGATCGCCGTGCTGACGCGGCGCTCGCCGACCTCTTTGCGTCGCTCGGAGGCTGCCGTCCCTACATCGTTTCGCTGTGGGGGCCGCCGGGCGCCGGCCGGAGGACAACCGCGCTTCGTGCTGCCCGGATGGCGCGGTTGAACGGTTTCGTGCCGATTGGTGTGCCTGTGTCTAAATGTCCTAAATGTCATGCCCCTCATCGATGTCGTGAGTGCCCGGCCCCGCGTGGATGACGTGAACGGCCTCGACGGCAGCCTGCTTACGGGCCGGCATCTGTGCCTGATCAGCGAGGGCGGCGCAGCCGCGCCCGGGGCCGCGCTGCTTCGCGCCACCCTGGCGTCGCCGCGCGTCCACGTGCTGCTGCACATCGGCGGTCGGCGACGGTCGCGTGGCCCGACGAGTTGCGCGGCATCTCTCTCGATCCAATTCCGGCCAGCCGATTGACGGCCGCCGTGCGGCCGCGAGTGACTGGCCGGCCCTGCGCGCCACCGCATCGCGCGCGCGGCGCAGAAGAGCCAAAGGATTGCCGGCCCGGTTCGCCCATTTTCTCTGGGGTGATGCGCATGGCGCGCGATACCAGTGTCAGCGCCATTCGTGGGGCCCGCCTTCAGGCGGACCAATCCGGCTGCAGCCGGATCCCAGGGGGTATGAAACCAGTTCTCGTGTCGCGGAACAACCATCGGTGTACGGGCAACATGGCGTAGCCGTGGCGGTGCCCCCCGGACGGGCCGGCGAATCGCGGCACGAATGGCCGGCGCGCGGGGGAAGTGGCGGCGCTCCGCCGCCGAGCCGAGGCCGCCGCGGCGCTCGTGAAGAGAGGTCGTCACGCGCCAGGCATCCGGCAGTTGCGCCAGGTCATCGGCAGCCTGTCGCGGCGGAGCGCCTGGGCCGATGCCGCCGACGCCACGCTGGCGCTTGCGTCGGCCCTGCTGGCGCGCGGCGACCCGCGCGGATCGCTCGCCGCGCTCGAGCAATCAAGAGGCTGGCCGGACGGACCGGGCAGCGAGGCCATGCTCGTCGACATGGCCGTGATCAGCGGTCACGCATGGATCGACAGCGGACGATTGGACGAAGCGGAAAGCGTGATCGGGAACGGCGCTCGCCGTTGCCCGCCGCATCGGCGATGCGGCACGCCTCTCGAAATTGTCGCTCGCCCTCGGGCGGTGCCTGTTCTGGAAAGGTCGCTACGCCGAGTCTGCTTCGATGCTGGCGGCACCGCCAGCCGGTTCTGTCGAGCCCTTCGTGTCGGTCTGCCTGCTGTCGGCCCGCGCGCGGGCGACCGTGGGGCTGGGCGACGTGGCGCGCGCCATGTCGCTCGCGTGCGAAGCCACGGACGAGGCGTTTCGCCTGACCGATCCCGGATTGCGCGCGCGGGCCTGCGCTGCGGCGGCGTTCGTCCACCTGGCCGCGGGCGACTTCGACGCCGTAGCAGATGACGTCCGGCGATGCCTCGCGGCTGCGCGAGCGGCCCACGATCCGATGTGCGCGATTCGCGCCCGGCTCCTTCTCGCCGAGAGTGACCGCCGCCGCGGGCGCCCTTCCTCGTCGTCCTCTCTTGTCCGGCGACTGCGGCTCGATCTGCCTGCGATCGTCCGCGCCAGGGTAGAGCTGATGCGCGACCTGCTGGAATCGCCGGCATCAGCGGAGGAGATCGCTTCCCGACACGCGGCTCGGACCGGCTTCGATGCCCTCGTTCTCTACGGGGGCAATCCGAATCGCGGAAGGATTCCGCGGCTGTTCACGGATTCGTGCACAGAGGACCTCGTCGGCATCCTCAACCTGTGCCACACCGCCGAGGACGAATCACACGTGCTGGCGGAGGTCTGCGGAAGGATTCGACGGCAACTGCATGCGGCCGCCGTTGCCGTCGTCGTGCGCGATCGTGCGGGCCTCAGTCCGATCGCTGCGGACGGGTCGCGACTCGACCCTGCGACGGCCGGCCGTGCGCTGGACGCAGGAATCAGCGTCGCTGCGCATCGGGTCGAGGATCGTCTCGAGTCCGCGGCGCCGGTGCGTTATGGAGGCGCCGTGATAGGCGCCCTGGCCGCTCGTTGGCCGCTCGGCAATCCCTACGAACTGTCGGGCGCCGGCGCCGTCCTGACGACCGTGGCGACGGCCATCGCGCCCGTTGTTTCCGGCGTCATGGCGCGACGCGCTATCCAGGCGGCCCAGGCCGGATCTGGGGTGGGCGGACTGCTTGGGCTCACGGCGCCGATGTCGGATCTGCGCCGCGACATCGAACGAGCCGCCGCCGCACCGTTCGCGGTCCTGATAGAAGGTGAAAGTGGCAGCGGCAAGGAGCTGGTCGCAAAAGCAGTGCACAGGTCGGGTTCGAGGCGCGATCGGTCGTTCTGCACGCTCAATTGCGCGGCGCTTCCCGACGACCTCGTCGAGGCCGAGCTCTTCGGCCACGCGCG
This sequence comes from uncultured Acidobacteriota bacterium, assembly GCA_963749565.1. Lineage (GTDB taxonomy): Bacteria > Acidobacteriota > Vicinamibacteria > Vicinamibacterales > CAVVIG01 > DATLLJ01. The sequence continues at coordinate 573,304 of CAVVNL010000017.1, read as the reverse complement.
CGGGGCGTTCACGGGCGCCGTCAACGAGCGCGCGGGGGTCTTCGAAGAGGCGCACGGGGGCACGCTGTTTCTGGACGAGGTCGGCGAGCTCTCACCGCGGGCGCAGGCCAAGCTGCTCCGGGTGATTCAGGAAGGCGAGCTGCGCCGAATCGGCGAGAACGCGTCGCGGCGCGTCGATGTCCGGATCGTCGCGGCCACCAATCGGGATCTGCGGAACGAGGTCGCCGGCGGGCGGTTCCGGCTCGATCTTCTCTATCGCCTCGACGTCATCCGGCTCGTCGTCCCGCCGCTGCGCGATCGCCGCGAGGACATCGCCGTTCTGGCGGATCAGTTCTGGCGGGAGTCGACGGCCCGGATTGGCAGCCGGGCGGTCCTTGCCGCCGCGACCACGGCGGCGCTCGCGCGGTACGACTGGCCCGGAAACGTGCGGGAGCTGCAGAACGTGCTGGCATCGCTGGCCGTGCGTGCGCCGCGCCGGGGCGTCGTCACGCCTGTGGCGCTCCCGCCGCCATTCGGCGAGTCGGCGCGGGCAGCGGCGTGCCGGCTCGACGATGCGCGGCGGACGTTCGAGGAGCGCTTCGTGCGGGCGGCGCTGGTGCGAAGCGGCGGCCATCGTGGGCGGGCAGCCGCCGACCTGGGCGTCACGCGTCAAGGGCTGACGAAGCTGATCACACGCCTGGGCATCGACTGATACGGGGGCCGGGAACGCGGAGGGGGGCGCCTGCGGCCATGCCGAGCCGAGGCCATGCATGCCGAGGCGAGGCATTAGCGTTAGTTCGCGCTGGGGGTGGGGCCCCAGCGCCAGTGAAAGTAAGTGGGGGCCGCCCTTCAGGGCGGCCCTTCCGTCATCGAGACGTGCTCATTTGTGTGTGCTGATGTACTCGGTTGCGAAGGCCACCAGCGCCGGGTTGTTGAGGCCAATGGCTTCGCCTTCGGCTCTGGCCTTCTCGATCGGCCACTTGTCCTGCAGCGCGCGCTTGATCATCCACATTCCGCCGACGCGGTTTGCCGACCCGCAGTGGATGAAGACCGGCTGATTGCTCTTGTCCGCCACCGCCGCCAGAAAGCTGTCAACGGTTTTCGAATCGGGCTTGGCGACGTTGAACGGCAGGTGGATGTACTTCAGTCCGGCGGCCTGTGCCGCGGCGCGCCCCGCGTCGACGTCGGCCCCCGGCTCGGTCGCCTCACGCAGGTTGACGACGGAGACGAATCCCTCTTTTTTCAGCCCCGCCATCGCCGCTGGATCGACCGCGCCGCCGCAGCCGACTGTCGCATCGACCCGCGAGTAGTTGCGAACGCCCGCGAGCTCCTTCTTCTGAACCTGGGCGGCGACCGGAATGGCAAGGAGCGCCGCCAGCGCAGGCGCGACGAAGATACGCATGTTCATGGATCACCTCTCTGGGCCACGATTCTACCGCGACGAGCAACCCCTGTGCGGGCCGGCGAGAGGGTCACTCAGAGACGATTCGGTAGTTCTGATTGAACGGGACGATCTTGTCCGTGATCGACCGATGGGCAGCCTGGCACCGCTCGCAGACACCTCTCTGCGAGTAGATGTGCCCGGCCGCAAGCGTGCTGAACGCCCGGATTGTCCCTTCGCATACGACGCAGGTGCCACTGGCGATCGATGAGGAGGCCGGGCGGCCGTAAGTGTCGTTCGTGTAGGTATCGAGCGTCATCAACCACTCTCGCATGGTCATCGGTCGCTCCCGTGTTCAAATATCAAGGTGAGTTCACGGAGATGATGGACGCGATTGAAGCAGGCGTCAACGTCAGAATGGCAAGGGACACAACTTTTTTGAAGACGTCGGCGAGAAAGTGTCGACCGTTGAGGTTGACTTTCGTCAGCGAAGAAGTGGGAAGTTGTGCAATTCGGCAGTGCGGCTATGCAGCTGAGCAGTACAGCCGCCGATAGTCCTCTCGTGGAAGAGCCGACTTGGGTCTTCGAGCGGCGAAATCAGTACCTCCAGCTTCGCCGGAGTGAAACCGGGGACGGAAAGTTGCTGGTCATAGTCGGCGAGGGGGCACCACGCTCGTATCGCTTCAACGAGATGACGGACCTCGTCGAATTCCAGGCCGACATGGAGGCACTGCTCCTGAAAACGGGCTGGACCTTCGTCGCGTTCTCGCCGGAGCGCCGGACTGGCAGGGACCGCCGCACCTGGCCGCGGTTGACGGAGCGGCGCCGGTGGTGGACGGATGGTCAGCTCTGGCGCCTTCTGGGCGTCGGGACCCACAAAGGCGCCAGGGAACGGTAACGCTCTCGAACGAGTCCCGTTAGGTGGATCGGTTGTACGCGGGTGTCGACACGGGCTCCAGCGACCGCGTCACGTCCTTCACTCCCCGCCGCAGCCGGCGGATTCCCAGCCACAGTCCGATCGCGCTCGACGCCAGGCCGCCGAGCATCAGCGTCAGCACACCGATGTCCCACAACGGTCGGCGGTTGTACCAGAACGAAAAGTCGAGGCTGTGCAGGCCGTTGTAGATCCAGCGCTCGACGCGATCCAGCTTGTGGATGCGCGCGACCACCTGGCTCACTTCGGGATCGACGTAGACCCAGGTCTGGTCGGGGTCGGCAAACTTCACGCGGAGAATCGGCAGCGGAGTCTGCCCTTGACGCGAGTAGTAATAGGAGTCGTACTCCTGCAACAGCTGCGCGTCGACAACCGGCACGTCCGGCACCGCCTGCTTTCATCCGCGCGAGAATGGCGTCGGCGCTGAATGGCTCGTCGCGGACCGCAAGCGTCTCGGCGTGGACGAAAATCCGGTTGCCCTGAAGGCGGCCGGAAACGTTGTAGGGCTGATGCAGTCGCTCACGCCGCCAGGGCTCGGCCAGCGCGCGCGCGGTCTTGACGCCGTAATAGGGCTCGTCGTGAATGCGGAGGAACTCGACCTCCTTGATGGCGTCGCGGCCGGCCATCACCTGATCCCATTTGGCGGGATCCATCGCGGCGAAACGAGACAGGTCGACGGTGCCGCCGGTAAACGCGTCGCGCGGAATCTGCAGGCCCGGCTGCGTCGCCCAGCCGTACGGCTCCATCGACAGCATCCCGCTGAATACCCACGTGAGGGTGAACACGCCGAAAATCACACCAGTGATGTAGTGCCAGCGCATCCACCCTGAATACGGGATGCCGGTCGCGGCGCGTGGCCGGGACCATCTGTACTGTGTGACCCCAAGTATCAGCCCGAGCAGCGCCAGCACGACGCCGAGGCCCGACGTCCACACGACGATCTGATACCAGAGCGGCTGGTTCGCGCGCAGCGCGGCGAAGTAGAACCAGTGGGGGATCGTGCCGAGCCAGGCCAGCGTGCGGCTCCTGCGCGACGTGATCATCGTCACCTCGGCGAGCCACGCCGACACATACACCTGTGTCCGCGCGGGATCGTCGACCTGGAATTTGTGCAGCGGCATCTGGCGGCTCTGGCCGATGGTCCACTGGTCGGGTTCCGTGATCGTGCCGAGATGCGTGATCTGCGACGCGGGCACGTTCATGAAGCGGCTGACAATGCCAGCGGCTTGTTTCGCGTCAACCTCTTCGAGCAGGTCGCCGTTATCGGCAAAAACAGTGAAGCCGCCGCCGACGCGATAGGCCGGGCGGTCCATGATAGTGAGCAGCGACGTCGCGCCAGGCTCGACGTCCGCTTTGCGGGCGGCTTCGGCCGGCGTCAAACGGACCGCCCGCAGATCGACCGCGGTGAGGCGCTCCAGCCGTTCGTCGGGGATCAAGCGGGGCATGCCGCCTGCGTACATCATGGTGATGCCCGAGGCGAACCATACGACGAAGAGCAGGCTGAGGGCGATGCCCAGATAACGATGGGACAGAATCATCGCCTTGCGAAACAACACCATGGCGCTTCTCCTGCTGGAACGATAGTTACGACGGGAAAGAATAGCACTCTTGAGCGATGTCCGGCTCTGAAGACTTGCTGAATTTTTCGGGGGGAAAGAACTAAACTCGGCCTGTACATTGGGGAATCATCCATGAATGTCACGAAAACAGCTGCGGTCCTCGGATTGGCCTATGGGATGGCATTCGTCGTGGGCGTCAGGGCGCAGCAGCCGGCGGGCGACGGCCCCCGCTACGCGGGCACGGCACTCGTCCGCCCGGCGGAGTATCGCGAATGGGTGTTCCTGAGCTCGGGGCTCGGCATGAACTACAACGCCCCGTCGCCAGGAGCGCCACCGCCCACGCGGCAGTTCTTCACGAACGTGTTCGTGAATCCCTCCTCGCACCGCAGCTTCATGCAGACCGGCAAGTGGCCGGACAAGACGATGCTCGTCCTCGAGATTCGCGCGTCGAGCGGCGATGGCTCCATCAACAAGGCCGGGCGCTTCCAGACGACTCTGGCCGGGATGGAGGTCCACGTGAAGGATGCGCGCTTTCCCGACGGATGGGCATTCTTCAGCTTCGCGGGGGGGAAGGACGTGGCGGAGCCGCTGTCCGGCGAGAACGTGGCCCCATGCGTCGCCTGTCACGTCGAGCACGCAGCCGTCGAGCGGACATTCGGGCAGTTCTATCCGACGATCCTGGACGCCGCGCGCCGCATGGGGACACTCAAGCCCGGATTCTGAAACTACCCGGCAGGACCAGTTGCCTAACGCCGGCCGCCGAACATGGCCCTCGCGACGATCACGACCACCATCACGGCCATCACCAGCAGCACCAGTCTCGTCAGCGTCATAGCCGGCACTATATCAGGGGACGTCAGGGGGGACGGTTCTCCGTACGGTACGGGGACCTCTCCCCGTACTGTACGGAGACCCGTCCCCACTCAGCGGCGATTACCGCCCTCGTCCTGTCTCCCAATCGACCGGCACATCCAGATATGAGCGGTCCAGGCGCGCCGTCGAATCGCATCCGAGCAGCTTGAGCGTGCGAACGAGGTCGGTGCGCAGGATCTCGATCGCCCGCGCGACGCCGGCGCCGCCGGCGGCGCCCAATCCGTACGCGTAAGCGCGCCCCGCCAGAACGGCGCGCGCGCCGAGACAGAGCGCCTTGGCGATGTCACTGCCGCGACGGATCCCGCCGTCCATCAGGACCTCAATCCGATCGCCGACCGCCGCCACAACTTCCGGGCAGAACACGCAGAGTAGCCGCCACGCCATCAAGCTGCCGGCCACCGTGATTGGACACGACGACGGCGTCGGCCCCCATGTCCGCGGCGCGCCGCGCATCGTCGCCGGTATGAACGCCTTTGACGACGATCGGGCCGGACCAGCCTCGCGAATCCAGCGGAAATCCTGCCAGCTGACCATCGACTGCTCGAGGGCCGCGCCGATGTCCGCGTACGAGCATCGCTCCTTGTCCGGGAACGACGACGTTGGGAAACTTCATCATGCCGCCGTCCGCCAGAAATCCGGCGAGCCAGCCAGGTCTCATAAGAAACTGGTGGACGAACGGCAGCATCGGACCCGAGCTTGCGGGTCGATGAGCTCCTTCATGCCGTTACGAATGTCGCGCTCCCGGAGTCCCGGCCACCGGCGTATCGATCGTCACGACGAGCGCAGAAAACTTCGGCGGCGCGCGCGCGCAGCGATTGCGGCAGTGGCGACATCGCGTCCGCCGAGCAGATACAGCTGGTACCACACCGGGCCGCTCGACGCGGCCGCCACGTCTTCCATGCAGGCAGCCCGAGAGGGTCGAGAGGATGTACGCGGTCCCGGCCGCGCCCGCAGCACTGCGCCGCGACTTCCTCGCCGCGCGGATAGAACATGCGGCTGCTGCCGACCGGCGCGAGCACGCAGCGGCATCGACAGCGGCATGCCCAGAACGGTTGTGCGCAGATCGCAGGTCGTCGTCGCCACCGCGCAGCGGGGACGGAATGTCACCGTGTCGAATGCGCGGCAGTTTTCACGCAGCGTGATCTCGCTCTCCGCGCCGCCATCGATGTAGTCGAACACGACCCGGGGCATGCCGGCGCTTGGCCAGTCGCCGAAGGTCGGCGATATTGACGACGCGAGGGGGCTGAACGGATTGGGACATGAGTGTTGTTCTATCGCGTGCGGGGTTCGGGCGGATTCACTCCGGCCGAAGGACGACGCCACGCCAGACCTTCTTCCGTCGACGTGAGTGGATTGTACTCACACCCAATCCAGCCGGAGTAACCGGCGCGATCGATGAGGTCGAACAGCGCAGGGTAATCAATCTCCCCGGTCCCGGGCTCGTGACGTCCGGGCGCATCGGCCAGCTGCATGTGATCGATGCGCGGCAGATGGCGCTCGATCGCGCGCGCGACATCCTCGCCCATCATGTGCATGTGGTAGATGTCGAACTGGAGGAAGAGATTGTCGGACCCGACGTCGCCGATGATGTCGATCGCCTGTTCGGTGCTGGAAAGAAAGAAGCCGGGGACGTCACGGGTGTTGATCGGTTCGATGAGCAGCCTGATGCCGGCGGCATCGAGTCTCGCGGCGGCGTATCGAAGGTTCCTGATCATCGTCTCGCCCGCCGACGGCGGCATCCAGGCCCGGCGGCCTGATCCCGGCCAGGCAATTGACCCGCGGGCAGCCGAGCGCCGTCGCGTACTCTGATCGCGCGCTCGACGCCTGCTTCGAACTCGGCGACTCGATTGGGCAGGCAGGCGATGCCGCGCTCGCCGGCCGCCCAGTCGCCCGCCGGGAGGTTGTGGAGCACCTGTTTCAGGCCGCTGCCGCCAGCCTGGCCTGAAGGAGCGCCTTGTCGTAGCCGTAGGGAAACAGATACTCCACCGCCTCGAAGCCCGCACCGGGCCGCCCCCTCGAATCGGTCCAGGAACTCGAATTCGTTGAACAACATCGTCAGATTCGCGGCGAATTTTGGCATAAACAGGCACGATCGCAGCAGAGATCTGCCGGGCACGGGGGCAGGAAGGTCGCTGCGGTTATGAGCGCTCTCGGTTGATGTTGACTTGCATCATAATATGCGCCCATGTCACAGGCTTGGATCCAAGTTTACGACCCGCTCGGAAATGCGTGGCTCAGCACGGCCGCCGCAGCGTTTCCGATCGTCCTGCTGCTCGTCGCGCTCGGCGTGCTCGAGTGGCGCGCCCACCTCGCCGCGCTCGCCGCGATCATCTCGGCGCTCGCGGTGTCGACGATCGTGTATGGGATGCCGGTCGGGACGGCGACGGCGACGGCCCTGTACGGCGCCGCATACGGCTTTCTTCCCATCGGGTGGATCATCCTCAACGCCGTTTTCCTGTACCAGCTCACCGTCGCCACCGGGCAATTCGAAATCGTGAAAGCGTCGGTGAGCCGTCTGTCAGGCGATCGCCGGATCCAGGCCCTGCTGGTGGCCTTTTCGTTCGGCGCGTTCATCGAAGGCGCCGCCGGATTCGGCACGCCGGTCGCGATCTGCTCGGCGCTGCTCATCGGCCTGGGTTTCACGCCGCTGTACGCGGCCGGCCTGTCTCTCATCGCGAACACCGCGCCGGTTGCGTTCGGCGCGATCGGCACGCCGATTCTCACGCTCGGCGCGGTCACCAACATGGACCCGTTCACCCTCGGTCAGATGGCGGGCCGCCAGCTTCCGTTCGTGTCGCTCATCGTGCCGGCATGGATGGTGGCGACGATGAGCGGCTGGAGCGGTCTCCGGGCGGTGTGGCCGGCCGTCACCGTCTGCGGCGGCTCGTTCGCCATCGTCCAGTATCTGTGGAGCAATTTCGTCGGCCCCGAGCTGGTCGACATCGCGGGCGGAATGGCCTCGATCGTGGCGCTGGGGCTGTTTTGCCGCGTGTGGAAGCCAGCGGACGTCTGGGACTTCCCCGAAAATCGTGCCCAGAATCCGCACACGGTGACGCAGCCGCCTCCGGTCGTGCCCCCGCCTGCCGCCGTGCGACGGGCATGGATGCCGTGGATCTTCCTGAGCGTCGCAGTCACCCTGTGGGGACTCGGTTCCTCGAAGGCGTTCCTCAACGGAGGACCGCAAGGTTTCACCGACTATCGGGCCGGCCGTCCCGTGCAAGCCAGCCCGGTGCTCTCACCGAACTGGAGCGTTCCTGGACTCGATCGCCTGGTGTTTCGCGACTTCCCGGTCGAACCGATCGCCGTCGATCGGGCGCGCGTCGACGATCCGACGTATCAGCGGACCCGCGCGGAAGCGGCGCGGTTTACCTTGAACTGGGCGTCCGCCACCGGCACGGCGATTCTCTTCGCCGCGATCGCAACGGCGCTGTATCTTCGCGTGCCGTTCGGCCAGTTTGTCGCGGTTGCCGTCTCGACCGTCATCCGTATGCGTACAGCGCTGCTCACCATCATGCTCATGCTGGCATTGGGCTTCGTCACGCGCTACGGCGGGACCGACGCGACGCTGGGGCTGGCGTTTACGAAAACCGGAGGGCTCTATCCATTTTTTGCCGCCTTCCTCGGCTGGCTGGGGGTCGCGCTCACCGGCTCCGATACGAGCTCCAATGTGCTGTTCGGCAGTCTGCAGAAAATCACGGCGCAGCAGCTCGGCTTCGACCCGGTGCTCATCGTGACGGCGAACAGTACCGGCGGCGTCATGGGCAAGATGGTCGACGCGCAGAGCATCGTGGTCGCCACTGCCTCGACCGGCCAGGTTGGACAGGAGGGCAAGATCCTCAGGTTCGTGTTCTGGCACAGCATCGCCCTGGCCACGATCATGGCGACCATCGTCATGCTGCAGGCGTACGTCTTCCCGTGGATGGTGCCAGCGTTACCCTAAGTGAACGCGATCGCCGTGTAAGGTGACGCCGTTAGCGTGTGCGACCCGCGACGCGCGTCTGCGCGTCGGCCAGCTGCTTGGACAAATCCGCGTTCTCAGGGGCCATCCGGAGGGCGCGCTCCAGCCACGCGACGGCCGTTTGCGGATCGTTCAATCTCACCGACAGGCTCGCGATGCGCGCGGCGTGCTGCACCGCGTCCGTATTGTCGGTGACGAGGCCAGCGTAGTCGATCAGCGCCTGGCGGCCCGCGTCCAGATTGCCCCGCTGCTCGGCGATCGTCGCATACAACACGAGCGAGGCGGGTTCGAGGGGGTACCGGGTGGTCGCCTGCAGCAGCGCCTGCTCGGCGGCCTCGAGCTGATCGTCCATGATGAGGGCGCGGCCGTACATCGTCAGAACGTCGCTCGTCGCGTCGGGACTCGACGTCACGCGGCCGAGCGCTTCGAGCGCCTTGCTCAGGTAGGCGCGATCGTTTTGCGCCTGCGCCCTGTCGAGCCACACCTTCCCGAGCGCCCCATAGAGAAGCGGCTGGCCCGGCGTGCGCTCGAGCGCGCTGCCGAGCGTCAGCACGGCGACCTCTTCCCGGCCGGCGCGCGCCTGCGCGAGGCCGAGCGCGACCTGTCGCTCGACATGATCGCGGTCGAGGTCGGCGATGACCTGCAGCTGTTCGATCTCTTCGGCGTTGCGGTCGGTCGACCCGTACAGGTCCGCAAGCTCTTCCCGGGCCGGGATGTGCCCCGGTGCGAGCGCAATGGTCCTTTCGAACGCCGCGAGCGCCTCGGTGGTCCGGCGCTTGTCGCGAAGGCAGAGGCCCAGCAGGTAGGACGCATCGGCCAGACGAGCGTCCAGACGCAGCGTCGAGCCGAGCGTCGTGAGCGCCGCGTCGAGATCGCCGCTGCGATAGTGGGCGAGCGCCAGCTTGTAGCTCACGGCGGCCGACCGGTCGTCGACGCGCAGATTCCGGGCGTAGGTTTCGGCCGCCCGGTCGAACCGCTTCAGTTCGTAGAGGACGTCGCCGAGCGCCTCGAGGGGTCGTGTGGCGGTCGGGTCGAGCGCCGCGGCGGCGCGGAAGTCCCGCGCGGCTTCTTCGAGCTCGCCCCGCCGCCGGTAGGTCTCCCCGCGCCGGAGGTGGGGAAGCATCGACTCGGGACGGAGCGCGATGGCGCCGCTGTAGGCCTCGATGGCGACGAAAGTCTGGTCGTCGCGGACGGCCGTGTCCCCGCGCGCGAGCAGGGTCCGGTAGTCGCGGTCCCGTGCAGCCGCCTGGTAAGCGAGCGCGATGGCCACCGCGGCCAGGGCGAGGGCCGCGCCGACAAACAGCGCCTTTTTCATGCTCGACAGATGTTATCAGCCCGCCGGAACTTTCGGGCCGGGCCGGGGTCTAACCAAACAGGCGTATTCCACGGCTGCTCCATGGTCGCGACTGCTATAGTGGAAGGAATCATGGCCCCGACGCTTCGTCTGCCGGGACTCTTTCGGTGAAGCAAGCCCGCGTCGCCAACTGGCTCGACGTCGACGGCCGCGAGGCGGCGCTCGTGCAGCGCTGTGCCACGAGCGACGAAGCGGCCTGCGCCGAGCTCGTCGAGGAACACCAGCGGATGGTGGTTCAGCTGGCCACCAACCTGCTGGGCGACCGCGAAGAGGCGCTCGATCTCTCGCAGGAAGTGTTCCTGCGGGTGTTTTCCACCATCCACCGGTTCCGCGGACAGTCGAGCCTTCGCACGTGGATCTATCGGATTGCCGTCAACCAGGCCCGGAACCGCCACCGGTTCTGGCGCCGCCGCCACCGGGCCGATCAGGTGTCGCTCGACGAGCACGTGGCCTTGCACGGCGATTGCCTGTCGTGCCGGGATGCCACCCCTGACGGGGTGCTCGCGCAGAAGGAACTGGCCGCCCGCCTCGCACGCGCGCTCGACGGCCTGCCCTTCGATCAGCGGACGGCGATCGTCCTGCGGGAGGTAGATGGATTGAGTTACGAGGAGATCGCGTTTTCACTGGGCGTGGCGCTGGGCACGGTCAAGTCGCGGCTGACCCGGGCGCGCAAGACTCTGCGCCGGGAACTGGGCGAAGCGAGGACCGCATGAAGGCCCTGACGTGCACGGCGACGAGACGCCGCCTGGACGCGTTTCTCGACGAGCGAGCTTCCGATCGCCGATCAGATTGCGGTGAGCGCGCACCTGGAGTGGTGCGGCGAGTGCGCGGCGATGTCGGCCGAGTTGCGGTCGGTGGGCACGGCGCTGCGGGCGTTCGGCGCCCGGCCGCGCCGTGCTCTCGAATGACGAGGTCGCAGGGTTCAGCACGGGCGTGGTGAGCCGCCTGAACGCGGAGCGTGACGCGTCGATGGCGGCCCGCGTGCGCCTGCTGTTCGACGACATGCAGATGCTCTATGCCGGCCTCGGCGCCACGGTCGCCGCGACCGTGTGCGTCGTGCTCATGATGGGCATGATGCGGTTCGCCGCCGATCATCGCCCCGACTCGCTGGCCGTCGATCCTGACCGTCATGGCCACGCCGTTCGAATGCGAAGGCCACCAGCGAGGTACCGGACGCGGTTGCCTGCCGCGCCCGATGGGTGGAACGTTTCCAGCGCGCCAACGAGACGGCGGAGCAGGACGCCGTATTTACCCTGGACGCGGTCGTCATTCACGAAGGCCGGCTGGCCAACCTCGCCGTGCTGCGCGCCAACAGGCGCCCGGATGCGTCTGGCCAGGCCGAGGTCATCGAAGAGTTGCTCGACACCGTCTCGCGGGCACGATCGACCGCCGATCCGACGGAGCTCTCCGGAAGCATGGTCCGGTTCGTCGCCAGGGAGACGGTCCGGACCGCGAGGCAGCCGGCGATCGATCTCCCCCTGCCGCCGACCAAGCCCTCCGCGATGCGGAAGGCCCGCGCCCGCCAGGTCACGGCGTAGTCTCAGCATTGGATAATCGAGTAATTGGGTAATCGGGTAATTGATTGAGTAATTGGTTCGGTAATCAGATCGGGCAATTGATTGGGCCGTTGGCCAATCGATCAATCAATTACCCGATTACCCGATTATCCAATTACCCGATTCAGGGATCGACGTGGCCCGTCTCGACGTTGTTCATCGAGTCGGCGGCCCGCAACGTAAGGCCGCGCGCGGTCAGCGCTCCTTCCACCACCAGCTCGTAGTGCTCCTGGCGGGAATCGGCGATGCCGTCGGTTGGGAACACGCCCCGCCACCGCTGGCCGTCCTCTGAAAACTCCACCCGCCGGATCGGCGAGTGATCGTCCTTGACGTCGAAGGTCACGACGGTACGGCCGCGATCGGCGCGGACGTTCGACGACGACAATGGCCGGTGGGGTGTTGTCCACGTCGAACGCGATGCTTTCCAGCTCGCCGGTGAGCGCCGTATCGGGCGGATTCGACGGTCCGTCGGACGCGACGACCTTCACGAAATACGAACCGTTCGGGACGGTATTGGTGTCCCAGGCGAGAATCGTGTCCGAGATGCCCCGGCGCAGGGGCTTCCAGCTGCTTTCGCCCTCGAGCCGGTACAGCACGTCGTACACGAGCTCGTCGTCGTTCTCGTCCTCGGCACGCCACTGCAGCGTTTCGAGCCCCTTCTGGTACGCGCGCCGTCCAAGAGCGTTCCCGCCGCCCTGCTGCGCGGCGGCCGCAGCCAGCGTGCGCTCGGGCGTGGTCTGATCGTCGAAGCCGGCGAGCTCCGGTTCGCCGTTGGAGAACGGCTTCTGGAAGACGATTCCGGGCGGATGCACGGTGACCGAGCGGACCTGCGGCCGCAGATTTCGCTGCAGGTAGGCGGCGGTCACCGACGTCAGCACCGGACCGTCGAGCCGGTGCCCGTCAGGACGGCGCGCCACTGCAGGTAGCGGGTTTTCGGGCTGGTGATCGGCGAGCCCTCGGCGTTCGTGTAGGCCGCCGACCAGGCGCTCCAGGTCTCGTCGGGCGTCGCGGTGTTGCCGGAACGGGTGAACAGCTCGATACGGCTGCCGCCGGACGTCGTGCCTCGCCAGCTCAACGTGCCCCACGTCGCAATCATCCGTGCGTCGCGCGGCTCGGACTCGTAGGTGCCGCGCACGGCGCGCTCCGGCGAGAGCCGGAACACTTTGCCGGGGTTCGCCGTGGCGTAATACAGCCGTCCACCCGCGTCCTTGTGGAAGGCGGTGACCTGCTGCGCGCTCGCGCGGGCCAGCAGCGTCGGACGAAGGGGATCGCCGTCGAGCCGGTATATCTTGCCCTTGCCGCCGGTCCCGATGATGAGGGCGCCGGCCTGGTCGAAGGTCAGGTCGTACGGCGAATCCTCGCGCGATTCCCAGAGCTGATCCCAGACGCCGTCCGGATCGATCCGGTAGACCGCGCCCTTGACGCCGCGCGGATCGTCGCGCGACGCCGTCGCGCCGCCCGAGGTGTCGACGACCGCGATGGAGGTGATCTCGGTCGAGACGGAAACCGACGCGACTGGCGCGGCGCCCGGAGACAGACGGCTGATCGCCGCCGCGGTCGTCGGATGCCGGCGGCGAGCCGCCGGCGCGCACGGCCGTTCTGCGCACCCGCGTACAGCGCGCCCTTTGTCGTCGAAACGCAGGACGCGAATCTCCTGAAACGGCGAATCGAGCAGCACGAACGGCTTGGCGTCCGGATCGATGCGCAGCACCCGCCCGGGCGAGCCGGTGCCGGCGAAGAGATTGCCCGCCTTGTCGAGGGCGAGCGCGGTCGCGTGCGTGGCGTTGGTCTTGTAGAAAGGGGCGCCTTTGCCGTCGGCTGCGATCTTGTAGATGACGCCTTTTTCGCCGGTGCCGGCGAACACGTTTCCCTTCGCGTCCACCGCCAGCGACCAGATGTACTTGTCGTCCGGATCGAAGAAGGTCGTTGCGGCGCCGTCTCTGTCGACCTTGTAGATCTTGCCGTCCGGTGACGTGGCGACGTACAGCCCGCCGTTTGGCGCGGGTGCCAGCGCATGCACTTCGAGCTCCGCGCTGTCGAAGAAGACCGAGCCTCGTCCCTGGGAGTCGATGCGGAAGACCTTGCCCTCGTTGCCGGTGCCGACAAACAGCGAACCATCGCCGGCCGCGAGCAGCGACCAGAGAAACGGCGCCGCCGTCTCGTAGACCAGCTCGGTGGCGGGACCGAGGACGAGCTGGCCGTTCACGTCGATCGAGAGGTTTTCGACGTCGCCGCGGAGAAAATCCGCCTGCGTCTGAGCCTGAAAGAACTTCGGCGTGGACGCCTGGACCGATGTCAGCGCGAGGACCGAGGACGATCAGCGCGCCTGACAAGCGAATCGGGTAATTGAGTAATCGGGTAATCGGGTAATTGATTGTTGCAATTGTGCAATCCATTACTCGATTACCCGATTACCCGATTATCCAATTCAGTTTGGGGAAACGGTGAGCGACAGCGTGCGCGACCCGCTGACGGCGTGCTCGGTCGCGAGCTCCCATTCGCCGATGGTGGCGGTGCGCACCGGGTTGAAGTTCCCGCCGTTCCGGTCGGCTTCGAGCACGGCCAGCACCGACGGCGGAAGCGAGGACAGCACTTCGCCGCCGACGACGGCGCCGGCCTCGGCACCGAGCAGCCGGACGTAGAGCGTGTTGTTGCGCCGCGCCTTGTTGAGCGACTTGATGACCTGATCGACGCTCCGCAGCTGCGGCGGGGTGCGCGATTCGCGCAGCTCGATCTGCTCGAGACGCGCGCCGTCGGTCACCATGACCGAGAGCGTGCCGCTCGCGTTCGCCGGAATCTGAACGGGGAGCGTGCGCACCTCTTCCTCGCCCCGATAGGTGCGAAGCAGAACCTTCAGGGGAACCGTGCGACCGGCGCGCGGCCGCGGGTCGTCTATCCACGCGCGCTCGAGTGTCGCCGTCCTCGGTTCCTCCGTCGAGCCGATGGTCAACTCGAGGCTGCTGACCTCGACCTTCTCGTAATCGTTGCCCAGAAGGTAGGTGAGCGGCGCGACGATATACGCCGACGCGTCCATCGCCGACTGGTTGGTGGAGAAGAGATCGTCGAACGTGATCGCTTCGTGGTCCTTCACCTTGGCCAGCCCGCGGACGCTGAACGTGGCCGCGCCGAACTGGCGCTCGTACGAGCTCAAGCGTGTTCAACAGCGCCGCGTACGTCATCAGCGGCGTGAACAGCTGGTCGTTGACGACCTCGAAGTTGAACGTTCGTTCGAGACGCGCGGGCCTGCGTCAGGTTGACCGTGACCGGAATCATCCGCGGGCCAGGACCCAGACCGGCCGGCGATGGTCGTCGCCCGATCCTGCAGGAATGTCCCGATCACTTCGCCGGTCGTGGAGAGCTTGAACGACGAGAGCAGGCTCGGCAGCACGGTGTAGACGTAGGCGCGCGTCATCGGAAACTCGGTCGGCCCGAGGTTGTACAGCGGATGACCGAACGCGTAGACCCTGTCGTCGTCGATGTGGGTGACGGTCCCGGTGCCGCCCATCTGCAGATCGCCATTCACGAGCATCACGCCAATAGCGTCGCCCGCCTTCAGCGGACCTTCGAACGGCATCTCGCCGGCCCGCAGACCGGCGGCGCTGCCGCCCGTGGGAACGAACCCCTGGCTGCCAAACGCGCTACCGAAGAGATCCCCGACCTCCGGCTCGAAGCCCGACATCACGAGCGGCGTGGCGATGGGACGCAGCAGCGCGCCCAGTTCCCCGCCCGCGAGCCCGGCCACGGCATTTGCGCCCTGCGAGCTCAGCGCCCTGCGAACCCTCGGCAAAGGGCCGGTTCCAGTTGAGCGCCTTGCGAAGCGCCGCCGTCAGGTTCTCGCGCGTCAACGGGAGGTCGATCTGGATTTTTGCGCCGGGCGGCCGCACGCCGGCCAGCGTGGCGGAATCGGTCATTTCCGCGATGGGCGTGATCCCGGCAATGGGTTCCTTGGAAAACGCGCCCAGGGCGTACGACACGGCACCGATGAGACGCCCGTCGATGTAGACCGGGCTGCCGCTCATTCCGGCGATGACGCCGGTGTTCGCCAGCGGTCCGCCTTCGAGCCGGGCGAGAATCAGATTGCGGCGCGTGCCGATCACGTTTTCGAGCACGCCCAGAATGTTGACCTTGAACTCCTCGACGCGGGTACCCTCGAATACCGTCCGGCCCACCGCGACCATGCCGGGACGGATTTCATCGACGTGCATGTGAACCGGCGCGCCGGCCGAGCCTGGTGAGGCTGGCGGCTTGTCGCGGTGGTCGGCGACTGCGGGGCCGCGGCCACGAGTACGCCCAGCCCGGTCACTGTCAGCAGGAGCGCGATGGGGAGCCGGCGGATGTGCATGGGTTTCATTCCATTATTCGGGAGAAGTGCTTGCTGGTCAAGGAGAAATGGCCGTTGACTAGCACGGAAGAGCACACCGCGACCTCGATCAACCGCGCCAAAACTACCGTCTTTGTCGGATGAACGGATGGGCGTATAGTGCGGCCATGAGAAGGAGAGACTTCTTGTCAGGCATGGTAGTGGCGCCCCTCGCCGTGACGCCCCTCGCGGCTGCGACACAGTCCCAACCGGGCGCTTCCCGGTCCGGCCGCATCAAGCAGAGCGTCATGGGTTCAGTCTGGGGGACCTCGAAGCTGTCCGTCGAGGAAAGGTGCCGCACGCTGGCACGGATCGGCTTCAAGGCCGTGGATCTTCCCACGGCGGAGCAGGTCCCAATCCTGAAAGCCAACGGGCTGACGCCAGCCATCATGACCGGTACGGGAACCAGCTTCCAGGACGGCCTGATCCGTAAAGAGATGCACGACAAATTCGAGGAAGCCTTTCACAAGGGCATCGACATGTGCGTCGAAGTGGGATGCCCCAATCTGATCGGTCTTCCCGGGGAGCGGCGTGGGATGTCGTACGAAGAAGGCGCCGACAATGCCGTCGCCATCCTGAGCCGCGTCAAAGGCTACGCCGAACAGAAGGGCGTGACCCTGTGTATGGAAATCACGAACTCAAAGGTTGTCGCCGATCAGCGGACGGACCAGATTTTCAACCACCTCGCCTGGGGATTTGACGTGTGCCGCCGAGTCAATTCTCCGCGAGTGAAGATCGTCTACGACATGTACCACGTGCAAATCGCCGACGGCGACGTGACGCGCAA
This sequence comes from uncultured Acidobacteriota bacterium, assembly GCA_963749565.1. GTDB lineage: Bacteria > Acidobacteriota > Vicinamibacteria > Vicinamibacterales > CAVVIG01 > DATLLJ01. The sequence continues at coordinate 556,563 of CAVVNL010000017.1, read as the reverse complement.
CATGCGCGACAACCTGCAGCACATCTGCCACATCCATGTCGCCGGCGTCCCAAGCCGCAACGAGATCGACGACACGCAGGAGCTCAACTACCGTTTCATCGCCAATGCGATCGCGGACAGCGGATACACGGGATTCGTCGCCCACGAATACCGGCCCACGGCCGGCCGCGACGTTATCCAGAGCCTCGAACGGTGCTTCGAGATCATGGACGTGTAGCGCACAAGCGTCCGCCGGCGAGCGGCGTCAGGCCGGCTACTCGCTGTAGGTGATCCGGTACATCACGCCCTGCACGTCATCGGACACGACAAGCGATCCATCAGGCAGTTCCAGTACGTCGACCGGGCGGCCCGCCACCTGGCGCCCGTCGTAGAAGCCGCCGGCGAAGACCTCCTGTCCCGAAGACGTACCGTCCTGCACGCGCGCCACGGCGATGCGGTACCCGAGCGGCGCGCTGCGGTTCCACGACCCGTGCTCGGCGATGAAGATCTGGTTCTTGTACTGCGCCGGAAACATGCTGCCCGTGTAGAACGTCATGCCGAGCGCCGCCACGTGCGGTCCCATCTTCGCGACCGGCGGCCGATAGTCGTCGCAGGAGCGCCCCTTCCCGAACTCCGGATCGAGAACGTCGCCCTGGTGGCAGTACGGGAATCCGAAGTGCTGTCCAGCGGCGGTCGCGCGATTCAGCTCATCGCTCGGCAGGTTGTCGCCGAGCATGTCGCGGCCGTTGTCGGTAAACCAGAGGTTGCCGCCGACCGGGTCGAACGCCATGCCCACGGAGTTCCTGACACCCCGCGCGTACAACTCCCTGCCCGATCCATCGGGATTCATGCGAAGGATCGACGCCCACTCGTCGCCACGGTCGCAGACGTTGCAGGGGCCACCGATCGGGACATAGAGCTTCCCGTCCGGCCCGAACTTCACGTACTTCCAGCTGTGGTTCGTGGTGCTCGGATCGGTGGGGAACTGCGCCAGGACGACTGGAGCGGGAGGATTGTCGAGCCTGGCGAGGATGTTGTCGTAGCGGACGAGCCGGTGTTGCTCGGCGACGAACAGCGCGCCGTCACGGATCGCGACGCCGTTGGGCATATTGAGGCCGCTGAGGATCGTCTTCACGTCGTCAGCGCGGCCGTCCCTGTTGGTATCGCGGACCGCGTAAACGTTGCCGATCTTCGGGTTCCCCGAAAAGAGGCCGAAGGTGCCGACGAAGATCGTGCCGTCCGGGGCCAGGGCCATCTGACGGGCGGAAGGCACACCCTCGGCGTAGAGAGCGATCTGGAAGCCGGGAGGTAATGACACTTTGGCGAGCTGGATCGGTGGAAGCGGCTTGCTTTGCTGGGCCGGCGCGTGAACGGCGGCGAGCGTCACGGCGGCGAGGGCCAGGGTCAGGCGATATAACCGGCGGCTTTTGAGATGCATTGGGATCTCCGCTCTGTTTTTTGGACCGAACGATGATAGCCCGGCCGCCGCGTGCAAGGAATCATTCAAGTGTCATTTCACATGTCAGCAATTGACACCCCGTCCCGCCTTTGCTATCGTTCGGGGCTCTGTGGTTGGTCGAGTGCCTATTCTTCCGTCGGTTTACCCTGCGATTGCCGTGATCGGCGCGATCACCGTCGAGCCGTTGTCCGCCTGGCGGTGGTATTGGGGGACGACTGAAGGGGCAATCGCCTTGGCCTGACCTGCCACCGCGCGAACGGGAATTCCCAAGCCTCTTCAGCCTTACGGCGAAGAGGCTTTTTTTGTTTGTATGCCGTACAAAGCCGAACCTACTCTGTGTAACCGTGACAGCGCCGAACATGGCAGAGCTCTGCCATCGCCGCGACGAGGTCACCGATGCCGATCTGGTCGAGCTTCGACTCGACACGGTGAGCGATCCGGATGCGGCCGGCGCGCTGGCCGGCCGGCGCCGTCCTGTCATCGTCACGTGCCGTCCGGAATGGGAAGGCGGTCACTTCAAGGGGTCCGAGGAAGAGAGAAAGCGCATCCTCGCAAACGCGCTGACGCTTGGCGCGGAATACGTAGACATCGAATCGCGGGCGGGCTTCGACGATCTCGTATCCCATTCGGGCGGCCGGCGAGTGGTGCTTTCGTACCACGACTTCTCGGGCATGCCGTCGGATCTCCCGGGGCTCGTTCAGGCGATGCGATCAACCGGTGCCGCGGTCGTCAAGATTGCGGTCAAGACCGGGCGGCTCAGCGACTGCGTATCGCTGCTCAATCTCCGCGTCCCGGCAGATGGAGAGCGCGGCGTCGTCCTGGTGGGGATGGGGCCCTTCGGCCTTGCGACGCGTGTGCTCGCCGGGCGATTCGGATCGATGTGGACGTATGCGGGCTCGGACCGCGAGGTGGGCCAGGTGTCGGCAGCGGCGCTGCTGCAGGATTACCGGTTCCGCGCCCTGACCGATGCGACCGAGATATACGGCCTCGTCGGGTTGCCGGTCGCTCACTCCGTGTCGCCCGCGATGCACAACGCAGCGTTCGCGGCGACCGGGCTCGATGCGGTCTACCTCCCGTTTCCAGCCGTCAGCGCCGACGATTTCATGACCTTCGGCCGCGCGCTCGGAGTCAAAGGCGTCAGCGTCACCATCCCGCACAAGGTGTCGCTGTCCGAACGGGTCGACGAGGTGGACGCCGTCCGCCCGCCGCGTCGGGGCCATCAACAGCATTCGCGTAATCGACGGACGGTGGGTCGGCGGCAACACCGATGTCGAAGGATTCCTGCACCCGCTCGCCGAACGCCTGCCGTTGCAGGGGATGCGCGCGTCCATTCTCGGGAGCGGGGGCGCCGCGCGGGCGGTCGCCGTGGCCTTGACGTCGAGCGGCTGCCGCGTGCGCGTGCACGGCCGCAACCGCGCACGCGCCGACGCGGTGGGTCTGGCGACATCGGCCGAGGTCGGCCTCATTTCCGCCCGATCGTGGCAGCTGGGACTTGCTGGTCAACTGCACCCCGGTCGGGATGCATCCGCACGTCGACGAAACGCCGATCGACGCCAGCGACCTGACGGGCCGATACGTATACGACTTGATTTACAACCCCACGGAGACCCGGCTGCTGCGCGAGGCGGCCCGGGCCGGCTGTCAGACGATCGGCGGGCTCGAGATGCTCGTGGCCCAGGCCCACGAACAGTTCTACTCGGTGGACGGGCGTCCGCCCGCCGGCGGGAGTCATGCACGAGGCCGCGCTGAAGCGGCTTGCGGAGTTCATGCGCGATGAAAATTACGTCGTTTGAGGAGTTCAAGGAACTGGCGCGCCGCGGCACCTTCGTGCCCGTGGTCAAGGAAATGGTCGCGGACCTGCTGACGCCGGTGTCGGCATTCCTCAAGATCGCCGAAGATGCCGACTATGCGTTCCTGCTCGAGAGCGTCGAGGGCGGCGAGCACGTCGCCCGGTATTCCTTCCTGGGCAAGGACCCGTTTCTGATACTGCGCGCGCGCGGCAACCGGACCATCATGGACCGTGGCGGCGTGACGACCGAGAGCGATCGACCGTTCGTCGAGACGCTGCGCGGGACTCATGGCGGACTTCAGGTCCCCGTTCGTGTCCGAGCTCCCGCGCTTCACCGGCGGCGCGGTGGGATACCTGGGCTATGGCGCGGCATCCTGGTTCGAGCCGGTCCTCGGCGATCTCGGCACGAGCCCCGACGGGGCCGACGACGCCGGCTTCATGCTGTTCGATACGGTGCTCGCCTTCGATCATGTGCAGCACCGGATTCTGCTCATCGCGAACGCCCGCATCACCGCCGACGACGATCTCGAATCGCTTTATCAATTCGCGTGCGCGAAGATTCAGTTTCTGGAGCGCGAGCTCGAGCGCAGCCTGTCGCATGCCAAACCGCCGAACGCCGCTCGAGCTGGATGCTGCGCTCGAATCATACGCGCGAGCGGTTCGAGGAGCAGGTGCGGACGGCGAAGACGCACATCGCGGCGGGGGATATCTACCAGGTGGTGTTGTCGCAACGGTTCGAGGCCGAGGTGAGCGCCGATCCGTTCACCGTCTACCGCGCTCTTCGTCACGTCAATCCGTCGCCGTACATGTATTTCATCCGGATGGGCGGCGTCTCCGTCGTCGGCTCCTCGCCGGAGATGCTGGTGCGGGTCGAGGGCTCGCACGTCGAAACGCACCCGATTGCGGGCACCCGCCGTCGCGGTCGCGACAAGGAAGAGGATCTGCGGCTGGGCGAGGAGCTCAAGCGGAACGAAAAGGAACGCGCCGAGCACGTCATGCTCGTGGACCTCGGGCGCAACGACGTCGGGCGCGTGTGCGAGTACGGGTCGGTGCGGGTCCCTCAGTTCATGGGGCTCGAACGCTTTTCCCACGTCATGCACCTGACCTCCATCGTCGAGGGCAAGCTCGCCGCGGACTGCGATCGTCTGGATGCCCTGGTGTCGTGCTTCCCGGCCGGGACGGTGTCCGGCGCCCCGAAAGTGCGGGCGATGCAGATTATCCGGGAGCTCGAGCCATCGGGACGCGGGCTCTACGCCGGCGCGGTAGGGTATCTGGACTTCGCGGGCAACCTCGACTTCTGCATCGCGATCCGGACGGTCATCATGTCTGGCCGGATGGCCTACGTCCAGGCCGGCGCGGGCATCGTGATGGACTCGAACCCCGCTGCCGAGTTCGAGGAAACCCGGGACAAAGCCCGCGCGTTGCTCCAGGCGCTCGAGATTGCGCAGGCGGGCCTCTGAGATTGCCATGATCGTCGTGATCGACAACTACGATTCGTTCACATACAACCTCGTCCAGTACCTGGGCGAGCTCGGCGCCGTCGTGCGCGTGATGCGCAACGATGCCGTCACGGTCGACGATGTGCGAGCGGCGAAACCGGATCGGATCGTCATCTCTCCGGGGCCGGGACGGCCCGAAGCGGCTGGCATCACGATGGCGGCGATCGAGCAGCTCGGGCAGACGATTCCGATCCTGGGCGTGTGCCTCGGCCACCAGGCGATTGGGGCGGTATTCGGCGGCTCGGTGGTGCGGGCGGCCGTGCCGATGCACGGCAAGACGTCGACGATCGAGCACGACGGGCGCGGTGTGTTCACGGGGATTGACGGTCCTTTCCTGGCGTCGCGGTATCACTCGCTGGTCGTGGCCGACGATCAGCTGCCGGCCGATCTGATCGTGTCCGCCCGGACGCGCGAGGACCAGACCATCATGGGGTTGCGCCATCGCACGTGGCCCGTGCACGGCGTGCAGTTTCATCCCGAGTCGATTCTCACCTGCTGAGGGGAAGCGCATCCTCCGCAACTTCGTCGAGGATCGCTTGACGTCGATGCCGAGAAGCTCTCCGACCATGTGAGCCATGTTTCCAGAGCTGATCGAAAAACTCGGCCGTCGCGAAGACCTGACGGCCGACGAAGCGTCGGCGGCGATGGCTGAAGTGATGGAAGGGCGCGCCGCGCCGGCGCAGATCGCCGGCCTGCTGATTGGTCTGTCGATGAAGGGCGAGCGTCCCGCCGAGATCGTCGGGCTGGCGCGGACGATGCGCGAGCACGCCGTGAAGATGGCCGAAGCGCCCCGAAGGTCCGGGACACGACGCGATGGTGTTCGACACGTGCGGGACGGGCGGCGACCGGTCGGGAACGTTCAACATCTCTTCCTGCGCGGCGATCGTCGTGGCTGGCTGCGGCGTGCGCGTCGCCAAACACGGAAACCGGTCCGTGTCGAGCCGCTCGGGAAGCGCGGATGTCTTCGAGGCGCTGGGGGTGAAGGTGACGGCGAGCCCTGCGGTGGTCGAGCGCTGCCTGACGGAGGCGCGGCATCGGGTTCTTTTTCGCGCCGACGTTTCATCCGTCGATGCGTCATGCCGGGCCGGCGCGTCGCGATCTGGGCGTGCGCACGGCGTTCAACCTCCTCGGTCCGCTGACCAATCCTGCCGGTGCGACACGGCAGCTCGTCGGCGTTCCCCGGCCGGAGTTCACCGAGCTTCTGGCGAGGGCGCTGCTGCTGCTCGGCTCGGACCGCGCGTGGGTCGTGCATGGCGCCGACGGCATCGACGAAATTTCGACCACCGGCTATACGAAGGTGTCGGAATGCCGCAACGGCGCCGTGAACACCTTCTACCTGCACCCGACCGACGTCGGGTTGCCGAAGGCGCTCCCGGACGCGCTGAAGGGGGGAGACGCGAACGAGAACGCGGCCATCGTCGAGCGCATTCTGGCGGGCGGGCGTGGCCCGGCGCGAGACATCGTGCTGTTGAACGCCGGCGCGTCGTTGTTCATCGCCGGAGTTGCCGCGTCGATCGTAGAGGGAATTGCCCGGGCGGCGCGGGCCATCGATGGCGGCGAGGCGAAGCGGACGCTCGAGCGGATGATTACTCTCTCGAAGGCCGAAGAAATCGCGGCGGCAAGTGTGATGGGCGCTCCTGCGGCCACCGCGGACCTGCTGGCGACCATCGTGGCGGCCACGCGGCGAATCGTCGAGGTGCGGGAACAACGCGAGGCGCTGGCTGCCCTGGCCGCGAGGGCGGAGAGGCGAACGGCAACACCGGGCCGGTTTCGCGCAGCGCTGGTCGGGACTTCGGCAGGCGGGACTCCGGTAGGGGACGGGCTTCAGCCCGTCCCTGGCGACGACGTCCCTCGCATCATCGCGGAATGCAAGCGCCGTTCGCCGTCTCGCGGAGTGCTGAGGCCGCAGTACGACCCGGTGGACATCGCCATCGGATACCAGCAGGCAGGCGCCGCCGCGATATCGGTGCTCACCGAGCCGACCTTTTTCGACGGCGCGCTCGATCACCTTCAGGCGGTTCGGGACGCCGTGTCGGTGCCCGTATTGCGCAAGGACTTCATCGTCTCCGAATACCAGTTGTTCGAGGCCCGCGCCGCGGGCGCGGACGCGGTGCTCCTGATTGTCGCGGCGCTCGATGCGCAGACGCTGGCGGTGCTTCATGCGCGCGCCTCGGCGCTCGGGCTCGACGTGCTCGTCGAAGTGCATGGCGCCGACGAGCTCTCGGCCGCGCTCGACGCCGGAGCGCAAATCATTGGCGTCAACAATCGCAACCTGCGCACGCTCGCGGTCGACGTCACGGCGTCGGAGACGCTGGCCGCGCGCATGCCTCGAGGGATCGTGCGCGTCAGCGAGAGCGGCCTGAAGACGGCCGCCGATCTGCTCCGCCTCAGGCGGCTAGGCTACGACGCGTTTCTGATTGGCGAACGATTCATGACGGAACCGGATCCCGGCGTGGCGCTGACAGCTCTGCTCCAGCGCTGCTTCACCACAGAGGACACGAAGGACACAAAGGTAAAGACGTGAAACGATCCGACCACGAAATCGAACGCAGAGATCGCAGTTGTCTGGTGGCATCGCATGCGTCATGTTGGTGAAGATCTGCGGCATCACGCGGATGGAGGACGCCGACGCGGCCGTCGAGGCGGGTGCGTCTGCCCTGGGATTCGTCTTCTGGCCGAAGAGCCCGCGGTTTGTCGATCCGCACCGGGCGCGCGCGATCGCCGCGAGCCTGCCGCCGTTCGTCGTGCCGGTAGGCGTCTTCGTGAACCAGCCGGCCGCATACGTCAGGGCGTGGCCGCGCTCGTCAGGCTTGGCGCCGTCCAACTGCACGGCGACGAAGACGTGTCGTACGCGGCGGGCATCCCGTTCCCGATTATCAAGTCCGTGACGATCTCTCAACCCACCGAGGCCGGCCGGATCGACATGTGGCCGCGATCGACGACGCTGCTGCTGGACGTGCACGACCCGGCGAGCCGGGGCGGCACCGGCCGCACGATCGACTGGGCCGCCGCCGCGCCGATCGCGGCGAAGCGGCGGACGCTGCTGGCCGGCGGGCTGACGCCGGACAACGTCGCGGACGCCATCGCCCGCGTGCGGCCCTTCGGCATCGACGTGTCGTCGGGCGTCGAGGCCTCGCCCGGAGTCAAGGATCCCGCGCGCCTTCGCGCGCTTTTCGAGGCACTGAATGGTCACAACCCGCCGAGATCCTGACACGCGCGGCTACTTCGGCGAGTTCGGCGGGCGCTTCGTGCCCGAGACGCTGGTCGAACCGGTCGAAGAGCTCGAGCGCGCCTACTTCGCGGCCCGCGACGATCCGGCATTCAACGCCGAGCTGGCTCGTCTGCTGAAGCACTACGTCGGACGCCCCACGCCCATCTCCGAAGCCGAGGCGGCTGTCCGCGTCGTGCGGCGGCGCGCGCATCTTTCTGAAGCGCGAGGACCTGACGCATACCGGCGCGCACAAGATCAACAACGCGCTCGGCCAGGCGCTGCTCGCGGTGCGGATGGGCAAGCGACGCATCGTCGCCGAAACAGGCGCCGGCCAGCACGGCGTGGCGACCGCGACGGCCTGCGCGCTGCTCGGCCTCGAGTGCCACATCTACATGGGCACCGAAGACATGAGCCGTCAGGCGCTGAATGTCTTCCGGATGCGCCTGCTCGGCGCGGAGGTGCTGCCGCGTTGACGCCGGCAGCCGCACGCTGAAGGACGCCATCAACGAGGCGATGCGCGACTGGGTGACGAACGTCGGCGACACGTACTATCTTCTCGGATCGGTGCTCGGTCCGCATCCGTATCCGCTGATGGTCCGCGAGTTCCAGTCGGTCATCGGGCTGGAAGCCCGCGATCAGATCGTCGAGCTGGCCGGCAGGCTGCCCACCGCCATCGTCGCCTGCGTCGGCGGCGGCAGCAACGCCATGGGCATCTTCGATGCGTTCGTCGACGACCGCGACGTGCGGCTGGTCGGCGTCGAGGCCGGCGGGGAGCAAATCAGCCGCGGGAGGCACGCGGCGCGATTCGCCGGCGGGAGCGAGGGCGTGCTCCAGGGCACGCGCACCTTCATCCTGCAGGATGAGGACGGCAACATCGAGCTGACGCACTCGATCTCCGCAGGGCTCGACTACGCGGCGGTCGGCCCCGAACACGCGTGGCTGCGCGGGATCGGCCGCGCCGAATACGCTTACGTGACCGACGACGAGGCGCTGCGGGCGTTTCAGACGCTGGCCGAGCTCGAAGGGATCATTCCCGCGCTCGAATCGGCGCACGCCATCGCGTACGCGCAGAAGCTGGCGCCGGAGCTCGGCTCCTCGGCCGTGCTGCTCGTGAACCTGTCCGGCAGAGGCGACAAGGACGTTCAGAGCGTGGAGAAGGCTCTTGCCGCAAAAACATAACCACGAAGGACACGAAGGACACGAAGTGAACAAAGAGGCATTGAGCTGTGGTGAAGGGCATTTCGGCTGATGGCCTCTCGCATCACCGAGGCGTTCGCGCGGATTCGTGACGAGAAGCGGCCGGGTCTCGTGACCTACACGACGGCCGGCGATCCGGACCTGGCGCGCTCCGGCGAGATTCTGCAGGCGCTCGATCGCGCGGGCGCGGATGTGATCGAGGTCGGCGTGCCGTTTTCCGATCCGCTCGCCGACGGCCCGGTGATTCAGCGCGCCACCGAGCGCGCGCTGGCGGCCGGTGGCAGCCTGCGGACCACGCTGGCGCTCGATCGGGCAGATTCGGCCCCAGGTCGCGGCGCCGATCGTGGTGTTCAGCTACGCGAACCCGCTGCTGCGCATGGGGGTGGAGCGGTTTGCCGCAGACGGCGGCGGACGCAGGCGTGGACGGTGTGCTGGCGCTCGATCTGCCGATAGAAGAGGCGGGAGGGTTTCGCGAAGCGCTCGCGGCCTCCGGCCTTGATACGATCTTTCTGCTGAGCCCGACGACGACGGACGAGCGGATCCGGAAGGCGGCCGAGCTCGGACGCGGGTTCCTTTACGGAATCTCGCGGCTGGGCGTCACCGGGGCGCGCGATCGGGTCGCCACGGGCGCCGACGCGCTGGTCAAGCGGATCCGGGCGCACACGTCGCTGCCGATCGCGCTGGGCTTCGGCATCTCGCGTCCCGAGCATGTCGCCGAAGTGACGGCATACGCCGACGCGGCGGTGGTCGGCAGCGCGCTGGTGGCGCTGATCGCGGAGCACGGCGGGTCGCCGGACCTGCTGGAGCGCGTCGAAACCTACATCCGGTGGCTGAAAGGTGCAGCCGTTGATGCGCACGCTTGATGATTTGCGCAAGGACATCGACCGCGTGGACGAAGTGATCGTCCGCCTGCTCAACGAACGCGCGCGCGTCGCGTGCGAAATCGGGCGGCTGAAGAAGGCGGAGGGCGTGCCGGTGTACCAGCCGGACCGCGAAAAAGAGGTCATCGATCACGTGCGCAGCATCGCCGTGGAAGGGCCGCTCGGCCCCGAAGCCATCGTGCGGCTGTTCGAGCGGATTATCGACGAGGCGCGGCGGCTGGAACGGCGCGTGGTCCACGGGGAAAATGAGCCACGGAAATTTGGTCATCTGGTCATCTGGTTATCTGGTTATTGATTGTTCAATTGGCCAATCAATGACCAGATAACCAGATGACCAAATAACCAGATTCGGGATCGCAGTAGTGGAGGCAACGCAAGCCATGGTCGTAGTAATGGAAGAACGGGCCACCGAGGCGCAGATCGAGCAGGTCGTCGCGCGTCTCGTCGAGATGGGCATGGACGTGCACCGGTCGACAGGCGCCACCCGCACCGTGCTCGGGCGCGGTCGGACAGGGGCATCCCGACAAGGGCCTGATCGAGATGCTCGAGGGCGTGCACGAAGTGGTGCGGATCTCCGAGCCCTACAAGCTCGCGAGCCGCACGTTCAAGCCGGACCCGACGGTCATCACGGTCGGCGACGTGCGGATCGGCGGCGACGAGGTGATCGTCATGGCCGGTCCGTGCTCGGCGGAAACGGAGAAGCAGGTCCGGGCGAGCGCGGCGGCGGTGCGGCGGGCCGGCGCGAAGATTTTCCGCGGCGGCGCGTTCAAGCCGCGCAGCTCCCCGTACAGCTTCCAGGGCCTTGGCGAGGAAGGGCTGCAGCTGCTGCGCGACGCGTCGACGGCCGAGAACATGGCGCTCGTGTCCGAGGTCATGGACATCAGCCAGATCCCGCTGATCGAGAAGTACTGCGACATCTTCCAGGTCGGCGCGCGCAACATGCAGAACTTCACCCTGCTGCGCGAGCTGGGCCACGCGCGGAAGCCGGTGCTGCTGAAGCGCGGCATCTCGGCCACGATCGAAGAGTGGCTGCTCTCGGCCGAGTACGTGCTGAGCGGCGGCAACACCGACGTCATCCTGTGCGAGCGCGGCATCCGCACGTTCGAGACCGCCACGCGCAACACGTTCGACATCTCAGCGATTCCGGTCGTCAAGAAGCTGAGCCACCTGCCGGTGATCGCCGATCCGAGCCACGGCGCCGGCCGGCGCGACATGGTGGCGCCGATGGCGCGCGCCGCGGTCGCCGCGGGCGCCGACGGGCTGATCATCGAAGTGCACAACGATCCGGATCACGCGCTCAGCGACGGCGCGCAGTCGATGTTCCCGTCGCAGTTCGATCGGCTGATGGCGGAGCTGCGGATCATCGCGCCGGCCATCGGGCGAAGCATCTGCCTCGAGCCGGTGACACGGCGCGGGTGGGGCTCGTAGCATGACGATTGACGATGTGACGATTTGCAGATTATCGAATCAGCATTTCCGATCGATCAATCAACAATCAGAAATCGCAATCGAAGATGGAACTCCCTGTCATCCAACCAACCCGCCGGCCCGAGGGCCAGCCGCCGATCTTCGCGAAGATCGGCATTGTCGGACTCGGCCTGATTGGGGGATCGATTGCCCTCGCCGCGCGCGAGCTGTGGCCGTCCTCCCTCGTGATTGCGGTCGACAACAAGGACGTGCTCGAGACGGCGATGCGGCTCCATGCGATAGACGTCGCCGCCGACGATCTGATCGTGCTGGCCGAAGCGGACCTGGTCGTGCTCGCGGCCCCGGCGCGCCAGAACATCGCGCTGCTCGAGGCGCTCGACGACAACGTCCGCCAGCCCGCGGTCGTGACCGACACCAGCAGCACGAAGCGCGAGATCGTCGCGGCGGCGCGCGCAGTCTGCCGCCTCGCTTTACGTTTGTCGGCGGACATCCGCTCGGCGGCGCGGCGAAGGGCGGCCTGGAGCACGCGCGGACCGATCTGTTCCGCGGGCGTCCGTGGCTCCTGACGCCGACCGGCGACGGCGGCGGGCCCCGCGCTCGAGAAGCTGATGGCCTTCGTGCGGGCCCTTGGCGCGGAGCCGCGCATCATCGGCGTCGACGCGCACGATCGGCTGCTGGCGTTCCTCAGCCACCTTCCGCAGCTGACGGCCAGCGCGCTCATGCAGGTGGTCGGCGACGCGGTCGGCCACGATGGGCTCGGCGCTCTCCGGCCGGGGGCTCGCCGACACGACGCGGCTGGCGTCGAGCCCGGCCGACATCTGGAAGGACATCGCCGCCACCAACGCCGACGAGATCGGGCCGGCGCTCGATGCGCTGATCGCGGTCCTCCAGGAGCTCCGCCGCGATCTTCCAGCCGGCGATCAACTGACCGAGATTTTCTCCACCGCGAACCGGTGGCGCGAAACGCTGAAAAGCTAGGTTCGGCTGAAGCCGGCAGTGCTGCGTCAGGCGGACCAATCCGGCTGAAGCCGGATCCCACGCGTGTGTCCATGATCGATTCAGGATTTCGCATCCGGCACGAGGCGCTCGAAGCCATCGTCGCGCACGCGCGTGCCGAGGCGCCGGCCGAGTGCTGCGGGATGCTGGTCGGCAGCGGCGCTTCGATCGACGACGCGGTGCGGGCGACGAACATCGCGGGGAGTCCGACACGTTTCCTGATCGATCCGAAGGATCACATCGACGCCATGCGCGCGCGCGCGGGGCCGCGGCCTCGAGGTGCTCGGGTTCTACCACTCGCACCCGCAATCGCCCGCATGGCCGTCGGAGACGGATGTTGCCGAAGCGGCGTATCCCGATGCCGTCCATCTGATCGTGAGCCTGGCAGGAGGGGTGGTCGGACGCGCGCCTTTTCCGCATCGAACAGGGCCGCGCCCTGCACGTGCCGCTCGACGTCTCCTGAGCGGCTCTTCAGTCGCGGTCTTCGCTGTTGTAGGCGCCGGGCTGAATCTGGACGTTGACGCTTGCGGACGCCAGCAGCTTTCCGCTTCTCTTCAGGCGAATCCATACCTTGTGAGCGCCGGCCCGGAACGTGTGCTGGACGGTGAACCGGCGTCTGATTTCACTCTTGCCCGCTTCGTACGGCTCGCAGTCGAACGTCGATTCCGATTCGGTGCCGTCAGCCCAGTCCCAGACGACCGTGGGGCAGTAATACTCCTGAAAATCGTTGGCGCCGCCGATCAACTCGGCGGTGAGCATGATGCTTCGCGGGCGCGACGCCGACGTTCGGCTGCGCTTTGAGTGAAAGTCGCGGACGGGCATTCTCGTTGCGCTGGGCGCCAACGACGAGCCCGGTGGCAGTGATAGCCAGACACGTGACTCCGGCCCGGATGGTGCCGCGCAGCATGCTGTTCATCGATCGTTCCCTTTGAGGCCCGGGAGGGACCCTGCGAGCCCTGAAGTCATTGTAACGAGCGCGTTGGGTGCCGGCAAGCCGCATTCAGCGATAATAGCGGGATGCCTTCGACGGCCGTCGCGCCGGTCACCTGTATCATCCGCGCCGCTTTCCGCAGTGGATACCGATCTGCTCGTTGTCCCCTGGTTCGACGATGAGAATCCAGCGTCCGTGGACGGGCTGAACGCGGCCGCCGGCGGCGAGATCGCCCGTGCGTTCGCGTCGAAGGAGTTTACCGGCAAGACCTTCGAGCTGTTCGCGACCACGGTCACGGACCCGGGATGGCGGCCTCGCCGGTTGCTGCTGATCGGCGGCGGGTCCTTCTGCCGAGTATCGGGGCGAGCTGGCGCGTCAGCTGGCCGCTGCTGGCGGGATCTCGGCGCGGAACCGTCGGGCGGAGCGGGCCGCTTTCGTGCTGCGTGGCCCCGGCGATGTCGTTGAGGGCGCCCAGGCGGTCACCGAAGGATTGACGCTGTCCGAGTTCAACGGCGGCACGTACAAGACGGTGAACCCCGCGCCGCCGGCTGCCCCCGCGTGGACCGTTATCGTGACCGAGCAGGCGTCGGACGTCGTGAGCCGTGCGAGGACAGCGGTCGACCGGGGCCGCCTGCTCGGCGAATGCAGCAATCTGGCTCGCGAGCTCGCGAACGAACCGGGCAACACGCTCACGCCTCGGGAATTCGCGCGGCGTGCGGCGGCGCTGGCAACCGGCGGCGGCGTTCAAGGTCGAGATCCTCGACGAGGATCGCATCGCGCAACTGGGGATGGGCCTGCTTCTGGGTGTGGCGCGCGGCAGCAGCGAGCCGCCCCGCCTGCTGGTGTTTCGTCACGATCCTCCGGGCCTGCCGCCGGGGCCCGTGCTGGGACTCGTCGGAAAAGGCGTCACCTTCGACAGCGGCGGCATCTCCATCAAACCCGCCGAGGGCATGGACCGGATGAAGGACGACATGGCGGGCGGCGCAGCTGTCGCGTGCGCGATGCGGGCCATCTCGCTGCTCAAGGCGCCCATCCGCGTCGTCGGCGTCGTGCCGGCGACGGAAAACATGCCGGGTGGCCGTGCGGTCAAGCCGGGCGACGTGCTGAAGAGCGCCGCGGGAAAGACCGTCGAGATTCTCAACACCGACGCAGAGGGGCGCCTGATCCTGGGCGATGGCCTCTGGTATGCGCAACAACTGGGCGCCACGCATCTCGTCGACGTGGCCACGCTGACGGGCGCCATCGTGGTCGCCCTTGGCAAGAGCACGTCCGGACTGTTCGGCACACCGCCGGAGTGGGTGGAGCAGGTCCGTCGTGTCGCCAATCGCGCGGGCGATCGCGCGTGGCCGATGCCGCTCTTCGACGACTATCGCGATCAGCTCAAGAGTGAGATTGCCGATTTCACGAACACGGGCGGACGCCCCGCAGGGTCGATCACCGCGTCGCTCTTCCTCAAGGAATTCGTGAACGGCCGCCCGTGGGCGCATCTCGATATCGCCGGCACCGCATGGTCCGAGGAAGCGCGCCCCTACCTGCCGAAAGGACCCAGTGGCGTCGGCGTCCGTACGCTTGCGGAGCTGGCGTTCACCAGCAGCGAATGGAACTTCAGGGCATAACCCCGTTTCGGGGGCTCCTCGCGTCGTTCCTCCAGGGCGAGCCGTCGCCGATTCCGCCCGACGCGGTGATCGTCAGGCTGATGCCGCCGCCGAGCGATCTCGAAACGCTGGCGGACATCCTGTTCAAGTCGCTCGGGCTGAGCGGCGTCCTCGCGGTCACCGGAATCCTGCTCGGGATCGCGCTGGGAGGCGTGGTGTTCTGGGTGCGGCGGTATCGGTCGCGTACGGAATCGGGTAATCGGGTAATGGTAATCGGGTAATTGATTGCTCGATTGGTGCGCCAATTCCCAATCAATTACCCAATTACCCGATTATCCAATTACCCGATTCACGTTGTTACCGACGCGACGACCCTCGCGATGTTCTTCAGCGAGGTCTGATACTTCTGGATCGCGCTGACGAGCGCCTCCGCAATCCGCTCCCGGTAGGTGTTGCCCTGCAGGAGCCTGGCTTCCTGCTCGTTGGTCACGAACGATATCTCTGCCAGCACGCTCGGCATCGCGGCGCCGATGAGGACGACGAACGGCGCCTGCTTGACGCCGAGGTCCTTCAGCGACCGGTTCGACTTCCGCAGGCGCTCGACGATCGCACGCTGCACCTCGGTCGCGAAGTCCCGCGACTCGTCCAGCTTGTTGTGCAGCGCGATTGCCTTCAGGAAGTCCGGCAGCGCGCCCATGGCCTGTCCGGATGCGGCGTTCTCGCGCGCCGCCACCGACGCGGCCCCCATGTTGGTCGCGAAGTTCAGGAAGTAGGTTTCGACGCCGCGCGTGGTCGGGTTCTCGCTCGCGTTCGCGTGAATCGACAGGAAGAGATCCGCCCCCTCGCGGTTGGCGATGGCCGTGCGCTCCTGCAGCGGCACGAACTCGTCGGTGCGCCGGTCAGAATCACCTCGGTCCCCGGCACCTTCTGAAGGATCTTCTCGACGCGCAACGCCATGTCGAGCACGAGCTCCGCCTCGCTGATCGACTTGCCGGTCGCGCCCGGATCGTGGCCGCCATGACCCGGATCGATGACGATGCGGGAGACGCTCAGCCCGAGCTGCCGCGCCATGGAGTAGCCGCCGCCGACGTTCTTCGGTGGCGCGCTGGTCGCGGTGAGCGCCGGCAGGAGGTCCGTCGCTGGGAGCGGCGCGACAGCGGCTGAGACGGCCGCCGCGGCCGTCGGGGCCGTCGGGGCCGGTTTTGGAACCGGCTGAGGCCCGTTGCCTACCGCTGCGGGAGTCGGAGCGACCGGTCGGGGCGGGCCTTCGGGCCCGCCCGAATCCGAAGGTCCTCTAGAGGCCAACGCCCGTTCTGGCTCCCTGACGCAGTCGATCACGAGGCGGTACGGGTTGTACAGCGGATAGACGCTGTAACTCGAGACGCCGGCGGCATCGAGGACGACGCGCGTCGTGCTGTTGGGATGCCGGCCGATCCGGACCTGACGCACGATATCGTTGTCGACGTCGAAGCGCAGCGTCCTGTCGATCAGCGCGGGCACGGCGCGCGTCGACGGCAAATCGAGGAACACGCGCATCGGATTCGGAATGCGTTCGTCATGGAAGCGCACTTCGGTGTCGAATTCGATGGTGATGCGGACGGCGTCGGGAAGCACCGTGCGGGTAATGTTCCTGATCAGCGCGACCTTCCCGGTCGAACCGGCGGGCACGTTCGGACCCGCCTGTGTGCCGGTACCTAGCGTTACCGGTGATGTGGCCGGGCCTTCCACCCGCGCGAGCCGGGAGGGCACGTCTCGCGCCTTCGAGCTGGTCGGATACTCCGATGCGAGCAGGCGCAGCAGGCGGATCGCCGGTGGTCCTGTCGCGCTCCAACCCGAGCCGTATGAAGAGATCGAGCGACAGAACGCCACCCTGCCACAGGGCGTTGTCGCTGTAACCGCTCGTCGGGATGCACCCTGACGACTTCCTGATAGGCCCGCACGACCGAACGGGCATCGGCGGCGGCGCGCGCGGACAGATCGCCATCCTCTTCGGCGAATCCTTCCCGCACGGACTCCTCGCGCGCCAGCGCGGCCAGGTACATCTCCTGCGCGGTGGCGGCGGCGAGCGCGGCTGTGTCGATCACCACAAAGGACACCAAGGACACAAAGGTCAATCCAATCAGGAGTAAGCCTGATTTCCTTGGTGTCCTTGGTGTCCTTGGTGGTGAGAAAAACATCTTCACTATCTCAGCTGCGAATCGACTTCGTCGAAATAGTGCTTGTCCACCAGCACCTCGCGGGGTGTGCCGGCGACGGCCGGAGACACCAGCCCCTCCATCTCCATCATGTCGACGAGGCGCGCCGCCCGGCTGAACCCGATGCGCAAGCCGGCGCTGCAAGTAAGAAATAGAAGGCTGGCCGCTCTGGACGATGATGCGCGCCGCCTCGTCGTAGAGATCGTCCTTCTCCATCGCGACCGCGTCGGACGTCGTCGCCTGCTCGGCCGTGATCGTGGTGTCGTAGACCGGCTTGCCCTGCTTCCGCAGGTAACTGGCCAGGCGGGCGCTCTCCTGCTCGGAGATGTACGGCCCGTGAAGACGAATGAAGCGCGACGAAGCGGGCGGGACGAAGAGCATGTCGCCGTTGCCGAGGAGCTGCTCCGCGCCGTTGCCGTCGAGAATCGTCCGCGAGTCGATCTTCGACGAGCAGCGGAACGAAATCCGGGCCGGCAGGTTCGCCTTGATGAGCCCGGTGATGACGTCCACCGACGGACGCTGGGTCGCGAGAATGAGATGGATCCCGACGGCGCGCGCCATCTGCGCCAGCCGCGCGATCGATTCCTCCACCTCGTTGCTGGCGACCATCATCAGGTCGGCGAGCTCGTCGATGACGACGACGATGAAGGGGAGGGGCCTGGGTGTCTCGCCGTTCTGGGGCGTCCGCTTCTCGGCGATCGACTGATGCACGTTGCGGTTGTACTGTTCGATATTCCGGACGCCTTCGGCGGCGAGCGTCTTGTAACGCTCTTCCATTTCACGTACGGCCCAGCGCAGCGCATTCGCCGCCTGCTTGGGATCGACGACCACCGGCGTCATCAAGTGGGGAATGTCGTCGTACATCCCCAGCTCGAGGCGCTTCGGATCGATCATGATCATCCGCACGTCGTCTGGCGTCGCGCGGCAGAGGATGCTCGTCAGCATGCCGTTGATGCCGACCGACTTGCCGGCCCCGGTCGATCCGGCGATCAGCAGGTGCGGCATGGTCGCGAGGTCGGCCATGAACGGTTCGCCGTGAATGGTCTTGCCGAGCGCCAGGGTGAGCTTCGACGTCGACCGGCGGTACGCCTCGGACTCGAGCATCTCGCGGAGGGAAATCAGCTCGCGATTGCGGTTCGGGATCTGGATGCCGACCGTCGATTTGCCCGGAATCCGATCGATCAGCACCGATTCGGCCTGCATCGCCAGGCACAGGTCGTCGGCCAGGCCGGTGATCTTCGAGTACTTCACGCCGGCGTCCGGCTTGAATTCGTAGGTCGTGACGACGGGACCAGGGTGGATCTGCACGACGCTGCCTTCGACCGAGAACTCGCGGCACTTCTCTTCCAGCAGCCGGGCGCCGTCCATCAGTTCGCGTTCGTCGATCTTGCGCTCCGTCTTGGGCGCATCCAGAAGGGCGAGCGGCGGCAGCGCGTACTCGCCTTTGCGCCGTTCCGCGGGGGCCTTCGAGGGCTCCGGATCGGACAGCGGAAGCGGCGGAGCCGGGAGGCTGACTCTGGGGGGCTTGGGCGGCGCAAACGACCTGGAGTTGCCGAATGCCGACGAGGACAGCGGCCCGGCCTCGGCGTCTTCGAGGGGCTCGGTGAAAGGCTCGCGCTTTCTGGCGGCCCTGCCCGCCAGGCCGTCGGCCAGTGCCGGCGTCTTGATCTCGGGCGGGGCGCCGCCTTTTTTCGTGTGTTTCGCGATCACCTCGCGGCGCTGTTTCTCGCGGCGCCGATCCTCGCGCCACTCGCGGAAGGAGGCCAGCGACCGCGCCGCGACGCTGCCGATGGTGCCGAAGAGCGCGCCGAAGAACCGGCCGAACGAGAACTGGGTGGACAGGATGATCGCCAGGACGATCAGCGTGAGGAGGAGAACGACCGAGCCCGTCCGGTTGAAATATTCCGACAGCCAGCCGGCGAGCCAGTCGCCGATAAAGCCGCCGGCGCGGAACGGCGTGCCGGCCACGTCCAGCGTACCGAACACGAGGCTCAGGAACGCGCTGATGCAGGAGAACAGCAGCGCCGCGCCCGCGGCTTTCGTCCCCGCGGCGTCGACCTCGCGGCACCAGAACGACTGCCAGCCGATCACGATCAGCACCGCCGGGATGAGATAGGAGGCGTAGCCGAACGACTGGAACGAGAGCTCGGCCAGAAAGGCCCCGATCCGGCCGGCGAAATTGACCGGGCCGGCCGGTCCGCCGGTGCTGAAGAACCACACTGGATCGGCCGGCTCGTAACTGACGAGCGCGATGATCCAGATGATGGCCGCCCCGAACAGCGCGACGCCGACGAACTCGCGGACCCGCCGGGAAACGCTCGATCGACTCACGTCTCAAATCTCCATGATGACGGGCAGGACGAACGGCCGCCGGCCCGACCGCTTACGGAGGAAGCGCCGCAGCTCCACCCGCAGTTTTTCCTTGATCAGCCCCTGGTCGGTCCGCTCCTCGACGCTCGTGCGCTCCATGACCTCGACGAGCATCCGCGCCGCGTCGGCGAGGAGCGTCTGGCTGTCTTCCATCACGAACCCGCGCGTGATGATCTCCGGCACACCTTCGAGCGCGCCCGTCTGCTTGTTGATCGCGACGACCGGCACGACGAGGCCGTCCTCGGAAAGATGCCGGCGATCGCGCAGCACCTCGTCGGCGACCTCGCCGGTCAGCGTCCCGTCGATCAGGATCCGCCCGACCGGCACCTTTCCGGCGATCCGCGCGCCGCGCTCGTCGAACTGCAGCAGATCGCCGTTCTCGGCGAGCAGCACCTCGGGGCGCGGCTCCCGTCCGGCAAAGACGCGGGCGGCGATGCGCGCGTGCTGCGAGAGCTGGCGGTACTCGCCGTGAACCGGCACGAAGTACCGGGGCTTCACGAGCGACAGCATCAGCTTCAGTTCCTCTTCGCTGCCATGTCCCGAGACGTGCACGTGCTTGATGCCTTCGTACACGATCTCCGCGCCGCGGCGCGCGATGTGATTCATGACGCGGCCGATCGCCTTTTCGTTCCCGGGAATGGAGCGCGCCGAAATGACCACGGTGTCGTCGGGGCCCACCTTGACATGTCGGTGGTCGTCGATCGCGATGCGGGACAGGGCGGCCATCGGCTCGCCTTGCGATCCGGTTGCCATGCACAGCACGTCCTCCGCCGGGTAGCTGTTGACGTCAGCATCGCGGATCTGCGTGCCGGGTGGAATGCGCAGGTAGCCGAGCCTCTGGGCGATCTCCGAGTTCTGCATCATCCCGCGCCCGAGGAACGCCACCTTCCGATCGAACTGCGCGGCGAGGTCCACGAGGATCTGCATGCGGTAGATGCTCGACGCGAACGCCGCGACGACCAGCCGGCCGGTGGCGCTCGTGAAGATCTCCTCGAAGGCCTCGATGACCTCGCGCTCGGATCCGGTGAACCCGCGCCGGTCGATGTTGGTGCTGTCGGCAAAGAGCGCCAGGACGCCCGCGGACCCCAGCTCGGCGAACCGGTGGACGTCGAAGTGCTCGCCGTCGATGGGCGTCTGATCGATCTTGAAATCGCCCGTGTGGACAACGACCCCAACCGGTGTGTGAATGGCCAGCGCGACGCAGTCGGGCACGCTGTGCGTCACGCGGATGAACTCGACGGAGAAGGGACCGATTGACACGCGGTCGCGCGGCCGGACGCGGGTGAGCGTGTGCTTGCCGTCGAGGCCGTGTTCGGCCAGCTTGGGTTCGACGAGCGCCAGCGTAAGCGGCGTGCCGTAGACCGGCCCGTTGATGTACGGCAGCACGTGCGGGACCGCGCCAATGTGGTCCTCGTGTCCGTGCGTCAGCACGAGTGCGGCGGCGCCGCCCTTCTGCTGCAGGTACGTCAGGTCGGGGATGATCTTGTCGACGCCGAGCAGTTCCGGATCAGGGAACATGACTCCGGCGTCGACAACCATCGTTGTGTCGCCCCAGCTGAGGGCCAGCATGTTCATGCCGAACTCTCCGAGTCCTCCGAGCGGAACGACTTCGAGCATTCGTGTTGTGAGGTGTACAGACCAACGCCGATGGCACTCCGGGCAGAGCGCGATCGACGAGGGAGCCGCGTTTCGCAGCTCAGTTCAGGCAGCTGGGCGCGCCTGAGATAAACGGGGGCGGGATGCTTGGCCGTAGGGCGGGTCCTGTTGGATCCGCCAGCGTCACTCTGGACCCGTCGGGCCTAATAAGACCCGACCTACGTACAAGTTAGCGTAACACACCTCAACCTCATTCCGAAACTGAGCGCGAGCAACGATTCGCTCGCCAACACACCGTGGATGAGCCGCTCGGCAGCGGGTCGGCGCGAGCGGCAGACGAGCCGTCCGTCGAGCGCAATGTAGAACAGTTCGCGGCCATCCGGGCGCCAGCGCACCTGAGCACCCCCATTCGTGGAGACGCGCAGTGGCGTTCCCGGATCCGGGAAACGGCTGAACATACACCTCGAACCGGCCCGATCGGTTCGAGTGGAACGCGATCTGCGTTCCATCAGGAGAGAACTGGCCGTCGCTCTCGTCGAATTCCGTCTGAACTACCGCGAACGGCTCGCCGCCTTCCGCCAGTGGCAGCGCCCAGAAGTCGCATCCGGTCTCGGCATTTCGCCTCTGATACAGCAGGACGCTGACCGTCTGGCGACCAGTCGCAGGCGAAACTCTCTAAAGCGACGCCCGCCATCAGCAGCTCTTCCACCCCCGCGCCTGTCGTCCGCTTCTGGTACAGGTCAAACCTGCCGTTCCGGTTCGACGTGAAGACGATACGGCTCCCATCACGAGACCAGACCGGAAAAATGTCCTCGGCGGCGTGATCCGTAAAGCGGCTGAGCACACCTCGTCGCGCCTCCAGCAACCAGACATCAGTATTTCCGTTCACGCGTCTCAGGAGACGCCAGGAAGCCGCCGTCGGGCGACGAGGAAGGGGAAACCACGAATCCACTGTCGGGAGCGCCAACCGTTCCGATCTTCGTCCCCGATCGGTCGATCCAGACAAACTGCCGTTCTGACGGGTGCGGGGCCCGCGCGAAACGCGATCGCGCCTCCCGCCGCGGCCGACAGCGCGCACGCGTCGTGCCCGCCAGCATGCTGCCCATCACACCGGCGGCCACGGGAACACGGACTGCCCGTCACGTTCGAGCCGCGACAGATCGAAACCCTGGGCGAGAGAGCCTCTGCAGCCGCGGACGAAGAGGAGGTGGCCCGAGGCGTACACCGCCGAGCGAGTCCGCATCGAACAGCTTCCGCGTCGCTCGGTCCGTCGAGCTGACCCACGATAGACGCCTCGCGACCTCGGCGCTGCCGGCCACGAAATACAAGAAATGACGGCCGTCAGGCAGGAAGTGGGGAAACGCTGTGGCCCGCGTGCCCGCGCTTCGAGCCGCGTGACCTCAGCCGGCATCGCCTCCATCCGCGGAGATCCGCTGGATTTGACTGGCCGGATTCGGGACGAGGAGAATCACGCCCTCTCCATTCCAGGCGCCACCGATCCCGGCGGTTGCCGCCGTCAACGTCCGCACCAGTCCTCCGGCGATGTCAACGCGCTTGAGCAGGCCGTCAGCGTAGAACGCCACGGAGCGGCTATCTCCGCGACCAGAATGGCGCATCAACGCACCACCGGTCCCGGGTATCGGGCGCGCCTCGACCGCGTCGATCCGACGCACCCACAGCTGTGTTTCGCCATCCAAGGCGGCCAGCGAAGACAATTTGCTGCCCGTCAGGTGAAACGGCCAGCGATGTCAGATCGTCGGGAGCCAATACCGGCGGTGTGTTGATCTCGAGGGCCACTTCGGGAGGGGGCGGTACCGGGCGGGTGGCCCAGACGGCCATGGCCGCCGCAACGAGCGAGAGGACGCCGACGGCGGCCAGCCAGGCGAGTCGCTCTTTGCGGCGGAGTGGCGTCGACGCGGGGCCCGGGGGAAG
Source organism: uncultured Acidobacteriota bacterium (assembly GCA_963749565.1). Lineage (GTDB taxonomy): Bacteria > Acidobacteriota > Vicinamibacteria > Vicinamibacterales > CAVVIG01 > DATLLJ01. The sequence goes on along the minus strand of CAVVNL010000017.1, from coordinate 533,505 downwards.
ACGTTCGCTTCGCGCCTCGTCGATCTCGAGGCGTGCGTCGGCGATGTCGCGCAGCCGGGTCTTGTCGTCCTTCTGCAAGACAACGCCGCATCAGACGCCGAATCGCCTCGGGCGTCGCTGCGGGCAGGGCCTGCCAGTCGGGCTCGCGTCCCAGGATCCCCGCAACGATGTCGGAAATCGTTTCCCCGGGAAACGGCGACCCGTCCAGTCAGCATCTCGTACAGCACACACCCGAACGCCCAGATGTCGGCACGCTTGTCGACCGGCCTTGCCGCGCGCCTGGTCCGGGCTCATGTAAGCCGCCGTCCCCAGGATGATGCCTGCGCGCGTGCCACCGGCGGTGATCGTCGGCGACTGCGAGAGGTCCGGACTCAATCCGTCGCGCGGCCGCCGCCTTCGCGAGCCCGAAGTCCAGGACCTTCACGACGCCGTCGGGCGTGATCTTGATGTTGGCCGGCTTCAGGTCGCGGTGGACGATCCCTTTCTCGTGCGCCGTGTCCAGCGCCGTCGGCGATCTGGCGCGCGATCGCCAGCGGCTTCGGCCACGGGCAACGGCCCGCGCTCAATTCGATCGGCGAGGGTCTCGCCCTCGATCAGTTCGAGCACGAGACGCCGCGAACCGCCGATCCGCGTCCTCGAGGCCGTAGATCGCGCCGATGTGCGGATGATTGAGCGACGCCAGCATCCGCGCCTCCCGATCGAAGCGGGTCAGGCGGTCGGGGTCGCTCGTGAACGAGGCGCGGCAGAATCTTGATCGCGACCTCACGCCCCAGCTTCGTGTCGCGCGCGCGGTACACCTCGCCCATGCCGCCCGCGCCGAGCGTGGAAACGACTTCGGTACGGGCCGAGGCGATCGCCGGGCTGCAGTGTCACGGCTGAGGGGTGTCGGGATTATATCCGTCCGGCTTCGAGCTCGCGATTCAAACCGACCCACCCCGAACGCGTTGGCCAGCCGCACCAGCTCCGCAATCGTCAGCGTCTCCGGGCGCCGGCGGCCATCGAGGGCTGCGCGTGCCAGCGCCGCGGTGGGGGGCAGCCGGGCAGACGGCGGAAACGCCAGCAGTGCATTCGAGAGCGTCTTGCGGCGGCGCGTGAAGATGGCACGCACGAGCCCGGTAAATGTTGCGGGATCGTCCGCAGGCGGGCCGGGCTTCCCGAAACCGGATCCGGACCAGGGCGGAACGCACCTTTGGTGCGCGGCCGGAAAGCGCCGGGCGGAAGCGTGAGCAGCCGTTCGACATCGGCCGTGTGCTGAACCAGGATGGCGAGGACGCCGTACTCGCGTCCGCCCGGCGAGGCCGTCAGGCGTTCGGCGACCTCGTGCTGCAGCATCAGCGTGGCATCGACGAGCCGAATCCCCGAGGCATGCAGATCGAGGAGCTTGAAGAGAATCGGCGAGGCGACGTTGTAGGGGAGATTTCCGGCTACCCGAAACGCCGCGGATCGCCCGCTCAGCGCGTCCGCGGTTTCGAGAAAGTCCCCTTCCACCACGGTGAGGGCCGGGTCTGTTTCGCGCAGTTCGCCGGCCAGGTCGCGGTCGATTTCAAACGCCAGCACGCTGCCGGCGCGGGCCAGGAGCGGCCGCGTCAGTGCGCCGCGGCCCGGGCCGATCTCGACGAAGTGATCGGCAGGCTGCGGGATCGATTGCGCGGATCACTTTCGCGACCCACGCAGGCTCGAGGAAATGCTGTCCGAACCGCTTCCGGCGAAAAAGGGGTCGGGAGTGCTTCTTGGCGGCGCCATCTCGAAAAGACTCCCGACCCCTGTTTCGCCAGTAGTTCTCTTCGACGTCCTCGATCTCCTCCTCGCTCATGCCGAAGTAGTGGCCGATTTCGTGAATGAGCGTCTCGGCGATCGCGACGGCGAGGTCGTCGTCGTCATCGGATGCCCGCTCGTGGGGCCCCTGAAAAATCAGAATACGGTCGGGCAGGTCGTTCCCGGCGTCCCATCGCCGTTCGGTCAGCGGTATTCCCTGGTACAGCCCGAGCAGCGTATCGGGCGGCTCGATCTCCATCTCCGCGAGCAGGTCGGCCGACGGCTCGTCCTCGACGACGATCGCGATGTTGCGCATGGCATCGCGAAACCGCCGTGGAACCGACGCGAGCGCGTCAGCGACGAGGCGCTCGAACTTTTCGCGGTGCACCGGAACGCTTTCGGCCGGCGGCCGGGGTCCGCTCGCGGACGAGTGCCTGGAAGTACTCGCAGGCGTCCCGCACGACGCACTGGTCGCATAACGGCCTGGGCTTGCAGATCCGGCGGCCGTGCAGAATGAGGGTGTCCGAAGTGCGCGTCCACCGTGCGGCGGGCAACGCCTTGCACAAGTTGTTGTTCGACGATCTCCGGCTTGTCGGACTCGGCGATGCCGATCCGGTTCGCGACGCGGAGCACGTGCCGATCCACGGGCAGCCCGGGGACCCCGAGCGCGTGGCCGAGCACGACGTTCGCCGTCTTGCGTCCCACGCCAGGCAGCTTCGTCAGCGCCTCCATGCTCGGCCGGCACCTCGCCGCCGTGATCCTTCACGAGCGCCCGGGCCATGCCGGCGAGCGCCTTCGACTTCGCGCGGAAAAATCCGGTCGAATGAATCTGCGGCTCGAGCTCAGCGGGAGTTGCTTTCGCGAGCGCTGTGGCGGTCGGGTAGCGCTTGAACAACGCGGGCGTGACGAGGTTCACGCGCTCGTCGGTCGACTGCGCCGAGAGGATCGTCGCGACGAGCAGCTCGAACGCGCTGCGGTGATGCAGTTCCGTGTCGGCGTCAGGGTGCTGCGTCTCGAGCTTGTCGAGGATGTGCCGCGTTTCGGTGGGCGTTTTCATGGCTATCGTGCGACTAAGGACCAGGCACCACGGACGGACTGGGAACCAGGCACCACGAGACCAGGGACTTTCATGATTCAGTGAATAGGCCCGGGGCCCTTGTTCCAGCCCACGTTGCTGTACGACTCCGAGAACACTCGCCAGTGCTCCTGGAGCGCGGAAATCAGGTTGGGCACGAACTGCACCGGCACGACGATCCGGGCGCGCACCGGCGCGCGGACGACGTGGTCCGATTCGGCTTCCTTGATTTCCTTCTCGGTGAGCGGCATCACCTCGCAGAAGGTGAGCGTGAAATCGAAAGGCGTGTGCGCGATGGAGCAGAAGTTCGAGTAGGTGCGCGCGGCGTTCTTGTCGCCTCCCGGGGCCTCGGGCGCATCGTCGGGGATGATGGTGAAGTTGATCTGTTTGGGCTGATCGGACATGCCCAAGTCTAAACCAGTCCGAGTCCGGCTGACGCGGGACCCCACGTACGCGTGCGCCGCGCTCAGTACTTCCGCATCACGCCGACGACGACACCCTGAATCTGCACCTGGTCCGGATCGACGAAGATGGGTTGCATGGTGACGTTGGCCGGCTGGAGACGAATCTTGCCGCCCGGATCGCGGTAGAACTTCTTGAGCGTGACATCCGAGCCGCGCAGCAGGGCGATGACCATCTCGCCGTTGTCGGCGGACTTGCGATCCTCGACCACCACGAAATCGCCGTCGCGGATTTGCTCGTCGATCATCGAATCGCCACGAACCCGCAGCACGTAGGTATCGCGGGCGCCGGCGAGATCCTCCGGAACCGAGATCGTTTCGTTGGAGGCGACGGCCTCGATCGGGAATCCGGCGGCGACATAGCCGAGCAGCGGCAGCTCAACCGCGCGGCCGCCCGTTCGGGTCGGAACCATCTCGACCGAGCGGCTTCGATTCCAGGCCCGCTTGATGAAGCCCTTTTCCTGCAGGTTGGTCAGATGCTTGTGGACGGTCGCGAGCGAAGAAAGGCCGAACCGCCGGCCGATTTCCTCGAGGCTCGGCGCGTAGCCGTGCTGAGTGATGAATTCGTTCAGATAATCCAGGATCTCGCGTTGCCGTTTCGTCAGCGGAAGCATTGGCACCTCGCAGTCCGCACTATACGCAAAAGAAAGGCGAAGGTCAATCGGGTGCCGGGTGCATGGTGCAGGGTGCCGGGTGCTGTGCCGAGGTGCCAGGTGCTGTGCCGACTGCCGGGTGCTAGCATCCGAGCCGATGCGGGTTCCTTTCGCTGTCCCAAGCGTCGATGGACGGGCGTTCGACGTCGTGGGGCTGGGTCAGAACAGCGTGGACTACATGGCGCTGGCGCCGGCAGTTGCCAGGCGCCGGCTCGAAGCAACGGCTCGACCAGCTCGTCCGGCTGCCGGGCGGCCAGATTGCCACCGCCTTGGTCGCGTGCGCGCGGCTCGGCTGGCGGACTCGTTATATCGGCGCCTTTGGAGATGACGAGCCAGGACAGCTCTCGCGCGAGAGCCTGACGCGCGAAGGCGTGGACGTCAGCGGCGCGCGGACAGTACGCGGTGCGACGAATCGCGCTCGCGGTGATTCTCGTCGACTCCCGTTCCGGCGACCGCACGGTGCTCTGGTACCGGGATCCGGCGTTGCGTCTGGAACCGGACGCCGGCCTGCAGCTGGCGGCGGCTTCTGGTCGGCTCCTGCTCGTCGATTGTGATGACATCCCGGCCGCCACGGCTGCCGCCATCGCCGCTCGCGAGGCGCGCATTCCGACAATCATCGATGTCGAGGAAGTGCAACCCGGAACCGACACGCTGCTGCGCGCGATCGACGCGATCATCGCGGCCGAACGATTCCCGTCAGCGCTGACCGGCCACGTGGAGCTCGGACGGGCGCTCGAAGCCATCGAGCGTGAGTATCGCGCCCCGCTCGTCTGCGTGACGCTCGGCGCGGAGGGGAGCCTGGCTCGATGCGGCGGACGGGAAATTCGCACCCCGGCGTTCGCCGTCGACTGCATCGACAGCACAGGTGCCGGGGACGTGTTCCGAGGGGCGTTCGCGTCGGGATGCCTGCGGTGGCCGGACGGCGATATCGAGCGCGTTCTCGCGTACGCGAATGCCGCGTGCGGCGCTCAGTTGCCGGGGCCTTGGCGCCCGAGGCGCCCTTCCTGACGCTGATGCAATCGATCGCCTGCTCCAGGCGGAGCGGTCCGGCTGAAGCCGGACACTACGCCGATTGGTCCGCTGAAGGCGGACCCCACGACGTGGTGCGAGGTGGATTGAGAAAAGTAACCTTCCAGTGCGGAGGCGGTCTAAACAGTTGTGGCCGTCTGTCTCGCATCCCGCGTTGCTGCGGCTGGACGCTGATGGCACCATCACTGACGTGGACGACCGCCGTCACGTGGCCGACGATGCCAGCGCGGCTGGAGGCTGAGCCCCCCCTCGCGGATCTGACCGAGTCGGCGCTGGTCGAGGCGTGTCTGGCCGGCCGTTCCGGTGCGTTCGACCTCGTCGTCGAGCGCCACCAGCGCTCCGTCTATCGTCTGTGCTGCCGGTTCGTCGGCAACCACGAAGACGCGAGCGATCTGTCGCAGGACGTGTTCCTGCGCGCGTATCGAGGGCTTCGCGGGTTTCGCGGCCGGATCGTCGCTGGCAACATGGCTGTATCGCATCGGCGTCAACGTCTGCCTGAACCGCGTGAGCGCAACGGCGCCGCTCGACGGGTTGACCGAGCCGGTTGAAGACGAGCAGCACGTCGACACCCGCAGCGAGTCGGCGCCGGAGCTCTTGATCAGACAGCAGCGGGGCGCGCGCGTGCGCGCGGCGATCGCCGGGCTGCCACGGAAGCAGCGCGCGACGTTGATCCTGCGCATCTATCACGAGATGTCGCACCAGGAGATTGCCGACGTGCTCGGCAGCTCGGTCGGCGCCGTCAAAGCGAATTTTTTCCATGCGCTGGGCAACCTGAAGAAGCAGCTCGGCAGCGAAGCGTTATGAAGCAGAGCCGCGTTATGAAGCAGAGCCGCGTTATGAAGCAGAAGCCGCGTTATGAAGCATAGCGGCGTTATGAAACCAGGCAGCCATCTGACCACCGAGAAGCTGATCGACCTTGCCGAACGCACGCGTGAGGAATCGTCGGCTCCTCACCTTCAGTCGTGCGAGGCCTGCCGGCATCAGCTCGCCGTGCTGCGGGACGCGATGTCGGCGGCCGCGGAGGTCGAGGTGTGCCCGGAGCCGTCGCCGCTGTTCTGGAAGCATCTGTCCGAGCGGGTTCGCGAGGCGGTCGCCGCCGAAGGAGCGCCCCAAGCGCGTTTCCGGCCTGGGGTTGGGCCCGGGCCCTGCCATCGTGGCGAGGATGGGCGGTGGCCGGCGTGGCGGCGGCTGTGATGCTCTCGATTTACGTCACGACCCCCCGGCCCGTCGGCAGCCGCTGGCGGGCATCGGGACATGGCGGTCGTTCCGTCGGACGTCGAGGCGGTTCCCCTTCCGGTCGCTGGCGCGGCCGACGATCCGTCGCTGGCGCTCGTTGCCGACTTGACGTCGCAGATGGATCCGGACGCATTCGACGAAACCGGGTGGACGCAGTCATGCGGGTGCGGTCGGACGAAGCGGTCGTCAACCTGACCGACGACGAGCGTCTCGAGCTTCAGCGCTTGCTGAAAGAGGAACTGGCGAAGTCATGAAGATGTGTCGCGTCATCGGCGACTGTGATGGCTGTGATCGTCGTCGCGCTCGGCGCCGTGTCGCTGGGGGCGCAAGCTGCGCCGCAGCGTCAGGGCAGGCAGGGCAGGCAGGCGCTTCCGGCTGGCCAGCCGGCGGCAGACAACGAGGCCCTGGCGTCACGCCCGCCGAGATCCAGCGCATGTTCGACGCGTATGCGCTGGTCCAGGCGCAGGATCAGCTGCGGATCAGCGACGATCAGTATTCGCGCTTCCTGATCCGCTACAAAGCGCTGCAGGATATCCGCCGGAGGTCACTCCAGGAGCACACGCGCATCGTCGCAGACCTGCGGCGTCTGCTGGCGGAGCGGCAACCCGACGAGGCAGCTGCTCGAAGGCGCGGATCGCAGCGCTCGACGACGTCGACACGCGTGCGAGCGCCGAGGTGAAGAAGGCGTACGAAGGCATCGATGAGTTGCTCGACCTGAAGCAGCGGGCCGGCTTCCGCGTCTTCGAAGAGCTGATGGAGCGCCGGAAGCTCGAGCTCATCACGCGTGCCCGCCAGGCGAACCGCCCGAGACAACAGCCGTAAGCCCGTCTCGTGCGCGTGGTACAATTTCACTGATGTTTCACTTGGGTTCGCGTCGTCGTGGCCGTCGCCGCAGCTCTGGGTTTCCTGCCGGGCACGCTTACGCACGCGCAGGTGCGCCCGTCGAAGGCGCGACGCCCAGTCGATGAAGTCAGAAGGTCGCGGCGATCGTCGCACACGGCGAGAGCGCGGCGAAGCAGGAGCGGCGGACCACCGTTACGGAAAACGAAGTCAACTCGTATCTCGCCTACGAGGCAGCCGACCAGCTGCCGGCCGGGGTCGTGCAGCCGTCGGTGACGGCGCTCGGCGACGGGCGCATCTCCGGACGCGCCATCGTCGATCTCGACGCGGTCAGGAAAGCGGGCAACAGCACGGGCCTCTTCGACCCGCGCAGCTACCTGACCGGTAATGTCCCGGTCACGGCCACCGGCGTACTGCACGCGAGCAACGGCCGCGGCCGCTTCCAGCTCGAGTCCGCCAGCGTCGGCGCTCTGCCGATCCCGAAGTTGCTGCTGCAGGAGATCGTCGCCTACTACTCGAAGAGCCCCGACAATCCGGACGGTATCAGCCTCGACGACGAGTTCGAACTGCCGGCGCGCATCCGCGAAATTCAGGTCGCGCGCGGTCAGGCGATCGTCGTGCAATGAGCCCACGATCACCGCAGAGATCGCAGAGCGCGCAGAGAAATACTATTCTGCGGTCTCGGCGTGCTCCGCGGTTGATGTCGTGACCGCCGTCCCGCTATCGAGAAGAATTTCTGTGCGTTTAACGTTGTGAACACCGCCGACGAGGTCCTCGCAACGCCGCTTCAGTATCTGAAGGGCGTCGGACCGAGGCGCGCGGCCGATCTCGAGCACGCGGGGCTGCACACGGTCGAAGATCTCCTGCACCGGTTTCCGATTCGCTACGAAGACCGCAGCCGCCTCCAGCCCATCGTCACGCTCAAGCCCGGACAGAGCGCGTCGATCGCCGCGCGGATCCTGAGCTGCGGCCTTCGCTCGACGCGGCGGCCCGGATTCAAGATCTTCGAGGCGCTCGTCGCCGACGAGAGCGGCCCGCTGCGCGCCGTCTGGCTCAACCAGCCGTTTCTGCGCGACGTGTTCGCCGCCGGCCAGCGCGTCGTGTTCTACGGCCCGGTCGAGGCGCGCGCCGGCGCCGCCCTGCAGCTCACCAACCCGCAATACGAAATCCTGGACGACGAGGAAGGGGAGACGATCCACACCGGCCGTATCGTCCCGGTGTACGAGAAGACCGGCAGCGTGACGCCGAAGATCCAGCGCCGCCTCGTGTACGACGCGCTGCAGCGTCTGCCCGCCGAGGTGCCCGATCATCTGCCCGAGGAACTGCGTCTTCGCCTCCAGTCTGCCGGCGCGTCACGCGGCGCTCCTCGCGCGCGCATTTTCCGCCGTCGGACCAGCGAGTCGAGGATCTGAATCGCTTTGCCACGCCCGCCCAGCGCCGCCTCATCTTCGAGGAAGCCTTCCTGTTCCAGACCGGCGTCCTGGCGAGACGGCACGCCGCCGCCGCCGAGCAGAAGCCGGCGACCGTCCGCGTTGACGACCGCATCCGCGAATCGGCGCGGAAGGTCCTGCCGTTCCGTCTGACGAACGGCCAGAAGCAGGCGTTGAAGGAGATCGTCGACGACCTGCAGCGCCCGCAGCCGATGAACCGGCTGCTGCAGGGCGACGTGGGCGCCGGCAAGACGATCGTCGCGCTGCTGGCGGCGCTCGTGGCCATGGAGAACGGGCTGCAGGTGGCCTTCATGGCGCCGACCGAGATCCTTGCCGAGCAGCACTTCCTGAACATCTCGCGCCTGCTGCAGTCGTCGCGTTTTCGTGTCGCGCTGCTGACCGGCGCGACGTCCGCGGCGGGCAGGCGGGAGCAACTGGCCGAGGTCGAAGCGGGCAGCATCCATCTCGTGGTTGGCACGCATGCGCTGGTGCAGGGCGACGTGCGGTTCGCACCGGCTGGGCCTGGTCGTCATCGACGAGCAGCATCGGTTCGGCGTGGTGCAACGGGCGACGCTCCGTGGCAAGGGACTGTGTCCGGACGTCCTCGTGATGACGGCGACGCCGATTCCGCGCACGCTGGCGCTGACGGTGTACGGCGACCTCGACATCTCGATCATCCGCGACATGCCGCCCGGGCGGCTACCGATCAAGACCGTCGCGAAGCCCGAGTCGCGTCACGACGAGATACATGCGTTCGTCCGCGGTCGAGCTCGACGCCGGCCGGCAGGCCTATGTCATCTACCCGCTCGTCGAAGAGTCCGACAAGATCGATCTCAAGGCCGCGACCGAGATGGCGGATCACCTGGCGCAGGAAGTGTTTCCCGCCTACCGGGTCGGCCTCCTGCACGGGCGCCTGAAGGCCGACGGCAAGGATCGCGTGATGAAGGCGTTCGCGGCCGGCGAGCTGCACATCCTCGTATCCACGACGGTCGTGGAGGTGGGGATCGATGTGGCGAATGCGACGGTCATGGTCGTCGAGCACGCCGAACGGTTCGGCCTGTCGCAACTCCACCAGTTGAGGGGCCGCGTCGGGCGCGGCGGCGCCCAGTCGTTCTGCTTTCTGCTCTACCAGTCGCCGCTCTCCGAGGAGGCGCGGGAGCGGCTGAAGGCGATGACCGAGACGACGGACGGGTTCGAGATCGCGGAGCGGGACCTGCGGCTGCGCGGTCCTGGCGATTTCTTCGGCACGCGGCAGGCGGGGATGCCGACGTTCCGGCTCATCGATCTCGTGCGCGATCGGGACCTGCTCGACGTGGCGGCCCGCGAAGCGGCGCGCTGGTTCGAGTCCGCGGCGCCGGCGCCGCAGGCGCTCGATCGCCTGCTGCAGACGTGGGCGGACAGATTCAGGCTAATCGAAATCGGGTAATTGGATAATCGGGTAATCTGGTAATTGATTGGTGCATTGACCGGTCAATTTCGCCATCAATTACCCGATTACCCAATTACCCGATTACCCGATTCTGGATCGAATGCGTGTTATTGCCGGCTCCCTGAAGGGCCGCCGCCTCAAGTCGCCCGACTGGGAAGGGCTCCGCCCGACGTCCGACAAGCTGCGCGAGACGCTGTTCAATATCCTGGCGCCGCGGATCGCTGGCGCGCGCGTCGTCGACGTCTACGCGGGCACCGGCGCGCTCGGCATCGAGGCCCTCAGCCGCGGCGCGCTCGACGTGACGTTCATCGAGCAGGATCGCCGCGCGCAGGCGCTCATCGCCGAGAACCTCGCGCACTGCGGCGTCTCGACCGGCTATACTGTTCTGCGGTCCGAGGCGCTGCGCGCCGTCGCGTCGCTCGGCCGGGCCACGGCCTTCGACATCATCCTGCTCGACCCGCCGTACATGGCGGGCGATGTCGACTGATGGCGCCCATCCTGTCGGCGGCGGGCGAATGCCTGGCCGAAGGCGGCGTCGCGGTCCTCGAGCGCGCCCGCCGTCAGCCCGCGCCTGACACGGCCGGTCGTCTGGTCCGATCGAGGGACGTCGTTTCCGGTGACAGCGCGCTCACGTTCTACGAAGTGAAAGCCTCGTGACTTCCTTATGGCCACCCTGGCGATTTATCCCGGCTCATTCGACCCGCTGACGAACGGCCACGTGGACATCATCGAGCGTGGCGCCCGGCTGTTCGACCGCATCATCGTCGCGATCCTGGTCAACGCCGAGAAGGCGCCCCTCTTCACGACGCCCGAGCGGGTCGAGATCGCGCAGACGGTGTTCAAGGATCGCCAGAACGTCGAAGTGGATACGTTCGACGGCCTGCTGGTCGACTACGTGGCCCGCCGGAATGCCAACGTGATCGTCCGAGGCTTGCGCGCGATCTCGGATTACGAGTTCGAATTCCAGATGGCGCTCATGAACCGCCGGCTGAACGCGAAGGTCGAAACGGTGTTCATGATGCCGGCCGAGCAGTACACCTACATCAGCTCGCGGTTGATCAAGGAAGTCTTCGCCCTCGGCGGTCAGATCCACGGCCTCGTGCCCGATCAGGTCGAGGCGCGTCTTCGCGAAAAAGTGGCGGCCCAACCGGCCCGGTGAACGACGATCAACCGCAGGGACCGCTGAGCACGCAGAGAATGGTTTGTCTCGGCGATCTCTGCGCGCTCTGCGGTTAGTGAGGACGACATGGCGAAACTGGCGGAACGTACGGGGCGTATGACGGGATCGACCACGCAGGCGGTGACGACGATGGTCGATCGGCTCAGACGATCCGGTGTGCCGGTGATCGACTTCGGCGCCGGCGAGCCCGATTTCCCGACCGTGGAGGTCGCGAAGGTCGCCGCGCACCAGGCGATCGACGCGAACTTCACGAAGTACACGCCGAACACCGGCACCGCCGAGCTGAAGCGCGCGATCTGCGACCGGTATCGCCTCGACTACGGGGTCGAGTACCGGGAGTCGGAAGTGATCGTCAACGCCGGCGGGAAGCAGGCGCTGTACAACACGGCGCTGGCGCTTTTCGGCCCGGGCGACGAAGTGATTACGCACGCGCCCTACTGGCCGAGCATCCCAGAGCAGATCAAGCTGGCGGACGCAACGGTCGTCCCGGTTGAAACGCCGGCGGGGCACGGCTTCGCGATCCTTGCGGGCGCGATGCTCGAGCGGGTGACGCCGCGCACGCGGGGGATCATCGTCAACTCGCCGTGCAACCCGACCGGGGCCGTGATTTCCGAGCCGGAATTCGAGGCCATCGCCGAGTTCTGTGGCCGCAAGGGCATCTGGCTCGTCGTCGATCTCTGCTACGAGAAGCTGATTTACGACCAGGTGCCGCACAACCTGCCGGGCATCATGGTGCGGAAGTGCCGCGACGTCGGCGTCATCTGCGGGTCGGCCTCGAAGGCGTATGCGATGACCGGCTGGCGATGCGGCTGGACGCTCGGGCCCGAGGCGCTCATCGCGGCGTCGGGCGCCATCCAGAGCCACGCCACCTCGAATGTGTCGTCGATCACGCAGAAGGCGGTCCTCGCCGCATTGACCGGTCCGCCGGAGCCGGTTCGCGCGATGCTCGACGAGTATCGCGTCCGCCGCGATCGACTGCACGAATGGCTGACGGCGGACCCGCGCCTGAAGTGCCACAAGCCGGGCGGCGCGTTCTACATGTTCGTCGACGTGCGCGAGGTGCTGAGAGAGGCCGGCATGGAGAGCTCGATGGAGTTCGCCGAGGCGCTGCTCGCGGATGCCAGGGTGGCGCTCACGCCGGGTGAGGGGTTCGGCGCGCCGGGCTTCGTCCGGATCTCGTACGCCACGTCGATGGAGAATCTCCGCGAGGGCAGCCGGGCGATGCTCGAGTTCATCCGCGCGAGGACTTCGTCGGCCGCCCCCGCACGGTGATGACACCACGGGCACGGAGAGTCGCGTACGCTCTATTTATGGTGAGTTACGACGTGAGCGTCACTGATTCGCAAGTCGGTTGAACTACATTCGACTTGAAGCGCCCGCTGCCCCTTCGTCGAACATGTTCTCGAGGTCTACCGATGGACGGAGTACGTGGCTTTCAAGACCAGCGACTTGTTCGCCTTCCCGTCGAAGACGCCCCCGGTGGATCGGGTCTCGTTGAAAACGATGAAGACATTGTCGATGGTTCGAAAAATGTAATTCACGCGGACCTGCGTTCCCGCCAGTTGGCCGGCGCTGTTGTATTGCACGTAAACCGACGTCAGCAGGTTGGTCGAGAACGATAGGTTGGCGCGCAGCCCCAACAGGTGCGTCACGAATCCCCCGGCCAACAAGTGCACGTCGTTGATTGATAGCTCGGGTTCACCGAGAGCATCTTGTTCGGCCGGACATCCCCCGAGAGGGTTAGCGTGGTCTTGTCGCCGTCGTAGAAGCTCCCGACGCTCACCGACGCGTTGCTGCTCACCGTGCGGCCGTTGTACGAGCGGACGTTGAGCGTCAGGGCGCGCCAGTCGTATTCGCCGGGCCCCAGCACCGTGCCAGGACCGATCGGAAACGGCCGGACGACGCGCTCGTAGCTGTCGGAGGGCACGAGCTCGATGCGGTCGCCGCTGTCGAAGGCCTGGCAAAGGTGAAACTAGTGTCGCGGCTCCGCAGGGCGCCATCAGCGTCGTGATACGAGACACTGCTCGGCGTGAGGTCGAGCTGGCGCACGTTCCAGCGCCCGGGCCGGGGCTTGATCGAGCCGCGCACGCCGATCAGCCGCTCCTTGGCGCGGACGTAGCCGATACCCGGGTTGAAGTTGGGGTCGACGTCGATGTAGTTCGCGCCCACCTCCACGAAGTCGTCGCGCCACTCGGCGCCCAGCTACGTGGCCCAATGCGCGGGCTTGCCGCGGTCTTCGGACCTTGCCGCGAGGCCCATGATGTTGAAGTTGTTGAAGAAGGTGAACCGCGCGTCGGCTCCCACCACGCCGTTGCGTAGACCGCCGCCCTGGCGGTTGGTGGCGATGGCGCCGATGTAGGAGCGGCCGAGCACTTCCCTGCGCACGCGGGCCACGGAGAAGTTCTCGCCACCAGCTCGGCGCCGATGTAGAGGTTGGCCTGGTCGTAGACGACCCGGACAGAAGTCGACTCGCTGACGTCGGCGCCTTCCTCCGGCTCGCGCTGCTTGAAGCCGCCGTTTACCGGCACGCCCTGCCACGCCGCGTCGTCGAGCTTGCCGTCCAGCGTCGGTGCGGCTGTCGCCTTCCGCGCTTGCGGGGTGGGAGGAGTAGGGGGTTGCGCTGAAGAAAGGACAGCAGGAACCAGTACGGCGAACACACCTGTCGCGAGACGCAGAAAGAGCACTTGGGAAACTACTTCTTCTTTGGGTCTTCGGTTGCGTCGCGCCGCGGGGGCCCGAGATCACCGAGGCCGCCGTCGTTGCAGGTAAGACCGGGAGCGGCGCCCGGCAGGCCCTGGCGTTCGATCCACCCGCAGCAGTAGCGCCCGCATGACGCAGGCGGCGTGTAGATGCCCTTGATCGTCTTGCGGTACTCAGGATAAAGCGTCTCCGCGTATCCCATCGCCGCCTCTTTCGGCAGGTTATAGGTGCGCATCATGAAGTCCGCTTCCGGGTTCCCGCCGGGGAGGTAGTGCGGGACGATGTCGGTGTCCTGAAGCCGGGGAATCTCGTTGGCCGTGTTGCAGATGCTCCGTCCGCCCTGGGCGCCGCGTGGATCGAGCCGCCACACGCGGCTCACGACGTGGGGCTCGGTGAGATAGATCGGATCGGTCTGAACCGTGACGATCGTCAGCAGGTCCTCGTGCCGCGTGATACGAACGCTGTACGTCGACCGATCGCTGGCGGGGATGCCGTTCCCTCTTCGTATCCAGGCAGTCTTGACGTGGGTCGTGCGCGCGGACAAGGTGTCGCCTTCCCATTTCCCCGTCGTGAAGCCGGCGGCGGTATACAGCGCATTGGCGGAGGGCGCAGGGCGCCCGTCCATCCAGATCGTGATGGTGTCCCTCAGATAGTCGCCTTCCAGCTTCCACGCGATCACACGGTTGTTCCGGTCGACCTCGCTGAAAATCCGCAGCCCGAGCGGACGATACAGTCCGACCCAGGGGGCCTGCGCGAGGCACTGTCGCTCGATCGTCGAGGGGAGGTTGGACGTGTAGAGAAGCGCCTTGGCGCGCGCGTCGTCATTGAGCGGCATCCCGGTGAAATCGCCCAGGTCCGAACCAGGGCCGCGCTCGATGTAGTCTTCGTACATCAGCGGCAGGTACGATCCGGTGATCTCGATCTGGGCGAACGCGGGGACGCTGAGCGTCAGCATGCCGCAGAGGAGCGTGACGATCCGCCTGAGCACGATCGCGTTCATGAGGCTCCTTTTCAAGGCTAGAATCTCGCGTCGCAGGGCGAGGGATCCCACTTGCCGCCGTCGGGTTCCTTCTTGAAGTGTATGGCCGTGACCCACGGAGCCTGGAGGTACACCGGGTCTTCGACGATATTGGTATCGACGAGATACTGATCGCCGTTCGCTTCCGTGTGGAGGTCCCAGTGCTCGGTGAAGACCGTGCTGGCGCTGTACGGGACGCCATTCTTCCGCAGGTACCCCGGTCGCAACTGCGTGGTCACCGACTTCATCGATCCATGTCGCACCGCGCCAGTTCCGCCGCCCCCGATGATCCACTCCGCGGTCGAGACGCCTTGCCACCCCTTCGCGGCTTGTTCCGCCGGCGCTCCCTGTGCCGCCGGCGTGCCGCCGAACCGGAACAAGCGCACCTGCCTGCCGTAGTCGGATTCCAGCTTGAGCGTGTTGTCATCCTGCCACGTGAAGCGGAGTCGCGTCGGCGCGCGCATGAGACCAGGCGCGCCATACGCGCGACACTGTTCGCCCGCGGCTTCGTCCTTCGCCGGATCCCAGGCTTCGGCGACGCGCTGTCCCTGGCGGCTCATGGGAATGCTGGGAAAGTCGCCCCTGGCCGGCGTGATCATCCGCCAGCGCCAGTCTTCCGAGATGACGGCCACCCAGTAGCCTGTGGGATCGAACGGGGCCGTCGCTCGCGCCGTGGTTGGGGGCGCCTGTGCGGCGCCGCCACCGCCCTGCGCTCGTGCGTTGTCGAACGACGCAAGCGGAAGCGCGACCGCGAAGGCCAGAAGCAACGCCCCACGGGTTCGCGGTGCGCGCGCCCTGTTCACGATTGCCCCGCCGGCTTTTTGAGGCCACTGTAGATGGCCTCGACGAACATGTCGGTGGTCCATGGTCCCGAATCGACGCCGTATCGACGGCGGTACCCCTGCGTGGGATTGGCGGCTTTCACCTGCTCCAGCGTCATGCCCTTGCCGATCATGTCCTGGATGATGTCCCTGATGACGGTGACCATGTCCCGGTATTCGACGAGCTCGCCGTAATCGGAAATTCGTCCGTGCCCCGGCACGAGTAACGTGCGCCCGGGCTTCAACACCAGCGGCATCGCCGGAAGGGTGACATCCAGCAGCCGATTGAGCGACGCGAGCTCTCCTTGAATGCTGCCGCCCTTTGCCGGATCGATCATAGGAAAGTGCCGCAGGTCGAGGATGTCGCCGGTGGCGATGACGTCGGCGCGGCGGAAGAACACCATGCTGTCGCCGTCGGAGTGCGCGCCGATCTCGCGCATCACCTGGATCGCGTCATCGTTGATATACATCGACCGGAATCTCGAGGTGAAGGTTTCGTTCGGCCACATCATCACCGGAAACAGCGTGGCATTGTCGTTCGGCCCCTTCGGCGCGCTCATCCGCAGCAGCACGTTTTCATGCGCGAGCACCGTCGCGTGCGGCTCGTCGTTGAACGAGTCGGGGTTGATCGCGACGCCGGCGGCTCCCACCTTGCCGTTGCCGCCGACATGGTCGGCGTCGGCGCTGGTGTTGATGATCATCCGGATCCGCTGCGTGGTGATCGCCTTGACCGCGGTCAGCAGCGCGTCCGCCATCGCCGCAGAACCGCTGTCGACGAGGATGACGCCGTCCTCCCCGACGTGAACCGTGACATTGCCCCCGGCGCCGAAGATGACGTAGACGTTCGGGCGTATCTGAATGGTTTCGAGCGCCGCCTTGACTGTTTCTCCAGGGGCGCGCTGCTGAGCGAGGAGACCGTACGCCCACTGGCCCCCTGCGAGCGCGAGAGCCAGCGCGATCAGCCAGGGCGCCGCCGTCCTGATGCGGATTAGCGCGGTCATGATCGTGAAACCATGTTTCATATCACTGAGCGATGACCTCGTTCGGCAGCAGTCCCCAGCTCCAGCCGTCTTTCGGACGGCGGAAGGTGAGCAGGCGGACCCGGCGGTCTTCCGCGTTGCGGCCGGGGTTGCCTGTGATGATGATGTGGTCGCCGGTCTTGAGCGTCTCTCTGCTGATTTTGCCCTTCAGCTGGGCCGGGGAGCCCCATTCGACGATGTAGCGGGCCATCGTCCCGTCCGGCAGCTTGACGTTGACCTCGACGAACGAATGCGGATTGCGCAGAACGAACTGCACGAGCTCGCCCTCGATCGTCACCAACTGGTTCTCGAGGTACGTCGCCGCGAACGAATGGTGGGCGAACGCGTGCACCCCGATGGCGAGCGCAACGACCGCCAGTGGCGCGACGAGATAACGCTTCATAAGCCCTCCTGCACCACGCGCGCAATATAGGTTTTCAGTCTCAACGAACCGATCAGAACTGATACTTCAGGGCGAACTGTAGAATGCGCGGATCCCCCGCGGTCAGGATACGCCCGAAGTTCGCATCGCTGAAAACAGTGATCGGGTCGCCCCACCGGAACCAGTTGAACGCGTTGAACGCCTCGACGCGCGCCTCGAGCCGATGCGCATTCGGGAGCCCGAACGATCGCACGAGCGACAGATCCAGCGTCCGGCTGCCCGGGCCAAGGTACGCATTGCGGCCCGAGGCTCCTGTGGCCCCGATCGCGGGTTGGGCGAACGCCGCCGGATTGAACCAGTTGTTCAGCGTCTTGTCGCCGTACGGATCATCGAGCACCCGGTTCACCCGCTGCGTGCCGGTGACCACACCGTTGAGCGCCCGATCGATGCCGGTGGTGATCCCGAGGTGGTTCCCCGACGTCGCGCGGAAGATCCCCGACAGTCGCCATCCCGACGCGAGCACGCGGGCGGCGGTCTTCTCAAACCGCGGCGTTTCCGCGCTGGCGGTGAGGTTGAAGATATGGTCCCGGGAGTTGTCGCAAGGACCCTTGTCGGCAGCGAGTCTGGCCTCCACGTCGGCAGGAGGATAGAAGAGCGAGATCGGCTCCACGTACCCGGTGCCGACATTGAGCGGGTTGCCGCCCGTGTTGTTCGTGGTCACTCCCTCGCACTTCGAGAACGTGTAGTTGGCTGTCATGCTGAACCCGTTCCTCGCCCGCTGCTGCATCGAGAGCAGCAGCCCGTTGTACTGCTGCCAGCCGGCATCGTTGACGTAGTCGAGATACCCGATAAGGGCCCCGACCGCCGGGTCCAGCTGCGAGAGCTCCCGCCGGAGATTCACCGGCGCCTGCGAGCAGTTGGCAAACGTCTGCGTGCCCGTCGTCGTCTTGAGCGTGCACGGGCCTGTTGCGGCCGCCCCGGCGGGAAGCGTGGCGGGGTTCCCGGTCACGTCTCCCCAGACGTTCACCATCCGGTTGCCGAGGTAAGTCGCCGACACGCCCAGGTTGCCGCCGATCTGATGCTGCACCGCCAGGTTCCAGCTGTGCACTCGTGTGTTCTTGAGATCCTGCGGCATCTGGATGTAGAGTCCGCCGGGCCCGAACGGAGTGTTGGCGTCAATCGCGACCGGGAAGGGGTTGGTCCGGCCAATCCCGCCGAACGGATCGTCGAAACGACCGACGGCGGGCCTGGTCAAACGCTCCTCATACCCGAACGGCGGCGCCTGGGAGGCGTCGAAGAAGTACTGCCCGGCGATGAAATCGGCATTCAAACCGTACCCCGCCCGCACCACCGTGCGGCCCTCCCCATTCGGGTCCCACGACACGCCGACCCGCGGCTGGATGTTCAACCAATCGGGACTCATGCCTGCCTTGCTGGGGAAGCCGTCGTCGCCGGGGTAAGTAAACCCGGGAGGCGCCTGCGGGTACACCTCGCTTCGCTGGCCCGCCAGGAGCCGCTCGACGGAGAAGTTGTAGACCGCGTTGTTCTGATGCTGCTGAGGGAACCAGGGCTCCCACCGGACTCCGTAGTTCATCGTCATCGAGGATGAGAGGCGCCACGTATCCTGGGCATAGAGACCGAAGTTTCTCTGCGTGGCGTCGAGCTGGAACGGCGTCGCCTGACGGAACTCGAACAGATTGCCGACCATGAAATCGGCCAGCCCGAGACCCGTTCCACCGCCGTTGAAGGTGAAGGCGCCCGGCGAGCGCACGTTGGACAATGCCTTCCAGTCGGAAAGAGAGACAGTCGCCCCGAACCCTAACTGGTGATCCCCCCGGACCACCGTCAGATCGTCAGAGAAGGCGTACGTGTTAGGGCGGTAAAAGGAGTCGGTCTCGGTCCCGGTGCCGAGCGTGAAGCCCCCCGTCACGGTGACGAGGGTGACCTTCCCAGGATAGCTGAACGTGTTGATTCCGAAGTCGCTGGGACCGTAGAAGTCGGTGTGCGTCCGGTGGACGTCCGTGCGGTGGATCGTGAACCGGACATTGTTGACGATGGTGTTGCTGAGCACCATCGAGTCGCCAATCGCCAGCGAATGCGCCGCGCTGTCGCGTCCACCGAGCGTGGTCGCCAGGATATTGCCCGTGTTCCCGTACGCCGGGTCCCAGAAAGTGGTCGTCCCTATATAGCGTGCGAACACTGAATGGTTCTGGGAGATCTGCCAATCGAACTTGCCGATTGTCTGCCCTTCTCGCGGCTTGGTCTGACGGGAATACGTGGTCCGGCCGCACGGGTCGGTGGTTGTCGGCAGTACCTTCGCAATGTTCACCGCCGCCGGGCTGAACCGCACGGGATCGATGCGGTTGTTCACGAACGGCGCCCTAAGCAGAATCTCCCCGCTCGCGTTGCACGCGGCCGAAGCGAACTGCGTGAAGTCGCCCGCGAGCATGGCGGCGGTCGGCACGAATGTGACGGTATCGGCGGGTGTCTGGGTCGCGCGAGTGCCCTGATACGCGCCGAAGAAAAACAGCCTGTCCAGCACGAGCGGGCCTCCCAGCGTGCCGCCGAACTGGTTGCGCACCAGGCCGTCATCGAGGCGCTTGCCGGTGGCCCGGTCGATCCCGGCGAATGGGCTGGTCGCGTTGAAACGGTGGTGGCGCGCGAACTCGAAGAGGTCGCCGTGGAACGCGTTGGCGCCCGACTTGGTGACGGCGCTGACCGTTCCGCCGGCGTGAAGGCCGTTCTGCGCGTTCTGCGAGCTGGTCTCGACCCGGAACTCCTGCAGCGCGTCCGGGAACGGCAGCGGCATGTTGAATCCGTCGAAGACGTTGTTGTGCGTCGCCCCGTCGAGGAGGTACGCGACGCCGAACGACTGTCCGCCGGCGATGGCGATCCCGCGGCTGGTCGTCATGCTGCGGCTGGAGGGAGCGCCCGTGTCCGTCGCGGCGCCCGCGAGCGCGATGAGCGCCGTGGGATTGCGGCCCTCGAGCGGCAACGCCTGGATCCGCGCGTTGTCGATGACCTGCCCGACGGCAGGGTTGCGGATCTCGATGAGCGGAGTCGCTCCGATGACGGTCACCGTTTCCTCGAGGTCGCCGAGCTGCAGCGTCGCACTGAAGACCGGATTGCTGTTGACCTGCAGCACGATACCCGTCTGCACATAAGCACGGAAACCGGAGAGTGTCACTTCGAGACGATACGGTCCGATCGGCAGGTTCGATAGCGTGAACGAGCCCCTTTCGTCGCTGACCGCGTCCCGGCGGAAGCCGGTTTCGGTCTGGGTGGCGACGACGGTCGCGCCAGGCAGGACGGCACCGCTGCTATCCGCGACGGTCCCGTTGATCTGCGCCGTGGACTGGGACGACGCATTCGTGGCGATCAGCAGCAGGAGAAGAAAGGCGGGTAGCGTACGGCACATATGCCCTCCCGTGAGTGAGCGAGTTGACCGCCCTGAGGTCGACCACAGCCGTTTAAAGGCTGTGGACTGGACATTGTGAAGTGTGATGTCGCGCGAGTCGCCTGCTACCTATCACGTCAACGACCGCGTGTCAAGGCGCGCTGCGCTCAGTGTCAACGCGAAATAGAAATGTTCCCGTTCTCAGTCACGACACGCCGCCGCGATTTCTGCGGGTTCTGCGTTGATCGTCGTATAGTGGCAATGAAGGAGTCTCCATGAAGTGGGCGGCTTTCATGCTCGTCTTGTTCGCGGCGCCGGCCAGTGCCCAAACGCCAAATTCCGGTGTTTGTACGGCAACCCCGCCGATGTCCAGTCCCTCCGCAGGTGCGCGTTGGAATGGATGGGGTGCGGATCTTTCGAACACCCGTTCTCAAACGGCGCAGCAAGCCGGGCTCACGGACGCGCAAGTCCCAACACTCAAACTGAAATGGGCCTTCGGCATACCCGACGCGACTCAATCTCGCGCTCAGCCCGCCATCGGGGGAGGCCGGATGTTTTTCGGCAGTGCGCCCGGCATCGTGTATTCGCTCGACGCGAAGACCGGATGCACGTACTGGACATTCAAAGCACAGGCTGGAGTGCGGACTGCAATCTCTGTTGGGCCATACAACGGCGCAGGAGGGACTTCGGGAAATGCCGTCTACTTTGCGGACGCCAGCGCCAACGCATACGCGGTCGATGCGATGACGGGCAAGCAAATCTGGACGCGAAAACTGGACGATCATGCTGCCGCGCGATCGACCGGAGCTCCGATACTGCACGACGGCCGGCTGTACGCTCCCGTCGCGGGCGTGTCCGAAGAAAACGCGGCAGCAAGCCCTCAATACGAGTGCTGCACGTTCCGGGGCAGCCTTTCGGCATTGGATGCGAATACGGGTGAAGTCATCTGGAAGGCGTACACGATTACCGAGGCTCCAAAGCCTCGTGGCAAAAGCACGACCGGGGCCCAGCTCTGGGGTCCGGCAGGCGCCGGAGTCTGGAGCGCCCCGACAATCGACACGAAACGCGGCTCGATCTATGTCGCCACCGGTAATGGTTATAGCGATCCACCGCAGCTGACCAGCGATGCCGTCCTCGCTTTTGATCTCAAGACCGGCACGATGAAGTGGGCAAGCCAGGTCACTCCCAATGATGTCTGGATCCTCGGATGCGGAGGCAAAGCCCCGGCGCCAAATCCCAATTGTCCCGAAAGCATTGGTCCCGATTATGACTTCGCCGCGTCGCCGATCGTCGCCACTCTGCCAGGCGGGCGCGATCTCATTGTCGTTCCGCAAAAGTCAGGCGTCGGCTATGGACTCGATCCCGACAAACAGGGCGCAATCCTGTGGCAATACCGATTCGGCGTTGGCAGCGGAATCGGAGGAGTCTGGGGCGCTGCGGTCGACGAGCAGCAGGCCTATTTCTCCGCCGCGGATTATCGGACGCCGGCACCCGGTGGAATCCACGGCGTTCGGCTCGATAACGGCGAGCGCGTGTGGTACACGCCGCCGCGCCCGGCATTGTGCGGAAGCGGCGCGGGATGCAGCGCGTCACAATCGGCAGCACTCACGGTGATTCCGGGAGTCGTATTCTCGGGCTCAGCCGACGGCGGCCTCCGGGCGTATTCCACAAAAGATGGCTCGATCGTCTGGGAATTCGACACCAACCGCGGCTTCGAAACAGTCAATGGCGTCAAGGCCAATGGCGGATCCATGGATGGCCCTGGCGTTGTGGTTGCGGGGGGGATGCTGTACGTCAGTTCAGGAAATGGCGGCTTGGTCGGACGGCCCGGAAATGTTCTTTTGGCTTTCGGCGTCGAATAGGGAAGGTCCGCCTGAAGGCGGACACTACGCACGAGCTTTCTGCGTCGCCAGTGGGGTCCGCGTCGATCGTCGTATAGTGATCACATGGCGAAAGTCGTAGCGGTGATCGGCGCATCGAGCGATCGGAGCAAGTTCGGCAATCGAGCGGTCCGCGCCTTCCGGCGGCAGGGATATACCGTCATTCCGATCAATCCGCACGAGGACCTGATCGAGGGACTCAAGGCATATAAGTCCGTGCTCGACGTCCCCGGGGTGATCGACATGGCCTCGTTCTACGTGCCGCCTGACGTGGGCCAGGGCGTGATGGACGAGGTGGCGAAAAAGGGTGTGCCCGAAGTCTGGCTGAACCCAGGTGCGGAAAGCGATCGTCTAATCCGCCATGCCAGGTCGCTTCAGATCGAGCCAATCGTCGCCTGCAGCATCGTCGGCATTGGCCAGAACCCTTACGAATTCTGAAACTCTCGAATCGCAAGTCTCAACCTTTGGAGCGGGGTTTGAGACTTGACACTCGAGACTTGAACGTTGAATACTCAACCCGAATATCACACCTGGTGAGAAGAGCGCGGGCCGTTCGCCCGCCGACACACAAATCTCAGCGATCCAATTTCATCCTTTTCAAAAGGCGTTCATGCCAAGTCATCCCAGACGCCCCGCCCCGGCGCGGACCCACAATGGGCCGGCCGCACCCGACCCCGCGCGCCCCGCACCCGCCGCCGAGACAGCCGCTCCTGAGGAGCAGCGTCCCGCGCAGCCTCGACGCCCGGGCGAAGGCCTCAACATCACCGATCTCAAGGATCTGAGCATCCAGAAGCTCACGCAGATCGCCAAGGATATGGCGGTCGCCGGCGCGACCGGGATGCGCAAGCAGGACCTGATCTTTCAGATCCTGAAGGCACAGACCGAGCAGAGCGGCTTCATCTTCTCGGAAGGCGTCCTGGAGGTGCTGCCCGACGGCTTCGGCTTCCTTCGCGCCCCTGACTACAACTACTTGCCGGGACCCGACGACATTTACGTATCGCCCTCGCAGATTCGGAAATTCGATCTGCAGACAGGCGACACCGTGTCGGGGCAAATCCGTCCCCCGAAGGAGGGGGAGCGCTACTTCGCGCTCATCAAGGTTGAGGCGGTCAACTTCGAAGCGCCCGATCAGGCGCGCGAGAAGCTGTTCTTCGAGAACCTGACGCCGCTCTATCCGCAGGAGCGTCTGGTTCTCGAGACGCCGGAGAGCATTTCCTCGCGCGTGATGGATTTGTGGACGCCGATCGGGAAGGGGCAGCGCGGGCTGATCGTCGCGCCGCCGCGCACCGGCAAGACGATGCTCCTGCAGAGCATCGCGCAGTCGGTGGCGAAGAATCACCCCGAGGTCTATCTGATGGTGCTGCTCATCGACGAGCGGCCGGAGGAAGTGACCGACATGCAGCGCTCGGTCGAGGGCGAGGTGATCTCGTCGACATTCGACGAGCCGGCCCAACGCCACGTCCAGGTGGCCGAGATGGTCATCGAGAAGGCGAAAAGGCTGGTCGAGCACAGGAAAGACGTCCTGATCCTGCTCGATTCGATCACCCGTCTGGCACGCGCCTACAACACGGTCATTCCGCCGTCCGGGAAGGTGCTGTCCGGCGGCCTCGACTCGAACGCGCTGCAGAAGCCCAAGCGGTTCTTCGGCGCCGCGCGCAACATCGAAGAGGGCGGGTCTTTGACCATCATGGCGACCGCGCTCGTCGATACCGGCTCGCGCATGGACGACATCATCTTCGAGGAGTTCAAGGGCACCGGCAACATGGAAATCCATCTCGACCGGAAGCTCACGGACAAGCGCGTGTTTCCGTCGATCGACGTGCAGAAGAGCGGCACGCGGAAAGAGGAGCTGCTCATCTCCAAGGAGGATCTCAACCGCATCTGGGTGCTGCGGAAGGTCCTCAGCCCGCTGTCGCCGGTCGAAGCGATGGAGCTGCTGCTCGACAAGATGTCGAAGACCAGGACGAACGCCGACTTCCTGGCGTCGATGCAAAGGTGAGATGACGATCGGAGCTCCGATGGCGATTATCACGGTAAGGCAGAACGGGCCATACAAGGTTGAGGGCGACGACGTGAAGGTGGTGGACTGGAACGGTGTCGAGTACCAGATCGCGAAGCGTCCGTTCGCGTTGTGCCGGTGTGGCGCCTCGACAAGCAAGCCGTTCTGCGACGGCACGCACTCCAAGATCGGATTCCAGGCCGCCGAGGCGGCCGTGCCCGGTAGCGAAGACAAACCCGCCCCGTAAACTCCGCGAAGTCGGCGCCCTGTCGGTCACGCGCGTCATTGAAGCGCGCTGAAACAGGAGGGAAGCGATGACGAAGAGAGCGGACGATGAAAAGGCCGTGCTTTCGCGCCGCGATCTCCTGAAACGTGTGGGCATCGTGGGGGCCGCGGCTGCAGCCGTTCCTGTCGACGCGTTTGCTTCCTCCGCTGCCCTCGCCGTTCCCCCTGCCGCGTTTCCGCCCGCTCAGGTCCAGGCACGGCGTGAGCCACTGGAGACGCTCGCCGCTGCCGAGGCTGACACACTCGAAGCCATCGTGGCGCGTCTCATACCGACCGACGAGAACGGACCTGGCGCTGCCGAGGCCCGCGCGGCCCACTACATCGATCGCGCGCTCGGCGGCGCACTCGCGGCGTCGCTCGACGCGTACCGTACCGGCCTCGCAGCCGTCGATGCCTACGCCCGGGGCACCAGGGGCGCGCCGTTCGACCGGCTCTCGGCGCGGGATCAGGATGCGGTATTGAACGACATGGAGACGAACATCGCCACCGGCTTCGCGCCTGATGCGTTGACGTTCTTCAATCTGGTCCGCGCGCACACCATCCAGGGCACTTTCTGCGATCCCTACTACGGAGGCAACGCGAATTTCGTCGGATGGGATTTGATCGGCTATCCAGGCATCAGGCTCGCCGTGTCCGGCAACGATCAGCGGCTGGATCCGCGGCTGAAGCCGACTCACAGGTCGGCCTACGATCACGAGATGTTCTCGCGGAAAAGGCCCGCGCGAGCCAGCCTGGAACGGGGGACGCCGCATGGCGATTGACCTGGCGAGGACCGATGTCGTCATCGTCGGCCTCGGGGCCGTCGGCGGCGTGGCGGCGCTTCCGCTCGCGCAGGCCGGGCTCAATGTGATCGGACTCGAGGCTGGCACATGGCTGGGTCCCGACGATTTCGCTCCTGACGAGTTGCGGAACAACGTCCGCGGCTGGCCGCAGGCGGTGCAGAAGGCCAATCGCGAGGTGCCGACGCATCGGCCCAACGCGGCCGCGCCGTACTCGCCACGGCCGGCGATTCATCCGATGATGAATGCAGTCGGCGGCACCACGCTTCACTACTGGGCGCAGAGCTGGCGTCTCAACCCATGGGACTTCAAGGTGGTGAGCGAGACGACGCGGCGGTACGGCCGCTCGCGCATCCCGGCGGGATCGACGGTCGAGGACTGGCCGTTCGGCCTCGACGAGCTCGAGCCCTATTACGACAAGGCCGAGCACGAGCTCGGGGTGTCGGGCAAGGGCGGAAACATCAACGGAAAGGTTGATGCGCGCGGCAACATCTTCGAAGGCATCCGGAAACGCGAGTATCCGATGCCGCCGTTGAGGGGCACCGGGTTCACGGACATGATGGCGGACGCAGCCCGGCGGCTTCGATGGCATCCGTTCCCGGGACCGGCCGCGATCAATTCCCGGACGTATGACAACCGGGCGGCGTGTGCGTATCACGGCTTCTGCAGCCGCGGCGGCTGTCACATCAGGTCGAAGGGTTCGACGGCGGTGACCACGATTCCCAAAGCGCAGGCGACCGGACGGCTCGAGGTGGTCACCCAGGCCACCGTCACCACGATCGAGGTTGACACGAACGGCCGCGTCAGCGGCGTCAACTACGTCAAGGGCGGCATGGAGTATTTTCAGCCGGCGGGGGTCGTGCTGCTGGCGAGCTACGTCTACGAGAATGTCCGCGTGCTCCTTCTGTCGAAATCGAAGGCGTATCCCGACGGCTTGTCGAACAACCACGCTCAGGTGGGCCGCCACTATTTCAGCCACAACATCGGTGCGACGGTCACCGCCTTGTTCCCGCGCGACCTGAACAACTGGTACGGCCTGCCCGCGCAGGGCGTCGCCATCGACGATTGGGCGGACGACAACTTCGACCACGCCGGTCTCGATTTCATCGGCGGTGGAAACCTCTGGGTCTATTCCGACCGGCGGCCGATCGGCGCCGCCGGGATGAGCACGTTCGGGAAGGCGCCGCGCTGGGGCTCCGCGTGGAAGGGGTTCGTCAAGCAGAACGCCGACCGCTGGAATACGGCGTACCTTCAGAAGACCACGCTTCCGTACGAGGACAACTACCTCGATCTGGATCCGACCGTTAAGGATCCGCTTGGATTCCCTGTGTGCCGGATCACGGCGGATCACAAAGACAACGAAAAGCGAGTCGCGGCCTTCATCCAGGACAAGATGGCCGAGTGGTTCATGGCGGCGGGGGCGGTGGCGACCGAAGGGAGCGGCATCGGGACGATGGGCCCCTCGACACACGCCTATGGCGGCACGCGGATGGGCGATAACCCCGAGACGAACGTCGTCGATCGCTGGGGCTTCTCGCACGAGGCGCCGAACCTGGGGATCCTCGGCGCGTCGGTAATGGGGACGAGCGGCGCGCGCAACCCGACGCTCACCGCGCAGGCGCTGGCGTGGCGGACGGCCGAGTATCTGACGAAGAACTGGAAGGCGATCGCGACGTAGAACCTGCGGTTCCGATCGTCGTTTGCTATGACACGGAAGGTGCCGACGGGGAGTCGATCGGCGGCAGGGGAGTCTTCGCTTCGTAGGTGTCGTGCGCCGAGGGCGGCAGGCCCAGCATGCGGCGCAGTTCCTCGCCCTCCATCACTTCGATTTCGAGCAGGCGGCGCGTCACCGTTTCCAGATCGTCTCGATGCTCGGTCAGGATGTCGCGCGCCTTGTCGTGCGCTTCGGTCAGAATCCGTTTGATCTCGGCGTCGATCAGCCGCGCCGTGTCCTCGCCGTGCAGGCCGCGCTCCTGCGGCATCGGAATGTCGAGGAAGCGCGCGCGCTTGTTGCCGTCGTAGTTGATCGCCCCGAGCGCGTCGCTCATGCCGTACTCGGTGACCATCGCCCGGGCGATATCGGTCGCGCGCTGGAGATCGTTGTGGGCGCCGGTCGAAATCTCGCTGAGCGCGATCTCTTCGGCCGTGCGGCCGCCGAGCAGCACCGCCAGCTGGCTCAGGAGATCGCGGCGGGTCATCAGGTAGCGATCCTCGAGCGGGAGCTGCATCGTGTAGCCGAGCGCGCCGAAGCCGCGCTGCACGATCGAGATCTTGTGCACCGGATCGAGGTCCGGCAGCATGCTGGCGACGATCGCGTGGCCCGATTCGTGGTACGCGACGATCTCCCGCTCCTTCGTGCTCATCACGCGCTTCTTCTCCAGCCCCGCCACCAGCCGGTCGATCGCCGCCTCGAAGTCCTTCATCCCGACCGACGTCTTGTCGTTCCGGGCGGCGAGCAGCGCCGCCTCGTTGACGAGATTGGCGAGGTCCGCGCCCGCAAAGCCGGCCGTGCGCGCGGCGACGACCTTGATGTCCACGTCGGGCGCGATCTTCACCGTGTTCGAGTGAATGCGGAGGATCTCCTCGCGGCCCTTCACGTCCGGCTTGTCCACCAGCACCTGGCGATCGAAGCGGCCGGGTCGCAGCAGCGCCGGATCGAGCACCTCCGGGCGGTTGGTCGCGCCCATGATGATGACGCCCTTGCGGGAATCGAAGCCGTCCATCTCGGCCAGCAGCTGGTTCAGCGTCTGTTCGCGCTCTTCGTGGCTGCCGAGCGGGCTCTGCACCCGGACCTTGCCGAGCGCATCGAGCTCGTCGATGAAGACGATGCAGGGCGCCTTGGCCTCGGCCTGCTGAAACAAATCGCGGATGCGCGCGGCGCCGACGCCGACGAACATCTCGACGAACTCCGATCCGCTCAGGCTGAAAAACGGCACGTGCGCTTCGCCGGCCACCGCGCGGGCCAGCAGCGTCTTGCCGGTGCCGGGCGGGCCGACGAGCAGCACGCCCTTGGGAATGCGCCCGCCGAGGTTCGTGTACTTCTTGGGGTTCTTCAGGAACTCGACGATCTCCTTGAGCTCCTCTTCGGCTTCGTCCACGCCGGCCACGTCGGTAAAGCGCACCTTGACTTCGTCGTCCGCGTAGATCTTCGCGCGGCTCTTCGCGAACGACATCACGCCGCCCTCGGCGCCGCCCATCCGCCGGAAGAAGAACCCCCAGATCGCGACGAAGAAGACGAGCGGAATGATCCAGCTGAGCAGCTCGGCGAACCATCGATTGGTCGACTTCGCCGGTGTACTTCACGCCACGGGCCTCGAGCTCTTCGGTCAGCTTCGGATCGTCGACGCGGGTCGTCGTGAACTGCGGGGACTGCTTCGGGTCGGCGCCTGCCGCCTGCTTCAGAGTGCCCCGGATCAGCTGATCGCTGATGACAACGTCGACGATCTGGTTGTCCCTCAGCAGCGTCTTGAACTCGCTGTACGGCACCGACCGGCCCGGCGGCGTCATGAAGAAGAGCTGCGCGAACCCGAGCACCATCAGAAACGCGAGGCCGTACCACAAGGAGGCGTTGGGCCGCTGACCGCCCGGCCGTGCGCCGCGATCTCCGCCGCGAGGATTTGCCTTGGGTGAAGCCATGATTCAGTCGGCTGGACAGGCGGGAAGGGCTGGACCCGTCCTGCCTTTCCTAGCCCTCCTGCCCATTATGCTCTCACCACGTCCTGCTTTTCGAACTTGAGCCCCCCGCCCGGTTTCCGATCGACAATCACGACGTCCCCCTCGGTGAAGTCGCCCTCGAGCACCCGCAGCGCGAGCGGATCCAGCACCCGGCGCTGAATCGCGCGCTTGAGCGGCCGCGCGCCATACGCGGGATCGTAGCCCTCCTGGACCAGCTCCTCCTTCGCCGCATCGGTCAGCTGCACGCGAATCTTCCGCTCTTCGAGCCGCTTCACCAGTCCCGACAGCTGGATGTCGATGATCCGCTTCATGTGACTCGCGGCCGAGCGGATGGAAGAAGATGATCTCGTCGAGGCGGTTGAGGAACTCGGGCCGGAAATGCTCGCGCAGCGTCACCATGACCGCGCGGCGAATGCCTTCCGGCAGCTCGATGCGGGTGGCCCCCGCCGCGCCGTCGTCCTGCGCCGCTTCCGCGATGTACTGGCTTCCCAGGTTGGACGTCATGATCACGACCGTGTTCTTGAAATCGACCGTGCGGCCCTTGCCGTCGGTCAGGCGGCCGTCGTCGAGGAGCTGAAGAAGGACGTTCAGCACCTCGGGATGCGCCTTCTCGATCTCGTCGAAGAGAACCACGGCATAGGGGCGGCGCCGGACCGCCTCGGTCAGCTGCCCGGCCTCCTCGTAGCCCACGTATCCGGGAGGCGCGCCGACCATCCGGGACACGGTGTGCTTCTCCTGGTACTCCGACATGTCGATGCGGATCATCGAGTGGTCGTCGTCGAACAGGAACTCGGCCAGCGCCCGCGCCAGCTCCGTCTTGCCGACGCCGGTCGGGCCGAGGAACATGAAGCTGCCGAGCGGCCGGTTGGGATCCTGCAACCCGGCACGCGCGCGACGAATCGCGTTCGCGACGGCGTTGATGGCCTCGTCCTGTCCGATGACGCGCTGGTGCAGCCGCTCTTCCATGTGCAGCAGCTTCTGGACTTCGCCCTCCATCATCCGGCTGACCGGGATGTGCGTCCACCTGCTGACGACCTCGGCGATGTCTTCCTCGTCGACTTCCTCCTTGAGCATCCGCTTGTCCTTCTGCAGCGCAGCCAGCGCCCCTTCTTCGTCGCGAATCTGCTTTTCGAGCTGGGGCCAGCGGCCGTATTGAAGCTCGGAGGCTTTGGTGTAGTCGCCGGCGCGTTGCGCGCGCTCGATTTCCAGCCGCAGCGCCTCGAGCTCCTCCTTCAGCTTGCGTGACCGTTGAATCGCTTCCTTCTCCTGCTGCCAGTGGGCGGAGAGCGCGTCGCGCTCTTCCTTCAGATCGGCCAGCTCCTTCTCGAGCCGCTCGAGCCGTTCCTTGGAGGCCTTGTCCTTCTCCTTCTTCAGCGCCTCGCGCTCGATCTCGAGCTGCATGATGCGCCGCGAGAGCTCGTCGAGCTCCGCGGGCATCGAGTCGATCTCCATGCGCAGCTTGGACGCGGCTTCGTCCACCAGATCGATGGCCTTGTCGGGGAGGAACCGATCGGAGATGTAGCGGTGCGAGAGGACGGCGGCGGCGACGAGCGCCGAATCCTTGATCTTCACCCCGTGGTGGATCTCGTAGCGCTCGCGAAGGCCGCGCAGGATGCTGATCGTGTCCTCGACGGTCGGTTCGCTGACCATCACCGGCTGGAACCGGCGTTCGAGCGCCGCATCCTTCTCGATGTACTTGCGGTACTCGTCGAGCGTGGTGGCGCCAATCGTGTGGAGCTCGCCGCGCGCGAGCATCGGCTTGAGCATGTTCGACGCGTCAATCGAGCCCTCGGCCGCGCCCGCGCCGACCACGGTGTGCAGCTCGTCGATGAACAGGATGACGAGGCCCTCCGAGTCCGCGATCTCCTTGAGGACCGCCTTTAGGCGCTCTTCGAACTCGCCGCGATACTTCGCGCCCGCGACGAGCGCGCCCATGTCCAGCGCGACGATGCGCTTTTTCTTCAGCCCTTCAGGCACGTCGCCGCGGATGATGCGGCCGGCCAGGCCTTCGACGATGGCCGTCTTCCCGACGCCGGGTTCGCCGATGAGGACGGGATTGTTCTTCGTCCGACGCGACAGCACCTGGATGACGCGCCGGATCTCCTCGTCACGGCCGATCACCGGATCCAGCTTGCCGCGGCGGGCGAGCTCGGTCAGGTCGCGGCCGTAGCGCTCGAGCGCCTGGTAGGTGCCTTCGGGGTTCTGATTCGTCACGCGCTGCGAGCCGCGCACGCTCGTCAGCGCCTCGAAGATCTTGTCGCGCGTGATGCCGTGCTGCGCCAGCACCTGGGCGGCAGGGGAGCGCCCGGTTTCCGAGGCAATGGCGATGAAGAGGTGCTCGGTGCTGACGTACTCGTCCTTGAGGCGATCGGCTTCGGCCTGCGCCAGGTCGGTGACCATCTTCAACCGGGGAGACAGGCCCGGCTGCGAGCCGCCGTACGCCTTCGGCATCTTCGCGATGAGTTCCCGCGCGCTCGCGCCAATCGCGGCCGGGTCGGTGCCCATCTTGCGCAGGAGCTCGGGGATGATGCCTTCCTTCTGCTCGATGAGCGCCACGAGCAGATGCTCGGGCTCGATCTGGGCGTGGCTCATCTGCTCGGCGAGCTGCTGCGCGCTGGCGACGGCTTCCTGGGCTTTTTCCGTGTACTTGTTGATATTCATCGTCGCTTCTCGTGTCCGAAGACACGTCGAATGTCAGGCCGTACTCGTGTCTTGAGTCCGGCTTATGCCGCAGAGTTCTTCGCGCCCTTCTCCAGTTTCTGCAGCGCTTCGAAATGCGTTCGCTGCTCCGGCGTCAGCTCGCGCGGCAGCTCGACGTCGACCGTTGCATACAGTCGCCGTGCTCCTCCGGCTTGCCGACAGCCGGCATCCCATGACCCTTCAGCCGGAATACCTGCCCGTTCTGGGTCGTCGGCGGAATCTTGAGCCGCACGGCTTGCCCGCGAGCGTCTGGATTTCCGCCTCGCCACCGAGCACAGCCGTCGTCAAGGGCACCGAGACGTGTGTATGCAGATCGCGCCCCTTCCGTTCGAACTTCGGATGCGGCGCAAGCCGGATGCGCAGGTACAGATCGCCCGACTGTGCGCCGCCGGTGCCGTGCTCGCCCTTCGCCGCCGACGCGCACGCGCGAGCCGTCGCCGACGCCTGGCGGAATCCGGACGTCGACGGTGCGCGCCTGCCCATCGTGCGTCATCGACAGCCGCCGCGTCGTGCCGTGATAGGCGTCCTCGAGCCCCAGCTCGAGCTCGTGTTCGACGTCGCGCCCCTGGCGCGCGACGCGTCCGCGTCTCGTCCGGCCCCCTTCGTCGCTTCCAGGGCCTCCGACGCCGCTCGGCCCGGCCGCGCCGCCGAAAAACGTGTGGAAGAAATCGGAGAAGGGATCGCCGTCGCCGAACATCTCGCGCATTTCCTCTTCCGTCATCGTGCGGAAGCCGCCGCCCTGCGGGCCGGCGCCGGCGCCGGGGGCCCCGGCCGCGCCTGCCTGCTCGTACATGCGCCAGTTCGCCCCCAGTTCGTCGTATTTCTTCCGTTTGGCGGGATCGCCGAGCACCTCGTAGGCCTCGTTGATTTCCTTGAAGCGCGCTTCCGCGGACTTGTCGTTGGGATTGACGTCGGGATGGTGCTTGCGCGCCAGCTTCCGGTACGTCTGCTTGATTTCTTTCTCCGTCGCGGTTTTCGCGACGCCAAGCGTCGAGTAGTAGTCCTTGAATTCCATAACTGTTCGGGAAAAGAGCTACGGCCCCGTCTATTCCAAACCGAGCATGCGGATGAGCTGATCGAGCTCCTGCGTCAGGCGCCGGGTGTCGCGCGTCGAAAGCGCCTCCTCCCGCATCAGCGGCCGGATTCGCTGCACGACCTCCGCAATCGACAACAATCGCTGCACCCCGGCCAGGTTGATGCCGCCGTCTTCCACGAGGCGCTTGATGATCTTGAGGCGCTCGAGCTCGTCGCGCGAGTAGAGGCGCATGCTGCCGATTGTGCGCGTCGGCTGAACCAGCCCCAGGCGTTCGTACTTCCGCAGGGTTTGCGGATGCATCCCGAGCATCCGCGCCGCGACGCTGATGAAGTAGAGCTCCTGATCGAGCGTCATGGACTTTCACGAACCTGTACGGGGACGGGTCTCCGTACGGGAACCCGTCCCCTAATCAAGAGTTGCGCCGCTCTCCAAGTATCAAGCTTGATACGATGCGTGTCAACTTAACAGAGGTATTCTGGACCTCATGATCGAAGCCGCAGACCTGGTGACCATCGCGCTGCTCGTGGCGCTCGAGGGCCTTCTGAGCGCCGACAACGCGATGGTGCTCGCCGTGCTGGTGCTCGGCCTGCCCAAATCCCAGCAGAAACAAGCCCTTCGATACGGCATCGTCGGCGCCTTCGTGTTCCGCGGCCTCGCGACGCTGCTCGCGGTGTATCTGATCGAGCTCGCCTGGGTAAAAATCGTCGGCGCCGGGTACCTCCTGTTCCTGGTGTACAAGCACTTCGCGAGCGGCGAGACGTCCGAGGGGCGCCGCACGCCGCCGAAGGCTCAGGCCTGGATGGGCATCAGCGCGTTCTGGGTCACCGTCGCGAAAGTCGAAATGACGGACCTGGTCTTCGCCATCGACTCGATTCTCGTCGCCGTCGCCATGTCCCCGAAGCTGTGGGTCATTCTGACCGGCGGCATCCTCGGGATCATCGCGATGCGGCTGGTGATCGGCCGCCTCCTGGCGCTCATCGAGCACTACCCGGCGCTCGTCGACGGGGCATTCGTCATCATCGGGTGGGTCGGCATCAAGCTCCTCATCGAGTTCCTGCACGCCGAGGGCTACATCGGCTTCGAGATCCCCAAATGGCTGTCGCTCGGCCTCATCGTCGTGATTTTCGCGGTCGCGTTTTTCTACGCGCGGCGGCAGGAGCAGCGCGCCCAGCACTACCGCACCGCGTCCGACGCTGCCGCCAAGCGGCTGCTCGAAGAGGAAGGAGATCCCGTTGAACCTGCTCCGCCCCCGCCGGCTGCTGGATTGGCTTGCGCTGACTCTGGTCGGCGCTCTGGTTGTCGGCGGCGGGATGTCGGTCTGGTGGCTGTCGCGCCAGGCCGTCGCCGTTCATCGTCTGACGCGAGGGGTCGGCGATACGGTGTTCTATAGCGCCGACGGACGGCCGTGGTTCACCCTCGATGCGCAGCGGCGCGACGTGCCGCTCTCCGCCATCGCGCTGGACTTCCAGCACGCGGTCGTCGCCATCGAAGATCGCCGCTTTTACCGGCATCCCGGGCTCGATCCGATCGGCATCGCCCGCGCGATTTACCGCGACGTCCGCGAAGGCGCCGCCGTCGAAGGCGGGAGCACCCTGACGCAGCAACTGGCGCGCACGCTTTACCTGTCGAACGCCCGGACGTACGGGCGCAAGGCCAAGGAAGCGGCGATTGCCCTCTTGATCGAAGCGCAGCTCACCAAGGAACAGATTCTCGAGCTGTACCTCAACCGCGTGTATCTGAGTGCGGGGGTGTACGGCGTCGAGGCGATGTCCCAGCATGTGTTTCGAAAACCGGCTCGATCGCTCACGCTGGCCGAATCCGCGTTCATTGCGGGACTGCTGAAAGCGCCGTCGGCGCTCTCTCCCTGGTCCAACTACGACGGCGCGCTCGAACGCAGCCGCCTGGTGCTGGCGGCGATGCGGGAGCAGGGTTTCATCACGGCAGAACAGGAAACGGCGGCCCGGGCCGTGCGGCCGAAGGTGCAGCCGTTCGCCAGCCGGCCGACACGCGCGGCGGATGGGCGAAGGACTTTCTGCGACAGCAGTTCCGGAACGAGTTTGGCGGCGATCACCCACCCGACTGGAAGGTTCACACCACGTTCCGGCCCGACCTGCAGGAGGCGGCCGAACGCGCGGTGGCGGCAGGCCTGCAGCGCCTGAACCGGCGGGACTCGAGGCGGCGCTCGTCGCGCTCGATCCGTCCACCGGCGACATTCTCGCGATGGTCGGCGGCGCCAACTATGGGCGCAGCACCTTCAATCGGGCGACTCGCAGCCGCCGCCAGCCGGGATCGGCCTTCAAGCCGATCGTTTACGCCGCGGCGCTCGAGAACGGATACTCGCCCGGCGTCGGTGCTGTCGAACCTTGGCAGAGGTGCCGGCGCCCGAGGATCCCGAGTGGAATCCGAGGAATGCCGGAGCCGAACAAGCCGATGCGCTGACGCTGCGTGCGGCGCTGCTCGAATCGAACAACGCGGCCGCGGCAGATCTGCAGAAGCAGGTGGGCTCCCGGGCGGTGCTGCGCCTTGCCGCCGACGCGGGATTGAACGGGCTGCCCGATGTGCCGTCGCTCGCGCTCGGCACCGGGCTCGTCTCGCCGCTCGATCTCACCGCCGCTTACACGATCTTCCCGGGCGGTGGACAACTCGCACGGCCTCGCGGCATCGTCAGCGTGCTCGACGCGGACGACGACGAGGTTCTCACCCGGCCGGTGGAGCGGCAGCGCATCATCGGCGAACAGTCGGCGTTTCAGATGGTGACGATGTTGAGGGATGCGATCGATCGGGGCACCGGATCGGCGGTCCGGACGCTCGGCGTTCGGGGGCCCGTCGGCGGCAAGACTGGGACGACCGACGAGTACCGGGATGCATGGTTTGTCGGCTTCTCGAGCTCGGTCGTGGTGGGGGTCTGGGTCGGCTTCGATCAGCCCGCAACGATCGGGCGCGAGGCGTACGGGGCGCGGATCGCGCTGCCGATCTGGGCGGATTTCATGAAGCGCGTCGCCCGGGCGCGGCCGGCCGCGGAGTTCGCCATCCCCGACGGCCTCGAAGCGGTCGAGCTTTGCAATGTGTCGTACCTTCGGCCGGTGGAGGAGTGTTCGCTGTATACGGAGTACTTCAAGAGTGGCGACGCCATTCCAACTGAGCATTGTCTGGTTCACCGCGGCACGCTGCGGCAGCGGGCGATGCGGGCGGTGGAAGGCATGTTGAAATCGCTTGGGCAGGAAATTGGGCGGAATCTTTAAGTAGGCTTTGGGCTTTAGGCGCTCGGCTTTGGGCCTCGTCCGGTCAAAAGCCTGAAGCCAGAACCTAAGGCCCGGAGTCTGGAGCCCATAGCCTGAAGCCGCTGTGGCTTTGGCATCGCGCTTGCGTTTGTTTTGCCTGGAGGTTCTATGGCTAAGGATGACAACGACCGCATCGAGAACAAAGTGTTTGGCGATATGGACCCGGCTCCGGGGACCACTGATCACATTCCGGAAGGCGCTGGCTCGGATGACGAGGACCTCGCCGAGAGCGATCCGAACGAACGGCCCGGCAGCCGCGATGTGACCGGCGGCGGCGGCGCTGGAACGGAGACGGGCGGCACGCGCAACTACCGCCAGACCTCGGGGGCGAGCGGCGGTGACGTAGGTAATCGGCCGGAAGTGTACAAACCGAAGTAGGAAGAGACAGAGGTTAGAGGTTAGAGGTTAGAGGTTTTGGAGCGTTAGCCTGCTAGCCCCTAGCCCCTAGCCTCTAACCCCTAACCTCCAACCTCTAAACTAGTCGTCCCGCCCTTTTATCTTGCGCAGCGCCCGTCGCTGGCGTTTATCCGGCGCTCGCAGCGGCGCCGATGCCGCCCGGTACATCCGTTCCGCTTTCCGCAGCTCGATCTCTTCGGGCGTAGGCGGCGGCGTAAGGTCTTCGTACAGGGCCCGCGCCTCGGCCTTGGCTACGTGCCGTTCGGCGAAGCCACGGACCACCACGCGCTGCTTCCGTCCAAACTGCCGGGAGACTTCTACTTCGTCTCCCACGTGCAGCCGGCGATTGGCCTTCGCGACCTGGCCGTTGACAGCAAGCTTGCCGAGTCTGCACGCGGACTGAGCGTCCGATCGCGTTCTGAACAGGCACGCCACGTCGAGCCACACGTCCAGCCGCAGCTCGCGGGCCTCGCGGACGTCGTCCGATGCATCGGCCATCGCCGAAGTATTCTACTGGCAGTAGTGGCGCAGGTCTTTAGACCTGCCTTGTGTATTCACCGCGGAGCTGACCTTGAAATTGCGGAACCGCGCGCCGATCAGCGTTTCGTTACGCGGACGGGTGCCGAGCTCGATCCGATGGTTGGGCGGCGCGTAGGTCCCGCTTCCGGTGGCGCTGTAGACGGTCGCGCCGCACGACGTGCCGTTGTATTCGCAGACGTTCACCGACATGGCGCCGGCGCCCCACTCGAATCGTGAAGTGGTAGACCTTCGACGGGTCCCAGGATATCGGCGACTCTGGTGTCATTGGTGTTGTCGCAGCTGCCGTCGTCGTTGCAGCCCCGACGCCAGATCAGCTTGATCTGCGCCGCCGTCTCCGCTGCGCTTCTCGATGCTGCATCTTCCAGGCGTGGTTGCGGAACGCGAAGAAGTCGTTGAATGTGCTGCCGTCGCCCATCGAGAACCATTTCTGATCCACGTCCTCGGGCGGCGTGAAGCTCGATCGAAGTTCGTCACGTCGAACTCGACCCTGCAGCTCGAACACGTCGGAATGTTGTAGTCGAGCGAGTCGGACCGGCTGTCGGCCTGCCAGCCGCCATTGTCGCCCGACACGAAGTGGCCGCCATGCCGCTCGTGGGCCACGGTCTGGCCGTTGGTCAGCGGATCGAAGATGGTCTGTCCGTTGATGAACCCGCGATTGTCGGCCCTGAAGCTTTCGGTCGTCGAATAGCTCGTCGTGATGGTGCCGTTGCTCGCCCGCGCATGCCAGTAGTACAGCTTGCCAGGTATCAGCTCGACAGGCACCAGCGTGGACGTCGTGCCGGTCGCCCTGCGCGACATTCTCGATGGCGACACTGCGGGATCCCGCCGGGAAGTCGGGAAGCTCGGAGAGCTCGAAGCGATACGTCACCGTGCCGACGCTGCCGGTCGCCGCGGCGTTGTTCACCTCGAGCGCCGGCCGCAGGCTTTGCGTCTGGACGCCGCCAACGGGCGATTTCGCCGTCGGCGCCGCAAGCGCCGCGCTTGGCGCGGGAGCGGCAGGCGAGCCTGCGTCCTTGCCGCTGCAGGATGCGGCGCCCAGGACGGCAAGGAGCGATTGCGGCGAACCGGCGCCGCCGGCACGAGCTCAACGCGAAAAAAGGGTCACTGTTCATGAATCAATTCACCGCATTTCCGAGTGTCGACGGCCGCGGGACTGCTGCCAATCCACAGGTTCCGATAGATCGCTCCCGGCCACGAGCCCGTCTCCTCCCCTGGCGGCCGTGCTCGCGCCGAGGTAGGCGTAATGCGGCACCGGTGCATAGGTGCCATCGGCCGGAAGACCGAGGTTATAGATCGTCGGACCGCCCCGACCGTCCTGGATCACCAGCCGGACTTCGCTGCTCCATGTGGCCTTCCAGAAATACGTGCGCGCCGGGTTCAGCGACATCACCGACGCTGCCCGCTGGTCGAAGTCCGGCTCGAACTTGAGGTCCTCGTCACCGAAGAGCGCCTTGAATGAAATGGCGTTGTCCGGATTGCCGTCCAGTCCCGCGGTATTGAACGTTGAAGAGGTACTTGCTCGCGTAGAGATTGCCGGTTCCGTCCAACATCGAGAGGATCTTCAGCTTCCCGCCAGGTCCATTTCCGTACAGCCCTTCGACCTCCACGGACATTTCGCCGTTCGAGATGGTCGTGAGCAGTTGATATCGCACGTAGGAGTCCTCAGTCGTTGATCGGATGCCCTCTGCCGGCGACGAACGTCGTCGATCCGATCGGCGTGCCGATGGTGGTGTTCGCGGTAAGCGGGTCGTACAACTCGCCTGCCTGACTGAAACCGACGATCTGGGAGTTGAAGGTCCTGGTCGCCGACCAGTCGGAGGTCGTCGCGCCCTGCGTCACGCGCGCGCGCCAGTACATGCGCGTCGCCGGCTGCAGGTCGGCGCCCGGCGTAAACGAGGTCGTCCCGCCAGCGCCTTCCGGCACGCTGGTTTGATTGGCGAACACCGTGAAGGGCGCGATCGTGGCCGAGGCGGCCGCCGAGAAATCGCTCCGGTCGGAGACCTGGAATTCGTAGACCTTCGCGCCGCTCTGGCCGGACGTCGCGTTGGTGACGACGAGCGTCGGACGGAGCGTCGAAAGCTGCGCGGCATCGGCCGGCGAGCTGGGGGTGGGCGCCGACAGCGCGGTCGAACCGCCGGGCGTGCCCGGGGCGCTCGGCGAGCTGTCGCTGCAGGCGGCAGCGGTAACGACGCACAGGACGAACACGGACGCTCGACAGGATTTCACGATGGACTCCTCGGAGGGCACAGTGGGGGCGGACGTGATGTCGCCCGGCAGCTTGCGCGACCAGGTCAATATTCTAACGTGAAATATGACCGAATCGCTATTTATTACAAGATAATTCACAAGGCTGTGCTGGCGCGGCGCTACAATGTCGTATCACGATGAAGACATCTCAAGCACGGACCCGGACGCCCGCCCAAATACGGCCGGCCTTCGCGCGCCGTCACCCTGACGCTGCCCGAAGACGTGCTCGCGAGCCTGGGCGCGGTCGATGTCGATCTCGGCCGCGCGATCGTGAAGCTGGCGGAGCGCAGCAACGGGAAGCCACGCGTAAGATCGACTTCGTCGGCAGAGCTGGCCACTTATGGTAACCATGCCGTCATCATCGTGAACCCCGCGAAGGCGCTCAAGCAGCTGCCCGGTGTGCAGCTGGTGCCGGTCGCCAGCGGCCGCGCGTTGATCTCCCTCGACCCTTCATATTCGATTCCGCACCTGGAGTTGTCGGTGCGTGACGCGATCGAGGGCGGCGAGATGAGCGACGGGGAGCGCAAGACGCTCGAGGCGATCGCCGGGATCCTGCAGCAGGCGCGCCGATCGCGGCGCGTCACACTCGAGGAGCGCACGATCATCGTGCTCGCATCGAAGCGTCGACGGCGGCGGTCCGCCCAGTGATCCGCCCTACGGCGCCGCGCACATGAAGCTGTTCGCGTCGTCGGTGCTGCCGGTGCCGGTGTACCGCGCCACCTGGGGATAGGGGCATAGCGGCCGCGTCATCGGAGTGAGGTTGCCGCGTCCGGGGTTACGTGAGGCGACGATGCTGGACGGCGCGGTGCCGGCCTCGCGCCAGCGCTCCATCGCACCGAGGAAGTCCGCCTGATCGGGTCCCACTCCGCCGCCGCAGTGCCCCACCCCGGGCAACAGGAACAGACGCATCCAGTCCTCCTGGTTGCCTCCGAGCGTGGTCGCCACCTGCGAGTAGTAGCCGATCGTGTTTTCGGGCGACGGTCCGGGATCCGCCCATCCGTGCCACAGCAGCAGCTTGCCGCCGCGCGCCTTGAACTTCGCCAGATTGGGATCGGTGGACTCGATGAAGCTGGCGTTCTTGAACGTGAGTGCCAGATCCTTGTCGAAATCGAACGACATCGGGTTCCAGTTGGCGTCGCGATGCCCGAGATATCGCGGCATGTCTCCCCAGAGCGGGTTCATCGGTGCGTCCGGCGACGGTATCCGCGCGGCCCAGCCTGCTTCGACACCCGGCGCGCGTCCCGGGTACACCTGTTTGCCGCTTTGCGTCTTGACCGGCGAATACAACTGGCGCGCGGATGCAACCTGCGGCGCCGTCAGGCAATCGGCGGCGTCCCCGGCCTTGCACTGCAGGGTTGCCGCATCGAACGTGCACTTGCGAGGCTCGCTGATGATGTTGTCCTTCACCCCGTCGTTGGCATCGCACGCGGCCATGACCGCGTTGGCAAACAGGGTCACCTTGTTCGCCGGGACGATGCGCGACGGGTCTTTCAGCATCTCGACCTGCAGCGCGACTTGCGAGACGTTCAGGCTGATCTGGTTGTTGACCGGCGCGCCCGCGATGATCGCGTCGAAATCCTCAGGATACCGCTGCGCTTCCATCAGTCCCTGCCGCCCGCCGGTCGAGCAGCCCTGGTAGTAGGAGAGCTGCGGACCGCGGTTGTAGAAGCTGGCGATGATCGGCTTTCGATTGGACCGTCATCTCGTGCATCGCGCGGTAACCGAAGTCGACGACCTTCTCCGGATGGAGGGCGAACGCCGCGCCCGCATCCTGGTGTCCCGTGTCGTTCGATGCGGCCGCATAACCTCTCCGCAGGCCCGCGGCCATCGCGTCCCTGACGATGTTCCCGGCCCAACCGCCGTTGCCGACGGCAAGGAATTTCCCGTTCCAGTTTTCCGACGGCAGCCACAACTCCATTTCGATGCGCGAATCCGGGGAGGGCGTCAGGGTCGCCGCGACGCGGCAGAACGCGGGCAGTTGCTTGAAAGCGGCGCTCTGCTGGGCAGAACCAGGCGCCGAGAACGCACCGGCAGCCACCAGTTGCGCCGCCGTGATCTTTGCGTGGGGAAGCGCAAGCGCAGCGAGCCGTTCACAGCCGGCCGGCGATGGCTCCGGGCCCCGCGTGCCCTGCGCCGCAGCAATCGTCATCGTCGCCGTGACGATCGACAGCGTGACACCAGCCAGGAATCCCGCAGCCACGCGATACAACCAGAACGTCCCCGCGCATGTGCTCGTCAAGGTCGGCCTCCTTAAGCTTGTAGCCAAGCACTATATCAATGACATGGTGAAATGTTGAGCGACCGGAACGTAATTCGTTTTTGTAAGTCCCGTCCTACTGTGAGACACGCGGAGGTCAAGGCCCCAAGGGCCATTAATGTCAGTATCGTATTGTAATAACAGGGTTTATGGTCGTAACGCGTATTGGTTTATCCCTTGCCTATGTCCGTCATATGAACAAATTGGCGAGAGCGGCTTTCGAGCGGGCAGACGGGCTCGATCCCACCCTGACAATGGACGGCTTGAACGAATTCCTGCCGGCCGAGCTCGACTCCGAGGCCGATTCGTCGCTGGCCGTGAATACCCTTCAGGAGTTCTTCGCGGAAGAGCAGCCGGCACCGCGTGTGACGAACACCAGCGAGCTCGAAGACTACTTCAAAGGCCTCGAGACGGCGCCGGATTTCGCCGACGACGATGGTGTCACCCTGGCCGACAGCGAGTTTTGCGCCGAGACTGCCGAGGTCGCGGCGGAGAATCCCGGCTCGCCGTCCGAGATCCAGCGGGCCGTGCAGGACTTTCACCGCTTCGCGGAAAAGTTTCATGCCTTCGCAACCCAGTGTCAGCGGCAGCGCGCAGCCCTTTAGACGGACCGGTCGGCAAAAATCGCGTCCGGCGTGTTAGGATCGAGCCGTTCATGTCGATGATAAGGGACATCATGCTGATACGGCTTGGGGTTGTTTCCGCTCTCGTGGTTCTCCCTCTGGTGGCGCCCCTCGTGGCGCAAGCGCCGGCTGCAGAGCAGCTCAAGGTCGGCGAGTTCGTCACGTTCATTCTCCCGGAAGCGAGCAATCATCCCGAGCCGCGCGACCCTGATGTGAAGTTTGGCGTAGGCGGCTCGGCCAACGAGCAGGCCACCGACGTGCTGGTGTACGGCGGCGGACAGACCTCGGCTTTTTCCGGACCGGAGAACAACCCGTCGCTTTGCGCCGGCGGAACCGTTCAACCGGCGGAGCTCATCGATCCCGAGTCCAAGCGGCCCAAACGCACGATAAACGTCATTACGCTGCACCCGAAGCTGACGATTCCGCCGCAAACCCGCCTCGAAGAGATTCAGGTCCTGTCCAAGTGTCTCGATGACAAGGGCACTGTGTACTTCATGTACATGGGCACTATCCGGACGCTTCCAGGCGATCCCGCCTCAGCGACCCGCTGACCCGTACGCTTTCAGCTCCGCGATAAACCACCCCAGATCCGGATGCGCGCCGAGTTGCCGCAGCCGGAGAAACCGCGCGCGCCTCGCCGGAAAACCGATGTGATGTTCGGTCGTCTCCGGATTCTGGAGCACG
Organism: uncultured Acidobacteriota bacterium; assembly: GCA_963749565.1. Classification (GTDB taxonomy): domain Bacteria; phylum Acidobacteriota; class Vicinamibacteria; order Vicinamibacterales; family CAVVIG01; genus DATLLJ01. The sequence goes on along the minus strand of CAVVNL010000017.1, from coordinate 490,698 downwards.
GCTTCCATCGTGGGACCGCCCATGGCGCCCGTCCACGCGTCCTGCCACGAGGCTCCATCGATCGACGTTGAAATCGCGAGACGCCGTGGATAGCCCTCGAGCGGCGGTCCCGTCCCGAGCGACACGCCCGACACGCTGAAAACATCGTCGAGCTCGACCACGATTTCTTCGCCTCCGCGCTGCGGCCTCGGCGTTGCCCAGACCGTTTCAGAATCGCCGTCCGTCACCGCTTCCAGATCGAAGGCGCCGAGGTTGAATGTCGCGGTCCGGATCGGCACCGACGGATCGGACGCGCCCGCGAGTGACACACCGCTTGTTCCGGGCAGGAGAAAGAGCGCGTGGCTTCCCGTGTCCTCGAGCCGCACCGCTCCGGGGTGGCTCCCTGCGAAAGCCGACAGCCCGCCCCCGGGGTCGGCGTCGCGCGCCACGATCACCACGATCGGCGCGAACCTCGTCAGCGTGGTCAGCGCCGAGGCGTCGCGCTCGCCGAGCGCGGCTCTCAGCACGCGGTAGTGGGGCGGTTCGTAGCCGCTGTAGCCATTGACTACCGGATGGCCGTGGTCAATTGAACGATAGACGGCGGCGATATCGCCTCCTACGTTGCCGAGCGGCAACTCGAGGACCGCGGCGGATCCCGGCACGGCGTCGGGCAGCCGCACGAACGGCGGTACCGTCGGCATCGGGTAGGCGACGGTCCAGCTGTCGGCGGCGATCGCGAACAGCACCAGCGCCGTGGCGGCCGCGCGCCTGGTGCGGGGAGCCGATGCCGTCACTCGAACGAAGGCGATGCCGGCCGCCACCGCGACGGCCAGTATCGTGATCATCACGAAACGCGCGGGCACCCTGAGCCGCTCGTCAAATCCTGGAAGGAACATGAGCAACTCGTACGGGCCCCGGTAAATAACAAGGTGTCCGAGCAGTCTCGGCCGCGGGCCGAGCGTGAAGAGCCACGTCATCAGCGCCGCAACCGTGTAGAAGGCAAAGATCGACCGGCGCCGGACCGCGTCGACGAACGTCGGCGAGGTCAGCCCCAGGATGAACAGGCACAAGAGCACCATGCTGAGCGGCTGCACGGTCCGGCTGGCCGAGATTCTCAGCGGACCGATCGTGACGCTCCAGGAGCCGATCAACGTGCCAATCGTAATCAGCGTGTAGACAACACCGACGACCGCCACGGCCACGCGCAGCGCGTGCAGGGCGCGTCCACTCGCCGCGAGGGAATGGCGCTGCCGCCAGAAGCAGCCCGCCACGACCAGCAGCGGCGCGAAGATCCCGAGGTAGATTTCGCCTTCGCCGTTTGCGGCGAGCGAGGGCACCCGCCACAACGCCATGAGCGGCGTCGCGCTGAACAAACCTGTGACATCAGCGCTGTATGATTCGATCTCCGCAAAGCTTCGTGTCAGATGCAGCTGGTTCTGAATGGCGCGGTAGCCCAGCAGCACAGGCAGCAACGCCACGATCGCGGCGGCGGAGGCCAGCACGATGGCGCCGACGCCGCGCCACGGCTCGTCGCGCGCGAACCAGATCGCCCACAGCCCGATGAGTGGAATCGAGTAGAAGAAGTAATACCCGCTCGACAGCCCCTGCAACGCCCAGCACGCCGCGAACAGGCAGAGCCAACGGAGCTCGTACTGACGGACATAGCGATGGAGCGCGATGAGCGCCAGCGGCAGCCAGAATACCGCCAGCAATTCGAGATGCGCGATGTGGGAGATTCGAAAGGGATTGAAGCCGAAGATCAACCCGCTGACGGCGCCCGCGGCATGGCTGCCCGTCAGCATCCACGTCAGCGCGTGGGCCGCGAGCGCGCACAGCACGAACGTGGCAAGCAGGGTGACGTTGTAGGCCAGCACCGGCGTGCCGCCCATCCATTGGACCGGGCCGGCAAGAAACGTCAGGCCGACGCGGTGATCGGAGAACGCCAGGCTGCCGGGCGCGGGGAAGAAGCTGAGGCCGTTCCACCACGAACCCAGAAAGGGGAGCCGGTGCACGTTCCACCAGAGCGTCCACGTGCTGAGAAGTGGATCCCCAAGGTCGTGTGGCACCGCAGTGGAGAACCGTCCTAACAGGTCGCGGAAAAGCAGCAAGACGAGCCCCACATACCCGAGGAAGGCGACACCAAAGCTCCGGGTCGAGGCGGCGCTTGTTCGGGTGCTCATGATCGCGGCGTCATGATACTGAACGTTCTCGCTTGCCGCCTGCCACGTTCACGCGTGGTCACGGAAGAGTTAAGTCAGCCCTGTCGCGTACTTCCGCTCTTGCTCTTGCGGTGATTCGGAGACGTTTCCCCGAGTTATCAACGAGTTCCAGCCGATACCGCGAGGCATGGCCCTTGCCACAGGCGAACTCGAATTGAAACAGGAGTGACATTTATGATTCGGCTGGTGTTTCCGATCTCGGCGCTCGCTATCTCGGCGCTACTCGTCGCCCCGGCCTATGCGGGCGTGATCCCGCCCGATCCGACGATCGGCATACGCGGCGGCGATGACGGCTCACCATCCGTGACGGATGGCACGGCTTTCGAGCTCACCGCGTGCGTCGACGAGGCGCTGTCGGGCTACTTCTGCCAGCCCTACGAGTACTTGCTTGACGGACCGCTCAATCTCTCCTCCCTCGATCTGAGGTTCTGGACCACTGACGGCGATGACGTTCCCACAGAGGTCGAAGAGTTTCCGAATTATTTCGTGGACCTCGCCGCCAGCGACTTCGACCTGCTCTTGATCCTCAACGAACATGACGTCCGACTGTGCGCAGCCGGGAGCGAGTCGGGTTCTCCCCCGTGCGCTTCGTCTTCACCGTTCGCACTTCCCCCCGGCTCCTCCCTTCGCGTCTTCACGTCACTCCCCGGCTTCGTGTCGGTACGGGCCGTGAACACCACGCCCAACGTCAACCTGCCGGATAGTCCCAATACTCCGGTTCCCGAGCCGGCGACGATGATGTTGCTCGGAAGTGGGTTGGTGGGCCTCGTCACGCGTGCGAGGCAGCGGCGGGCCTAACGGGGCTTTGAGAACTCGGCCACCAACTCGGCGAACCTGGGGTCTGATTGCAGCGCCTTGAGATCCGGGTCGCTCGACGCCATCGACAGGGGATAGCCCGCTTCGAACGCCGCCCTCAGCGCGGTGATGGCTTCCGAGGGCCGCTTGGCCAGCGCATATGCGAGCGCCTCGTTGTAGATGAGATTCACGTTCGTGCGGTCGATGGCGCGGGCGTCGGTCATGAACCTGACGCCGCGCGCCACGTCGCCTTTTTTCGCGTAGTAGAGGCCCAGATTCCCGCGGACGATCGCGTTCCGCGGGTTCACACGAAGCTCCTGCAGCGCCAGCTCGATCGCCCGATCGTACGTGGCGGCACCCTTATCGGTGAGCCCCGCCCACCGATAACCGTCCGCGAGATTGCCCACGAACTGTTCTGCGTTCGGGCTGAGCTCGACCGCCTTCTCGTACATCGGCACCGCGTCCGCGAACTTGCCCTCGTAGTAGTACGCAATGCCGAGGTTCGTATAGGTTTCAGGATTCTCCAACCGCTTCAGCGCCTGTTCGAACGCGCCGGCCGCCTGCACGAATTGCCCGGTCTGCAGGTACGTTGCGCCGAGATCGTTGTAGCCGTTCACGTTGTCGGGCTCGAGCTCGATGACTTTCAGGTTGGCCTGAATCGCCTTGTCGTACTGGCCGAGCTGAAGGTACGCGGCGCCGAGCGAGTTGTGATTGAGCCAGAAATACGGGTTGATCTCGACTGCCTTCTGGTAAGCCTCTATTGCCTCGGCCGCGCGGTTCCCCCGCAGATACGCCCGGCCCAGGCGCCGGTGCGCATCGTCGGAGCTCGGCGCCAACTGGGTCGCGACCCGGAGCTCGGCGATGCTTTCAGCCACCCGGCCGGTCGCCTGATAGACGTTGCCCAGGGCCAGGTGCACCTCGAGGAGCGTGTCGTCGAGCCGCGCGGCCTGTTCCGCCGCCGACAGCGCCTTTGTCACCCAGGCGCCCTCCCGTGTAAACCGGTACATCTGCAGCGCGCCGTCGGCGATTCCTGCATACGCCAGGGCAAAGCCGGCATCCTTCGCGAATGCCTGTTCGTAAAAGCTGATCGCGGCCTGGACGTTCTTCTGATCCTGCCGGCCGCGCATCGCGTTGCGGCCCTTCAAGTACAGCTCGTATGCCTCGAAGTTCTCGGTCGGGTGCGCAATCGCCCGGGCCTGATCGTCACTGCCAGGAGTCACCCCGAGAGCCGAGACGAGACCTTCGTAAATCTGATCCTCGAGAGACAGGAGATCCGCGGTCAAGCCCGAGTACTGGCGAGTCCACACACGACTGCGGGCCGCGACGTCGTCGAGCGTGACGTCGATCCGAAGGCGATCGCCGACCGATTGAACCGACCCGCCGATGATGAAGTTGACGCCCAGCTCCCGGCCGATCCGCTCCGGAGACCCCGACTGCAACGAGGTCGCGTCTTCGAGCCCCGACGCGAGGCCGACGCCGGTCAACTGGAACAACTTCGCGGAGATCGCCTCGCCGACGCCCGTCGCGACGGGCCCGAGCGCGCCGTCGGCCGCCGTGAAGGGCAGCACTGCAATCCGCTTGCGATCGGCAGACGCCACCGGCGTGCCGGGAGTGGATTCCGTCACGGGCGACGGGGCACGCGATGCCCACCACAGGGTACCGAGGACAGGCGGCACGGCCACAACGGCGCCGATAGCCAGCGCCAACCGCCATCCGCGGAGAGGGCCGATACCACGCGTTACGGGCGGGTGAATCGCCGTCTTCACGCCGACGCTCTGATTGCCGCTCAACGTTGCGCCGCCCGCGCTGAACCCGTCGAACTGCGTCAGCGCATCGGCGAGGGCCTGAGTGGTCTGGAACCGTGCCGATGGGTCGGGGCGCAGGCAGATGTCGATAACCTCCGCCAGCTCCCTCGGTATGGCCGGATCGATCGAGGATGCCGGGGGCGGCGCGCCCTGCATGCGGCGCATCAATTCGGTAATGTTGCTCTCGCCGTCCGCGATCTGACGCCTGCCGAGGAGCAGGTCATACAGGATCAGGCCGAATGCATAGATATCGGCGCGGCGATCGACCGACTCTCCCCGCGCCTGCTCGGGCGCCATGTACTCGATCGTGCCGACGACGCCCCCGGCCATCGTCTCGCCGGCGGAGTTGGCAACCGAGCGGGCGATGCCGAAATCCATGATCAGCACGTGATCGTCGTCGCTGACCATGATGTTGGCCGGCTTCAGGTCCCTGTGGACGACCCCCACGTCGTGCGCGGCACCCAGCCCGGCGACAATCTGGCTCGCAAGCTTGAGGGCCCGATCGACCGGCAACTTTCCTTCGCGCTTGAGGACCGTAGCGAGATCGGCGCCCTCGATATAGGGCATCGTGATGTATTTGGTGCCAGCCAGTTCGCCGAGGTCGTGAATGCGGACGACGTTCTTGTGCGTCACCTGGCGAGCGAGCAGAAGCTCGCGCTTGAAGCGGCGTTCGAGGTCGCCCGCAACGCCCGGGTCGCGCAGAACCTCGGGTCGAATCACCTTGAGGGCCACCGCGACGGCCAGTTCCTGGTCCCACGCGTGGTAAACGGCGCCCATACCGCCGACGCCGAGCAGACGCAGGATGTGATAACGGGGGCCGAACGACTCGCCGATGCCAAGCGGACCGCTTGCCGTGGGGTTGCCGCGTCCGGGAGGGAGGGTGGTGGCGTCGTCCCGACGGCCGAGACCAGGCAAGGGGGAGGCGCCGGCGACGGGCGTGAGTACGCCGGTCGCGACAACCGTCCCGGAAACGGGCTTCCCGCAGACGGTGCATCGGCCCGATGCGAGCGGCAGGTCTGCGCCGCAGTTAGGACACGTCATGCGAGGGTTAGCTAACCAGGTAGATTATCCCAGAGTGCACGGAAGATCTACGGAGAATCCCCCTATAATTCCATCCGTGCGAGGATACGGAGTCCGTTCACATCGTTCCCCGACGCTGAAGAGGAAACATCACGCGTGACCCCAAGACTGCAGATCAACGACACGCAGGGGAAGCGTATCGTGCCGCTCGACAAGCCGCTGTTCCGGATCGGCCGCCGCACCGAGAGCGATCTGCGCGTGAGCGGCGTCGACGTGTCCCGGGAGCATGCGGAGGTCGAGCAGGGCGACAACGGGGGCTGGCTGCTTCGAGACCGCGGGTCCCGCTGTGGGACGTTTGTCAACAACGAGCCGGTCACCGAGCGCGTGCTCCGGCACGGCGACCAGATCCGGCTCGGCATGAAGAGCGGCGCTGAACTGGTCTTCCTGCTGGACGAGTCAGGCGTGCCCTCGGGTCCCGGCGCTTCGGCAGTCGCCGATTTCAGGCAGGTGGCATCCCTGCTCGATGGCTTGCGCGCTCTGGGATCGGCGCGGGTGCTCGACGACGTGCTGGCGCTCGTGATGGATTCGGCCATCGATGTGACCGGGGCCGAGCGCGGGTTCATCATGCTCGCGAACGCCTCTGACGAGCTCGAGTTCACGATCGGTCGCGCGCGCGGGCACGTGTCGCTCTCCGGCAAGGTCTTCGAGACGAGCCGGAAGACTCCGCAGCACGTCTTCGCCACGGGCCAGCAGGAGATGCTCGTGGATCTGGCGGACGACAGCCTGGCGGGGCAGCACATGGGAACGCTGGCGCTCGGCATCCGCCACGTCCTCTGCACGCCCCTCTCGCGAGTCCGCTACGTGGATCGACCGGACGCGGGACCCGTGCAGCGGCCGATTGGAGTGCTCTATCTGGACAGCCGCGAAAGAGGGCGATTGCTGTCGCCGGCCACCCAGCACGCGCTCGAAGCGTTCGCCACCGAGGCCGCGGCGGCGATCGAAAGCGCGCGCTTGTACCGCGAGTCGGCGGAAAAGGCGCGGCTCGAGCAGGATCTGCAGCTCGCCGCCGAGATTCAGCGTGCGCTCCTGCCCCAGGCGCAACAGTCCGGCGGCCACTTCGAGGTCGCGGCCGCTTCGATTCCCTGTCGCGCCATCGGCGGGGACTTCTACGACTATTTCAGCCTGCCGGGTGGAACCTTCGGCTTCGCGCTTGGCGACGTGGCGGGGAAGGGGCCGTCGGCGGCGCTTCTCACGGCGATGATTCAGGGCATCTTTGCCTCTCAGGTCAACACGGCGGCATCCGCGGCCGCCTTGATGTCCTCCGTGAACGAGGGCCTGATTCACCGGTCCGTGCGTTCGCGGTTTGCCACCTGCGTGTACGCGGCGCTGGCGGAGGACGGACGCCTGACGTATTGCAACGCGGGCCACAATCCACCGATACTCATCGGGCGCAACGGCGTGAAGCTGCTGGAAACCGGGGGATTGATTCTCGGAATGTTCCCCCAAGCGGTCTACGAACAGGAGACGCTCGTGCTCGATCCCGGCGATCTGCTCGTCATGTACACCGATGGCGTCACCGAAGCGCTCAATCCCGCCGGCGAGGAATTTGGCGAGGGGCGCGTGCGGAGCTGCGTGGACGCGAACCGGCACCGCCCGCCCGTCGAATTGCTCGATTGCCTGCTTTCGGAGGTCCGTGCCTTTGCCGCAGCCGCCGCCCAGCACGACGACGTGACGGCGCTCGTGCTGCGTTACGTAACGAAATAGCGCCGATTCCTGGTTGCCCCGTCCATGCCCACTGCCGGTGCCCGCACGATTCGCCTGGAAATTCCCAGCGCCGTCGACATGCTCGATCTCGTGAAGCTCGTGACCGATCACGTTGGACAGACGTCCGGGCTCGATGAGGAAGCGGTGCACTGGTTCGGCATGGCCGTACGCGAATGCGTCACCAACGCAATCGTTCATGGCAACTGCGACGCGTCGAGGGCGGTCTCGATTGAGTTCACGACCACACCTGCGGCGGACCCCTCCGAGCTGGCCGTCTGCATACGCGATCAGGGACAGGGTTTCGATCCGAGCCAGCTCCCCGACCCGCTCGCCCCCGAGAACATCCTGCGGACCAGCGGGCGAGGCATTTTCCTCATGCGGCAGTTCATGGACGAGGTGTCAATCCGGCGAACCAGCGAGGGCGGGATGGAGGTGCGGATGACGAAGCGTATTCGCCCCGGGCAACCCGAGGCGAACGTCCGCTAGAAGGAAGGGAGATCGCGGCGAACGGCGCTCAGGCGAAGCTCTTGACCGCGTCCTGCTCCGAGTCGAATGTCTCGAACACGGTAACCAGTTTCGTGATCGTCAGCAGGTCGTGCGTCTTCTTGGTCACGTTCGAGAGCTTCAACTTGCCGCCACCTCGCGTCACCGTCGTATAGGCGCCCACCAGCTCGCCGAGCCCCGCGCTGTCGACGTAGCTCACCCCGGCCAGATTGACCAGAATCTGCTTGTGGCCCTGATTGATTACGCTATTGATCTTGTCCTTGAGCAGAAGGTCACCTTGAGTGATCTGACCTTTCACATCCAGCACTTTAACGCTTCCGACTGTACGTTCCTCGATCTGCATTCGACGCTCCTTGCACCGATAGGGTCAGAACCTTGGTGGGCCAGTTGGGCGGGGGAATCGTAGTCGAAACGCGGCGAAAAGGTCAATCAGCCGGCCACTCGAGATACGGAGAGCTTCGTTGGCCTCTTGTTGTGTGCAGTCTTGGTGGATAGCCAGGTCGGCGCGTCCCCGGCCAGCAATTCCCGTGCATCGCGGCCGTCCTTCCAGGCGGCAATCGCCCGCCGGGCCTCCATTTTCGCGTCCGCGAAATCGCCGGGCTCGCGGCCGACGAGCGCTGCCAGCTTACACTGCAGCCGCCCGCGCTCTCGGACCTTGCCGCCAGCCCCGGTCTCTTTGCCCTCGCGATAGTTGACATACCACGGATGCGCACAGTCTTTCCACTTCACGCACCCGCAGACTTTCTTCACGTAGCCCGTCTTGCTCGGTTGCGCCATCACGCCCCCCATTCCTCAGTGGCTAAGCTGATAGCCCCCATGCGCACATCCATCACGAGCCTTTCCCGTAATCCGGATCGAACGCTGCGAGGAGGTTATCCACCAGACCTTCGACATCGCCTACGGCTTCGGCGTGTATGTAGTCCAAGCGCGCGAGCTTGACAGCGATGCGAGCGGGCGCGTTGTCGCCCAAGGATGGCTGCTTGTTCGACGCACCACGGCCAGCCGAAACATACGCGGCCGCATACAAAGCCGCCACGCCGCGACTTTCTCCCAGTGTTGGCCGAATCGTCGCCAGGCTCGCCGGTTTTTCCACGGGCGGCAACATCGGGAAAAGAATGAGCTTAGAGGTCATTGATATACCGATAGGCTCGAGAGCAGGGCTGCGGTTGAACACGCTTTCGGCCGCTTGCCAAGGTGCGCGTTAGGAGGGGTGGACATTCAGGAGCCCTTAGCCGTGAACCGAGGAGTGGGGCGACTGCGATCCGTGCAGTGAACCCTTCAGGAGGAGATTCGTCAGTCTACGCCGGTTCTGTTGCGCATGGTTACCTAAAATTGCACCTCCTGCTTGCCCAACTGCACCTCATGCATGCCGACACGGATCAGGTACGGCAAACATCTCCGGCGACGCGGCGACGATCAAGGGGTCCTGCCGGACGATCCGGCTGGACAGCTTAAACACGAGGACCGCGACTTGGATGCGGTAAGTCTTAGGCTTGGGACTTAACGGTGGTCTTGCGGACGGTGGCGAAGGCTTCCGCGTCGAGCAAGCGACCGCGCCCCTTTCCGCAAACGGTCAGTGGATGATCTTGGTGAGCAGCCCCCGCGCAATCTCGCGCAGGGCTTCAAGGCGGAGCGGCTTGAAGTAGACCGCCGCGCCGAGGCTCGCACACTCGGCGGCGAGCGCATCCTCGATGTCCACCTGCCCGGTGATCACGGCGACCGGTGTGTGAGCCGACGACTCGTGAGCGCGCAGCCGATACAGAAATCCGACGCCGTTGATCAGCCCCATGCGGTAGTCGATCAGAATCGCGTCAGGGCGCCACAGCGCGACTTCGTCCAGGGCCGCCGCCGCGGTCGCGGCCGTGCGCACGGTATGGCCTTCCTGGCGCAAGGCATCCGCGAACATTTCCCTGACGACCACGTTGTCGTCTACGACCAGAAATCGAGCAGATGTCATCGCTTGTTTTGATTGAGCTATGCGGTGGCCGCTCTGCGGCCGCGAAACGGTACTCTGCCGTAAGCAGGAAGGTGCTCGCTGTTCAATTCTGCACACTGGGCGGCCAGCTCAGCGGGCACGAGCCCCGGGGACCCACGTCGGCCTGATTGCCTGACCGATGCACGCTCACTCTTCCGGTTTCCGACCTGCCGCTCTTCTCTTGTAGAGCAATTCGTCGGCGCGGCCGATCGCGTCCTGAATGGGTTCTCCGGCGGTCATTTCGGCCGTTCCGACAGTGACGCTCACGTCCAACGCATTCGGGAGTTGCACGAGTGCCAGCGCCGCTCTCACCCGTTCCGCACACGCCCGGGCCTGTGCCTCGTCGGCATCTGGCAACAACACGAGAAAACCGTCTGCGTCCCAGCGGATGGCGATATCGCCGGCACGTTGCGATCTGGCAATCGTCTGCGCGACCTCCCCGAGCACCTGGTCGCCCACCGCTTGACCGTGTTGATCGTTGATGCGTTTGAACCGATTCACGCTGAATAAGGCGACACCGAGGGGGCTTCCGTCTCGTTCGACACGGGCCCATTCCCGGACGAGCGCCTCCCTTCCTGTGCCTCGATCGAGCACCCCTGTCCGCACCGTTGGCTCGGACGCCGCCAGGTCGGTTGGGGACGTGCTTGCGATTGCCGGTGCAGCCATTCGAGAAACGGCCGCGCGCAAATCCGGCGGATCGACGTCGATCGAGAGCACCTCCGTGTCAGGGATGCGTAGCCCACGCAGTCGTGCGACCAGTTGAGGACTGTCGCCGAGAAGGATGGCAGGAACGTCGATCTGACCCGCGCGCATATACCGGACGACAGACTCGCCATCCACCCGGGGCAGGAGGGAGTTCGCCACGACCAGCACCGGCGAAGGCGTCCGGAGGATCAGAGAAAGAGCGTCGGCGCCGTTGCCGACGGTGCGGCCCCCCAGCCCGAGCGAGCGCACAGCGTCCTCGTACCGCGCCGCATGGGCCGGATTCGACTCGGCAATGACCACGAAGGGAGGAGGCCGGCTCACGATCACCGCGCCGCAACAGCCATCTGAACGGTCGATCACTTCGGTATCGCCTTCGCGGTCCAGACGAAGGTGCACGCGGGGCCGATGAACGCATCAACTCCCAGGATCAGAGTCGGCTGGTCGAGCAGCCGATGACGATTGCCCGATTTCGTGCGCGTTGCAACGTATCGAGACGGAGGCGGGATGAACACGTCGGACTGCCTCTTCGCCGTGAATCCAATGAGCGGTGGAGGCCGCTGCCATCCATGCAACGAACCTTCAGAAGGAGGCCATCAGTGTACGTCGGTTCTGTTGCGCATGGTTACCTGAAACGGCACCTCATGCTTATCGACGAGGCTCACGCGTAGAGCTGCTTGAGCCGGCTCGTGGGTCTTTGTGGCCGTTTTATTAGTGCCGCGTCCTTGCTGAATCAGTACCGTATCAAAGACAACGTACAACGCGGAGACCGCAGAGATCGCGGAGAAGACAAGCTCCACGTGTCGTTCGTAGTACTGATTTGTGTGTAATGCCAGCGGGACGGTTCGTGTCTCTCCGTGCTCAGCGAGCTCTGCGTTGAGCGTGTATCCGGGGCACTAGCTACAGGGCACCGAGGCGATCGGATCGCTCTGAGTCCAGCTGAGGGCAATGCGCTGCGTTCCGTCCGAGACAGCCGTCGCAGAATCCAATGAAGTCGGAATGACCGCGCCCGCCACTGGATTCACATAGACATCGGGTGCGATCGGTCCATTGGGATTTGCTGGCCCTGCAACGCCGCCGGGTAGCATGAGCGGAGCGAACACGTCAACGTTACGCGCGGACGCGCGAAAATCGGCCTGCGCGCGGCGCCAAGCCGCGCACCGGGTCGATCGTCGTTGGCAAGACTAAGTCATCGTCTGCACACCACCAGACTGTCTAGTTAGGCGCCACAGCGAGAACACCCAGGTATCTTGGCGTCAGCCATCCGAAAACGTTCCCTCCGGACCCATCCACCCAGCTGGTGATCTCCTCCCACGTAAACTGCGTCCCGTCCCACTGCAGTTCCAGGAGCTTGGGCGCCGAAGCACCCGATGGAAGCGGCACGCTGACATGGGGGGATGGCTCCGCGCATTCTTCCCACCCCTGCCCCCATCGTGACGACCACAGGAGCACGAGCTCCGCGGGTGGTCCAGAGATTTCGGGGAGAAGATTCGGCCCGTTCAGATTGTTGGGAACGAGGAGCGGCGTGACAGGCATGGCCAGGTCGAATGGATTGCTCACGGTCGCACTGACCGTGTTGCCTAGCGTGCTCACGCTGCAGTACGTGACCGCAACCCCATTAGGCAGCCAAACGGTCACGTCGGTTCCGGCCGGCGTATTCATCTTGGGAGCCAGTTCGTCCAACTCCCACCCTCCCAAACCACCGAAGGCGGCCAGATCGTCAGGCTCGGTCAGGAGATTCATCGCGTTCGCCATGCCGAGGAACAGATTCCCGCCCACGACCTGATTGCGGATGCCGTAGGTGGTGGGATTGCCGACACCATTGGTGCTTTCCGGGAAGGCCGGTTTATTGGCGCTCGTGAAATAGAACAGGTCGCCGCCGAATTCGGCGGTGCTGAACAATTCCTCCGGGATGCTCGCGCCCATGTCGTTGAGCATGTCGGCCCCTTGCTGGGCGGTAAAGCTCCAGTCCATCGTGCCGAGCCAGAGCCGGTTGTCAAAGACGGCCGAAGACCAGCTGTACGTATTCCAGGGGTTGCCAAGGCCCGCGGGACCCCACATCGCGTTCCCGCCGGTGTTGTTCGGCTGCAGAGCCCAGCGTGGTTCAGTGCCCCCCGGGGGCGTGAAGACCGGCAAGCTGTCGTTCCCGTAGAGCAGATCGATATCCGGGCTCCAGGTATCCAGATCCTTGCCACGGAACACCACGGTCGACCGGAAGGTCCCGGCGAGATCCTGCAACAGTTCTTCCTGTGTGGTCGGAGGAAACGCCCCGTTCAGGAGCAGGAATGGCTGCATCGGGATGTGCAACGTGCCCCAGAAGAGATACCCGTCGAAGGACGCGAGGGCCCCTCCGGCATACGTCTGCGCGATGAACGGATCCGGTTCGTAGTCGTCGGCCTTCCAGAGTTGGGTCCACTGAGGGGCGTTTGCCGCCGTGAGACCGGTCGGGGGAACAACGGGACTCATATAGAGCGATGACAGCACACCCGGAAGATCGACCGAGGGCCAGGTGACCGTGAAGATCCGGCCGTTATGCACCGTCAGCGAACCGCCCGTCGTATCCAGGTTGCCCACCTCGGTCAGGGGCAGCGGAGCCGCCTGGGTGCCGCCATTCAAGAGGAAACAGGGCGCCGGGTTCAGCACGGCGGGCGTCGGCGTGAACACGCAGCCTGTGACGATCGTCGGGTTCAATCGCACGATGCGCCCGCCGGTGACCGGCGCCGTGCAGGTCGTCGGCGTGGGACAGCTGTTCTTGCCGACCGCCGAATACAGCCCGCCATTCACCGTCAGGAACTGCCGGATGTTGTTGTAGCCGAGGACCGTGCGGGCCCCGAGGTACTCGCCGGTGGTCCTGTTCCATGCGAAAAAAGCCAGCCCGCCGGCGGGATTGAGATTCGGCCCGGCGAGCAGAATGATGTCGCCGAAGGTCGCCGCCGATCGAATCCCTCGTGTCGCGGCGAGAAGCGGAACGATGCCTTCAGGGTTGTTCGCATTCACGTACACCGGGTATCTCGGCGTCTTGTCGGTCAACGTGGGCTGCCCGGGCATACCAGAACTCTGCTGGTACACGTAGGCTCTCGGGGGCCGCGCATCGCCGATCCGGTCGTCTGGAAACGGCGACGGCACATAGGGACTGTTGCCGAACTCGCACACCCAGGAGTCGGTCTGGTAGGGAGTCGCCGGAGCCACGCCGGCCTGGGTGATGCACTGGCCATTCGCGAACGTGCCAAACCAGACGGCGGAACCGGCGGTGGTAATCCCCCAGATGTAGCTCTGGTTCACTTTTTTCTTCGCCGGCGGATCCGTCGCATAGATCGCGCAGTCCGCCGGGTTCGTGAATTTCGGCAGGGGCGCGGGAAGCGCCAGATAGGCAAAGCACTCATCCGCGGCGGCCTTCGCCCTCAGGACCTGGAGCGTCGATTGCGCGTCAGGGGTGTTCGGAAAGGTGTGCACCTGGGCCATCGCGTTGCGCGGCGCAACCACGAACAACGAGCCGGCGATGAGACACCGGACCAGGGTTGGCGTGAATCGTCCATCGAGTCGCCAGAATTTGCGGTCCATCGATCTCTTTCTCCTGCGTGGGATTAATTGGGGGTTTCGTCCGCCGATGCGTCCTTCAGTTCACGCGCTTCGCGTCTCACACAATGCTGACGACCGCGCGCACCTCTCTCAATCAGCGCAGGGCTGGTGACTCCCCGTCACTCCCGGGAGGACGCCACCCGACGTGTCCTGGACGACGCCAGTGATGGCCGCTTTGCATGGGCCCCCGCCGGTGCGCTACTAAAACCAACAGCGTCGCTGCCACCGCGAGGCGAATCTACTCATTCGCGCCTTCATTGGCCGCGTCCGGGCGATCGGCCGGGGCGTGAACACCGACCCGGCAGCTCGAAAATAGACAGCGTGGTCGAAATGGCCAATCGCCAGACAGCGTAGTCGAAATGGCCAATCGATGCAACAGTATTTCTCCAGCGAAAGGACACGATGTCACCATCTTCAAAGATTTGGAGACAGAATAGCCCCGGCGACGTGGTGGACGCCGACACCAGAGCCCGGTCGGACGACCCGCGCGGGTCTTTCTCGCGGTTCAGCGAACTTTCCTCGCGTGGACGCATCCTGCCGCCGGTGACGCTTCCGAACGCGCATTCGGAGGCCATGCGCTGATGCGGTTCAACTTCGCATCTATGGCTGATCAGGTCGATCCAGATCGGGTAGGCGGGGGCCCAACATACCGGCGCCGATCACCGCGACGCAGCGCCGAGCTCGACTCGAATCTGTAGGGGTGCGAAGACGACGTCGTTCGTCGGGGCGGACCCACAGCTTCGCCGTTGCTCATTGAATGGTGGGTCCCACTAAGCACAAGCGCAGCTGAGCGAGAAGTGCGAAGATTTTTGCTCCGCGTTAGGTGTGAATGCGAGTTGGACGTGACCCCGGCGTGACACCTAGGGATTGGTCGGTCTAACTCGTGAATCGGATTCTCGCCGGTAACATGCTGGTAACATACGACTTAAAAATGGTGGCGAGGGACAGAATCGAACTGTCGACACTACGATTTTCAGTCGTATGCTCTACCAACTGAGCTACCTCGCCACTTTGACCACAGCGACCACAGCGGACTCTGCTATCGCGATCAGTGAGATCGCTGAGATCGCGGCCGAACGGCGATCATAACAAAAGGGCAGGCGGGTCCGATAGGACCCGCCTGCACCATGTCCGGCTGAAGCCGGACACCACATACGATAAAAGCCGCACACCACATACGATAGAAGCCGGACACCACATACGAAAGGTTATGCGCGAAGTCCGACACACGGCGCACGGGCGCGTGTTACGCGGTCGCTGATTCGGTGTCGCGCGTCATGCCGAGCTCGCGGCGCACGCGCTCCTCGATCCCCTTGAAGACCGCCGGATTGTCCTTCAGGAACTGCTTGGCGTTCTCGCGACCCTGCCCGAGCCGCTCGCCGCCATAAGCGAACCACGCGCCGCTCTTTTCGACGATCCGCTTGTCGACGGCCAGATCGAGCAGATCGCCGGTCTTGGAAATCCCCTCGCCGTACATCACATCGAACTCCGCCTCGCGGAAGGGCGGCGCGACCTTGTTTTTCACCACCTTCACGCGCGTGCGGCCGCCGATGACCACGTCGCCGTCCTTGATGCTGGCGATGCGGCGGATGTCGATGCGGACCGAGGCATAGAACTTCAACGCCCGGCCGCCAGTGGTGGTTTCGGGGTTGCCGAACATGACGCCGATCTTCTCGCGCAGCTGGTTGATGAACACGAGGCAGGTGTTCGACTTCGACACGACGCCGGTGAGCTTCCGGAGCGCCTGCGACATGAGGCGCGCCTGCAGCCCCATCTGCGCGTCACCCATCTCGCCTTCGATCTCTGCCTTCGGCACGAGCGCCGCGACCGAGTCGACCACCACCACGTCCACGCCGCCCGAGCGAATGAGGACCTCGACGATCTCGAGCGCCTGCTCGCCGTTGTCGGGCTGCGACACCAGGAGATTGTCCACGTCGACGCCGAGCTTCTGGGCGTACGCCGCATCGAGCGCGTGCTCGGCATCGACGAACGCCGCCAGGCCGCCGAGCTTCTGCGCCTCGGCAATGACCTGCAGCGCCAGCGTGGTTTTGCCCGAAGACTCCGGCCCGAAGATCTCGATCACGCGGCCGCGCGGCACGCCGCCGACACCGAGCGCGTAATCGATGCTGATGGCGCCGGTGGGAATCGCGTCGATCGGCTGGATCGCGCCTTTCTGCCCCAGGCGCATGATCGAGCCCTTGCCAAACTGCTTCTCGATCTGGCCGACGGCCAGATCGACCGCCTTCAATTTCTCGCGGTCCTGACGGTCGTCACTAGCCGGCCGGTCGATGCGTTCCACGGTTGCCATGCGGTTGCTCCTTTACGGTCCGGCTGAAGCCGGACACTACGAACGTCGAACTTCGAGCTGGGTCATCCTAAAATCATGCCGGGCGAAAGTCAAGCGCAATTGCGTGAATTAATTCTTGTAAGACATTGTAAATCAGCTGTTTGACAGACTAGGTCACTTTCGCCTCTGTTTGGGCGATTGGCAGAATCTGCAATGATAGGGACCCTCATGCCTAGCCCTGTTGGCCATGCCCTGGCGGGAATCGCGGTCGCCTGGGCCGCCGATCTATTTCCCGGAAACCGCGCCTGGAGAGCGGTTCCCGAGCGGGCCCGTGGTACGCCCGGGCGGGAGGCGGCCTCACGCTCGCCTGCGCCGCCCTCGCGTTCGCCCCTGACCTCGATTTGCTGATTGGGGGTTCCATCGTTCGATCACCCACAGTTTCGTCTCCGTCGCCGTCGTGGCCGCTGTTGCCGGCGTGCTCGCCGCCAGGGCGCGCCTGCCGGTCGCGCGCATCGCGTGCATGTGCGCCGGCGCCTGGGCGACGCACATGCTGCTCGACTGGCTGGCCGTCGACCCGTCGACCCCGCGGGGCATCCAGGCCTTGTGGCCGTTCGACGACAGGTGGTTCATTTCGGACTGGGAAGTCTTCCCGGGGACCGAACGTCGCCGGCTCTTCAGTGGGCCGAGCATCAGGATGAACCTCACGGCTCTCGTCAGGGAGCTGGCCGTCATGCTGCCGCTCGTGCTCGGGCTCTGGTTAGTACGTGTAAAAGCCCTGGCCGGATTTTCTTCCGAGCTGGCCCGCCGCCACCATCCGGCGGAGTAGGGGACACGGGCGATACTTCGGATCGCCAAAGCCGTCGTGCAGAACCTCGAGGATGGCGAGGCAGACGTCGAGGCCGATGAAATCCGCCAGCGTCAGCGGTCCCATGGGGTGGTTCATCCCGAGCTTCATCACCGTGTCGATCGCCACGGGCGTGCCGACGCCTTCCATGACGGCGAAAATCGCCTCGTTGATCATCGGCATCAGAATCCGGTTGGCGATGAAGCCGGGGAAGTCGGCTGCTTCGACCGGCGTTTTCCCCAGCCGCACGCACAGCGCCGACCCGGCGCGCATCGACTCGTCGGACGTCGCCTGGCCCCGAATCATCTCGACCAGCGTCATCAACGGAACCGGATTCATGAAGTGCATGCCGAGGACGCGATCCGGCCGCTTCGTCGCCGCGCCGAGGCTCGTGATGGAGATCGAGGAGGTATTGGACGCGAGGATCACCTCCGGCCTGCGCGATCGCGTCGAGACTGGTGAACAGCGCCCGTTTGGCATCGACGTTTTCGACGATGGCTTCGACGATGTAGTCGGCCTCGACCAGCCGATCGAGCGACGTCGCGGTCGTCAGGCGTCCGAGCGTCAGGTCGCGATCGGCGGCCGGCAGCTTCTCTTTCTCGACCAGCTTGTTCAGGCTCTTCTCGATGCTTCGCCGTGCGCGGTCGAGCATCGGCTCCGCCACGTCGACGAGCCGCACGGTAAATCCGGCCTGGGCGAAGACCTGGGCGATGCCATTGCCCATCGTGCCGGCGCCGACGACGCCGATCGTGGTGATGTCCATCCGCGCACAACGTTAAACGCTGAACCCGCCGAACGCGCAGAGAAATGTTTGTTCTGCGGTTTCTGCGGTTGCTGCGTTGATCGTCGCTCGCGACTACTTCGCGGGGACGATCTTGATCGCCTTCAGCAGTTCCGTGTCGCCTGGGAGATCGGTCTGACCGGCGGGCGCTTTGTTGAAGCTGAGGATGTAGGCCACGATGTCCGCAGTCTGCTGCCGACTGAGCGACCCGGGCTTGTCCTGCGGCATCGAGATCCGGATACGCTCGAAGAAATCGCCGAGTGGTGCTTCGTTCCAGGAGCCGAAGAACGCCGGGCCGGCGAGTGCCGGCGCCGCCTCGGCGCCCGCGAGCGCCTGCCCGTGACACGACGCACACTGCTGTTGATAGAGAGTCTCGCCACGCCCGGCCTGGGCGGCAGTGAAAACCGCGTCGTTGCTGGTGCGCCCTGGCTGCTGCGCCGTCAACACGGTCCGGCTTTAGCCGGATTCGTACGCCTGAAGGCGGACCGCCACAGAGCGAGGCGGCAGAACGACGGCCGCCGCGATCGCGGCGGTCACGACGGCAGCCGAAGCGCCAGCAGTTCGCCGCTGTAGGCGCCGCCGCTGACGGCCAGCACGATATATTGCCTGCCGTTCAGCATGTAAGTCATTGGCGAGCCGGTTTGCGGCGCCGGCATATACACGGCACCCACCTCCGCGCCGGTCGCCTTGTTGTACGCGCGAAGCATCGCGCCGCGCTGTCCGTTGGCCGTCGTGGTGAAAGCTGGCTCGCCCGCGACGAGGAGGGTCTTGGTCGTCAGCGTCCCGATGCGGCCCAGCGGTTGCCCGGTGCGCGGTATGTTCAACCCTTTGAGCGCCGGGTGGTTCTTGATGTTGTCGGGTGTCTCGCCGTGCGCCACCTGCCAGATGATGTCACCCTTGTTGAGATCGATTGCCGTGATCCGGCCGTAGGGCGGTTTGATGAGCGGCAGGCCCTGCACCGTCAGACCACCGCCGCCGCCCCCTCCACCGCCGCCGCCCGCGCCGGCCGGAGGCGCGTTTGGATCGCGCGCCAGGCCCGAGACGTAGTTGAAGTCGGTTCGCGTCGGGTCGCCCGGCACCACGCCGAGCGCCCAGATCTGCGTGAAGGAATACGCGTAGAGCATCTTCGTTTCGGGATCGACCGACGCGCCCGGCCAGTTGATGCCCCCATTGAAGTTGGGCAGCACCAGCGTCGCCAGCGGACCTTCCCACTTGCTCACCACCGGCGGCGTGAAGAGCGGCCCGAGCTTGTACCGCGACACCATCTTCACCGCTTCGGCCTTCAGCTCTGGGGTGAAGTCGATCAGATCGTCGAGCGTGACGCCCTGCCGGTCGTAGGCCGGCGGCCTGGTCGGGAACGGCTGCGTGGGCGAGTACCATTCACCCGGCACGTCGCCCTGGGGGACTGGCCGCTCCTCGATCGGCCAGACCGGCTCTCCGGTGACGCGGTCGAACACGTACACGAAGCCCTGCTTCACGGGTTGCGCGACCGCCTTGATCGCGCGTCCGTCCACATTGAGGTCGACGAGAATCGGCGCGCACGGGATGTCGTGGTCCCACAGGCCATGGTGCACGAGCTGGTAATGCCACTTGCGCTGGCCGGTCTGGATGTCGACCGCGACCAGGCTCTCGCCAAACAGCCCCGCGCCGGGGCGATGACCGCCGTACGCGTCGCCGGTCGGCAATTCCACCGGCAGGTAGACGAGGCCAAGCTCTTCGTCGATGGACATCTGCGCCCAGACGCCGGTGTTGCCGGTGTACGCCCAGGAGTCCTTTTCCCACGTGTCGTTGCCGAATTCGCCCGGCCCCGGAATCGTGTGGAAGATCCACTTGCGCTTCCCCGTGCGCACGTCGAACGCACGCACGTATCCTTTGGCGTTCGTCTTGCTCCGCGGCGACGCCGCTCACCAGGTGTGCGGCGCCGATGATGATCACGTCTTTCGAGATGACCGGCGCCGCATGCAGGCCGATATCCGCCGTGACCAGATCCATGTCCTGATCGTCGTCCAGCCGCAGATCCACGACGCCGTTGGTGCCGAACCCGGCTGCAAGCGCACCGGTCTTCGCATCGAGCGCAACGAGCCGATACCCGGGAGTGACGTACAGGATGCGCGCCTCCTTGCCGTCGGTCCAGTACGCAAGGCCCCGTCCGGACAGCCGCCGGGGCGCGGCGTCGCCGCGCGCGCCTTCGTGCTCGCTGTGCATCCACAGCATTTCGCCCGTAGCGGCGTCGAGTGCGACGACCGCGCGGCGCGAGCCCGCGGTGGTGAACAGCACGCCTCCGACCATCAGCGGCGTCGACTGAAAATTGAACTCGGGCCGCGGCCCGAGCGCATCGGTCTTCAACCTCCAGGCGACCTCGAGCTTGTTGAAGTTGTCCGCGTTGATCTGATCGAGCGGGGAATACCGCGTGCTGGCGAGATCCCCGCCATACGTGGGCCACTCGCCCTTCTGTGCACCCGACTGTCCCGCCAGCGTGCCGTTCCATACGAGTGCCGAACCCAGCAGGAGCACCGAGACAAGAAGACGATGCGGTTGCGACATCATGTTGACCTCTCTCGTTGTCGAGTCTGGGCAGTATACACAAGGCAGGTCTAAAGACCTGCGCTACTGCACAACATTCGACGCAGAACTCGCGGAACACGCAGAGCCTAACTTCTCCGCGGGTTCTGCGGTTTCTGCGTTGATCGCTATCAAACGCGTTCGACAGCCATCGCCACGCCGTTGCCGCCGCCGAGGCACAGCGCTGGCGATGCCGCGCTCGAGGTTTCGCTGCTTGAGCGCGTAAAGGAGCGTCGTCAGCACGCGGGCGCCGCTCGAGCCGATGGCATGGCCAAGCGCCACGGCGCCGCCGTTGACGTTGACCTTGCCGGATCGATCCCGAGCTCCTTGAGCACCGCGACCGCCTGCACCGAAAACGCTTCGTTGATCTCGAACAGATCCACCTCGTCGAGCGACCAGCCCGCCTTCTCCGCGACTCGCTGGACCGCTTCGACCGGCGTCATCAGCACGAACTTCGGGGCCAGCCCGCTGGTGGCGTGCGCCACGATGCGCGCGAGCGGCGCGAGATTGAGCGCCTTCGCGCGTTCCTCGGCCATGACGAGCGAGCGCGGAGGCGCCGTCGTTCACGCCCGGCGCATTGCCGGCGGTCACCGACCCGCCCTCCTTGAAAGCCGGCTTCAGCTTGCCGAGCGCCTCGGCCGTGGTGTCGGCGCGGATCGGCTCGTCGCGATCGATGATCTGCGGCGGACCTTTGCGCTGCGGAATCGAGATTGGCAGGATCTCGTCCTTGAACAGGCCCTCGTCGCTCGCCCGGGCGGCCTTCTGATGGCTGCGCGCGGCGTAGTCGTCCTGCGCCTCGCGTCCCACGTGATAGTGCTCGGCCACCACTTCGCCCGCGCTGCCCATGTGGCACTGCTCGAAGGCGCACCATAGGCCGTCGCTGATCATCGAGTCGACGACCTCGCTGTTGCCGAGGCGCAGGCCCTCGCGCACCTTCTGCAGAAGATGAGGGGTATTGCTCGCCGATTCCATTCCGCCCGCGACCGCGATGTCGATATCGCCGGTCCGGATTCCCTGATCGGCGAGCATCACGGCTTTGAGCCCCGAGCCGCACACCTTGTTGATCGTCACGGCCGCGACGTGCTCGGGCAGCCCGCCTTTGAGCGCCGCCTGCCGCGCGGGATTCTGGCCTTCCCCGGCGCGTCACGACGTTGCCCATGATGCATTCGTCGACGATGGCCGGGTCGATTCCGGCGCGGCGCACCGCCTCGGCGACGACCATCGCGCCAAGGTCCGGCGCGGTAAACCCTTTCAGGACGCCCAGGAGCTTACCCGTGGGCGTGCGGACGGCGCTGACGATCACGGACTGACGCATGGCGGTGACTCTCGAGGCTTTAGGCTCTTGGCTTTTGGCTTCGGCCGAAGTCCAGAGCCCAGAGCCTGAAGCCTGTCTCATGGATGTGTCCATTGTGTCCCTGGTAGTGACAACCCTCATTCGTGTGTCCGGACTTCGATCGACTGGACCGTCTGGTCGCCGAGAAGCGTCTTGAGTCGTGTGAGGATGACGGCGCTGGATCGCCTGATCTCCCGCGTCCATTGGGGACCGGTCGTTTCCACGATCAGGGTGCCGGCGGCAAGCCTGACCGTGGTGGCCCGCTCGAGCGCCGGACCGACCGCGGTCTTCCAGGCGAACGTCACTTTGCCGTCCGACAGCGGGGCCATGCGCAGCAGCTCCATCAGCGCGGCGGGCGCGACGTGGCTGATGGGACGCATGAATTCATCCTATCATCGCGGCGATGCGGCTGGTGCTGGCGTCGGCGTCGCCCCGTCGAGCGGATCTGCTGCGAGCCGCGGGGTTCGTGTTCGACACGCTCGCGGTCGATCTCGACGAGCGCGTGCAGCCGGGCGAGGCGCCGGCGGCCTACGTGCGGCGGCTGGCAATGGAGAAGTCGGCGCGGGCGTGGGAGGTTTTCGGGCAGGTCTAAAGACCTGCGCTACGACGACGCTGCGAAGGCGGGTGTAGCGCAGGACTGTAGTCCTGCCTGCCGAGCCGGACCGTGGTCCTGGCGGCCGACACGGCGGTCGTCATCGACGGGCAGATCCTTGGAAAGCCCCATGACGACCTCGGACGCGGCGTCGATGCTGCGCCGGCTGTCCGGCCGGCCGCACGAGGTACTGACGGGAATCAGTCTCAGGGCCGGGCACAGTGAGCGCGGCCGGGTAGAAACGACCATCGTCGAGTTTTCGCCGCTCACGGAGGCTGACGTGGCATGGTACGTTGCCAGCAGGGAAGGCCGGGACAAGGCGGGCGCGTATGCGATCCAGGGCCTGGCGTCGCGGTTCATTCCCCGCATTCGGGGTTCTTATTCGAACGTCGTCGGGCTGCCGATGGCGGCCGTTCATGAGCTTGTGGCCGAGATTGCATCCGAACCCCGGTCGGGGCTATTCTAATCAGGAGTTCATTCCTCGGAAGTCCTTATGACACATCGATATATCAAGTTAGGCGCCACAACGGTCGTTCTGGTGCTCGCCTTCTCCGGCCTGCTGTGGTCGACGCTCAGAGACGGCACCGAGTACTACAAGAACGTCGATGAGGTTATGACGAACCCGCAAGACTGGCAGGACAAGAAGCTCCAGCTTCACGGGTATGTCGTGCCCG
This sequence comes from uncultured Acidobacteriota bacterium, assembly GCA_963749565.1. Lineage (GTDB taxonomy): Bacteria > Acidobacteriota > Vicinamibacteria > Vicinamibacterales > CAVVIG01 > DATLLJ01. Next base: position 467,283 of record CAVVNL010000017.1, on the reverse strand, counting down.
GGTCGATCTTTCGCAAGCGCGATCGGCTCGAGTACAAGTTCAAGGTGCAGAACACTCCGGCCCGCTCCAGCGACGAGGCGGATGGTCGTCGACGCCACGTACAGCGGCGTCGTGCCCGACACGTTCAAGGACGAAGCCGAAGTCGTGCTCAAGGGGCAGCTCGACGGCGACGGTGTTTCACACCGAACCGAACGGCGTGATGGCCAAGTGTCCGTCGAAGTACGAGGCCGCCGAAGCCGGAGTTCCGCTCGACGCACCGGGGTCGTAATGGCGTCCCTCGGCTCGTTTCTCCTGCTGGCCACGTTCGTCGTCTGCGCCTATTCGGCGGTGATTTGCGTGGTCGGCGCGCGGCGCCGATCGCGGCCGTTGATCGAGAGCGGCATCGGCGCGTTCTATCTGACCGCGGCGCTGATGACGACGGCGTCGGCGGTGATGATCAACGCCTTCCTGACCGACGATTTCTCCATCAAGTACGTCTCGCGCTACTCGGACAGCATTCAGCCGCTGTTCTACAAGATCACGTCCTACTGGGGCGGGCTCGACGGCTCGATCATGTTCTGGGTGTTCCTGCTGTCGGTGTTCGGCTCGTCCGCCGTCTGGGTCAACCGCGAGGCGCACCGCGAGCTGATCCCGTACGTCGTCGCGACGATCGCGACCGTCCAGATGTTCTTTCTCTATCTGATGGTCGTCCACAACAACCCCTTCACGACGTATCTGACGGCCGTACCGCCGGACGGCGAGGGCCTCAACCCGCTGCTGCAGAACTACTGGATGGCGATTCACCCGCCGTCGCTCTACACCGGCTTCGTCGGCATGACGATTCCGTTCGCGTTCTGCATCGCGGCGCTCATCACGGGCCACCTCGACGATTCGTGGCTGCGCGCGGTCCGGCGCTGGACGATGGTCAGCTGGCTGTTTCTGACGTTCGGTCTGACGCTCGGCATGATCTGGGCGTACGAAGTGCTCGGGTGGGGCGGCTACTGGGGCTGGGATCCGGTCGAGAACGCCGGCCTGCTGCCGTGGTTCACCGCGACCGCCTTCCTGCACTCCGTGATGGTGCAGGAGCGGCGCAGCATGCTGCGCGTCTGGAACGTGACGCTCGTCATCCTGACGTTCTTCCTGACGATCTTCGGCACCTTCATGACGCGCTCGGGCGTCGTGCAGTCGGTGCACGCGTTCGGCGAAGACCCCGATCTTGCCCGGCTGTTCATCATCTTCATGGTCGCGATCGTCACCTTCAGCTTCGGGCTGGTGATTTACCGGCTGCCGCTCCTCAAGGCGCGCAACGAGCTCGATTCGTGGGTGTCCCGCGAGGCGGCGTTTCTCGCCAACAACTGGATCCTGCTGTTCTGCGCTTTCTTCATCCTCTTTGCGACGATGTTCCCGACGCTCAGCGAAGCGGTGACGGGCGAGCGCCTCACGGTCGCCGCGCCGTTCTTCAACGTCTGGATGGTGCCGATCGGCCTCGTCCTGCTGCTGCTGACGGGCATCGCTCCGCTGCTCGCCTGGCGGAAGTCGACGCTCACCAACCTGCGCGATTCGTTCCTCTGGCCGGTGGCGGCGGCGATCGTGACGGCCGCCACGCTCAAGGGGTTCGGCATCGCGATGTGGTCGTCGGGCCTCTGTTTCACGCTGTGCGCGTTCGTGTCCACGACGATCGCTGCAGGAGTTCTTGCGGGGCGGAAACGTCCGGCGCAGGAACACCGGGACGGATCTCTTCACGGCGATCATCGGCCTGGTCGGCCGCAACAAGCGTCGCTACGGCGGCTACATCGTCCACCTCGGGATCGTGCTGACGTTCCTGGGCTTCGGAGGCAACGGCTCGAAGAAGGACGAGCTGTTCCGGCTGAGCCCGGGCCAGGAAGCGACGGTCGGCGATTTCACGGTGCGTAACGTACGGGTCGCCGTCACCGACGATGGGCAGAAGCAGTCGACCACGCGCGCAGATCGCCGTGTTCCGGGACGGTGCAGCAGATCGACACGATGTATCCCGGCCGATCGATCTTCCGAAAGCGCGAGAACGAGGACGCGAGAACCGACGTCGCCATCCGTCGATCGATTGCGGAGGATCTGTATCTCGTGCTCGCGCCCGACATCGACTTCGGCACCCAGACCATCAGCCTGCAGGTGGTCGTGAACCCGCTGGTCAACTGGATCTGGCTCGGGTTCGGCGTGCTGGCGTTCGGCACCGGCCTCGCGCTGCTCCCGGAGCGCACCTATTCGTTCGCCCTCGGGAAGCTGCCGCTCGAGGCGGCCGCACGCGGCGCGACGACGGCGCTGAGCATCTTCGCGATCGTCTCACTCAGCCTGCTCGGTCCGGCGCGCCTTTCCGCCCAGACTGTCAAGGAGGATCACGTCGAGGATCCGAATGTCGCGATTTCTCCCTCGCGCAGTCCTCTCGAAGAGGAGCTTCGCCACGAGATGGGGTGCATCTGCGGCACCTGCGCGCACGAGCCGCTCAGCAAGTGCACCTGCGGCTACGCGCAGGAGATGCGCACGAACCTGCGCGCGCAAGTCGATCTGGGAAAGAACCGCGACGAGATCATCGAGCACTTCATCCGTCTGTACGGCGGCCAGCACTTTCTCGATGGCGCCGCTCGACAGGGGCTTCAATCGCCTGGCGTGGATCGTGCCCTACGCGCTCGCCGGCGCCGGCGCAATACTCGTCGGCTTCGTCGCCACCCGCGGGTCCCGCCGGCGGGATGGAACGGAGGCGGATCCCGGCGCGCCCGTCGATCCCGTCATCGAAGAGCGTCTCGACGATGAGCTCCGGAACCTGGACTAAGGTCCGGCTGAAGCCGGACGCCACATCAGTCGTCCGGCTGAAGCCGGACACCACATCAGTCGATCCGGCTGAAGCCGGACACGACGATCGATGGCTGACGACGTACGTAGTGCCCGGCTTCAGCCGGACCGTGCGGCCGAAGGCCTCGAACCCTGGCAGTTCTTCGTGCTCGCGGGGCTGGTCTGTGCGACAGCCGGCACCGTGGCGCTGCGCGGCCAGAGCGTCGCGTCGGTCATCCTGCTCAGCGTGCTCATGGCCACGGTGTGCCTCATCGGGATCGCGGCGCTGCGGACGGTGCGTCCCCTGGTCTCCCCGGAAGACGATCGCACTGCGATGGTCGGCCAGCGGACGCGCGCGGCGCTCGAGCGGGAGAAAATGATGACCCTGCGGGCGATCAAGGAGCTCGAGTTCGACAAGGCGATGGGGAAGCTGTCCGAAGCCGACTGGCAGGAGATGTCCGGCCGGCTGCGCGCCCGGGCGGCCGGCCTGATCCGGCAACTCGACGCCGGCGCCGGCTACCGGGACCAGATCGAACGCGATCTGGCGAAGCGGCTGGCCATGCCGGACCCGAAGGGTCCGGCACGCAGGGCGGACCTTTCAGGTCCGCCCGTGGGCAACTTCTGCACGCAGTGCGGCACGAGCAACGAAGGCGACGCGCGGTTCTGTAAGAACTGCGGGCAGAAGCTGTGATCCACAAAAGCTCTCCACACAGGACATTAAGGATCCTCGGGGTTCGTCCTCCGTGTCCTCTGTGGTGGAGATTTTTGGCAATAGCGGCGCTGCTCTTGGTCGCTGGCGCGGCTGTCACGCGCAGATCGATCCCCGCCAGATGGCCGGCATCCCGCGGCCCGTGGACGATCTTCCCAGCGGATCGGTGTCGGTGCGCGTGATTCGCGGCGCGATGACCAACAACATTCCCGATCAGCCCGTGCAGCTGCAAGTGGGGTCGGACATTCAAACCGTGCGGACCGACGCGCAGGGCCGCGCGCAGTTCGACAAGCTGCCCGCTGGCGTCACGCTGAGGGCTTCGGCAATCGTCGATGGCGAGCGCCTCGAATCCGAGCCGTTTCCGGCCCCCGCTCAGGGCGGCATCCGTCTGCTGCTTGTCGCGAGCACCGGGTCGTCCGACTCGACTCCCTCAGCAGGCTCGCCAGGCCTGCCGGCGGTTACCGGCAACGTCACGCATCGGCGGGCAGACGCGGATCGTCATCCAGCCAGGGGATGAGACTGTCACGGTCTACTATCTGCTGGACCTCGTGAACAACTCGCCCGCGCCGGTGAACCCGGCGACGCCGTTCGACTTCGAGATGCCGGCAGGCTCTACTGGGACGGCGATCCTGCAGGGATCGTCACCGCTGGCCAGCGTGAATGGTCCGCGGGTGATCGTCAGCGGTCCGTTTCCACCAGGCAGCACGCTCGTTCAGGTTGGGGCTCAGGTCGACACGCCCTCGGGCGCGCTGAACATCACACAGCGTTTTCCCGCGCCTCTCGAAGATTTCGCGCGTCATCGTGAAGAAAGTGGGCGACACGAAGCTCGCCTCGCCGCAGCTCACCGAACAACGCGAAGTAGCCGCGCAGGGCGAGACCTTCATCGCCGCCCCCGGCACGCCGGTGGCAGCGGGCCAGCCGCTGACCATATCGGTGACCGGCATGCCGCACCACAGCCCGACGCCGCGATACACCGCGCTGACGCTGGCGTTCGGCATCCTGGTGGCAGGCATCTGGGCCGGATGGCACGCGCGTGACGACACCGGCGCCAACGCCGCGAGCGCAAGCGGCTCATCGCCCGCCGCGAGAAGCTGCTCGGCGAGCTTGTCCGGCTGGAGCGCGACGAACGGGACAAGCCGCGCTACGGCGCGCGCCGCGAGGAGATCCTCAGCGCCCTCGAACCCATCTATGGCGCGCTCGACTCCGACGCGCGTGGTCCCGGGCCCGGGGCCACGGCAGGCGTCGCCGCGTGATGGATTTCGATGCCGTCCGCCTGACCGACGTGTCGCGGCACTTCGGCCGGCGCCGGGCCCTGTCCAAGGTTTCCCTCACCCTCGCCGCCGGCGACATCGTCGGCCTTCTCGGCCCGAACGGGGCGGGGAAATCGACGCTCATCGGCGTCCTGGCGACGCTCGTGGCGGCAACCGCGGGGGAGGTGCGTTACGGCCAGCACACCGCGCGTGAAGGCGGCTTCGAGGCTGCGGCAGCGGATCGGCCTCCTGGCCCACGAGCTCCATCTGTACGCGGAGCTGACGGCGCGGCAGAACCTGGCGTTCTTCGCCTCGTTGTACGGCCTCGATTCAGGGGCCGTCGTCGACGCCGCGCTCGAGCGCGCCGCCTTGAGCGACCGGGCAGACGATCAGGTCCTCGGTTTCTCGCGCGGGATGCGGCAACGGCTCGGACTCGAACGGGCGCTGCTGCACAACCCGAGGCTCGTCCTGCTCGACGAGCCGTTCACCGGTCTGGACGATCGATCGGTCGGCATGGTCAGCGAGCGGCTGCGTCAGCTGGCCCGCGACGGGGCCATCGTGCTGGTCGCGACCCACGACCTCGATCTCGCGGACGGTCTGGTGACGCGCGTCGCGTTGATGCGCGACGGGCGGCTGCTCTCGGACGAACCGGCGGCGGCCGGCTTGCGTCAACGATATCGGTCGCTCGTGGGTGCTACGTAGTGTCCGGCTGTAGCCGGGCGGTGCCGTACCGGACCGTGGCGTCATGTTTCTGAAGACCGCGTTCCTGGTGCTGCGGAAGGATGTGGCGATCGAGATCAAGAGCTACGAGATCATCGCCACGACGCTGTTCTTCGCGGTCGGGTGCGTCCTCGTCTTCGCGTTTGCGCTGGTGAAGGAAGGGCAGGCGCCCCCCGATTCCGCGGCCGCGATCCTGTGGATTGCCATGCTGTTTGCCGGGACCCTTGCGCTCGGCCGGACGTTCGAACGAGAACGCTACGGCGAAACGATCCGGGCGCTGCTGCTCGCGCCGGCGCCGCGTCCCGCGCTCTACCTCGGGAAGCTGCTCGGCATCCTCTGCCTGCTCGGGTTGACCGAATTGCTGCTGGTCCCGGTGATCGCGCTGCTGTTCCAGGCGCCGCTCCTGGCGCGCCTCACGCTGCTCCTGCCGCTGCTCGCGTGCGGCACGATCGGGTTTGCCGCCGTCGGGACGCTGTTTGCGGCCATGCTGATGCGCGCCCGAACGCGCGACGTCATGCTGCCGATCCTGTTGTATCCGATCACCATTCCGGTAATCATTGCGGGCGTGCGCGGCACGACGGCGCTCCTGGCGTCGCCGCCCGACGAGCCGACGGCGATCATGTGGCTGGCGATCCTGCTGTGCTTCGATGTGGTGTTCGTGACGCTGTCGCTGTGGACGTTCGAGCCGTTGATGACGGAGTAGAAGGACACGAAGGACACGGAAAGGACACAGAGGACACGGAGGAAAATGCCCTGGTACGGCTGTTCCTCCGTGTCCTCAGTGTCCTTCGTGCGTGGAGATGCATATGAAAGAAGCTTTTTATTCCCCTCACCGTCCTGACCGCCGCGATGTTCGCCTACGCGCCGGTCGCGATCGCCAATGCGCCGTATGAGTCGACGATGCTGCTCATACAGAAGATCTTCTACTTCCACGTGCCGGCCTGGATGGCGATGTATGCCGGCATCGCTGGTCTGCGGCGTCGCCAGCGCGGTGCATCTCTTCAAGAACCGGCCCGCCGCTGACCGCCTCGCGGTGTCGGCGGCCGAGCTGATCGTGCTCTTTGGCGCGATCGGCCTGGTCAGCGGTCCGCTGTGGGGACGGAAGGCCTGGGGCGTCTGGTGGCAGTGGGACGCGCGGCTGACGATGGCGCTGCTGCTCGAGCTGATCTTCATCGCCTATCTGCTCGTGCGCGCCTACGGGGGCCCGGGATCGGACAAGCTGGCCGCGGCCGTCGGACTGTTCGGAATGGCGGTCTCGCCGTTCGTGTATGTGTCCGTGAACATCTGGCGGACGATTCATCCGCTGAACACCGTGGTTCCGTCGCTGAGGCCGGGGATGCTCGGTCCGTTCTGGTTCTGCTCCGCCGCGTTCGTGCTGCTGTTCGTCATCCTGCTGCAGCTGCGGACGACCCTCGCGAAGCAGCAGGCGATGCTCGACGACCTGTATCTGGCCGCAGACGAAGGCACGGCCTGAAGGCTGTGCCCTGCGAGACTCATAGAGGACGCCGGCGCGGCTTTGAAGCCGTTGCTGGCCAAACAACCATGATGAAACGACTTCTGGGCGTGGTGATGATGTCGGCGGTCGTGGGCGTGCTGTTCTCAGCGGTGCCGGCCTCCGCGCAGCCACAGCAACCTCCGGACGAGCAGCAGCGTGAGTTCGGGGAATTCGTGCCGTTCGATCAGCTTCCGCCAGGCGAGCAACTCCCGGCGGCGCCGCTGCTCATCGCGGCCTACGCGTTCGCCTGGGTGGCGTCTTCTTCTACGTGTGGACCGTGTGGCGCCGCCTGGGCAAAGTCGAGGCCGAGATGCAGGTCCTCGAGAAGCGCCAGGCGCAGCGGGGAGAAGGCGCCGCCGGACTAACAGGAGCAGCCCACGGTGACGGCGGGTCACTTCATCTTCATACCTGCGGTACTGCTCGTCGGCATCGTCATCGGCTGGATTCTGGGATCCCGCGCCGCACGGGACGCCTACGCCGCCGAGCTTCGGCGGCGCGAGGAACGGGCCAGCCGCAACCAGGCACGTTAAGCGCAGAGCGACGGAGAGCGCGCAGAGAACGTCTGTGCAAGCCGGACTCTGCGGACTCACGGCTGGTCGTCTGCGGTGAACGTCGTTATCGTCCCACGGCGAGCCGCTGCGCCAGCACTTCCGGCAGTCCCGCCTTGATGATCTTGGCCTGCGCCTCTTCGACCGGGTACGGCAGGCGAATCATCTCCACGTGCTGGTCGTCGGTGTCCACGATGGCGTAGCCGGCGCGAGGATCGCCGTCGCGCGGCTGGCCCACGGCGCCGGGATTCACCAGGTACTTGAATCGGTCCGCAGGATGCCAGTCGCAGCTCGACGGACGGCGATCGCCCCGTGCTTTCGAGGTTGTCGCGCGCGTCGAGCGGCTGCTCCCAGGCGATCTGATAGTGCGTGTGGCCGAACAGGCACAACGGCCGCTCGGAGGCCTTCAGCGCGCGGATGCGCGTCGAGCTCGTCGAACATGTACGCATCTTCATCGAACGGCGAGCCATGACAGATCTCGATCAGGTTGTCGACGCGAAGCGGCCCCTCGGGCAGCGCAGCGAGCCATGCCCGGTGATCCGGCGTCAGCGCTTCGAACGTCCAGAGCGCGGCGCTCTTGGCGACGACGTTGAACCCATCGGGCTGTTCGAGGCCGCAAGCGACCTTGTCGTGATTGCCGCGCACCATCGCAGCGGGATCGAGCGCCTGCACGCGGTCGATGACGAGGTTGGGATCGGCGCCGTAGCCGACGATGTCGCCGAGCAGGAGCGTCCGGTCGTACCGTCGCTCGCGTGGCGTCGGCGAGGCAGGTGTCGAGCGCTTCCAGGTTCGCGTGAATGTCGGTGAGGACAAGATAGCGCATTAGCCCGCCAGAAGGTCCATGAGCTGCTCGACCAGCGCGTCAATGCCCTGGCGGCCCGCGTCCACGCGAATGTGCGCCTGCTGATACGCGGCGCGGCGCACGTGATAGAGCCGTTCGAATGCGTCGCGATCGGCGGCGAGCGGCCGCCGGCCGTCCACCGGCACCCGCGCCAGCGCACGGTCGAGCGGAATGTCGAGCCAGATCGAAAGCCCGTCGGCGTTGATCATCGTCCGGTTCTGGGGATCGGCGAAGGTTCCGCCGCCCGTTGCCACCACGACATGACGGGCTCCCAGTTGGTCGGTGAGCGCGGCCCGCTCCGCGATGCGGAAGTACGGCTCGCCGTGTCGCGAAAAAATGTCGGCGACGCAGCAGCCGCTCGCGCTGCTCCACGATCTCGTCGATGTCGATCGCGCGCCAGTCCAGCCGCCTGGCGAGCGCCCGGGCCACCGTCGTCTTGCCCGCCGCCATGAATCCGACGAGGTAAACCTTATCCGCTTTCACGTCCTTCGACTCCGCTCAGGACACCCCCAGCGTGCCGTCCCGCGGGCGCGCCCGGGACGGCCCTCCGCTTGCCGAAGGGTCCAGGGGCGTCGTCAGCCGAACCAGTGTCTCGAAAAAGCCCGGGTAGGAAATCACGACAACGTCCGCGCCGTCAATCGTGGTGGGCGCGTCGGCGCCGAGCGCCGCGATGGCGAACGCCATCGCCATCCGGTGGTCGCCGCGCGCGTCGGCCACGCCGCCGCCTTTCGGCGCGGCCGACGCGGCCCGCCACGACGAAGCCGTCGGGCCGTTCGTCGGCATCGAGGCCGATCGCGCGGAACCCGGCGACGAGCGTGGCGATGCGATCGCTCTCCTTGACGCGCAGTTCGGCGGCGCCGCTGACCGTGACGCCGGCCGCCGTGGGCGCCGAGCGCCGCGATTGCAGGCAATTCGTCGATCAGGCCTGGAATTTCGTCGGGCCCGATCTCGACCGGCCGGACGTGCTCGTGGGCGACGGATACCGTCCCCCGGGGCTCGCCGCCATCCGTCACGGTCGTCTCCACCTCGACCCGCGCCCCGAACCGGCGGAGCACGTCGAGCAGCGCGGTTCGCGACGGATTGAGACCGACCTGCTCGATCTCGATGCGCGACCCTGGCATGGCCGCCGCGGCAACCAGCCAGAAGGCGGCGGAGGAGAAATCGCCGGGCACGGAGAGCTTCCGGGCGGTGAGACGCTGGCCTCCTGAGACCGACACGGTGAGGCCGCTCACCGACACCGTCGCCCCCGAAGGCCAGCGAGCGCCCGCTCGGTGTGATCCCGCGTCGCCGCCGGTTCGACGACGCTGGTGGTTCCGTCGGCATGGAGCCCGGCGAGGAGCACGGCGCTCTTCACCTGCGCGCTGGGGACCTCGGGCTGGTGGGTGATGGCCCGCAGGCGCGCTCCGTGCACCGTGAGGGGGGCGTGGCCGTCGGTGGCCTCGATGCGCGCGCCCATGCGCTCGAGCGGCTGAATGATGCGGCGCATGGGCCGGCTGGAAAGCGAGCGCGTCGCCGATAAACCGGCTGGAAAACGGATGTCCCGCCAGAACGCCGGCCATCAGCCTCATCGTCGTCCCCGAATTGCCCGCGTCCAGCGGCTCGGCTGGTGAACTGAGACGTCCGACCCCTCGTCCCATTAAAGTAATGGAGCCGTCGGAACCGACGGCCACATCGATCCCGAGCCGTTCCAGGCACGCCAGGGTCGACCGGCAGTCGGCTCCGAGGGCGAAATTGGTCAGCTCGGACCGGCCCTCCGCAAGGGCGGCCAGCAGGGCGTAGCGATGGGAGATGGATTTGTCGCCGGGAACCTGCAAACGACCGTGAATGCGGCGGGCGGGGACGATGGTTACGGCGGCCGACGGCGGCATGTGAGACGATTCTACGTCAGCCGCCTTCGCGACGCTTCGGCGGCGATGGCCGCGTCGCGACGCTTCAGGGGACCAGGCGCCGCATCCTCCACTTCGGCGAGCTACGGGGGCTCGGGATCCAACATGGTTGTCCGGCTCGAGTTCACCAGCGCGTTCGAAATGCTCGATTGTGTCCAGGTCGTCAGCGACCACGTGGGGCGGACGCTCGCGCTGGACGATGACACGCAGCACTATGTCGGGGTCGCGATCCGCGAGTCGGTCATCAACGCCATCAGGCACGGGAACCGCAACGATGCCAGCAAGCACGTCTTCGTGGAATTCTCGACCGAAGGGCCCGCGGACGCGGTCGATCTCACGATCCGGGTGCGCGACGAGGGGCAGGGGTTCGACCCGTCCACGGTCGCCGATCCGCTGGCCCCCGAAAATCTGCTGAAGTCCAGCGGCCGCGGCATTTTCCTGATCCGCAGCTTCATGGACGACGTCCAGCTCGTCAACGCGCCGGAAGGCGGGATGGAAATGCGGATGCTCAAGCGTGTGAAGTCCAGGGCCTGAGTGCCATCCTCTCCGTTGTATCTCACCACAGCCATCGAGGCGGTCGTCCGCGCCGGCAAACTGCAGATGGAGCAGTTCGGCGGCGATTTCCAGATCGACAAGAAGGGCACGATCGATCTCGTCACGGAAGTCGACGTTGCCGTCGAGCGCATGTTCCGCGCGCTGATCGCCGACGTTTTCCCGATCACCAGGTGCTGGCCGAAGAAATGGGCGGCAGCGCCGCAGCCCCTTCGCGGCCCGTGCTGGGTGTTCGATCCGATCGACGGCACGACCAACTACGCGCACGGAATCCCGATCTTCTGCGCCAGCCTCGCCCTCGAGATCGACGGCGTGGCGGAAGTGGCCGCCGTGTTCGATCCGAACCGCCAGGAATTGTTCACCGCCGAGCGTGGCGGCGGCGCGTACTTGAACGGCCGCCCGCTGCGCGTATCCGCCGCCGCCTCGCTCGTCGATGCGGTCCTGGTCACCGGTTTTCCTTATGACGTGCATGGCCGGGTAGACGAGATCGTCGGCCTGTTCGGCGCCTTCGTCGGCCAGGCGCGCGCGGTACGGCGCCTGGGATCGGCTGCGATCGATCTGTGCTACGTCGCGGCCGGCCGGATGGACGGGTTCTGGGAAAGCGACCTCAAGCCGTGGGACATCGCGGGCGGCGCGCTGATCGTGACCGAAGCCGGCGGCCGCGTGACGCACATGGACGGCTCGCCGTTCAATTCGCGCCGCGGCGACCTTCTCGCCACCAACGCGCACCTGCACGATCCGATGCTCGGAATCATCAGGCTGTTCAAGAACAGTCGGCAGCCGCGCTGTCGACTGATCTGGACGATTGATACCGGCGAGCGACACTCTCGCGGGGTTCCGAGTGATTCCGGCCCGTTTTCGCGCGGGTTGTGCTGGCACCGCTCCTGCTAGGTGGTCGTCTAGCGTTGGTCATGAAAGACCATTCAAGGAGCGTTTATGCGTCGACTGCTGCTATCGCTGAGCGCCGTGGCGCTCGTGTCCGGATTCATCGCCGCGCCGATCGCCTCAGCGCAGCAGTCGGTGAATTTCTATATCGGCGGCTTCACGCCGCGTGCGCTCGACGCACGGCCCGACGACGATGTGCTGGTGCAGAACGGAACCTTTCTTTCGACCCTCAATCAAACGCGGGGCATCGACATTGGCGAGTTCAATCGACGTCACCGTCGGCGGCGAATGGCTCTTCGCGCTGGGTCGCCGCCTGGAAGGCGGCCTTGGGCTCGGCTTCTACCAGCAGGCCGTGCCGACGCGTGTACACGGATCTCGTGAACATCGACGGCACCGACATCGAGCAGACGCTCAAGCTTCGAATCATCCCGTTCACTGCGACCGTCCGGTTGCTGCCATTCGGCAACGATCAGCCGATCCAGCCCTATATCGGCGCGGGGGTCGGCGTGTACCGCTGGCGCTACAGCGAAACCGGGACTTTGTGGATCCAGCGGAACGATGTCGTTCTACCGGCAACTTCGTGGCAAGCGGCGCGGAGACTGGGCCGACGATCCTCGGCGGCGTCCGCGTGCCGATCGGACCGGTCGGCGTCGGCTTCGAAATCCGGCTATCAGTCGGCCGAAGGCGAACCGTCCCGGCGGACGAAGGCTTCACCGAGGGCGAAGATCGATCTCGGCGGCTTCAACTATCTGTTCACGATGAACTTCAGATTCTGAGAAAAGCTCTACCACAGAGGACGCGGAGGGAACACGGAGCTCACTGGTATTCGTTTCAGGTCCTCCGTTTGTTCCCGTGACCTCGGTGGTAGCGCTTGTTCTGTGGTACAGCGCGAGGCCCGCTCCCTCGCACACACGCGAGTATCCGTCGAGAAACTGCGGCTGCTCGCGCGCGCGCATCGCCAGCATGTCGCCGCCTTCGGCCTTCTCCTCGATCAGCACCCACTCGGCGAACGGCTGCGGGCCGCTATCGAGCGCCGCCAGCCAGATGTCGCCGTTGCCCTCGTGCAGGAAATCGCGCAGATGAAATCCCGCGCGTGACGTCTCCTGCATGTAGTGGCCGAGCGATCCCATGCTGGCCATGATCTTCTCGCCGGACTGCGGGCTGCCCGATACAGGCGGTGACCTGTTCGCGAACCGGAACGTTCGGGCGATCCCACTGGGCCTCCACGACCATCGGCGCCTCGGGATCGAGCGGTCGAAGCTCGAAGGCGACCAGGGCAAACACCGCGACGATCAACGCGGAACTCGCTGAACCCGCAGAAAAGCCTCGCTCTGCGTGTTCTGCGGTTTCTGCGTTGACCGTCGCGATCCGGTGGAGGACGCGATGGGCGAGGCCGGCTGCAACGCCGGCGCCGATCGCCTCGAGGACGACGAGCGGCACCATGTAGCGGATGCGGAACGGATGGCCCTCGACGAACGCGAGCCACGGAAGCGCCGCGGTCGCGCCGAGCGAGACGACGACGAGCGCAGGCGACCATCGGACCTTCGTCACGCCCAGGGCAATCAGCGCGATCACGCCGGCGGTGCCAGCACGCGAGGACGAGGGTGCCGCTCAGACTGTGCAGGCCGAACCAGATCTGCCCGGCCGACAGGAGTGGATCGCCAAGGGCAGGGTTTTCCGGCACGAAGAACCCGCTCGCGACGAACCACTGGCCGATGACCACGCGGCTGAACACGAGAAACCCCGCGATCGCCGACGACCGGGAACAGCGGCGATGGCGCGCCACGCGGCGCGCGGCGACGGCGGGTGACTCGCCTTGCCGCCACAGGGTCCATGCAGCGGCGGCCAGCGCCGCGGCCGTCACGGGCCACGCTTCGTATCGCGTCAGGCAGGCCAGCGCGAACACGCAGCCGATCGGTGTGTAGGGCGGGTCCTTCGGACCCGCCAGGAGACCGCAGCGTCAGCCGGGTCCAAAGGACCCGGCCTACTTCGTGTACACCAGTCGAGCAGCATCGCCACGGCCAGCGGTGATCAGGCCCATCAACAGCGGCTCGGTCATCGGCGTGGACTGCAGGTACAGCACGTTCGGGTTGAACGCGAACACCGCCGCGGCCGCGACCGCTGCGGCTTTCGATCCGGTGAGCTGCAAGAACAATCCACGCGATCGCGCCGACCGTGACCGCGAACGCCGCAATCGAGATGGCGACGGCCGACGCTCCCGATCGGTACCATGCGTCGACCTGAACAGGCAGCGCGTTGAGCAGGTGCGGCAGCGGGAGCCAGACGGCGCCGATCTGCTGCCATCCGGGCGTCAGGCTGTCGATGATCCGGCGTGCGACGACGAGATGGCCGCGCGCGTCGTAATGGCTGAGCGTAAGGCCGAGCCCGTGATAGTGAAGCGCGGCGATCGTACCGCCGATCCCCGCCACCACAGCAACAAGAGCGACGAACAACGTAGAGCTCGCCGAGCCATCAGAGAAACGTTTCTCGTCGCGGTCAGCGGTTTCTGCGTGTGATGTCGTGCTGGCCGGGGGGTCGCGGCGGGCCGACGGTATAATCACCTGTTTAGTATCGCATCGGGCACGCAGAGGAGCGTTCGTGAGGGATGTTTGTGTTGGAATCGCGTTGGTGATGGCGGTTAGCGCCTGCAGCACACCCTCCACCGCGCCCGACGTGATCGACTATGCCATTGTCGTCACCTCGCCGAACAGCAACGTGTTCCTCGGCGGCAGCGAGCAGATGACGGCGACCGCGTCCGACGGCCGCGCGCTGGCCGGCACATGGGGCAGCGACAATCCCTCGGCGGTCTACCGTCAACGCGGCCACCGGCCTGGCCGCCGCGGTCAGCGCCGGACAGGCCAACGTCTTTTACATCGCCGACGGCCGCCAGGGGGCGAAGCTGATTCGCGCCTTGCCAAACTTTGCGGGCACCTTCGCCGGGAAATACCTCGTGACGAGCTGTGCGGCGACCGGCGAGATGGCGGCGGCAAACGTCTGCAACACAGCCCCGCCCGGGCACCATGGTCGCCTTACATGTTCATCTTCGCGCAGACTGGTCCGGTCCTCACGGGACGTGTGATCGTCCTGGGCACGGACGCGGTACCGGTCTTCGCCGCTACGATTGGAGTGGGCGGGGATGTCAGCGTCAGTGGCACGGTGACCGCTCCAGGCGGTCTTGTGGTCAACACCACGTGGCAGATCTCACAGAAGACGGCCGGGGTCATCACCGGCACCATCGCCCAGGTGTGGACAGCGCCGGGCGCGCTGGCAGGGCAGGCGAACATCGCGGGCACCATCAACACCATCAACAAAACAGCGACCGCAGGCAACTAGTCGGTGGGGAGAGTCACCGACTGGGTGGAGGGCTTGCCCTGACGCTGGGAGCGCCGGGACTCTATCTCGTCGCCTTCCTCGATTCGTCGTTTCTCTCCCTGCCGGAGATCACCGACATCCTCGTCGTCCTGATGGTGACCCAGAATCACAATCGGATGATTCTGTACGTGGTCGCGGCCACGCTGGGATCGCTGACGGGCTGCCTCGTCATGTATTTCCTCGGCCGAAAGGGCGGCGAGGCGCTGCTCCGGAAGCGGTTCGCGTCCGCCACCGTCGACCGCGCGATGGCCGCATTCGAGCGGTTCGGCGTGCTCGTCGTCCTCATTCCGGCCATCCTGCCGCCGCCGGCGCCGTTCAAGATCTTCGTCCTGCTTTCAGGCGTCGCCGGGATCAGCCTGGGGAAGTTCGTGACGGCCATCGTCATCGGGCGCGGGGCGCGGTACCTGACGCTCGGCATCCTGGCGATCCGGTACGGCGAGAGTGCGATCGCGTACATGGAGGAGCACGGGGTTGCCGTGGCGGTCACGTGGCCATCGGGCTGCTGCTGGCGGGCCTGGCGGGATACCTGATCTGGAGCAAAGCGCAGCGCGCAAAGGGCCGATAAATCCCGTATCATCTGGTGTCACCATTGTCCCGCCCTATGGTCAGCCCGAGCTGAGCGTCGTCATCCCCATTCGCAACGAAGCGGCCTCGCTCGTCGAGCTCCACCGCGAGCTGACCGAGACGCTGACGGCGTGGGGGCGGCCCTACGAAGTGCTGATCATCGACGACGGCAGCACGGACGAGAGCTTCGCGATCCTCGCGCAGCTGCAGGCGCGCGATTCCCACCTGCGCGTGATTCGCTTCCGGCGCAACTTCGGCCAGACGGCGGCGTTTGCCGCGGGATTCGACCACGCGCGCGGCCGCCTCATCGTCACCTCCGACGGCGATCTCCAGAACGACCCGCGCGACATCCCGCAGCTGGTGGAGATGATCGATCGCGGGCACGACATCGTCTGTGGCTGGCGGAAGGTGCGGAAGGATCCGTTCCTGTCGCGACGGCTGCCCTCGATCATCGCCAACCGGTTGATATCGATCGCGACCGGCGTCCACCTGCACGACTACGGCTGCTCGCTGAAGGTGTTCCGCGCCGAGGTCGTCAAGCCGCTCAAGCTGTACGGCGAGATGCACCGGTTCCTGCCGGCGATTGCCAGCGAACAGGGCGTGTCGATTGCCGAGGTGGCGGTGAATCACCGCGAGCGCCGTCACGGACGCTCGAAGTACGGCATCGGCCGCACGATCCGCGTGATTCTGGACCTGATGACCGTCAAGTTCCTTCTGAGCTACTCGACGAGGCCGGTGCAGATCTTCGGCTTGATCGGCTTCGCGATGGGGCTGCCCGGGGTGGCGATCCTGGCGTGGCTCACCTATCGTGAAGTTCGTGGGCCAGGAATCGATTGGCAACCGTCCGCTGCTGTCGCTGGGAATTCTGCTCGTCTTCACCGGCGTGCAGCTCGTGACGCTGGGCCTGCTCGCCGAGATGCAGGCGCGCACGTACCACGAATCGCAGAAGAAGCCGACGTACGTGATTCGCGATGTGCTCGAGGATCCACGCCGGGATGGAGCGGTGCGCTCAATGAATCTGAGGATCTGAGGATTATTCACCTCGTCTCTATCCTTACCCCCAGGAACCGCTCGTCCTCACTCTCCGGATCGACGTCGACGGGACGGAATCCATTGGCCGCCGTCACCTTCAGCGGCGTTGCACGGCTTCGGCCGTCGGTCGGCAGCTGCAGCACTCTCCCTTCGCCGGCCTTCAGCGCAACGCGCTCTCGCCACGTTCCACTTTCGAGCGTCAGCTCATTGTCGACGGGCCCGCTGTGGACAGATAGCTGGATCGGCGACTGGCCGTCGGGTGCGATGGCGAACTCCGCGTTCGAGCCGCCGGCGACCCAGATGCCCCCTGGTTCCACCCAGGCGTTGCCACCGATGAGAAAAACGGCGACAGGTCCGTAGCGCGTGCCCTCTTTCGCCACGCGGCTCTCCAGACCCTTCTGGGGTCTCGAGACGGATACGGCCCGCATCGACACATCTTTGACGACACCGCGCGCCGTAGCGTCCGCCTCAATCATCAGTGCCGCAACGGCAACCGGAAGATCCAGCTGTCTCTTCCAGCTCGGGCCGAACGAGGCCACGTCCCAATCGGCGATCGGCGCGGACAAAGGATCGATCTTCAGCTGCAGACGGCCGCCAGGGGTCCCGGCCGTCGTGCCCGTCACCTCGTAGACTCCAGCAGGCAGGCGCCTCGCCACCCCGGGTCCTGCGCCCGGGATTGGTCGTCAGCGCCCTGACGAGAACGAGCCGGCCAGGGAGGTCCGCCGGGTCCAGACGCTGAAACGGCCGATACGCGAGCGCAGTCTGATTGGCCTCGGAATCGTAACGCGCCAGGAGAGCCGGACCCGCGGCATGAGGCGTTGCGATGGACGCGCGATTGCTCCGCCACACCAGCGATACTGCCGCCGTTGCCGCGACTTGCAAAGTGAGGCCAAAGGCGAGAATGACGGCGGCGCGACCTCGCCGGCCCAGGGCCGCGGCGGCCGCGACGGCCACCGCGACCGCTGCGAGCCACACAGCCGTCTGCAGCAGCACGATCGACGGGCCATTCTGAAACAGGCTGGGAAGCGCCTTCGTGAGGTCAGCGACCGGCGACAGCCAGAGCGCGATTCGTGACATCCCATCGCGGAAGTTGAAGAGAAATGCGCCGCGATCGACCGACGCAATCGTAGCCGTGATCATGAGGCTGGCGAGGAGCGCGGCCATGCTCACGGTGCGCGCCACGGTGCTCTTCGCCGTGGCGAACCAGACCGCCGCCGGCACGGCGAGCAGCGGCGCAATCGGGGCGAAGTATCGTGCTGGTGCGGAGGTGCCGCCCCACCACAAAGGGAACGACGCCGCGAGAAGCACGTAGGGGACGGCGATGATGAGCAGCTCCAGCGCGAGGCGCCTCCCGCCGGATGTAGTGTCCGGCTTCAGCCGGACCGAGGCGCGAGAGATCATCACGATCAGGCCCGCAAACGCGCAGAGGTATACCGGTGCATTCGGGACGAGCCCAAACTGCTGGTCGAACAGCAGGCCGGGGAGTCCCCGTACGAGGGTGCCGGCGGATACGCTCATCGTGGGAGCGCCTCCGTAGACCACCGAAGGGTTGGGTGTTCCGTAAATGACCTGGTAGAACAGAAAAAAGGCGACCCCGCTCATAACCGGGCAGAGCGCGAGGGCCGCGAGGCGCGAGCCGAGTCGGAGTCGATCAGGCACGAGACGAGCGGCGATGACGAGGGCCGACATCACGGCCAGCGGAACAAATCGCGTGCTGAGCCACGGCAAGACGGCGAGCGCAGCGCCGACGGCAACCAGGCATCGTGGCTCGCGCGCTCGCGCGTCGACGAGCGGGAGAAGCGCGATGATGACGATTGTGGCGCCCAGTCCATCCGGAAACACTGCCGACGCGTGAAAGAAAAACGGGACTGAGAGGGCGAAGACGGCCCAGCCGAACCAGCTGGCAGCCGCGTCCGCGGTGAGGCGCCAGGCGACGAGCCAGACGAGCGCGCTGGCTGCCGCGCCAACCAGGCATAGGACGACCAGTACCCCGCGATAACCCCCGATCGCGAACGCCGGCGCCACGACGAGCGGCAACCCCGGTGCGTGAATCGAATAGATCTGCCCGTCCTTCCCGCGTTTGATGAAGTCCGGCTTCAGCGTTCTGGTGACATACGCGTGATAGTCACCCTGACGATGGTTGTTCTCGATCCTCAGGTCGTGATCCGCGACGATGCTCTGCGTGATGACGAGATAGTGCGGCTCGTCGCCGTCCGGGTGCTGCGGCGCCACGGCCCAGGTGCCAAGGCCGAGCGCGACGGCGGCAAGTGCAGCCGCGAGGAGCGCCTGAGTCGTGGGATCCATCTTTCGCCGGACTTGGTTACGCCACACACGCCCACCGTGTTCTGCTGCCAGCGCCGCGGCAATAGCGATCCACACCCAGTAAACGATGGGGCCCGTCCAGATAAGAACCGAGAGCGGTAACGGAAGGGGAAGCCAGGGTAGTAGAAGAACGGCCGACAACCAGAGCGGCGCGACCGCGCGTGACGATGGGCGAATGGCGATGGCGAACGCACCCGCCGTGACAAGGAGCACAGCCAGCCATGTCAGCGACGGAAGGACACCGACGTACGCGTCCCCGCTGCCCCCGCTGTCAACGTCCACGAAGCTCAATGCGCCGAACGAGACCCACAGCGCGAGCGCCGCGCACGCCAGTGTGATCACCGAGGTCACGTCCGCCAGGGAGAGGCGCCTGGTCATCGCGCAGGGTGATGCTATCATGCGACTTCAGTTTGCCATCCGAACACGCCAGAACTGCCTGGCTGAGCGCGCTCGTTCTCGCTGCTGTGGGCCTCTGGTGCACGCGCGGGATGCTCGACGTCGTCAGCGGAACCAACAGCATCGTGCGCGTCGGGATGTTGCCCCCCTGGTGGCAGCTCGCCGGATTCGTCGTCGCGTTCAGCGTTCTGGGAGCGGCCGCGGCGCGCGCCGGCCGCGACCCTGACGCCTTCCTTCCACTATGCGCGCTGGGGTTCCTGGCCCTGCCGTACCTGCCATGGGTTCCCGATCGCGTTCCGGCGTTGAGGGCAGCCGCCGGGCCCGCGCGCGATCTCTTCTGGCTCGTGATCGTGTGGCCGATCGCCGTATGCGTCATCGGCAGCCTGCCGGCTCTTCGAAGCCGATCCGCCTCGCCGCCCGTGATTTTCCTTTGTGGCGCACTCGTCTTTGGCGCGGCGGCCTGGCAGCTGACGGGCACGCCGTTCTTTCCGAGTGGTGACGAGCCGCACTACATGGTCATGACGCAGAGCCTGCTCACCGATGGCGATCTGCGGATTGAAGACAACCATCAGCGGCAGGAGTACCGCGCGTACTTCAATCGGGAGCTGAGGCCGGACTATCTCACGCGCGGCGTGGATGGACAGATCTATTCCGTGCACCCAGTCGGCCTGCCAGTGCTGGCCCTTCCGGCGTTCGCGCTCGGCGGATATCCCGGCGTCGTTGTCATGCTCGTGCTGATGGCTGCGCTTGCGGCAACCTTGCTGTGGCAATGGGCGCGCGCGATTACCGGATCGACGTCGGCGGCGACATTTGGATGGGCGTCCGCTGCGCTGACCGGCTCCGTTTCTGTTCAACTCGTTCACGGTGTATCCGGAAATTCCTGCGGCGCTGGCCGTCATGGTCGCTCTTGCCTGGCGGCCCGGGTCGACGATGCCGGGTGTCATGCTGGCGCGCGGCGTGGCGATCGGGGCACTTCCCTGGCTGAGCACGAAATACGCGCCGATGGCCGGTGCGGTGACCGTCGTACTGCTGATAAGGAGCCGGTGGAATCTACCGTCGATCGCTGCGTATCTCACGCCGGTCGCGCTCGCGTTCGCTGGCTGGTTCGCATTCTTCTTCTGGATCTGGGGCACGGTTTCGCCGTCGGCACCCTACGGATCGTCGGAGACGATGACCCTGGGAGCCCTGGCGCGCGGGGTGCCGGGCCTGCTCTTCGATCAGGAATACGGCGTCGCTGCCTACGCCCCCATCCTGGTGCTCGCGTTCGTCGGAGCGGCTCAGATGCTTCGCTCCGGTAGCGCGGCCGCGTACCGGGCGCTGGAACTGTCGTTGATTTTTGGCGCGCTGCTCTGCACGGTTGGCGGCTTCCACCTGTGGTGGGGAGGCACAGCTTCCCCGGGCCGCCCCCTGGCCTCGGGGGTGCTGCTGCTCGGGGTGCCGATCGCATCGCTCTATGCCTCGACCGCATCGCGACCTTCCGTGCGCGCCGGCTTCCACGTCCTGCTGGCGTCGAGCCTGGCGATTGCCTGTGCGCTGGCCCTCTCGCAAGAGGGCGCGCTCCTCAACAACGATCGCAATGGAAGCGCCGCGCTGCTCGAGTGGGCATCGCCGACGTGGCCCCTCTCGTCCGCATTCCCGAGCTATGTCGCCGGCTCATGGGTCGCGGCCAGCGTGCGGACACTCGCCTGGCTGGCAATGGGCGCGGTCGTCTTCTGGCTGGTCCATGCGCTTCGGCCCCGCCGCCTTGGCGGAGCCGCGCTCGCGACGCTCGTGCTGGGTTTTGCCGGCGCGACGACGCTCGCCACGCTCGCCAGCGCAGGGACCGAGTTGCCACCAGCGCTCGGGCCCGAGGCACGCGGCCGGGTCCCCTTACTCGATCGCTTCGACGCGGGTCGTCGTCCCACCGCGGTTCTCTATGAGCCGCTCTCGCGCGTCTCGAGCGCGGACCTGTTGTCGCGCGTGGTCCTCGTCGCGCGCCCGGGCCTGCGCACGGCGCCGCAGCCGCTCGAGGTGCTGTGGAACGCGCGCTTCGCGCTCCCCGCCGGCGAGTATCGCGTGAAGTTGACGAGGCCTGTCGAACCTTCGCGCGCCGACACGACACTGGGCGTTCAGATAGGCAGGGTGGGACCTCCCCTGGAACAGTGGAACGTTGCCGGTGGCGTGTCGGAGTATCGGTTGCTGCTCCCAATCGATGCGATCTTCGTGGGTTTCCGCGCGCCATCGGACCTCGCTCGAAGCGATGGCGAACTGCGGATCGCGCCGGTGCGGGTCGTGGACGAGCGGAAGCGCGTCGGACGTCCTCCCGTCCTGAGCGCGACGCGCTATGGGATGACGACGGCGTTCTTTCACGACGACCTCGTGGTCGGCGAGCCAAACGGCTATTGGACGCGAGGCGGAACCACCACGCAGATCACGTACGCCGCGGACGCCGCCTCACCTGCGACGATCGACGTCGTCGTCCACTGCGGGCCTGTGACCAACCGAGTGACCCTGGCGACGCCCGGCTGGAAAGCGACGCTGGTTCTCGAACCAGGTAACCTGGCCACTGTTGCCATTCCGACGGTTGTGCAGACCGACCTCAACGTCCGGATTGCGGCGCTCGATATCGAAGTCGAGGACGGTTTTGTGCCGGCGGAGCTCGATCGCGCCAGCGTGGATCGACGGCTTCTGGGATGTTGGATAGCGATGCCGCCGTCGAGCTGATGCTAAAATGGCGATTCCAGCTTGAGTTACGGCAGAGCCAGACACTCCCGGCACATCCTCCCCGTTGTCCTCGTTGCGTTGTTCGCGGCCGGATGTGGAGACGGGCTCGTCACGCCATCAACGGTGGGACCGATTCTCGTCTGTCCGATGCCGCTAACGGTCCAGTCGGTCGGTGGTAACGCGACTCCCGTCGCTTACGAGCCACCCCAGGTTATTGCCGGCGAGCCGCCAGCTCCAGACAACCTGTACCCCGGTAAGTGGGTCAACGTTTCCGCTGGGTGTTACCACGGTCGCGTGTTCTACCAGAGACGCCGTGGCGCGAACGGACACTTGTACGTTCACCGTTACGGTCAACCTAGCGCCGCGTCTCGCGGCGACAACGTTCATGGCCTTCGGCAACAGCATCACGGAAGGGAAGACGGCCTCTGGGGCGACTCCGAACAACTATCCCGTGCAACTCGCCAGGATGCTGACGTCGCGATACGCGATGCAGGCTCAGAGCATCAGTGTCGTGAACAAGGGCTTGGGCGGGGAAACGGCCATCCAGGGCGCCCAGCGGATTCATCAGGCGCTCGACGATGAGGAGCCGCAGGTTCTGCTGCTCGAGGAAGGCGTCAACGATTTACAGACTGGCGCGACAGCCATTCCGTCAATGATCAACGCGCTCCGCGACATGGTTCGCGAGGCGAAGAGCCGCGGCATCGTGGTGTTTCTCGCCACGTTGACGCCGGTCCGGGAGGGCGGGACGCCTCCGCGTGGCGACGCGGCGTTCCCGCACGTCCGCGACGCCAACACGCAGATCAGGATCCTCGCTGCCAGTGAGCAGGTCATCCTCGTGGACCTGTACCAGAGCTTCGGCGGCAGCCCCGATCCATACATCGACGTGGACGGTCTTCATCCGACCGAAGCGGGGTATTTGAAGATCGCCGAGTTCTTTTTCGACGCCATCAGGGCACGGCTCGAAATAGCGGCGGCGCCGGCGTCGCCCGGGCTGGTGAGGAATATGCCCGTGCCCACTCTGCCGTTTGCGAGGCTTCGGTGATAAGACGTTTTGGTCTGACGATGGCTGCCTTTACTGTCGCTGCGTGCACTGGCTCTTCGCCGGTCGCCCCACCCGCGGTGAACAATACGCCACCGGTGATCGAGTCGCTGGCCGTTGCCGGGCAGCGTGCGGAGGCGGATCGGCCGATCCAGGTCACCGCCTCGGTTAGGGATACGGAGACACAGGCCAGCCAGTTGACGTACACGTGGTCGGCATCGCCGCGCTTCGGCACCTTCACCGGGACCGGCGCGACCACGACGTGGCGCCCGCCAAAGGGAGAAACCACCCCGGACCTGTACACCATCACATTGACGGTCACCGAGAGCTTCACGTCCTCCGGCCAGGCGCGGACAAATGTCGTATCGTCGAGCACCACGGTCCGCTACAACGATTCGCCCGCTGAAACGGCGGCGCTGGCGACGCAATTCATCAGGGACTTCGGGACGTTCTCGATGACCCCCGAGCAGTGCGTCCGTAACTTCAGCGACACGGGCCATTGCGCCGACGAAAAAGCGGCGGAGCGCGATCAGATCGAAGCCAACCGGGAAAACTTCCGGATTCTGGGGGCCATCATGCTGCCCGAAACGATCGCCTTCGATGCCGCGCATGACCGCGGGATCGGTTGAAGGGCCGTGTCAGTTCGAGGACATTCCCCAATTCAGGCCCAACGCCGGCCGAAGGGAATTCGTCAGCGGAACCTGTCTGCTGACGACGGTGTACGAGAACTTCCGCTGGTATCCTCTGCAAGAGCAACTTCAACTGCCCCCGTTCAACACCACGCTCGCAAGCCTGAGGGGTCGCGTGCCGGGCCGGCCGCTCTGGGAGTAGGACGCAGCGGGACGCGAACGCTCCTAGCCGTTTCGAAATCTGCGGAAGACGTACACCCTCGGATGGTCGAAGTGCCGGAACGTCTGCTCGGCCCCGTCGTCGTTGATCGTCAACCCGAACAGGCTGGGATAGACCTTGAAGGTCTTGACCTGCGCGAAGGCCAGCTTCCCGTCGAATAGGTCCCTGTAGTATTGACGGACGACGGCGTTCTCCGGCACGGGGAGATGCTGGTACCACTGCACGTAGGTATCGTCGATCACGATCCAGTCCGCCAGGGCCAGCCGGGACTCGATGTAACGCCGCTTCTCGTCGTCCGGATAGCGGTCCGCATACAGATACCGATACACGTCGAACGTGAACAGGTGATAGTAATCGCGCCGCTCGTGCTGGGCTTCCCGCAGCGTTGTCCCTCCCCACAAGACGTAATCGCGATAGAAATTCGTGGCCGTCAGGTACGACCCGATGGGCGGGGTATTTTGTGACGGCTCGACGAGGATCTTCGAGTCAGGGGGCGCATTCTCGAGAAGCCACTGCGAGGCCTGCAGCCGGGCGTCCGGCTGACGGTAGACATTCATGAAGGCGAGCGCGTAGACGAACGTCGTGACAAGCGTCGCCCCGACGGCGATTCGAGCAAGAGGACCTCCCCGAGGCCGGCGCAGCCACTCGGCGCTCAGCATGCCGGCCGTCAGCGCCAGCGCGGGCACCAGCGGAATCGCATAGCGGATGAACGGGGCGATCGAGCGGCCCGCCGTCAGGAAATAGATGATCGGGAAGACCGCGACCACCGCCGCGCGCTTGTCCCGGCGCGTCAGGAGCCACACGATGCCGGCAAGTCCGAGGAGCGCCAGCAACGGACCGAGGCCCCACGGCAGAAGGTTTGTAAACCAGTAAAGCTCCGGTATCCGCAGGTCCGCGAAGTTGCCGATCCAGATCGGTTTCGTCACCCCGGTGAGCGGGTCGGTGATTTGCTCCTTGACGTCCGCAAGGAACTTGGCCCTGTGCCGCAGCACCAAAGGGTCCAGAGCGAAGAACGTCGCCAGTCCGACGACGATCGGAACGATGCCGCGAAGCGCCCAGGCCAACCACGCGGTGACGGGCTTGAGTGCCTGCGGGCGGTTCGGGGCCAGAAGATAGGCGAACCCGATGACCCCGAGGGCGAAGGCCCCGGTGTACTTGCTGAGGATGGCCGCACCGAACGCGCCGCCCGCGGCAACCAGCGACTTCATGTCGCCGCGCTCCACGATGCGGATCGAGAACCACAGCGCCAACATACAGAAAAACGTCATGCCGAGATTGGTGGTGGCGAAGTGCGACTCCTGGATGTGCAGCACCGAGCAGGCCAGGAAGAACGCCGCGATCACTCCGGCCAGTCGGCCGTACAGGTGCTTCGCGATGGCATACACCACGACGATGGTCGCGGTTCCGAACGCCGCCGACACCGCGCGGCCGAGGATCATGTAGGTGACCTGATCGCGGGGGACGGTGAGATCCAGCGGGTGCGAGAGTATTTCGTACGCACCGCGCATGAAGTTAATCAGGTACATCGTCAGCGGCGAGTACATGAAGAACTTCGGCAACATCGCGGCCTCGTCGGGGTCGCGCCGCAGCACGTCTGCCGGCCCCAGGACGAAATGCTCGTCGATGTGGAAATGATAGTAGGGGGCGCCCCAGCCGAGCCCGTAGAACCGGAACGCGGTACCGAGCATCACGATGGCCGCAAGCGCGAGCAACGCTGGCCGCCGGCCGAGGTCAGGCTTCAGTGCCACGGATTAGATGATATTGCGGAAGAACGACCAGACGTAGGCGAACCACAGCTTCCATACGACGACCTTCGAGGTGCCCCATTTGCGCTCGTATTCGTGGCTCGCAATCTCGCTGACGCGATAGCCCTGCTTCAGGGCCTTCATCATCATTTCCTGCTCGATCGTGGTCAGGTTGGACGTCAGGCCAAGACGCCGGCCCACGTCGCGGCGAATCGCGCGGAAGCCGTTCTGGCTGTCGGTCAGACGCACGTTCCACCGGTAGTTGATCCCCAGCATGATGATCTGCGAGCCGACGTACCGGATGAGCTGCTCGAGCGTGCCGTGCAGCTCGTCGCTGCCGCCTTTGCCGCGGGAGCCGACGACAAGATCCGCCTGGCCGGCCCTGATCGGCGCCACCATCGCCGGGATGTCATTCGGATCGTGCGATCCGTCTGCGTCGATGAATACGACGATCTCTCCTGCCGCTTCGTCGAGCGCCAGGCGCAGCGCGTCGCCCTTTCCCTTGCCCCGGTCCGGGATGACCCGCGCGCCGTGCTGAAGCGGCGATGTCGCGCGTGCGATCTTTCGAGTGGCCGTCGACGACGAGCACCTCGTCGGCATATGGCCGGACGGCATCGACGATCTCGCCGATTAGCCCTTCTTCATCCTTGGCCGGGATGACAACGGTGACATGCGCGTCGAGCACGGATTAGGATGTGAGACGGTTCGTGGGGTTCGGTTGCGAGTATAGCCAGCACGTCGCGATCGGGTCAAGGTCCATGTTATCAATGCGTTGACCGGACCAGAGGGGTCTGTTACGATCGATTCGCACTCCCGATGATCAACCGACAACTCGGCCTCGCCAGCTCGATCCTCGGCGCCAACCTGCGTTCGCCGTCCCTGCCCTATAAGGTGACGTTCGTCGCGACCTACCACTGCAACTTCCGCTGCGAGATGTGCAACATCTGGCAGAAGGAGAGCGTCAACGAGATGACGCCCGACGAGGTCGGCCTCTTCTTCGATCGCTGGTCGCAGTTCAGCTGGGTGCATCTGACCGGCGGCGAGCTGTTCATGCGCCGGGATCTCGACGATCTCGTCGCCGCCATCCAGAAGAACTGCCGGTCGCTCTTCCTGCTGAATTTCCCGACGACCGGCTGGTTCGGCGACAAGACCGTGTCGCTCGTCGAGCGGACGCTGGCGCGCGGCGTCGGCCGCCTGATGGTGACCATCAGCATCGACGGCCCGAAGGCGCTGCACGAGGAGATGCGCGGGCTGCCCGGAAGCTTCGACCGCGGCGATCGAGACGTTCCGCCGCCTGCGCGGCATCCGGCGATCGAATTTCCAGACGGTCATCGGCATGACCCTGATGGCGAAGAACGCGGACAAGGTCGACGAGACGCTGGCGGCGATCCGCCAGGCGATCCCCGACTTCAAGCGGTCCGAGCTTCACCTGAACGTCGGGCACGAGTCGGGTCACTATTTCGACAACCTCGGATACCCGACCGAGACGCGCCACGCCGACATCCTGCGCGCCATCGACGAGCATCGCCGCGCGCTCGGGACGTCGCTCCATCCGGTCAGGTTTCTCGAAGACCGCTACCAGGCGCTCGTCGGCAAGTATTACGAGACGCACAAGTCGCCGCTGCCGTGCACGGCGCTTTCCTCGTCGTGCTTCATCGACGCGTACTGGAACCTGTTCGCCTGCTCGATCTGGGACGAGAAGGTGGGCAACCTGCGCGAGAACGGATTCGATCTGCGGGCGATGTGGGACAGCCAGCGGCGCAAGGATCTGCGAGACGAGGTCGTCGGCGAGCGGTGCACGCACTGCTGGACGCCGTGCGAAGCCTATCCCACCATTCTCGGAAATCTCGCGCGCGCGGCGACGACTCGAGGGTCGAGCTCGCTCGAACCTCTGCCTGCCGAAACTCTGTAGAGTTCTGCCAACACCCGCTCCAATTCACCCAAACTGAAGCGTTTTCGATGGCCTCACCTTTGCTGTATGAGACAGCGGAGGTATGGCATGGCGACACGTCAGCAATATTGGCTACGCTGGCTCGCGACCTCGGCCATCATTTCGTGTCTGCTCGTCCTGGCCAATGCGCCCTCCGCTTTCGCGCAGGAGCGGCAGGAAGACGACCAATCCTTCTCCATCGGCGGCGTTGTCAAGGGTGTGATATTCGATCCGACGACATACGCGCCCGCTCTCATCAGCTACGATGCAACGATGCGGGATTGGAACAGCTCGCAGCCGTTCTTCCGCAATGGCTACGTCGAGTACAACGCGCGGTTCACTGTCAGCGGCAGGCCAAACGATACCGCGGTCAGTTACGTGGTTGGCAGAAACCAGATTTTAAAGGATACGCTTACGATATTCGGCACCAGTGCGGCACAGAACCTGAGCAGCCGGCTCGTCGAAAGCGCGCTGCTCGCCAGGTTCCCCGAGCATCGCAAGGTGGTGAAAACCATCGGATGGATCCAACGCATCGGCCTGGCCTCGTTGATGTCGTATAACCTCTCCGCCGCGCACTACAAGCAGGCTGGATACAACGTCACGCGCGCCCGCGAGCTGGGCTACCGCTAGGCTGACGGAGGAATCGGGTAATCGGGTAATTTGGGAATCGGGTAATTGATTGGGCAGCTCAATCATCCACTCGATTACCCGATTACTCGATTACCCGATTATTCGATACACTCCCCGAGTATGCGAACTTCAATCGTTTTTCTGATCGGCGTGCTGGTGGGCTCGACCGTCGCGACGGGCTTTGCGCAGGGCGGCAGGCTGGCCGGTTCCAACTACGTGAACCACGTCGGGATCGCCGTCGAAAACTTCGACGAGGCGTTTGCGTTCTACACGCAGAAGATGGGTTTCCGCGAGGCGTTCACCGTGCGGGATGACAAGGGTCAGCCGGTCCTCGCATACGTTCAGGCCAGCCGCGATACATTCGTGGAGCTGCAGCCGGCCAACGCCAACCGTGCCGCCGGCCTCACACACTTCGGGCTGCACGTGGAGGATTTGCGAGCCACGGTGGCCAGCCTGAAGCAGCGCGGCGTGACGGTTGAGGAACCACGCGCCGGACGGCAGGATTCGTCGGTGGCGAATGCCACAGACCCTGGCGGCGTCAGAATCGAGCTGTTCGAATTCGGCCCGGAGTCGCTGCAGCGAAAGGCGATCGACAGCTGGAAGTAAGCCTGCCTACGGCAGCAGAACCGAACGATTGATCCAGAGGATGTTGTCCCAGGACAGCATCTTCTCGGTGCCGTCGAACAACTTGGCGTAGCTGCCGCCCGAGCCCTTGAACGAAAACTCCTTCACCCGATCGGGGGGAGTCGTGGTCACGTTCCGCAGAATATCCAGGACCCGTTCGTCCCTCGAGATCTGATAGAACCCCGGATTCTTCGCCGAATAGAACTTCGTCTCGGTCGGGTTGCCCTTGTTGGCCACGCCACGCTCGTACTTGATGTGCAGCTCGAGGTGCTCGCCCGTCGGCGCGGTAAATATCCAGTCCTGCGAGTCGAGGACCGGACCGGTGCCGCTGGAGCTGGAGCTGGAGCGCTGCATCATGTGGGTGGTGGCCCGCAGATACACGCCGAACGGTCCGGGGGCGTCCTCCGGGTCCTGGGTAAGCCCGCCGATGACGAGCTGGGCGTTGGCGCCGGAGGGATCTTTCACCGGAGCGATGAGATAGACGAGGCGGTTCGATCCCGTCTTGCCGACCGGCTTGCCATCCGGCCCGTTGATCGTCAGGCGGTCGATGAAAACCACGCGCAGATTCGCATCCTTGGCCGCGCCCTGGGTCGCCACGTTGAGCGCGAAGCCCGCGGGCAGGAACGACGCGAGCGCCGCGTCGGGAACACGAACATCCAGCTGAAACCTGGCCTCGGCGCTGTATTCGACCAGGTTCTGCGCGGTCGCCTGATGCGGAAACGGCAACAGAACGCCGGCGGCGAACGCTACCCTGACGGCTGTCGAAGAAACACCTTTCGTCATGTCAATCACCTTCATCCCTCCCGAGAACCCAGGTCGCGACAAGTCTACATGGTCCAGCTGCTCGCACTACAATGAACCCGCATATTCTCGGGAGGGAATCATGAGATCGCTGACGTATCTGCTAGTTCTGACCCTGGTCGGCCCCGGCATCCAAATCCACGCGCAGGCGCCTGCCGACACCGCCGTCCACGCGGTCTCGTACGTCGACGTTCAGCCTTCGGCCCGGGCGTCGATGGTCGCCGCACTCAAGCAATATCGCGACACGAGCCGTAAGGACGACGGCTTCGTGCGCTTCGATTTGCTCGAGCAGGTTGGCTGGCCGGGGCATTTCGCGGTGGTCGAAACGTGGAGGGATCAGAAGGCGTTCGACACCCACGAGATGGCGGCGCACGCGAAGCAATATCGCGACGCCTTCCAGCCGATTCGCGTGAGCGGCTACGATCAGCGCCCCTACAAGACGCTCACCGTCGCCCCCCAAAGGGCAGCCGGAAACGCCGAGACGGTCTTCATCGTCGCCCATGTGGACATCGCCGGCCAGGGCGCTCAGGCTGAGGCGCCAGGGCTCCTCAGACGCCTCGCGGAAGCCAGCCGCAAGGAACCGGGGAACGTGCGGTTCGACGTGCTGCAGCACGCGATGCGTGCCAATCACTACACCGTCGTCGAGGCCTGGCAAAGCCAGAACGCGCATGCCGCGCACGCCGCGGCCGTTCACACGCGGGAATACCGCGACGTGTTGCAGCCGATCACGGGCAGTCCGCTCGATGAACGTCTGTACAAGGCTGTGGAATAGGACCGTTCGGAAGCCAGACGATGCGTGGGAGGTCCGTTCCCCTCATCGTGCCGTTTCGGCCAGATCTGGCGCCCGCCTTCACGCGCCTCAATCGAGCGTGGATTGAGCGCCTGTTCGCGCTCGAGGACGCGGACTGGAAAGTTCTTCGCGACCCTGCGGCCGCGATCATCGACCCGGGAGGGCAGATCTTTTTCGCGCTGGACGGCGACACGCCGATCGGCACCGCGGCCGCCGTGCGCGTTTCGGCCGAGCGCTACGAATTGGCGAAAATGGCCGTAGAGCCGGCATATCAGGGGCGTGGGATCGGCCAACGCCTCGGGGAAGCCGTCATTCAGTGGACTGCCGTCTCAGGCGCCCAGACGCTATTCCTGCTCACGAACAGCAGCCTCGCAGGCGCGATTCGCCTTTACGAACGGCTGGGATTCACACACCAGCCCTTGCCGCCCGGCACGGAGTACTCGCGGGCCGACGTGTATATGGAGCTCGGTCTGAGGCCGGTCACGTCTGGTGCGAGATCCACGTAAACCACCGGCCGCAAACGCGCGTCGATTGGAGCCGAGTGGCGGTCTTACACGGTGAGGATGCCCAACAGCTATCGGACCTGCAACGAGCGGCAATCCGTCCGGGTGTCTCATGAGAAAATTCAGCATTACGACCGACATTTCCGCACCCGCGGAGCGGGTGTGGCAAGTGATGAGCGATACGGACCGATGGCACGAATGGACGCCGTCGGTTACGAGCGTCAAGCGGCTCGACGGCGGACCGTTCGCCGTGGGGAGCCGGGTGGTGATCCGTCAGCCGAAGTTTCCACCGGCATGGTGGAAGGTCACGGCGATCGAGCCCGGCAGGAGCTTCACCTGGATCAGTGTCGCCCCCGGGCTTCGGGTCGTTGCCCATCATTGGGTCGAGCCGACGGCCGCCGGCAGCCGGGCGACGTTATCGCTCGCGCTTCAAGGAGTGTTCGGTGGTGTGTTCGGGCGGATGACGAAAGGGATCACCGAGCGATATCTCGCTCTCGAGGCGAAGGGTTTGAAGGCGCGCAGCGAGAATCCCGTGTTTCGTCATGGTGAAACACGGGTTTGAATTCGCGGGAGTGAGCCAGGCCAGATGGAAGCCTGTTCGGAGGAAGGATGAGCAGACTGTTTGCGAGCGCGTCCGTGATGGTTGCTGCGATTGTGGCGTTGACCGCGACGGTCGGCGTGACAGGACAGGAACGCGCCATCGGCACGTTCTTCGACGATTTCTCGGCGGACTGGATGCGCCGGCGCCCGAGTCAAACGACGCAGAGCCGCTACTTTACCGGGGAGGAGCAGGATCGCCTGGACCGGCAGCTCACACCCGAAACGGCGGAGTGGAAGCGCGGCACGGTGGAGCAGGCGCGACGCGGGCTGAAGGAGCTCGCCGCCTTCGACCGGTCGCGGATGGGCGACACCGAGCGGGTCTCGGCCGACGTCATGCAGTGGCAGCTCCAGATCGTCGTGGAGGACGAGCCATTCCTCGACTACAACTTTCCGCTGGAACAATTCGACGGTGCGAACGTGCGGCTGCCGAACCTGATGACCGTCGTGCACCCGGTACGCAGCGAAAGCGACACGCGAAGCTATGTGGCACGGCTGCGCGAGATGGACGACCGGCTGTCCGAAGCCACCGAAGAGGCGGCGCGCCTGGCTGGCAGGGGAGTCGTCCCGCCGCGCTTCATACTGCGCTCGACGATCTCGCAGATGCAGCAGTTCGTGAGCTCGCCTGCGGACCAGAACCCGCTGGTCACCACGTTCGCCGAGCGAATGGACGGCATCCAGGCGCTGACCACCGCGCAGCGCCAGCAACTGAGGGACGAAGCCGCCAGGATCGTCGACAGCGAAATCTATCCGGCGTG
Organism: uncultured Acidobacteriota bacterium; assembly: GCA_963749565.1. Taxonomy (GTDB): domain Bacteria; phylum Acidobacteriota; class Vicinamibacteria; order Vicinamibacterales; family CAVVIG01; genus DATLLJ01. Next base: position 434,958 of record CAVVNL010000017.1, on the reverse strand, counting down.
GCGACACGCCATCGCGTTGCTCGAATCGCAGCTGGCGGGCGCCACCGACGATGCGGGTCTCTGGAGGTTCAAGGACGGCGCGGCGATCTATGCGCACAAGTTGAAGCTGTTCACCACGACCAGCATGACCGCCGCGCAGATCCACGAGCTCGGACTGGGAGAGGTGCGCCGCATCGAAAGCGAGATGGACGCGATTCTTCGGAAGCTCGGCCGCACGGCGGGTACAGTGAAGGACCGGATCGAGCGGCTGCGCTCGGACCTCAGCTATCCGGGTACAGCGGAAGGTCGCGCTCGCATCATGGCCGACATCGACGCGATGATTGGCGACGCCGGGAAGCGGGCCGATGCGCTCTTCAAGCTGCGGCCCAAGGCGCGGGTGATCGCGCAGCCATATCCAGAGTTCCGCTGGGCCAGCGCTGCGGCCAGCTACACGGCGCCCCCGCTCGACGGCTCCAGGCCCGGCATCTATCAGATGCCGCTGCGCCCCGACTACTTGACCGGCTTCGGCCTCCGCACCCTCGTCTATCACGAGACGATCCCGGGCCATCACTTCCATTCGGGCTTCTCCGTCGAGAACCCACAACTGCCGAAGTTCCGCCAGGTGCGCGCGTTCGGCGGCATCTCCGCCATCAGCGAAGGCTGGGCGCTGTACGCAGAGCGGATGGTGGCGCAGGAAGGATGGTATGAGGGCGACCTGGAAGGACTGCTCGGGCAGCTCGACGACGAGCTGTTCAGGGCGCGACGGCTGGTCGTCGATACGGGGTTGCACGCGATGCGCTGGACGCGCCAGCAGGCGATCGACTACGGCATCGAAGCCAGCGAGGTCGAACGCTACGTCGTCACGCCCGGCCAGGCGTGCTCGTACAAGATTGGCCAGCTCGAGATCTTCAGGCTCCGCGAGAAAGCGAGGACGGCCCTCGGCCCGCGCTTCGACGTCAGGGACTTCCACGACGTCGTACTCTCGGCGGGCACGGTCCCGCTTAGCGTCCTCGAGGTTGAGGTGGATGCATATGTCCGAGCGAGCCAGCGAGCCCGGTAGCGGGCCGGCAGTATACTCCTTTGGTGAAACCGTCCCGCCTGATGGTCCTGTCGGCCGTGCTGTGCGTGACCGCCATCGTCGCGATCGTGGTGCTACGCAGAACCGCAGACGTCACGCCCGCGGGCCGTATCGTGAAGGATCTCGTGACAAACGAGGGCGAGATCCGGCGGGCCCTGCTCGAGGAACTACAGCCCGTAAGCCTGGCTAATTGCGACCTTCGACGATACGGTGAGCCGCACGACGGTGGTTACTTGTTGTGCGAGAACCTCCTGGAATCGGTTACTGCCGGGTATTCCTACGGGATCAGCGGATACGACGGCTGGGGATGCGACGTCTCCCGCGGTCTCGACGTTCGGGTTCATCAGTACGACTGCTTCAACACACAACGGCCGGCCTGCCCGGGAGGGGACACGCTCTTTCACGAGGAGTGTGTCGCGGGGGAGCGCAGCGTCGACGACGGTCGCCTGTTCGATAGCATCCAGAACCAGACAGTTGCCAACGGAGACGCCGAGGGGCACATCGTTTTGAAGATCGACGTCGAAGGCGCGGAATGGGACTCGTTTCTGCGGACGCCGGACGCGCTCCTCGAGCGAATCGACCAGATTGCCGTCGAGTTTCATGGTGTTGGAGAAGATCGCTTCGTCGACACGGTTCGCCACCTGAAGAGGTTCTTTTTCGTCGCAAGCCTGCATTTCAACAACTACAGCTGCAGCGCCGACATCCAGCCGTTTCCCGCATGGGCGTACGAAGTTCTGTTCGTCAACAAGCGGCTCGGGGTTCTCGATCCGTCACCGGCTGCTGTCCGAATGAGTCCGCTGCATGCGTTGAATGGTCCTGACCTGGAGGACTGCCAGGCCCCTCGTCCGTAGTCGTCCCGCCTGACTGACCCGCGCTATGAGTGGGCCAGGCTCTGCACCGCGGCCAGCGCCCGCTTGACGCTCTCGTAGAGGCGCAGCGTGCCGTCGTGGGGGCCTTCGTACTCGACGGTGAACCCGCCCCGGTAACCGGAGGACTCGAGCGACCGCAGCACGGGCAGCAGATCGACGTCACCGGCGCCGAACTCGCAGAACTCGCCGCGCTCGAGGCCCTTGAGGTGCACGTGGCCGACGAAGCGCCTGCACGAGCTCGAGCGCCGTCATGCAGTTCACGCCGGACGCGCTCGAAGTTGATCGGATCGAAGTTCATCCGGATGTTCGGCCGGTCCGACCCGCTGCAGGATCTCGCGGCACACCTCCGGATGGAGCGAGGCGCCGTCGTGGTTTTCGAAGTTGAACAGCATATCCGGGTGAAGGTCGGATAATCGCCACAGGTTCCGGCACGACTGTTTCCAGGGCTCGCGGGGAATAGTCCTCGTACTTCAAGCGGCCGAAAAACAGGCGGAGCTGCGCCGCGCCGAGCTGGCCGGCGATATCGACCTGTCGCGCCACCGAGCGATCGGTTTCGTCTGCTTCCAGGCCGTCGCTGGAAGAAATCGCACCATCCGCCTGACACGACCCAGATGCGAAGACCGCGGGCCGCGGCGAGGCTCGGCGACCGCCTCGACCTCGACGCCCTCTTCGAGAATGTGGTGCAGGTTCAGATCGATGTCGCGCAGGCCGAGGCTGCGAAAAGACCTCCAGCGTGGGAAGCAGCGGCTCGCGCTTGTGCGAGGTCGTCGACGCAAGAACGCGAGGAGCGGCGGCCGTCGACATCATCACACCGCCGGAAATTCCAGCGCCTTCAGATAGGCGGAATTGACCGTCTCCGGCATTCCCCAGTACTTGAACTCGGCGTGGCGGCCGACGTAGCGCAGGTTGGGAATCTTCCTTCCGCGTTCGACATACGAGTGGTAGGTCGCGAAGGCCTGCTCGGACTGCTGCGGGTACGCCTTCTCGGTGAAGAGGTTGTTCTCGAGCGCGTAGTCGATGGTGTTCTTCGGGAAGCACTGCGCGGCCCCCGGCAGCACCGGCACTTCGATCAGAATCAGCGTGTCCGGGCTTTCGTGCCTCGTGATCACCTTCATCTCGGTGACGCGCGTCTGGAACTCGCATGACGAGTAATGCAGCGACTCCGCGCCTCCCGGAAACGCGCCCGCGAGCCCGGGAATCAGCAGCGGGAATCATCATGCGGCCGGTGTAGGGCAGCGTGTCCTCGCCCCAGAGGTCGTCGATGTCGATCGAGCAGAAGACCGTGTGGTAGTCGGCGAAGTGGTACTTCTCGCCGCTGGCCATGAGCACGTACGGCTGCTTGTGCTCGTCGCGAATCCCGACCACGCGGTCGCGGACGACGGTGGACCTGGCCACCATCGCGTTCCAGACCTCGTTCCACCCGCCCTTCGGATACACCTGAAAGCGGATGCCTTTGCCGAGCGTGTGATCTTCGAACTTGATCGGATCGTAGCCGCCCAGCCCCGCGCGGCGCGGCCTTCTCGCCCGTCTTCGTGTAGGCGTGATGGAACCGATCGGCCCACACCATGGACGTCTGGAGCTCGTCGCCCGGGATGTTCCACATCTTCCAGGTGTAGTTCGCCATGAACTTCTGGTACAGCGTCTGGCCGATCGCGGCCGTGAAGTAGTCGGCGAACGTGCACTGGCCGAGCTCCGGAAGCTGTTCCTGGATCAGCTTCTTCGCGTTGTCTCGATGCTGGTTCAGCTCGCGGTGAATCGTCTCGCGCTCCGGCATCTCGTCGATGTCCTGATAGTGGACCGGGTAGCGGTACTTTCGCCGATCCGCCTCGACGTAGGTGAACAGCCGGCGGTCGATGTGGAACAGCTCGTTGTTGGTCAGCCTGACGATCGTGTTGTTGATCGGATCTTCCTCGCCGCCGGGCCAGAACCAGATGTGCGGGCCGAACTCATACGGGTGGCCGCTGTAATAGCACGTGCGCGCCAGTCCTCCGACCCGGCTGTTCTTTTCGACCAGGGTGACCTCGTAACCCTTTTCGGTGAGGTAATAGGCCATCGACGAGCCGGCCACGCCGCCGCCCAGGACCAGGACCTTCTTGTTCACGCTGCCAATCCTCAATTCGCGCTCGCGATGCCGAACAGTTTTCTTCCCGCGGTGACGAACCGTCCGAACGCCAGCCCTCGCGGCGTCAGCACGATGCGCCTGTCGCCGGAGATCTCGAGGAACCGGGCCGCCGACAGCTGCTCGAGCCGCGAGGTGATCATCGTCTTCACGCCGTACCGGCTGCCGAGCGCCTTTGCCGACAGCGCCTGTCCCGGCGCGAGCAGCACCTCCACCAGAATCCGCAGCGTCACCGATCGATCCGGCAGCGTCATGAAGTGGAAGAGGAAGCCGCCGAGCGCCAGGTGGATCAGCACCAGGTAGAACCTGCCGTCCGCGTTCGAGCGCCTCCCCGAGCAGCAAGCGGTCCGCGAGCACGGCGAGCGGGGCGGTGAGCAGGCTGACGATGATGATCGTGACGTAGATATTCGCCGATCGGCCGCAACGCGCTCGTCGCCGCCACCAGCAGCCGCCTGCAGCGCCAGCAGGCGAGGGCGGCGACCGCCAGGCGTGATCGAGCATGCGCTACTTGACGCCGCCGCCCATGCCGAGCGAAAAGGTCTTGAACGCGGCGAGCGTGCCCAGGGCGATCATTCGCCCCTTCCATCGCAGCCGCATCGTGTCTCCCTGCAGCTCGATGTATCCGCCGGCCTCGAGGTTGGGAAGACGTCGCGCCAGAATACGGTCGAGGCCGGCTCGCTCACGCGCTCGGTACGGAGCGGACCAGGCGATCCACGTGGCGGAGGTCCTCTTCGTTGTACAGGTCGTGCATCAGGCCGCCGGAGAACCCCCACAGCAGGCTGTAGAACGAATTCCACATCGTCAGGCACATCAACATCTGCAGGAGCAGGCAGGCCAGCAAGCCCGACGCCGTCATCCAGCGATTCGAGCGGCCAGATCGCCACGTAGACGTAGGCGGCCGCCGCGAGCAGCAGAAGCGCGTAGCCGAGGAAAAACAGACGCGGCTGTCTCGGTTGCCAGGTCCGCACGGTGACCAGCGACAGCAGGAAGAACACGGCGATGCCCGCCAGGGGCACGAGCAGCCGAATCATCAGCCGAAGTTGTGCTGCTTCATCCAGTTGACGTTGTAGGCCGCCGGCTCGTCCTTGAGCCGTCCGTCGCGATAGGCCGCGACGACATCTGCGAATGGCGGTCGCGACGTCTCTCCTGGGGCTGAAACCGGTGGCCAGCAGGCGGTCGGAGCAGACCGAATACGATCGCGGGTCGTTCGACGGCAGCACCTTGATCTCGGCCGGCACTTCGGCGGCAATCCGCTCGGCGATTTCGCGGACCTTCAGGTTCTCGAAGCCGGCGTTGTAAAGGCCGGCCAGTCGCCGATCGAAGGCAAAGAGGTACAGGTCGACGAGATCGTCGATGTGGATGTTCGGCCTGGTCTGGTCCCCGCCGAGCACGGTGATGACGCCCTTCGTCAGCGCCTGCATCGTCAGCAGGTTGACCGTCAGATCGAGCCGCATCCGCGGCGAGTAGCCGCACACCGTTGCCGGCCGGATGATCGTCGTCGTCATCACGTCGGAATAGCTCTTCACGACGCGCTCGGCGACCATCTTGGTCTTGTTGTATTCGGACAGCGGGAAGAGATCGAGGTCCTCGGTGACGCGAGGCTCCGACTTGAGACCGTAGACGCTCGACGACGAGGCGAAGATGAACTGCTTGACTCCCTGGCGCGCGGCGCGATCGACGAGGCGCATGCCGGCGAGCACGTTCACTTCCCATGAAGAATACGGGTTGAGATCGACGGACGGATCGTTGGCGATGTTGGCCAGATGGAAGACCGTGTCGAACGGCGACAGATCGATCTCGTCGATCGTCCGCACGTCGGCTTTGAGAACGGTCAGCCGCGGGTCGGGTGACAGGTGATTGCCGAACCACTGGGTGTCCAGGACGGTGACGTCGTGCGCGGTCCGCGCCAGCACGGCCTGTGTCAGCTTCGTGCCCACGTATCCGCAGCCGCCGGTGATGAGGACGTTCACGATGTGCGTCCTACTCGATTCCAGTCAAATGCGTAGCCACGAAGACACGAAAGTATATGTTCTACGGCTTCCTCGGCGGGCTCTGCGGTTTCTGCGTTGATCGTCGTCTCCATTCACACCGGCCTGCGGGTGGCTACACCGCCCCCTGGCCGTGCAGGCCCAGATACTGATCGAGCCAGTAGTGCAGGATGACGTGATGACCCGACTCCACCCAGCCGTAGCGGGCGCTTGGCACGTAGACGTTGACGTCACCGAAGCTGCGCGACGGATTGTCCGCCCCCTTGCCTGAAACCGTCACGATCTTCAACTCCATGTCGCGCGCGCGCTCGAGCGCCCTGACGATGTTCGGCGAGCGCCGGAGCTGCTGATCGCGATCAGCATGTCGCCCGCCCGGGCGAAGCGGGCGAGCGGCTGCGCAAAGACCTGATCGAACGCGAGATCGTTGCCGACGCACGGTCAGCAGCGCGGCATCGTTGAAGGCCTGCGCACGGAGCCCGCCGTTCTTGCAGGCGTCGGCGGCGAAATGACTCGCCATCGCGGCGCTGGCGCCGTTGCCGACGAGATAGATGTTCTGCCCGCGGCCATGAACATCGTGCGTGAGCTCGACCCAGCGGCGGAACCCGTCGGCCGCGCCAAGCGACTGACCGCGCTTGTCGGTGATCGCCAGACGGCTCAAGGCGGAACCGACCGCCGCGACGTAGTCTTCCCAGCTGTCCATCGGGGCCAGTGTCCTAGATGACGATCTTGGCGATGGTCATGAACTCCTGCTCCGAAACCGGGCGCTCGTTGCAGCGGCGCTGCGTCATCGCGGCGGCGCCGATGCTGCCGGCGAGCGCGACGAGCCGGGCCGGCAGCCGCAGGCAGGCGGCCAGCGCTGCTCAGGGCGAAATAGGCGTCGCCGCACCCGATCGTATCGACCACGCTGGTGCTCAGCGTCGGCAGCGACAACACCTCGTCTCCCATCCTCACGATCGACGCCCTGCTTGCCGTCGGTCACCGACAGGGCACGGCACGCAGAGCAGTCGCGCCATCCGATCGATCAGCTCGTCGGACGGCAGGTCCTTCTCGTGCAGGGAGAGCTCGGCTTCGGTGCGATTCAGGCTGTAGTAATCCGCCCCGACGTACTTGACCGGCAGGTTGTAGCCGTAGTTGCTCGAGTTCACCTGGGCCATCGCCGCGACGAAACACCGTCTTCTTCCTGGCGATTTTCTCGTTGATCGCGCGCGCATCGAGAAGGCCATGGCCGAAATCGGCGATCAGCACCAGATCGTAGTCGTCGAAGTCGGGAAGCTCGCGGCTCACGTCGGGAATGTCGAGGACCTTCGACTCGAAGAGCGGCAGTCCGCTGTCGCGATCGACGAAGCGGGTCTTGACGAGCGGGCTTTGGCGTGAGCTGCGTGACGCGTGATGTTGGCGGGGACGGCATCGCCGAGCGTGCCGTTCGTGAAACAGTCCACCTGCCTGACGAAGCTCGACAGGTGCAGCGCGATGATGCCGGTCGCGCCGATCTGGCGGATCCGCGCCGTCTCCTGCCCGGCCACGCACCGCGACTTCTGGGACAGGTTCGTGACCGCGATGTCCACCCACTCGTCCACGATGGTCTCGCCGAGCAGGCACACCCGGAGCGCGCTCGCGCGCACGAGAAGCGTCTTCAGATCCTCGAGCTTGAACCGCAGCGTCGAGACATCGCGAAAGACGACTTTCTCGTTGCGCAGCAGCGGATTGTCCTGCACCGCCTCCGGCGACGCCTGCAGGAAATGGGACAGCTTGGTCGAGGAGAACGTCTCACCGGTCGTGAAGTGAATGCGGCCGCCGTAGCCTTCGATGAGGTTCTTCTCCCGGAAGATGTTCGCCGTCTTGTCCAGGATCAGGTTGGAGTATTCGGACCCCTTCACGTAGACGTCCGGCTTCAGCGCCTCGATCGCGGCGACCGCCGACGGCTCGTTGACGATGGCGACGAAATCGACGATCTCGAGGGCGGCGACCTGGCGTGCCCGGTACTCCTCGGTGAACGAGACGGACCGCTTCTTGGTGATGTACTTGTCGGCGGTGATGCGTCACCACGAGCACGTCGCCGAGCGACGCCGCTTCCTCGAAGTGCAGCACGTGTCCCATGTGCACGAGGTCGAAGGCGCCGTGGCAGAGGACGATCTTCTTGTCGCGGAGACGCTCCCTGAGGGCCGCCAGGCCGGGAATCGACAGGATCTTCCGCGTCCCGGACCGCTCGCGCTTGAGCGACGTCATCTCGGGGGGCGGATCGCCGGGGCGGCGCGAATCCAGCATCTTCAGGCGTCTCTAAGCATCTCGGCCGAGCTCCACGGCGCACAGCACCTTGAGCGTGCGGAACACGTCGACGACATTCTTGAGGCGGAACGCCTTGCTCTCGCCCTTCTCGCGCTCGATCAGATCCATCGGCACTTCGAGGACGCGTCCTTGCGCGTCGCAGGCTCTTGACGAGCACTTCCGACTGAAAGCCGTAGCCGCTCGATTGGATGCGCAGGCTCTTGAGCACCGGCGCGGTGTGGATCTGCAGTCCGTTGTAGTACTTGAGACGGCGCCTGGTGATCAGGTTCACGACGAATGTGTACCCTTTCGAGATCAGCGTGCGCGTCTTCGTGCGCGTGCTCCACATGTCCCGCGTGTAGCCGACGATCACGTCCGCCTCGCCGACGTGGCTGAAGAACTCGCGGAGCGTCTCGTAGCCCCACGCGTTGTCGCCGTGAACCATCACGATGTGATCCAGGGCGGCCGCGTCCACGCCGCGGCGATACGACCAGCCGAACCCCATGTTGCGTTCGTTGACCAGAAGCCTGACGGCAGGAAACCGGTTCAGGTTCGAAGTGACCAGGGCCGCGGTGGCATCGGTGCTGCCGTCATCGATCACCAGGATCTCGTGCCGGACAGCCAGCGGCTCGAGCGCCCTGGTGACGTTGCCGAGGGTGTCGATGATGTTCTCCGCCTCATTGTAGGCGGGAATGATAATCGAAAGTGACCGCATATGTCTCTGGTGCGGCTAGCGTCTCAAGACCTGCTCGCTCCTGCTCGCCTGCGACCGAACGCATAGAGGATCCCGCCCGGCAGGTTGCCCACGATGCCGAGCGCGATGAACAGCACCGACAAGGCGAACGCCGGCGCGGCCGGCACGCCGAACTGCGCGAAGAACCAGACGAACGCCGCCTGTCCGGTGCCGATGCCCGTTGACCGTGATCGGCAGCAGCATGACCAGCAGAATCAGCGGGATGAACGGCGAAGTAGGTCGCGAGCGGCGCGTCGATGCCGAGGCTCCGGCCCAGATAGTACGCCTGGAGGATGCGGATGCACCTGCACCGCGACGGAGCAGGCGAGCACCTTCGCCAGCTCGCGCGTGATGGGCGGCGTACCGCTGAATGGATTCGAGCAGCCGCTGTCCCGCGTCCGTGGCGGCCGCAGGCAGGCGTGACGGCGCCAGCCGCCTCAGCAGCGTCAGCGAGCCGCCAGCGCCGTCCGCGGGCTGAAGACCAGCAGCAGCGTCAGCAGGCAAGCGCCACCGGCGGCGGCCGAGCGACGCGACGAATCGCCCAGTTGCGCGCCAGCTGGCCCGCCAGCGCCAACCCGACCAGCGCCATCACCAGCAGCGCGCGATGCCCAGCATGCGGTCCATGAACACCGACGCCACGGCATCGCCGCCGCGGATGTGAAGCCTGGCGATGCTGTACGCGCGCACGGCATCGCCGCCGACGCTCGGCAGAAAGCTCCCGAGAAAGGTGCTGACGAAGAAGACGCGCAGGATCGCTCCGAGCGGCGGGACGGTCCGCGGGATCGAGCGTGTAGAGCAGCGCGACCCAGCGATAGGCCATCAAGGCGCGATCGACGAGCACGAGCAGGACGGCGACAGCGATCGGCCGCCAGTCGGCGCCCGACGCCACGGCGAGCACTTCGCGCGGGTTGCTCTTCCACAGGATATACGCGGTCAGGCCGCCAGGGCGACGGCAATGCGCGCGAGTGCGGATGGCCGCAGCGTTCAAGGCTGTGGGCTGGGCAGCGTGTTCACCGGCCGGGCGCGGATCGTGCTTCACATGGTACGCGCGCATCAGGAACCTCGCGTACGGCACGACCTGCTTCATCGCGCCGACGTTCACCTGGCAGGGGCTGAGGCAGGTCGGGCAGATCTTGTTGACGATCTCCTCGCGGTGCGCCAGGCTCTCCGCCTTGAAGTACAGCTCCTCGGCGGGCGTGGTCAGCACGTTGCCGATCGCCTGGGAGTTCTCGCAGAAGTGCAAATCCCCATACGGATTCAGCAGGAGGCCCTGCGTCTGAAACGGGCACGGCATCGTCCGCTGATAGCCGTTGGCGATCATCTCGGCGTAGTGCAGGTAGAGGAATGCCTGGCCGCTCAGGACCGATTCTTCCTGCACGCGCTCGAGGAAAAACTCCCGCATGAACGCTTCTTCCCGCGCGTGGAAGCCGATCGAAGCCTCGAGCTCCTTGTTGTTCAGCATGGCGTCGGTGAACCGCAGCATGTTGAACACGATGTCGAGCTTCTTGGTCCGCGCCCACGTCAGGATGTTCCGCGCGTCCTCGAGATTGGTCGCGAAGATGGTGGACGCGACGCCGAACTGGAAATTCGGGTGCTTCTCGGCGAGCGCCTGCATCGCGTCGATCGTCTTGCATGCCTTGTCGAAGCCGTTCTTGACGTGACGCACCTGATCGTGGACGTCGCCGATGCCGTCGAGCGAGACGCGGATGCTGATGAGAAGGTCGTGCGCCGCGCAGAACTCGACGATCCGCGTGAGCATCGGAATCGCGCGGTGCGGCGTCAGGCCGGTCGTGTTGATGCCGATCTTGCGCATCCGCGGCAGATGGCGATGGAACATCTCGACCATCTCGGGCAGGTCGTTGCGCGTCGTCGGCTCGCCGCCGGAGATGTTCAGGTTCTCGACGGCGCCCCAGAAGCGGTGGGCGAGGGCCGGCTCGAGCTGCGCGAGCGTCATGTCCGACTTGCGATCCCCGTGCTTCCAGTTGTTGCACATCTCGCACTGGGCATCGCAGACCCAGGTGCAGTTATAGATGAGCACCGTCGGCCGGATTGGCTTCAGCCGAGACAGGACGAGGGTGTTCGCGAGATCGCGCGGCACGCCCGCGGCTGTGCGGGCCAGATACCGCAGCGTAAAGCCGTCTTTGGACATGAGTTAGGCGTTCATTGTACCGCACGTTCGTCTCACAGCTTGTGGGCCCGGACGTAAAAGTTCGTCCGCAGCGGCAGGGGTAGCCGGTCGGGGTTGACGATCGCCAGCAGCAGCAGGCCTGCGCGGCCGAGGTATCGGCGCACCTTTTCGCGGTAGAAGGCGGTGACAACCTTCACATCGGCAAAAGCCACCTCGAAACCCCGGCGGGCCAGTCGCCGGCGAAGCTGCGCGTAGCTGTGGAGCGAGCAGTGATCCACCTTCCATTTCGAGAGGCTGCGCCACCGGATGGTCTCGAAAATCGAATTGGTCCACTTGTTGGGCGTCTGGAGCAGGTACCACCCCCCCGGTTTGAGGACTCGACTCACCTCGGTGAGGTGCGCGTCGCTGTCCGGGATGTGCTCGAAGACATCAAAGCTCAGGACGATGTCGAAGTGCTCGCTCGGGAAGGGCAGCGCCGCCCCGGAAATCTGATGGATCGGAAGGGCATCGTAGGTGCGCCGGCTCTCCTCGATACGGGCGGCGCTCGTTTCGACGCCGACGATGTCGAGCCCGCGCGCGTGGAGGCGCTGCAGAAGCGTGCCCGTGCCGCACCCGATCTCGAGGACGCGGAGACCCGGCCGCAACAGGCCGCTGCCCTCGAGGAACCGCACGTTCGCGTCGAGGTTGCCGAATTCGATCGAAGCTGCCGGGGGCACCGCGTAACATATAATGCCACCGAATAAATGCAGCTGATCGTCTTCCTGCTTGCGTGGTTCATCTTCACGTATGGACCTGGAATCGCGATCACCGCACGCCTGACACGCGATCTGGATCCCCTTCGCCGCATCGTCATCGCGCTGGGGACCGGCACCGCCGCGACACCGCTCCTCATCAACACTCTCGGCCGTCTTGGGATGGTGCCGGCTTTTCCGTATCTGGCCGTTGCGCTTGGCGGTCTCGGACTCTGGCTGTCGGGCAGGACCAAAGTCCTGCACTACACGACCACATCGCGGGGCGGCTCGACGAACGAGTCTGTTGTAGCGCAGGACTTCAGTCCTGCCATCACCATGTCGCGGGCCGATCTCGCAGCCTGCCTGGCGCTCGCCGTGCTCGCGGCCGGGCTCGGCGCAGTCGTTTTTGCGCAGCGCCTGGACGTCTCACCGGACGGCATCGCCCTCTACGGCGAGTACGACACCGCGGACCTGTCGTACTATGCGGCCGAAGCGTCCGAGGCCTCGCACACGATCCCGCCGATGGCCTCGTACTACTCCGGCCACAAGCTGAACGCCGCCTACTACCCGCATCTCGTGTTCGCGATGGTCCACCGGTTCGCGAACGTGCCGGTGCTGTCGATTTATTTCGCCTATGCGTGGCCGACCTTCCTGGTGCTGAGCGCGCTGACCGGCTTCGTCCTCGTGCGCGCGGTCGCGTCGCGCGCTGTCGCGGTGCTCGCCATCGCGCTCGTGCTCGCCGGGAGTGATTTCTCATATCTGGTCGCATGGTACCTGCCGGACGCGCAGAATTCGGGCGCGTGGGACTACATTCTCTGGCCGACGAACTTCCTCTCGCCGACGATGCAGATCCTGCATTTCAATACCTGGGGCATGTCGCTGCCTCTGTTTTTTACGGTGCTGTATGCGATGGTGCGGAGCCTGCAGACACGCTCGCGTGGCTGGGTGGTGCTCAGCGGGTTCCTCCTCGCGATGCTCTTCGAGTTCCGGCCCTTCTCATACGTCGTCCTGTTAGCCGCCCTCGGGGGGGCCGCGGTCTTTTCCGGCCGCGACGCCGTGGCTCGCTGGCACTTCGTCGCCATCGCCGTTCTCGGCGTCGTCTTTTCGACCCCGTTTGTGTACGCGGCGCTCACCATCGCTCCGGAGGACCGCCGGAGCCGCCTGGTGATCGAGTTCTTTCCGCTCGTGAAGCGGATGCTCATCAAGACCGGGCTCACCGACGCCTTCGCCAACTTCACAGCCTCGGTCGTCCCCTGGGAGGCGCTTCGCACCCCCGTGCTTCTGTTGCTGGCCACGATCGCCTTCCTTGCGATCGGTGCCGGCGTCCGGTAATCGGGACGCCCGGTGTGTGGCGTGCCATCCGCCGCCGGCCCCCGGCAACAGCCCCCGTAACAGGTGGAGCCGATGCGGTCACTCCGGGGAACCTGGCCGCCTGGAGCCTGCTCGGTTGGACCGTGCTGGCCGGGGTCGCCATTCCCTTTGTATTGGCGACCGAGCCGTACGTCGATACCCTGAATTTCTATGTCACGGGACTGTACGTGATGTGGATCTTCGCGGCCTCGGCCCTCGTCTCGTTCGCAGCGAAGCACCCGCGGATCGGTCTCGTGGCCTTGCCCGTGGCGATCGCCCTCACGTTGCCCTCGTCGCTGCACTATCTCGAGCGGCGCTGGACCGATCGGGAGCGGCCGGCGAGGGTGGATATCGGTGCGGCGGAGATCAGGATTGCGGAGTATCTCCGGAACAGAACTGACGCCGAGACCACGGTCGTTCTGCACGGCCGGCCGCTTTCGCCGTCCCTTACAACGATTCTCGCGGAGCGGCGGATCGTGCTCGGCTGGGACGTGACCTACTCCGCCGTAGGCGGCCACGACCGGCTTCTCGACGTCAACCGGTTTTACGCGTCGGCCGACGGGAATGCCGAAGCCGCGTTCGACACGCTCGGCCGGTATTTCGTGACCCACGTCATCGTGAGGGAGGAAGATCGCGTCCACCCCGATGTCCTGGCCCGGCTGCACCTGGTGATGCAATTCCCCGGCGCCGCCCTCTATACGGTCCCTTCGCCTGCCCAGCCGTGAACGGCCGGTCCCGGCCCATTCGAGGCCTAACTATCACAAGATAAACGACTTCAGGTCAGCCCACCAATTGGGCCGCATCCTCATCTGATACTGGCGTGCCTTTTGCTCCTTACACGGGCAACGAGTTGTGAATGTGTTCAGCTCGAAACGAGGTGTAGAGATGTTCCGTCGACTACTAATAGCCACAATTCTTACCGCAAGCACAGCCGGCATCGCATCTGCGCAGACGCCCGTAACCTTCCTGATGAGGAACGGCGAGCGCATCGGCGGCAACCTCACCTACAAAGGCGGATCGGAGTACACGATCAACGGACGCGACATTCCGGCAAGCGAGATAGCCGTGATCGCCTTCATCCCGAACGACCCGACGCCGACCGAGGTGAGCCGCGTTCCCACGGTCGACAACAACCCGTCGGAGCTCGAGCGCCACGTATTCGTCACTCGCGATGGCAGCATGGTGTGGGGCAAGCTGTACAAATTCAGTCCGGACGGCAACATCATCACGTTCGACCAGCGTGAAGGCGGCCGTCACGACGTCGCGGCCAGCAACATGTCGCGCATCTACATCAATCCAGCCGCGGCGCGGGTTGTCTACGCGCCGATTCTGCAAGCGTTGCCCACCAATGCGGCAGCCGGTTCGAATACCGCCGTCGCCACCTCGGGTGCGACAACAACGGTGCCAGGCAATCAGCAGTGGACGCCGACAGGTTTCGACGTTCGCCGCTTCGAAGTGATCCGCTTCAACGCGAACGGAGAAGTGATGTGGTCGCCCGACGTGGCCGACCGCGCGTCACCTGGCGGCGCGGCGACCCGGAGAAAGTCCGGCAGGCCGCCGGTTGCCAACGCGTCGGGTGGAGCGCTGGTGGGGCGCGTCGGCAACGGGACGCCCTTCCTTATCGGCAATCAGGGTTCGGTGAGGATGCCGGCGGCAGGCGAACTGTTCCTGGGCATCAACGACGACGACGTGTCCGATAACACCGGGAACTTCACGGTGACGATTTCGCGGTAGTTCGAGACGTGCTTCAGAGGTAATGGGGCGCCCCCGTTGGGCGCCCCATCCATTTCCACCCGCCAGGGGTACAACGCTACACTAGCCCGCGCTGTTAGGTGTGTGACGGGCTCCCTTCCAATCGATAACCGATCGAATCTCGAACCTCGCGCGACTGCACGCGTGCTCACTCGCGCGCTGCGCGTCGTCATCGTGACCGGTGCGCTGGCGTATGTGGTCATGTACGTCGGCATAGCGCTCCTTCGCCTTCGATATCCATTCGAGCTCGAGTGGATGGAAGGCAGCATGGTCGAGCACGTCAGCCGCGTTGCCGGAGGCCAGAGGATTTACGTACCCCCGTCGATGGATTTCGTGCCGTACGTGTACCCACCCCTCTACTATTACGTTTCGGCCGTGGTCGCCCTGGCATCCGGGATCGGGTTCTTCCCGTTGCGGCTGGTTTCATTTGCGGCATCGCTCGGCGCATTCGCGATTATTTTCTCGCTGGTCAGACGTGAGACGGGGAGTCGTGCCGCGGGCATTCTCGCAATGGGACTGTTTGCCGCGACGTTCCGCGAAGGAGGATCCTGGTTCGACACGGCACGGGTCGATTCCCTGTTCCTGCTGTTGTTGCTCGGAGGCGTGTATCTTGTACGGTTCGCGACGTCACCCCCTGGCCTGGCCGCAGCCGGGGCACTGCTCGCGCTATCGGCGTTGACGAAGCAGACCGCGCTCCTCCTCGTACCGACGCTGACGATCTACGCGTTGATCGACGACCGGCGGAAAGGCCTGGCCTTCATTGGCGGCTTCGTCGCAGTCTTCGGGGCGCTCACCCTGACGCTCGACGCGTTGCACGATGGTTGGTATCGCTTTTATGTCTTCCAGCTCCCGGCCCAAATAGTCCAGGATCTGCAGCGCGTTGCCCCGAGGTTCTGGGGGAACGACATCCTGAGGCCGATGCCGGTTGCAGTGGCGCTGTCGCTCGGCTACTCGCTGCTGATGCTTGGCCGGTTGCGCGATCGAAGAAATCTCTTCTATCCGCTGTTGGGTGCGACGCTCGTTGCCGCGTCGTGGACGACGCGGCTGCATTCCGGCGCCTTCAACAATGTCTTGATTCCGGCGTATGCAGGGCTGGCGATTCTTTCGGCCCTTGCGTTCCACGAAATGGCACAAGGGATCACGAGGGAGGCGCTATACGCCTATACCCTTTACCTGGTGCAGCTCGCGATACCGTTCTACAGCCCGCGAGAGCAGGTCCCGACGGCCAACGACCTCGCCCTTGGCCACCAGCTGGTCGAAATCGTGGCGCGGGCCGAGGGCGACGTCTATCTGCCATGGCACAGTCACATCGCGGCGCCGGCTGGAAAACGCAGCTTCGCGCATTCGCAGGCCGTCGCCGACGTTTTCAGGGCGGGCGATCCGGAAACAAGCCGTCGGCTTCTCGATGACATCAGCCGCGCGGTTCGCGAGCGGCGATTTCAGCTGATTATCGTCGATCGCGTGATGGACTTATGGCTCCGGCCGGAACTGGAGGCCCACTATGTCCGTGTTCGACCGGTTTTCGAGGTGGATGGTTTTTATCCGCTGACAGGCGCGCCGACGCGGCCGGAATGGATTTACATGCCGCGCTGACACGACCCTGCGTT
This sequence comes from uncultured Acidobacteriota bacterium, assembly GCA_963749565.1. GTDB lineage: Bacteria > Acidobacteriota > Vicinamibacteria > Vicinamibacterales > CAVVIG01 > DATLLJ01. The sequence continues at coordinate 418,359 of CAVVNL010000017.1, read as the reverse complement.
TGCCGCCGGCCGGATTCGTACGAACGACGGGCGCCAGGTTTGAGCGCTGGCGCCCGTCGTTCGCGACAATTGGTCGTTGGCTTGCAGCTGAGGCAGTCCTACCGGAGTTTCCGGAGCCTCACGTTGCGGTAGACCGCGCCCCACATGGTTTCGTTGCGCGGATAGCACCCGAGCGAGACGCGGTGGTTGGGCGGTGCGTATGGCTGGGCGAAGCCTTCGCCGAAAAACTGTTCGCCATCGACGAAAATTCCAAACCCGCCGCCGTCCCATTCAAGACGGAAATGGAACCACTGATTGTCCTCCCAGTCCACGCCTGGATCCACCTTCACGACGTGATCGCCGGGGTCGCCCTCGCCGAAGTCGCCGTTGCGCCACGTGATCTTCATTCCGGTGCCGTCGCCATCGGAACGCTGTTCGAGGTGCATCTTCCACTCGTGGTTCCGGAACGCAGCCGAAGTCGCCGAAGGCGCTGGCCTCGCCCATCGAGATCCATTTCAAGTCTTTTTCGAGAGGGAAGCCCTCGGCCCGGCCAAACCCGGTTACGTCGAACTCCAGCACGCACTCCACGCACGGCGCCTGACAGGTCGTAGTCGATCCCGTCGCTGGTGGAGAGCGCCTTCCAGCCCTCACCAGGGATGAACGCGCCGCCGTGCTGCACGCCGACGGTCCTGCCGTTCTTGAGCGGATCGGCGAACTCGCTGCCGCGCAGGAACGCCGATTCCGGCGCGATGAACGACGCATTTGTGGACCACGGACCGAACGTGTTGATGCCCTCGGCGCGCGCGCGCCAGGTGTATCGGGCGTTGGTCGTGAGTTCCTCCTCCACGTCGTAGGTTGGCGCGTCTTCGAGGCTGTCATCGACGATCTGGTTGGCGTTGTTGAAGATCTGGAACCGGTACCTCACGGAGATGGCCGGGACGAACGGCGCGGTCGAAGGCGTCGCCACGAGACGGGCAGGGCCGGTCGCCGGTTTCTGATCGTTGATCGGCGACAGCGGCGTCGGTGCGGTGACCTTCAACGTGGAACCGTCCGCCGCCGGGGAACTGATAGCACTACCCGGCGTCGTCGGCATGAGGGGTGTGCTCGAATCCGATGTACAAGCGAGCGTCAATCCAAGAGGTACAGTTACACCGGTAACGGAAACGGTATTTCGTGACATCAAGAGCTCCAGAAGCAAGGAACGTGGACCGGGGGAATTGTGGTGCATATGATAGCGGAATCCGTCGATAGTGAGAACATGAATTTCATGAAAAACCCATCCGCGTGGCTCGCTGTAAATTGCTCAGCTTTCACCGTGTTACCATGTTTGCGAATTTCACGACGCGCATCACATTACAGACGACACGAGGATATTGATGAAAATAACGACGACCATCATCGCGATCATGGGAGCACTCACTCTAGGCAACAGGGGAACCGCGTACGCTCAGACGGCCGCGACAGCTGACGGCGGCATGTTCGTGAACATAAGCCTGGGCGGTCAGTTTCAATCACGCGAGTTCTCCTCGATCACGACGTTCGAGCTCTTCAACGAAACCGGCAGCGTCACCGCCAACCAGACGGTCGGAAACGGATTTGTCTTCGACATCACCGGAGGCTACCGCATCTGGCAGAACGTCGCGGTCGCCGTCGGCGTCTCGACCTCCAACGGCAGCGGTGAAGCCGCGGCCCTCGCGGCCATCCCGAACCCGTTGTTCGTCGGAACGCCGACGCTCATCTCGTTTCCCCCCGAGGCCTACGGCGACCTCAAACAATCCACCGTGGCGTTCAACTTTCAGATCGTCTGGATGAGCTCGCTCACCGACCGCCTCGACCTCGCGGTCTTCGGCGGACCGTCGATTATCCGCGTCAGGCAGGAATTCGCATCGGCGACCGCCGAGGAAAATTCCGTGCCCTTGATACAAACCGAAACAGAGCTCACTCCAAAAGCCGGCACCGTCGGCATCGACCTGAGCTACCGGCTGACCGACCGCTACGGCGTCGGCGGCTTCGTCCGATATGCAGCCGCACAGGCCGATTTCGTGCCTGCGCCGGATCTTCAGGTCGGGGGCACCCAGGCCGGCGGCGGCATCAGGATTCGTTTCTGACGCCGAGGTTCAAGGAACCCTTGAACCTCACGGTGCAATCGCCACCAGGAATCTCCCCGGGTCGCCCGAAAAATTGTCGCTCGGGTGGTCGAGTCCACCCCACGTCGGCGTCTCCTCGTTCAGGAGCACGTCGTACCCGTTCATCGTCGGCTGGTAGACCAGATAGTCGCACGAGACGGGGACGCCCTGTGGCGTCGGACAGTTGTTGCCCCCCGTCTTGATCAACAGGCCAAATGGCTCGCCCATCTGCGCGCGAATCCAGGCGACCTTGTTCAGCCACTTTCCCCGGTCCTCATGGGACCAGTTCGCGGGGAACTCCGCTCGAACGGCGTTCATCGTTTGAATCATGGTTCCGTTCAGCACTCCGCCGCCCCCACCGCCGCCGCCACCGCCGCCACCACCTCCGCCGCCAGTGGCCGCCGGGGTACGGAATGACTGAACGTCTGAGAACACTCCGGAATGCGCCAGGTCCGTTGCCTGCGCACGCCAGAAATACTGACCCGCCGGCAAGCCAATCGGTACCGTCAATTCGGTCTGGTTCGGCGTTTCTGCAACCGTGAACGCGCCGGTCAGCGGAGTCAGATTCGAAGAGGACGAGATTTCGATGTAGTAGTAGACCCTTTCAACCGGCCCGCTGCGCGAGGCGTTGCCGATCACCAGGCGAGGCTGGGAAGTGGTCGTCAGCGCGCCGTTGATCGGTGCGAGGAGCACCGGTGTCCCGAAGATCACCGGCGTGAACACGCTGAACGCGCTCAGGCCGCTGAAGAGCGAGGTGTTCGCCCCATCCTCGGCGCGCGCGTGCCAGTAGTATTTTCTTTCGGGTGCGAGGGCCGCGGGCAGGGTCAAGCTCGTGACGCCCGCGCCCTGCGGAACGTTTGCCTGCGCGACAACCATATTCGTGAAGCCGGGGTCGGTGGCGATCTCGAACCTGTAGGTCAGTGGACGCACGCCGCTGGTGACCGCGTTGCCCACCTTCAGCGTGATCGGCTGGGTCATGGTGTTGACCAGCGCGTCGATGGCCGGTTCCACCACGGTTGGAGCGATAATACCGACGCCCTCAATCGGGCCGGCAATGGCCGGGCTCAACGGATTGGCGCTTTTCGACGCTCCAACGCATGCCCCGGCGGAGACCGTGAGGGACAGCAGGGCGACCAGAACACAGTTCTTCCTCATACGGTCTTCCTCGGGGCGGATCTCTTGCAAAAAGGCTCTGGGGGGCCGTACTGGGTATCGACACCTGAGCCAGAGAGCTTTAGTAACCGTCGTACTTTGCGGAGGGCTGGGAAGCCTGCCGCGGCTGAGTGGGAAGCGACAGCCATCCTAGAAGGAACTGACAGATCTGTCAAGGCCGAGTTTATACTTCAACCCGTTCGTTTATAATCACTTAAGGCTGAGCTCGACCGCCAGAAACCGCCCCGAATGAACCGACCGTTGAATATTCTCCAGGTCTGCGACCACCTCGGGTGGGAGGGGTCGCGGATGCACGGCGTCAAGCGCCTCTTTGGCTGGATGATTCCGCGGTTCGATCGCGACCGTTTCCGTGTCTCGCTGGTCAGCCTGCGGAAGAAGGACCTCTCGGAAGAGACGCTCGATGCCCTGGGCGTTGACATCACGTACCTGGAGCGATCGAAGTTCGATCCGCGCACGCTTCCGGCGCTGCTCCGCATCGTCGACGCCAGGCAGATCGACGTCCTGCACCTCCACGGCTACGGCGCGACGACGTTCGGCCGCCTTGTCGGGGCGTGGCGGCGGATTCCGACCATCGTGCACGAGCACGCCAACCTCACCGACACGCCTTGGTATCAGAAGGTCGCGGACCGCTGCTTGGAGCCGGCGACGGACATCGCGCTGGCCGTCTCGAAGAGCACGGCGGACTTCGTGGTGAGGGCGCGGGAGATCCCGGCGGTGAAGGTGAAGGTCGTGTACCTGGGGGTGCCGCTCGAGGAGTTCAGCCGCGAACGGACCGTCGAGGAGGTCGCGAGCGCTCGGCGCGAGCTTGGCATCGCCGCCGGCGACTTCGCGATCGGCACGGTGACGCGGCTTCACGAATCGAAAGGCAATTCGTACCTGATCGATGCCGCCGCGCGCGTGGTCGTCGAACGCCCCACGGCGCGATTCTTTCTCGTGGGGGAGGGCCCCTTGCTTGGCGACCTGCAGGCACAGGCCGCTGCGCTCGGGCTCGCGGATCGCTTCGTCTTCGCAGGCTTTCAGCGCGACGTCGCCCGGACGCTGTCTGCGTTCGACCTTGTCGTGTTTCCGTCGCTCTGGGAAGGAACTCCGCTCACGGTGTTCGAAACGCTGGCGATGGGAAAGCCGGTGGTGGCAACCGACGCCGACGGCCTGCTCGACGTCCTCGCCGACGGCCGCGACGCCCTGATCGTGCCCAAACGCAATGCAGGCGCGCTGGCCGAGGCGATTGTCCACGCGATGGACGACCCGGCGATGCGCGCCGGCCTCGGGGAGAAAGCGCGCCTCACCGGGCGGCAATACGACATCGCCCTGTTCGTCCGCAAGATGGAGCGGCTGTATGGCCTGCTGCACGAAACGTCGCGTGCCACCCGCCGACGCGGTCTGCTGGCGTCCGACCTCTCGTTCCTGACCTCGAGAGCCTCGGCATGAGATCGAGAGCCTCGGCATGACCGGCGCCGTGGACGCCGATCTGCGGGCCTCCGGTCGTCACAGCGGCGCGGCGGCCGCCGGATTCGTTCTGTGCGTCATCGGCGCGGCGCTGGCGCTGACGGCCGACACCATCCGGATCGGTCCCGGCATCGCCGGCGAGATCAAGGGTGACGATGCCGTGTACGTCGCCGCGGCGCTGAGCGCGGCGTACGACGGCAACCTCAGCTTCGAGCGGCGCGACCTCGAGCGGTTCGAAGGCCTGTACCACCGGGGCCCGGAAGGCATCTTCCTGAAGCGCGGCAAGGCGGTCGAGATTCGCACGGGTGGCGGCTTTCCGTTCGTCCGGCTGGTTCGGAGCCCGGATCCCCGCACCGACCGCCTCTATTTCGGCAAAGCGCTGCTGTATCCGATCGTCGCGGCGCCGTTCGTGTGGGCGTTCGGCCTGAACGGACTGCTGCTGTTGAACGTCGCGCTCATTGCCGTCGCGGCCTTGTGCGCCTACCTGTTTCTCGCGGCGCGCTCGTCGCCGGTTGGGGCCGCACTCCTCACGACCGCATTCTTCGGCGCATCCGCCGTACCGGCGTATCTCGTGTTCTGGATGCCCGAGATTCTCAACGTGGCCCTTGTCACGACGGCGTATTTTCTGTGGACGTACCGGGAGGTCGCCCCTGGCACACGATTGTCTGGGCCATGGCCGCTGGTGATAGCCGCGGCGCTGCTGGGCCTGGCGACGTACTCGAAACCATTCCCGAACGGTTTGATGGTGGCGCCGCTCGTGCTCGCGGCCTGGTGGCGGCGCGAGTGGACGCGCGGCTTCATGCTGGGGACGGTCGCGGTCGCCGTCGCGGCGCTCAGTTTTGGGTTCAACCTGGCAGTGACGGGCGAGTTCAACTACCAGGGCGGCGATCGCCAGACGTTTTACGGCTCGTTCCCCTTCGACGGGTCGGGCGACGTCTGGAACAGGCAGGCCAGCCAGGTGATGACCGACGGCAGCGTGCAGGCCGAAGTCGTGACGGGTGGCGAGTGGCCGACTCGATTCGCCCACAACGTCAAGTACTTCCTGGCCGGTCGCCACCACGGATTCATCCCGTATTTTTTCCCGGGCGTGGTGGCGATCGCGGCGTGGCTGTTTTCGAGTGCGCGGCGGGATGCGTGGCGTCTCTCGATCTTCCTGACGTTTGTGGCGTCCGTCGTGGTGATGCTCCTCGTGTGGCCTTTCACGTGGAACGGTGCGGGCGGCCCGACGGGGAACCGCTATCTGCTGGGCATCTATCCGGCGCTGCTGTTTCTGATGCCCCCAGGCAACATCGCCCTGGGCGGCATCGCCGCCTGGCTTGGCGGCGCGCTGTTCACCGCCAAGATTCTGATGAACCCGTTTATTGCGGCGAAGTATCCGTATCTGATGACCGAACGCGGCGCCGCGCGGCGACTGCCGGTCGAACTGACGATGGTCACCGATCTTCCGGTCATGGTCGCGGGGCCGACCCGGGCGCGGATTCCGTACGGCCACAACCCGACGATGCAGTTGTTTTTTCTCGATCAGAACTCGTTTCCGCCAGAGCCGCCCGGAATGTGGGTGGCGGGCGGGCGGCGAACGGACATCATCGTGCGGACTGTCGAACGGCTGGATCACCTCGCGGTCGAGGCCGAATCGCCGATCAACACCGTCCTGACGATGTCGATGGGCGCCGAGCCAGTGACGGTGCCGCTGGTGCCGGGGAAGCTCTCCAGGTTTACCGTACCGGCGAGTGGCGTTCTCTACGAGCGGTACGGGCCGACGCACGCATACGTGTTGTCGGCGAGCTCGTCGGAAGGCTTTGTTCCCGTCCTCCGGGATCCGACCGCGCCCGCCCGCGACTACCGGAACCTCGGGGCGCTGCTGCGGTTTGCCGCCGTTCCCGCCCCCGTTGCTCCACGACGATGACGCCAGAACCACTCTTGCGTCCGGGCGGCGTTCGCGAGCTGGCCGCCGTTCTCGCCGGCGCGACACTCCTCGCTGTTGTCCTCACATTCCCTTTCGCGGCGCAGATGACGCACGTGGGGCGCATCGACAATTTCGACGGGGCCTTCGGAATCTGGAACGTGTCGTGGGTCGCCCGCACGCTGGTCGTCGATCCCGCGAACGTGCTGAACGCCAACATCTTCTTTCCCCACCAGCGGACGCTGGTCTATTCGGAAACCAATCTTGGCGCCGGCGCGCTGGCGATTCCGGCCTACTGGGCAACCCGAAACCCCTATTTCACGTTCAATTTCGTGTTCATGCTGTCGATGGTCGTGAGCGCCGCCGGCGCCTACTACCTGGTTCGATATCTGACCCACGACCGTCGCGCTGCGGCAGTTGCCGCGGTTGCGTTCGGATTCTGTCCTTATGTCTTCGGCCGCACACCACAGATGCAGTTGCTGTGGACGGCAGGTCTGCCGCTCAGCATGCTCGCGTTCCATCGGCTTGCGGACCAGCCGACCGCCGGCCGCGCCGTCGTGTTGGGGCTGGTGATGGGCGCCCAGGTTCTGTTTTGCGGGTACTACGCGGTCTTCGCGCTGCTGATGGTTGGATTCGCGACGCTGACCCTCGCGGCGCTGCGTCGCTCGTGGACGGACACGCGCTACTGGAAGGCGATCGCGCTGGCCGCCGCCGTTGGCGCGGTCGCCGCGCTACCCGTGCTTCTTCCATACATGCAATTGCAGCGCTCCACCGGGTTTGGCCGTGCGCTGGAGGAGGCCAGACAATACTCCGCCGACTGGCGCGCTTACTTCACCTCGTCGGCCGTGGCCCAGCGGTGGATGTGGGCGGTCCTGGGGAAAGGGACCGAAGTGCTGTTCCCCGGTTTCGTGGCGCTGATTGGCGGCGTTGCGGGACTGGTTATCGGGCTACGCCGGCCGGCCCTGCGGGAGGTGGCGATTCTCTACGGCGCGCTCGGAGGCATCGCCTGCTGGGCGTCGTTTGGGCCGGGTGCGGGCCTCTACACGGTGCTCTACCGCGTCATACCCCCCTTTACCTTGATGCGCGCGCCCTCCCGCTTCGGCGTGGTCGTCACCCTCGCGCTCGTCGTGCTCGCCGGCATCGCTGTTCGTGAGCTGGCCTCGCGAGTCCGGCGACCCACATTCGTCGCCGCGGTGCTGGTGTTGATCACGGCTGCCGAGCTTGCGATGCCGTTGCGCTTCCGCCAGGTCCCGCCGGTCTCGCGCGTGTATACGATGCTGGCCACGTTGCCGGTTGGCCCGGTTATCGAGCTCCCGTTCTTCTCGAGCGGCAGGGAGCTGTTCGGACACGCGCGGTACATGCTGAACTCCACGTCGCACTGGATGCCGCTCGTCAACGGATACAGCGATTACATTCCGCCCGAGTTCAGAGAGACGGCGCCAATGCTGAGGGCGTTCCCCAGCGTCGAGTCGTTCAGGCTGCTGGCGGAGAAACGCCCACGATACGCGGTGTTCCATATGGGGCTGTTCGGCGAGGAGGATCGCGCCGCCACGGCCGCGCGGATCGCCGAGTTTGCGCCGTATCTCAGACCGCTCTACCGGGAGACCGACATCCAGCTGTACGAGATCGTGGGATTTCCGCCTTGAGAACCACGACGATGACGGGCTGTTTTTTCTAACAGGGAATCGCCACGCTGATGGTGAAGGCATTATGAAGAGGCTCGAGCGACTTGGCGCCGCGGTGGTATTGGCACTCGGTTTTGCCGTGCTTTACGTGTTCGTTCGTTACATTCTTGGATCCTCCGGCACGCCACGATTCCGTGTTGAGAGTTGGGCTTTCGTGTTTCTTGCCGTCGGTTTCACCCTCAGACTGGTCCAGAGCCGCCAGGTGGGGGCCCAGCCGACCAACTCGACCGTCTTCCCGCCTGGGTTGTGGATCGGCTTCTGCGCTCTGGCGATCGCGCTCTACTGGCCTGCTCTCTCGGCCGGATTCCTCTCCAACGATTCTGAACTTGTGGCCGTTGCGTCCGGTTGGGACATCGGACCCGCGACTCCGGCGTTTTTCCGTCCCATACCTCTTTTCGTATGGGGAGTGCTCCTTCAACTGGGCGCGGGAGCGACGACACTTCATCTCCTGAACCTGTTGTTGCACGGAACGAACGCGTACCTGGCCACCCGCGTCATCGCAGGATGGGTACAAGACCACCGGTGGAGTGTCCTTGCCGGTCTGCTGGTGTTGACGGCGCCGCTCGCTCCGGAAGCGGTCGTGCGGTTGTCGGGCGTATTCGATCTGCTCGCCACCACCTTCGTTCTGACGTGCATCCTGATTGCGAGACGGTACGGCGACCACCCGTCGGTGACAACGCGGCTTCTGTTTGTCGGCGTTGGTATCGCGGCCGTCGCATCGAAAGAGACGGCGGCGATTGCGGGCGGACTGGTGCTGCTCGATGCCTGGGTGCGGAACGCGAGATCGCGACCATTGCTCGTGGATGCGGGCATTCTTATTGTCACTGTCGGGATCTTCGGCCTCGTAAGGCTGGGTCTGGCCTTTGGCGTTGCGAGTCTGCCTGTGGGCAAGTACGCGCTGCAACTCGCGCTATTTCGAAGCTTTGGCGCCCTGGCCGTGCCCTGGCATATTGATGTGATCCAGCGTCTGCCGTGGTTGCCTATCCTCGGAGTCGTGACCGTCGTTTTTCTCCTCACGGCCTTTTTCCTCGAGCCTGCCGGATCAAAGCAGCGAACGAATCGTGCGATCGCCGCTTCCGCATGGGTTCTGCTCTCGATCGCTCCGGTCTTTCCGATACTGTTCATCGCTCCCGAGCTTCAACAATCCAGACATCTCTACATGGCGAGCATCGGGTGGGCCGGGCTGATCGCTGCGCTCGCGTCGGAGCAGCGGAGAATTCCGCTGCAATCGTTGTCTCTTGCCGCCGTTGGTGCGCTCGTCGCCATCGCCTCGGCTGGAACAGTCCTGCATCTGGGGTACGTCACTGGGCGTGTCCCTAACCTTGGGCCCGCCGCCACGCGCGAAGCAGCTGGGCCCGTGACCCCGCTCCAAGTTCGGCAGGCCCTGCTGAACGAGCTTCAGCCGGTCACGCTCGAGAACTGCACCTTACGACGATTCGGCGGCCCGAACGACGGCGGCTACCTCGTTTGCGAAAACCTGCTCGAAGATGCTGAGAGCGCGTATTCCTATGGCATTGCCGGCGAGGACAATTGGGGGTGCGACCTTTCGAGACAATTTGGCATGCCCGTTCACCAATACGATTGCTTTGATACCAGGGCGCCAGTGTGTAAGGGCGGCCGCTTTGTGTTTCATGCCGAGTGCATCGGCAATGAAGCCGCCACCGTCGAGTCGCGCTTTTTCGACACGTTGGCGAACCAGATTTCGAAGAACGGCGATGCGGGCAAGCAGCTGATCGTCAAGATGGACGTGGAGGGGGCAGAGTGGGATTCGTTGCTGGCGACGCCGGATACCGTGTTGGACCGCATCGAGCAGATGCCGATGGAGCTGCATGGCACTGACGACCGGCGCTTTCTAGAGCTGGTCCAGAAGCTCAAACGCACGTTTCATCTGGTCCATATCCACTTCAACAACATGGCCTGCACGCCCGACCGTGGCACCTCTTCCTGCCTTCGCCTACCAGGTGTTGTGGGTGAACAAGCGGATCGGGATCCACGACGTGTCCGCACCGAGTCCCACGCTGCCGAATCCCGCGGATGCTCCGGACAATCCAGCGGATCCGGACTGCCAGCTCACGGGCGTCCGGAATCAAGGCTGACGGGCTGCGCCTCGAGCAGCGCCTGCCACTGCCAGACGCTGGAGCAGGATTCCGTGCGAAAATCACTCGACCGTGCGCATTCTGATGATCGCACCCGAGCCGTTCTTCGAGCCGCGGGGCACCCCGTTCAGCGAATTTCATCGCATCCGCGCGTTGACGGCGCTCGGCCATCAGGTCGATCTGGTGACGTACCCGTTCGGCCGCGACGTCTCGATGCCCGGGCTCCGGGTCTTCCGCTGCCTGCGGCCGCCGTTCGTGCGCGGCGTGAGGATCGGACCGTCGCTCGCCAAGGTTCCGCTCGATGCGCTTCTCGCGCTGTCCGCGCTCAGGCGTGCCCTGGGCGCGCGCGGGAACGGGTACGACGCCATCCACTCGCACGAAGAAGGCGGGCTCATCGGGGTCGTGCTGGCCGCCGTGCTGCGCATACCGCACCTGTACGACATGCACTCGAGCCTGCCGCAGCAGCTCACGAACTTCGCGTTCAGCCGTTCGGCCGTCATGCGCCGTGCGTTCCTCGCGATCGAACGATTGATGATCACGCGATCTCGCGTCGTCATCGTCATCTGTCCGTCGCTCGAAGAGACCGTGCGCGGCATCGACCCGCAGGCCCGGACCGTGCTGATCGAGAACGCCCCCGGGTCTTCCGAAGAGGAGGCCACCGCTCGGCAGGCGGAGCTCGTGCGGCGAATCGCTCGGCCTGGATCGCGGTGCGCCGATGGTGCTCTACACCGGCACGTTCGAGGCCTACCAGGGCCTGGACCTGCTGTTCGAGGCGATGGCGATGGTGCAGGACGCCCGGCCCGACGCGCGGCTGGTGCTCGCCGGGGGCAAGCCGGATCAAGTCGATCGCGCGCGCGATCGCGCCCGGGCGGCGGGCATCGAGGCCGTCACGATCTTTGCGGGAGAGCGTCCGGCCGAGGAGATTCCCGCGTATCTGCTGGCGGCCGACGTGCTGGTATCGCCGCGCTCGCGCGGCACCAACACGCCGCTGAAGATCTACCAGTACCTGCGTTCCGGGAAACCGATCGTCGCCACGCGTCTTCTCACGCACACGCAGGTGCTCAGCGACGACACGGCGGTGCTGACCGGCGCCACGCCCGGCGAGTTCGCCGAGGGCATTCTGGAGGCGCTTGCCGATCGGGCGAGGGCGGCGGCGATTGGCAGCCAGGCGCGGCTTCTGGCCGAGACGAAGTACAGCTATGAGGCTTACCTCGAGCGGACACGTCAGGCCTGCGCCGCGCTTCAGGGGCTAAGCGGGACAGGGCTGCGTACATCGGGGGACGGGTCTCCGGACATGACACGGAGACCCGTCCCCAACGCCGCCGATAAGGACCCCGTGGTGAAGGATCCGGCATGAGCGAGGGGCGCAACCACTACAGCTACACGACGTATGCCGATCCGGAAACGGCCCGCACGTTCGACGCGAAGCGATTCGGCGGTCCCATCGGGGATCTCGTCGCCAGCACCCAGGCGCGCGTGCTCGCCAACCTCATCGGGACGATTCGCGACCGCGTGATTCTCGACGTCGGCACCGGCACGGGCCGCGCGGCCCTGCTGCTGGCGCGCGGGGGCGCCAACGTGACGGCGGTGGACGCGTCCAGCGAGATGCTCGCGGTCGCCCGCCGTCGCGCCACGGAGGAAGGGGCGTCGATCCGGTTTCTCGTGGGGGACGCCCACGCGCTCGATTTTCCCGATCGCAGCTTCGACGTGGCGCTCAGCCTTCGCGTGATCATGCACACGCCGCGCTGGCGGCAGTGCATCGGCGAGCTGTGCCGGGTCGCCGGGCGTCTGGTCATCGTGGATTACCCGTCGGCGCACAGCGCGGCGGCGATCGAGTCGACCTCGCGCCGCGTGGCGCACGCGGTTGGCTTCGAGACCGAGCCGTACCGGGTGTTCACCGACCGCACGATTGCGGATGCCTTCGCCAGCCACGGCTTCCGGATCCGCTCGGTCCACCGGCAGTTCGTCCTGCCGATCGCGTTTCACAAGGCGATCGGATCCCGCCGCTTCACGATGGCGACCGAGGCGTTGCTCGACCGCGCCGGGTTGCTCACGTTCCTGGGATCGCCTGTCACCCTCGTCGCGGAACGGTGCGCGTCCTCGTAACCGGCGCAACGGGATTTACGGGCAGCCACCTGGCGCGCACGCTGGCCTCACGGGGCCACCAGGTTCGTGCCTTTCAGCGCGACGCGACCCGCGAGCACGGCCGGGCCCGGCATCGAGATCGCGATTGGCGATCTCCGCGACCGGGCGGCGCTCGCGACGGCCGTCACGGGCGTCGAAGTCGTTTACCACATCGCCGCCATCTATCGGCAGGCGGGCGTGTCGCGCGAGGTCTATCGCGCGGTCAACGCGACGGCCGCCGGCGAGCTCGTCGAAGCCGCCGCCGGCAGCCGGCGTGCGCCGCGTGGTCCATTGCAGCACGGTGGGGGTGCACGGCGACATCGAGCACCCGCCCGCCAACGAAGACGCCCCGCTCAGGCCGGGCGACATCTATCAGGAAACGAAGCTCGAGGGCGAGCAGGCTGGCGCGCGAAGCGGGCGCGCGGCTGGGCATCGAGGTGACGATCGCACGTCCGAGCGGCATCTACGGTCCAGGCGATCGCCGCCTGCTGAAGCTGTTCCGGGGCGTGGCACGGCGCCGCTGGATCACGCTCGGACGCGGCAAGATCTATTACCATCTGACCTACATCGACGATCTCGTCGAAGGCTTCCGGCTGTGCGGAGAGCACCCGGCGGCCGCGAACCGGACGTACATCCTGGCCGGCGGCGAGGTCACGACCTTGAACGAGCTGGTCGCGATCGTCGCCGGCGCGGCAGGCGTGCCCGTGCCGCGCCTGCATCTGCCGGTCTGGCCGTTCTGGCTGGCAGGCGCCGCGTGCGAAGCGATCTGCGGACCGCTTCGGCACTCGAGCCGCCGATCTATCGCCGGCGCGTCGACTTCTTCACCAAGAGCCGCGCCTTCGACATCAGCCGCGCGCAACGGGAGCTCGGGTACGCGCCGCAGGTCGGCCTGCGGGACGGCGTCACGCGCACGATCGAGTGGTATCGCGCACACGGCTGGCTGTGAGTTGCCGGACCCAATGGGTCCGGCTATCCGTAGGACGGGCGTTTCAGGACCGGAGTAGGGCGGGACCTGTGGACCACCAGGTCGAACCGAGACCCAATCGGCAAAGCGCAGGAGCAGCTCTTCGCGCCGGGCACGTCGAGGCGCGCGAAGTACTCGGCGCTCGTCGTCGGCCGGCCGGGGTTCGCCGCGCTGCTGAAATACGAGCTCGTGGTGACGCTCGCGCAGGCGTGGCCCGGGGCGATCGGCCTCGCGCTTCGAAAGACCCTGTACCCGTTGCTGCTGGGCTCGTGCGGGCGCAACGTCATCTTCGGGCAGAACGTCGTCCTGCGGCACCCGCACAAGATTCACGTCGGCAATAACGTGGTCGTCGACGACAACTGCCTGCTGGACGCCAAAGGGGAGAGCAACCGCGGCATCCGGATCGGCAGCGGCGTCTTCATCGGGCGCAACACGATCCTGTCGTGCAAGAACGGCGACATCGAGCTCGCCGACGGCGCAACATCGGCTTCAACTGCGAGCTGTTCTCGGCCAGCCGCGTCACGATCGGCAAGGACGTCCTGATGGCGGCCTACACCTACGTGATCGGCGGCGACCACGACTTCCCGGATCCGTCGGCCGCCGTCCTGTCGCAATCGCGAAAATCAGCGGGCGTCTCCGTCGGCGACGGCGCCTGGCTGGGCGCGGGCGCCAAGGTCCTCGACGGCGTCACGATCGGCGAGCATGCCGTCATCGGCGCCGGCGCGGTCGTGCGCGACAACGTCGAGCCGCACGCCATCGCCGTCGGCGTTCCGGCGCGCGTGGTCTCTTCTCGCGTCGGTCGGGAATGACAACATCGCTTGTCACGATCAACGCAGAAACCGCTGAAACCGCAGAGAACCGTTGCCCTGCGTGTTCTGTGTGTTCCGCGTTGAAGGTCGTGTCAGAATTGGCCACATGGCATATCGCAGCGAGCTCGAATCGCGCTGGCGAAGAAGACGACCAGGGCCATCGTCGACTACCAGATGATCGAGGACGGCGACCGCGTCATGGTCGGGCTGTCGGGCGGCAAGGACAGCTGGGCGCTCCTTCAGATTCTCGACGTGCTGCGCCAGCGCGCGCCGGTGCGCTTCTCGCTGGTCGCGGTCAACGTCGACTCCGGCTACAAGGAATACAAGCACGACCTCATCGCGCGGACGTGCGAGGCGCGCGGCTGGGAGTACCGGATCGAGCACACCGGCATCGGGGAGCTGATCGAGGACATTCTCGACGCCGACCAGACGCCGTGCTCGCTCTGCGCCCGCCTGCGCCGCGGCGTGCTGTACCGGGTCGCGAAGGAGGTTGGCGCGACGAAGATCGCGCTCGGCCACCACGCGGACGACTTCATCGAGACGCTGCTGTTGAACCTGTTTTTTGCCGGCGCGCTGAAGGCCATGCCGCCCAAGCTCGTGTCCGACGATGGCGCCCACGTCGTGATCCGGCCGCTGGTGTACGTCGGCGAAGACGAGGCGCGGATGTACGCGAAGGAGTCGGAGCTGCCGATCATCGGCTGCTGCTGCCCGGCGTGCGGCGACCTCGGGTTGCAGCGGCAGCGGGCCAAGCGGCTGCTCATGGAGCTCGAACGCGAGCATCCGGGCGTGAAGCAGTCGATGCTGAAGGCGCTCGGCAACGTCGCGCCGCGGCATCTGCTCGACACGCGGCTGAACCCGCCGGCCGAGCTGCGCGCCCGCGCGGTGGTGGCGGCGGACGGTCCGAAAAAACAGGAAGACCGAACATCCGGACCGGCCTGAAGGCCGGTCCCTACTGGTGCTCGCTGATTCCGTTCCGGTAGGGGACGGCCTTTAGGCCGTCCCGAACGTCAAAAGAATCCCGAAACGTCAAAGAGTCCCGACACGTCAAAGAGGATCACTCGTGCACACACGTCGTTTCGTCATCGCTGCGCTCCTGGCCGCAGCCTGCGCGCGGCCCGCGGCTGCCCAGCAGCGTCCGCTCGTCACCGAAGATCCGGAGGTCATAGGCGCCGGCCGCGTGCTCCTCGAGGGCGGGCTCGACTACGCCCACGATCAGGTCGTATCCAGTGTCCGGATTGCGGGGAAATCTCTGGCGGGCGCCGACGGTGGGTATCAGCGTCGGCATCAGCTCGATTGCGGAGATCCAGATCGACGGCGGGCTGTTCAGCCGCCTCTCGATCTCCAGCCGCAGCTGATGCGCCGCTCTCATCGGCGGTGACGGCCACCGGCGACAGCACGCACGACGTCGAAGATATCGTGATGGGCACGAAGATCCGGCTGATGGCTGAAACCGACGGGCCGCCCGGCGTTTGGCTTCCGCTTCGCCACCAAGCTGCCGACCGCCTCGAACGAGAGCGGACTCGGCACCGATACCACCGATTTCCTGGTGTCGCTGCTCGTCGCCAAGACCGTCCAGTCCATCCGCACTGTCGGCAACCTCGGCTTCGGCATCCTTGCCGACCCGACACAAGGCGATCGCCAGAACGACGTGTTGACCTATGGCCTGTCGCTCGCGCGTGCCGTCACGCAGCAGACCGAGATCGTGGGCGAGCTGAACGGCCGCTTATCCACTCGCGCCGGCGGAGCTTTCCCCGGAACCGAGAGCCGCGGGAACTTCCGGATGGGTGCCCGCCATACCCGCGGGGCACTGCGGCTCGATGCCGGTGGGTTCGTCGGGCTCACGTCGCTCGACCCGACGATCGGGTTCACGGCCGGATTCACGTACGTCTTCAACGCGTTCACGCTGCCGTAGCCAACGGTATGAGTTTCCTTCGATATCTGCGCACGAAAAAGGGGTCGACTCCCGACCCCTTTTCCGCCGACGATCGCGCCACTGTCGACGACGTGTTTTACGCGTACCGGCTGATTCTGAAGCGCGAGCCGGATCCGGCGGGACTGGCCCACTATCAGAAGCTCGTGGCGGACGGCCTTTCGCTCGACCGGCTGATCCGCAGCTTCGTCAACTCAGACGAGTACCGGCTCCGGCAAACCGACGAAGCGAAGCCGACGCCGGTGGATCTCGGCGGATATCACGTCTGCATCCAGAAGCTCGATACCGATTTCGGACAGGGCATCTTCCACTCACACCAGTACGAGGAACACGTCCGGAGGGCGGCGCGGGAGAACCTGCGCGAGGGCGACGTGGCCGTGGACGTGGGGGCCAACGTCGGCGTCCTCACGTTTCTCGCCGCATCCATCGTCGGCGCGGCCGGCCGGGTGATCGCGGTGGAGCCGAACCCCGACAACCTGCAGTTGCTGTATCGCGGCATCGTGCACAACGGCTTCGGCAACGTGGAGGTGTTGCCCCACGCCGCGTCGAACCGCCGGAGCGTCTTCTCCCTTACAGGGGGGACGTCGAACACCCACCTGATCGGCCCGCGCGCCCCCGAGGAAGGCGGGTATTTCGTGCAGTCCGTCGTGCTCGACGAGGCGCTCGGCGACCTGCCGCGGCTCGATTTCGTGAAGATGGACATCGAAGGGCACGAGCCGCAGGCGCTCGAGGGCTTCTCACGCCTGATCGGCCGGCATCGCCCGGTGCTGCTGGTGGAATTCAACCCGCGCTGCCTCGTGGATCTGCAGCAGCGGGATCCCGTCGCGTTCCTGGAACAGATCTTTGCCTTCTATCCGCGCGTGCGCGTCACGAGCGCCTTCGAAGACGACGAGACGTTCGACAGCGCAGGGCAGGTGATGGCGTACTGGGAGCGGCGAAATCGAGAGGTGACGGCCCGGAAGCTCCTGCCCGATCGGTTGCTGCACTTCGATCTGGTCACCTTATAACCATGCGCGGGGTCCGCCTTCAGGCGGACCAATCCGGCTAAAGCCGGATCCCACGTCCTGCGGGGCGCGATCAATAATGTCGTCCATGGCGGAGGCGATCATCGTAGCGGCCGTGCGCACACCAGTCGCACGTGCCGGCGGCGCGCTTGCCGATGTCCGGCCGGACGATCTGGCGGCGTTCGCGATCCGTGGCTGCATCGACCGCATCGGGTTCGATCCGGCGCGCCTGGACGACGTGATTCTCGGGTGCACGAACCAGGCTGGTGAAGACAACCGGAATGTCGCGCGCATGGCGGCGCTGCTCGCCGGCTTGCCAGTGGACGTTCCCGGTCAGACGGTCAACAGGCTCTGCGGATCCGGTTTACAGGCGGTCGCGAGTGCGGCTCAGGCTCTGAAGGCCGGCGAGGGAGACGCGTTCGTGGCCGGCGGCGTAGAGAGCATGACGCGCGCGCCTTACGTCATGCTGAAGTCGGGCACGCCGTGGAATCGCGAGATACCGGCTGTAGCCGATTCCACCCTCGGATGGCGATTCGTGAACCCGCGCATGAAGGCCGACTGGACCATTTCGCTCGGGCTGACCGCGGAGAAGGTCGCCGCCCGATACGGCGTTACGCGCGAGGAGCAGGACGCATTCGCGCTGGAGAGCCAGCAGAGGGCGCAGGCGGCCATTCGTGACGGGGTCTTCAAGGACGAGATCGTGCCGGTCGAAATTCGCCGGCGGCACGGCGACCCTGTGGTCGTCTGCCAGGACGAACATCCGAGGCCGGACACCACACGAGACAAGCTGGCGGCCTTGCGCGCCGCATTCTCCGCCGACGGCACCGTCACAGCCGGCAACGCCAGCGGCATCAGCGACGGCGCCTCTGCGCTGCTGCTCGTTTCCGAAGCCGCGCTCGACGGCGCCCGTCCGATCGCGCGCGTCGTGACCAGCGCGGTGGCCGGTGTCGATCCATCGGTCATGGGGATGGGGCCGGTGCCCGCCACGCGAAAGGCTTTGAAACGGGCAGGACTCCGCATCGACCAGATGGACCTCGTCGAGCTGAACGAGGCCTTCGCCTCGCAGGCGCTTGCGTGCATGCGCGATCTGGAGGTCGATCCTGCGCGCGTCAACGTGTACGGCGGTGCGATTGCCCTCGGCCATGCGCTTGGGTCGTCCGGATCGAGAATGCTCGCCACGCTCGTGCATGCGCTGCACAGGCGCAACGGACGCTACGGGCTCGCAACGATGTGTATAGGCGTCGGCCAGGGGATTGCGGTGATCGTCGAGAGAATGTGATCGATGCGCCCGTTCGTCTACGACCACCCGGCGCAACGTGTAATCTTCGGCGTTGGCTCCCTCGAACGGCTTCCCGAGGAAGTCGAGCCGCCTCGGCGCCCGCCGTGTGCTGGTCGTCTCGACACCGGCGGAACGCCGGTTTGCCGACGACGCGGCCCGGCGGCTTGGACCGCTCGCCGCCGGCATGTTCGCCGAAGCGGCCATGCACGTGCCGATCGAGACCGCACGCGCCGCACGCCGGCGCGCGGCGGAGCTGAACGTTGATTGCTGTGTGGCGATCGGCGGCGGGTCGACCATCGGCCTCGGCAAAGCCATTGCCCTCGAGAGCCCTCTGCCGATCGTCGCGGTGCCGACGACCTATGCCGGCTCCGAGATGACGCCGATCTACGGCCTGACGGAAGGCGGTGTGAAAAAAACGGGGCGCGACCGGCGGGTGCTGCCGGCGACGGTGCTGTACGATCCCGCGCTGACGCTTTCGCTGCCGCCGCAGATATCCGGTCCGTCAGGCATGAACGCGCTCGCCCATTGCGTCGAAGCGCTGTACGCCGAGGACGCGAACCCGCTGATCACGCTGGTGGCCGTGGAGGGCATTCGGGCCCTGTCCCGCTCGCTTCCCGTTGTCGTGCGTGAGCCGGACAACCTCGACGCGCGCTCTGATGCGCAATATGGCGCCTGGCTGGGCGGAACGGCGCTCGGCGCCGTAGGCATGGCGATCCATCACAAGCTGTGTCACACACTCGGCGGCTCGTTCAACCTGCCCCACGCGGAGGTCCATACGGTGGTCCTGCCGCATGCAGCCGCCTTCAATCGCGATGCGGCGCCGGAAGCCATGCGCCTTGCGGCAGGCGCGCTCGACGCGGCCGATGCGGCGCAGGGCCTGTACGATCTCGCCGTGCGGATTGGCGCGCCGACCTCGCTCAAAGAGATCGGCATGCCGCGTGACGGTCTCGACCGGGCCGCAACGCTCGCCACCGAGAACCCGTACTACAATCCGCGCCCGATCGATTTTGTGAGCGTTCGGCAACTGCTCGAAGATGCCTACGAGGGCACGCGACCGAAGTAAATCCGGCTGAAGCCGTATTTACCCTGAGCCGGTCGGCCGACGGAAGCCGCATTCCAGGTGGAATGGAGGTTTCCGTGAAGCTCATCCTGCCGTTTAGCGTCGGTCTCCTCAGCTTGGTCGCCAGCGGCACTGCCGACGCTCAGACTCTTCAGGTGCCGCGGGTCGAGGTCGGCGGCCAGGTCGGGTTGCTCGGCGCGATCGCCGAGTGCTTTTGCGTCCTGCCAATCTTCGGA
Source organism: uncultured Acidobacteriota bacterium (assembly GCA_963749565.1). Lineage (GTDB taxonomy): Bacteria > Acidobacteriota > Vicinamibacteria > Vicinamibacterales > CAVVIG01 > DATLLJ01. The sequence goes on along the minus strand of CAVVNL010000017.1, from coordinate 398,545 downwards.
CCCCGGCTCACCGTCAATATTTCTCAGCAGAGTGCCCTCGAGCTCTCCGTCGAACACGCTGACCCCTTCTGATCCCGGAACGTACGGCCTGTATTTTCTGCAATACAAGCGCACCACCGCGGCGTCCTCCCAGCTGGATCGGGATCACGCCGTTCTACACGACGGGAACAGGAGGCTACTACTCGCACCAGAACATTCCCGAACGGCGCTAGACGCGACCGGACGGCTCGGTCGTGATCTATCCGCGCACTCAGAGGGAGAACTGAGCCGCCTCAATATCGCAGTCGTTTGGCGGCGGTTTCGAGCGCGGCCTCAGCCGCCACGCCTCTTTTCGTCTGGAGGGCAACGGATTCGTCGTTCTCGACAGCGACGACGGCTTCCTCGCGTATCGAGTGCTCGCGGGGATCTCGGTGCCGATTGGAGGGTATCGTGCGAGCCACGATCAAATAAGCGCGTTTTCATCGGATTGATCTGCTGTGTCGCGACCGGCGTCGGGACGATGGCAGGATGCGAGCTGGACAATGCCGGTACGCCGCAAATCATCGCGGGCCCTATGGTGCCCAGTCCGGTGCCCCTTCACGCTCCATACGTGTGGGACACGCGGGACGAGCTCATGGTCTGGACCGGGAACACCGTCTCACGCGGCTCGTTCTCGATAGACGATGTCGATTCGAATGGCGCGATTGCCGCACGGTTCGCCGGGCTCTACCCACGAATGATTTTGCGCGGGCCCGACATTGACCCGCCGGCCCGGTCAATCGCGGGCGGTGCGGGTTCGGTATCAATGGTTCCCCGACAATCGTTCGATTCTCGAGCTCTGGTTGTTCGCCGCGTTCGAGGCCACGAACGCTCCAACGCGCGACGTCCAGCCGACACTTCGTCTCGATCCTGAAAACCGGCCCGGGGTGGAAGGAGACCGAGTCCATGCCTTGGAACCAGCCTGCTCCACCACCGCTCGATGTCCAGTATCTGTATTTCTCACGCCACTCCGAATCCGGGCCTGCTGAAGATCGACACCATTACGCTCGTCAACTGACAGCCGGCTTGGCCAGGGCAAAAATCGCCGAATAAAACCGCCGCAGCGCGGCCACTTCCGTCCGCCGGCGGTCAATCGGCCAGCCGAGCTCGTTGCCGAGCAGATCGGCCGCACGGTCCACCGCCATGTCGCCTGGATATCCGAGCGCACCGAGCGGAGTCCGCCGGATCACGGCATCGGCGAGCGTCAGCGCCATCTCTTCGCGGGCGGCCCAGACGAGCTCGCCGCCTATCACCGGTGAATCGTCAGCCAGGCGTGTCCTCAAGTCCGCCCGATCGGCGCAGAGCGCCAGCACGTCGCGGTACCGCGATCCGTAGGCCGCGAGGAGATGCGGAATCGTGTCGTTCGGCAGATCGACATCGCAGTCGCGCCGAGCCGTCGGCGATCGCGGCGGCACGTCCGGGATATCGCCGCCGGGAAGGAGCGTCACGGCCGTCCGGCAGGGCACCGACTGCCGCTGAAGCTTCGGGAACAGGCGATCCGTCACCCGCTCGGCCACCCCTCTCGCGGTCGTGTACTTTGCGCCCACGACGCTCATGAGCCCGGCAATCCCATCCGGCCCACCCGGCGCGCTCGACCCGTCCTTCGCGTGGTCGCGCACCTGTTCGTGTCCCTCGAGCGAGTAGCCGCCATTCGCGGCGACCGCCGGCACGATGCCGCGATGGATCAGCGTGACGTCGGCCGGTCGCAAATCGAGCGACGGAAACGCCTCGTTGAGCTCGCGGATGAACGACACCACGTCCGCTTCCACGATACCGGTGTCTTCCGGCCGGCAGAGTGTCGTCGGACTGCCACGTGCCGAATACCGCGCGCCCCCTCCAAGGAACGAGGAACAGGCTCCGTCCGGCAGCCGTCCGTCCGCCGAGCGCGGCTTCGCCCGCGTCGCGCTCGGTCACGAGATTCATGACCTTCAGCATCGGGATCCGGATCGACGCGCCGATCGGCTCGAGCAGCGCGTTGACGCCGGCGCCTGTCGCGTTGACGGTGACGCGTGCCGCGATCTCGAGCTCCCGTCCCCCCAGCGAGTCACGAGCGCGCACGCCGACGGCCCGTCTGCCGTCCGCGATGAGCGCCACCGCCTCGACGTGATTGGCCAGGACGGCAGCATGCTGGGACGCGGCGATGGCGAAGGAGAACGTCAGCCGATCGGCCTCGGTCGTGACGTAGTCGTACCACACGGCCGCGCCCGCCACGCCACGCCGGTGCAGGCCGGGAAAGCGCCGGAGCGCGTCGCCCGACACGACACGTCCGGCGGGCAGCTGATGCGAGGCGGCGACGTCGCGATTGCGATCGTAGGCGACGAGCCGATCCAGCAGGAACCCGGCGCGCATGGCGGTGACGCCCCTGGTGATCGATCGATACAGCGGCAGCGCGAACGGAAGCGGGCGGACGGCGTGCGGCGCGATGGTGGCCAGAACACGCCGCTCGACCACCGATTCACGCGAGCGCGCGACGTCGAGCGTCTGAAGGTAGCGCAGGCCGCCGTGGATCGTCCGGAGGTGGTTGAACGAGGCGCCGCTGCCGAAATCGGCGCGTTCGATGAGCGCGACGGACAGGCCGCGCTGGGCGGCGTCGTACGCGATCGTCAGGCCGTAGATGCCGCCGCCGACGACGAGCACGTCGAAGGTACGGCCGGTGAGCGGTCAGGTCCGATGCATTGCAGATAGTCAGATGCAGATTGAAGATCTCGATCTGCAACTGATCTGAACTGCATGTATAGTTGCCCCGTGGCGACCATCGAGCAGGTCCGTGAATACTGGGAGCGGCACATCCACGATCTCGACATCACGCAGCATCCTGTCGGCTCGCGCGGCTTCTTCGACGACCTCGATCAGTACCACTTCGAAAAGCTCCACCATCTCCTGCGGCTCGTGGACTTCGACGGCTGGCGCGGGCGCGCGGTGCTCGAGGTCGGCTGCGGCGCCGGCGTCGACCTCGCGCGGTTCGCCAAAGGGGGCGCAGAGGTATCCGGCGTCGATCTCACCGAGTCGGCCATCGCGCTGGCGAGAGCCAATTTTGCCCAGCAGGGGCTCGCGGGCCGGTTTCGAAGTGGCCGACGGCGAGCGCCTGCCGTTTGCCGACGACAGCTTCGATCTCGTCTACGCGCACGGCGTCGTCCAGTACACGGCGAGCCCGCAACAGCTCGTGAACGAGTGCCACAGGGTCCTCAAGCCTGGCGGCCAGGCTGTTTTTCAGGTGTACAACCGCGTGTCGTGGCTGAATGCGTTGTCGAAGCTGATGAAGGTCGGTCTCGAGCACGACGATGCGCCGGTGCTGCTGAAGTTCAGCGCCGGGGAGTTCAAGAGGCTGCTCGCGAGGTTCCGCGAGGTGCGGATCGTGCCGGAGCGATTTCCAGTCAAGTCGCGCCTTCACGGCGGATGGAAGGGCGCGGTCTACAACGGCCTGTTCGTCGGCACGTTCAACGCCCTGCCGCGCGCGCTCGTGCGGCGCTTCGGCTGGCACCTGCTGGCGTTCTGTACGAAATAGCGACGACGATCAACGCAGAAACCGCAGAACACGCAGACGACAATTACTCTGGCTCCGCGAGTTCAGCGAGTTCTGCGCTAAACGTTGTGACCAGGATATTCCATGATCGAGTTCACCAAAGCCCACGCGTACGGCAACGATTTCATCTACGTGCGGAAGGACGCGATCGAAGGCGTTCGGCCCGGCGAACACGCCGGGCCTGGCGGTCTTGTCGCGCTCGCCCGCGAATTGTGCGACCGGCACACGGGGATCGGCGCCGATGGCCTGGTTGTGTTCGAGCCCACCCCGGACGGGGCGTCGATGCGCCTGTTCAACGCCGACGGCAGCCGCGCCGAGGTGTCCGGGAACGGCGTCCGGGCGCTTGGCGCGATCCTGATGCGCCACGGCGAGGCTCCAGGGCCGGACGTCGATGGCGTCACCATTCACACGGAAGCCGGGCCCAAGCGGCTGACGCGCGTGAGTGGGAGCGAGTTGAACGGGGCACGCCAGACCTTCCGCACGGCGATGGGGCTGCCGCGCGATCTCCGGCAGACGCGGATTACTGCCGGGCGGGAGACGCTGCGAGATCGCCGTCATGGATTTCGGAAACCCACAGGCCGTCCTGCTCGGGCCGTTGCCGGACCGCGAGCGGTTTGCACGCCTCGGCAGCGCCCTCGAGCACCACCAGATGTTTCCTGCCGGCACGAACATCGAGTTCGCGCAGGTCGAAGGCCCGCAGTCGGTCCGCATTCTGATCTGGGAGCGCGGGGTCGGGCCGACCTTCTCGTCGGGTACCGGTTCCTGCGCGGCCCTGGTCGCCGCCGCCGCCTTCGGCGGCGCCAGCCGCGACGCGGATGTCATCGCGCCAGGCGGAGCCCAGCGCGTCGAGTGGCGCGACGACAGCGTGTACCTGACCGGATGGGCGGAGATCCTCTTCGACGGCGAGTGGCGGCGGCCCATCGGCATCGCTCAGGACGGCGCCTGAGATCTCAGGGCGGCAGATTTCGCGTACCGTGTAGCCGCCGGGCAGTCAAATTCTTCCCACGTCAGAACGTCGGCGCTCGCGTCGCAAGCCATGTGGAGAGGGAGACGGCTGCGCCCGCTTCTTGCAGTGCGGCCTCCGCCTACGACGATGAGAGAGCTGTCGCCAAACGACCGCCCGCGCGAGAAGCTGATCACACACGGCGCCCGGGCGCTGGGAGACAACGAGCTCGTCGCACTCGTACTGGGGAGCGGCTGCCACCGGTGCGACGCACTCGTCGTCGCCAACGAGTTGCTGGCGGCGCGGGGCGGACTGCACGGGCTCGTCCAGGCTGGATGCGCCGACCTGTCACGAGTGAGGGGCATCGGACCCGCTCGCGCCGCTCGGATCGTCGCAGCAGTGGAGTTGGGGCGTCGGACACTGGTCCAAAGGCCACGCGCCCGCCTGCAGCTGCAGACGCCGCAGCAGGCCGCTGCGTTCCTGATGCCGGCTTTTGGAGGACGCGGCGTCGAGCAGTTCGGTGTGGTCCTGCTGAACACGAAGCACCGTGTGCTCAGAACCGCGGTCCTGACGGTCGGCACGCTTGAACAGCGCCAGCGTCGAGCCGCGCGACGTCTTTCGCGAGGCCGCCCTGGGCGGCGCGGCGGCCCTCGTCGTCTTCCACAATCATCCGTCCGGCGATCCCACCCCGAGTCCCGACGATGTGGAGCTGACGCGCCGGCTGGTCGCGGCCGGAGTTCTGATGGGCATCGACGTGGTCGATCACATCATTCTGGGCGACGTCCGGTATTGCAGCTTCAAGGAGATCGGGCAGCTCTGAACGGAGGCATCGCGCGCCAGGGGCTGGACAGATCTGGTGAATTGATGTCTACTGTCCGCCAATTCCGTCGGCCCGACGGCCATGGGACAGGTCTACTCGGAATTCCCCATTCGCAGCCGTTGGCGCCATAGGTACGAGGTGAACCTTCAGGGTTCCGCGCTCGCAGCAGTACGGGCTTCGGGCGGGACTTTAACAGCTCGTCCGAGAAGGAGAACAGGCGATGCGAATCTGTCTGAAAGCGGTTGCGCTGGGGATCGGTGTCGGTTTCTGCACTGCCGGGCAAGTCGACGCACAGCCGGGAAGCAGCGCCGCGACCCCGTTTCAGGAGTCGAGCGCCGGCCGGGCCATGCAACGCATTACGTTCGGTGCCATCGATTGCGCGGCGTCGACGCCGGGCACGCAGACGAACTGCGACTCTGACGCGTTCACGACAAGCGACCTGTTCGTAAACGGCACTTACAAGGATGCGCGCCTGCAATATGGCGGTTCGCTCGATCAGGCAGACGTCTCGAATTCGCTCCTTCTGCTGTTCCTGACCCAGACCCAAACCTTCCCCAGTCCGTCGACCGCCAGTGGATTCACGTTCACGCTCAGGGGCAAGACCGTTCCAACGCTCGAGAGCGAGTTGTTCGGCCCGCTCTTTGGCGAACGCGCGTTGACCAACGGGCTGAATCAGTTGAGCTTCACGTTCAACATCCACACGTTGCGCTGGAGCTCCCTGGATGCGGCAGACATCCGGGTCGGCGAATCGGGACTGCTCTGGGGCGATACCAACTACGACAGCGCGGGAGGCGGCTATGTCGGGATCTGCCGGATGGACATCAACACCACGATCGGATTGGCGGCACTTAACTATGGGGTGCTCGACAATCTCGATCTGAGCGCCGCGTTCCCGATCGTCCACACGAGCGTCGAGGGATCGAACGAGTACCTCGATTTTATCTATTCGAACGGCCAGTTTATGCCGTCGTCGTTCGCCCCCCAGGGGCGCTACTACGTCAAGGGCTCATCGACGGGACTCGGCGATGTGGTGGTCGGCGCCAAGTACGCGCTGCTGAAGCAGGCAAGCGCGGGTGCCGCCGTGACGGTTCGCAGCAGTCTGCCGACCGGTTCGCTCGAGGACATGACGGGCACCGGCGAGTTTCAGACCTCGCTGGGTTTCATCGGATCGTTCGAACGGGAGGGGTTTTCGCCCCACGTCAACATTGGCTACCTGTTCGCCGCCGGGGAGGTATCCGATGAAGTCAACTACACGTTGGGCGCGAGCTACCGCGCGGTCCCGAATCGACTGACAGTCAGTGGCGAGTTCATCGGCCGTCGCGTGTTCGACGTCGACGGATTCACGACCGGTCCGCTGCTCGGCACGCTGCAATCGCCGGTGACCGGCGAGCTCTTTCCGGTGCACGAGTTCGTGGGGGGCGAGGACGGCCTGAACCTGTTCCTGGTAGCCCTTGGCGGCAAGGTCCGTCTCACGGGACAGTGGCTGGCGTCGGTTTACGCGGTGCTGCCGGCGGGAAGCTCGGGGCTTCAGGTGCGGCGGCCGACATTCAACCTTGGGATCAACTACGCGCGCTGACGCGGGGCTTTCGCTAATCGACCCGGACCCATGTGTTGCCCTTGCGCTCGAAGACCAGCTCTTCGCGGTTGGTCGCGGGAATGGCTTTCCCCGAAAACGTGATGGTATTGTGGAAGATCGTGCATCGCACGGTTGCGCGATTGTTACGCAGATTGATATCGGTAATGGTGATCCGCATCTCGTAGCTTCTCGTGTCACGAGCAAGGCTTTCGACCTCTTTGATCTCCCTTGCCGAGATCGCTGGATAGACCGCTCGAATCGCGGCGATCTGACGGGACGAGAAGGCATCAGCGTAAGCGGCTACCGCAGCTGCGACTGAACGCTCGTCGGCCGCGCGCGCCGCATCGGCGATCTCGCTGTTCAGTCGATTCAGTTCCGGCGCATCCGGGTACAACTGGGCGATTCGGGCCGTGGTGCTTCGCGCCGCATCAAGCCGTCCCTGGCTGATCGCATCTCGCGTCGTCGCCACCAGGGTGCTGAGCGTGGGCGGGAGAGGAGCCGCAGGTGGTTTCGGCTCGGGCGGCACTGGCACTGGCACTTCGGCCGGCGGCGTCGCTGGCTTCGTTCCAAGGCTGGCGCCGTCAGCGGGAGACGCGCCCGCTGTCGGAGTTGAAGTCGTCCCGCGGCGACCTGCCTCCGGCTGCGGACGTTCGACGGTCCCTCGTGCCGCTCCAGGGCCTGTTCCTCGGGCCGCAGGAGTGGCGGCGGGTGGTGTGGCCGTCGCGGGCGTCCCCGCACCGGTTGGGCGTGAAGGCGATCCGTCCGTCGCTGGAGTGTTCTCTGCCGGTGTTGCCGTGGAGGCCGGCACTGCTGGCGGCGATACCGTGCCGCGGGCAACGATTTCAGGCGCGCCGGCGGCTGGAGGCGGCGGCGTCACTGCTGGTACTGGGTGCCGTCTGCACTTCCCCCGGTTGGGAGTCCGAAGGGCGGCCACCGTACCCAATCCAGACAATCGCCAGCAGGACGGCCGCCGCAGATCCTATTCCCGTCAACCGACGCGTTGACCAGAACTCTGGTGTCGCGGCATCGATCTCTCGAGTGGCCGACGTGAGGAGGGATTGGGCGAGCGCGTTGTCCGGAGCGACCTTGAGAATGCCCGAGGCCGTTTTTTTTGCCTGTCTGAATTTTCCGGCGGCGAACGCAGCCTGGGCATCTGCCAGCTCGCGTTGAATGCGGTCCTGCTGATCCCGCGCCCGCCTCTCGGCATCGAGCCGGCGCCTGTCCTCCTCCTCTGCTTCCGCTCGTGCTTTCTCCGCCGCCTGCTGTGCCAGGCGATCCTGTTCGATCCGCCGGATCCGCTCCTCCACGGCCGTCGAAGCGGCCGATCGGAGCGCCTGCGCCTCCACGGAGCGCGGGTCGAGGCGCAACACTTCGTGCGCGTCCAGCAGGGCGCCCTCGAAATCTTCTCGCTCGAGGTTGGCCTGTCCGCGCGCGAGAATTTCGACCGCCTGGGCCTGTCTGCGTTCCGCAGCCGCTCGCGCGGCTTCATCGCGGCGCTTCGCTTCCTCTTCCTCTTGTTGGCGGCGCCGCTGCTCGATCTCCTGAAACTGCTCTCTCAGCGCCAGGAGAGCCTGAGTGACCAGTGCGTGTGGCGGGCTGAACCGCTGGAGCAGCTCGAGTGCGGCCTTGTGATTTCCCGCCGTGAACATCCGTTGCGCTTCTTCGACTGTCTGCTTCGAGAGGTGCTCGTGTGACTCACGCTTCCGGATCTCGGCCAGTGCCGCGCTCGCACGCTCTCGCAGGCTGCGCGCGTCCTCGAGCGTCGGATCGATGGCTAATGCCGTATCGGCGTGAGCAATCGCCGCCTCGAACTGCCCCTTTTCGATATTTGCACCGGCTTCAGCCAGGGCGGTTTGAATGGCTGCGCGCCGGCCGGCGGCGATTTTCTGTTCTGCCAGCGCATCATCGATGCGGCGAAGCCAGCGATTGACCTCGGGGTGTTGAGGGTCGAGCTTCCGAGCCGACCTCGACGAGTTGCCGTGCCGCTCCATACTCCTGTTTCTGGAATTTCGCCGATGCCTCGGACAGCCTGGCGTCAGCTTCCTGTCGCGCCTGCCTGGCCGCTGCGGCGGCCTTCAGCCCGGACTCGGCGCGGCGAAGAAGGGCAGCGACATCCGCGCGCCCAGGTTCCTTGCCCTCCAAGTCGTGTAGCAGCGCGATCGCATCCTGGAAACGCCCCGCCGCGGCAGCGGTCTCCGCCTTCGTCATCAAGCCGACGATCTGGCTCCGGCTCTGCTCGAGGGCATCCGCTTCCTGCTGCAGTTCCAGGAGCGTCTGCGACACCAGATCGTGGGCCGGGCTGAATTCGCGGAGCAGCCGCAGACCCTCTTGGTGCTGGCCCGCTTCGAACATCGCACGCGCTTCAGCCACGGTTTGCTGGGCACGCCGTTTGTGCTCACGCTGCCGGCGCCGTTCGGCGAGGGCGGCCATGGCCTTCGAGCGGATCTCCTGCGCGTCCTTCGACTGCGGCTCGAGTTCCAGGGCATCGTCAGCATGTCGGACCGCGGCGTCGAAATCATCCTCATCCAGGCTCGTCTGCGCTCGCGTGACGGCCGCGAGAGTCACGCGGGCACGCTCGCGCTCCTGTTCCCTTTCTCGCCGAAGCCGCAGCAGTTCCTGCCGGAGGGTCAGCGCTGGCTCGGAGGTGTTGTCGAGCGACAGCGCCTGATCGATCAGCTCCGAGGCGCCCGCGACATCGCCGTGGCCGAGCAATTGCTGCGCTCCGGCCAGCCACTCCGTAATCTTCTGCTCGTCGATGGCCTTCCGGGTGCGATCGAGCAGTTCAAGCGCCTCGGTGCCTTGGGGATCCAGCAGCAGGGCTTTCTCGCAGGCCAGCATCGTCGATTCGTAGTCGTGCGCTTCGAATGCCTCTCGCGCGGCCTGCAGGTGGGCCGCGATCTCCCGCGCCCTCCGTCGATGCAGATCCGAGATTCCCGAGCGGGGAGTCGGGGCTGGAGCGGGCGACGCAGGAACCTCGGCCGCCGCCTGGATCGCCTGGATCAACCGCTCGACGTCGGACTCCCATCGCGTGTCACTGAGCTCGAGGGCGTTGCGAAGAGCCAGCTCGGCGAGATCGGGCGGCAGGTCCTCCGGCGCTGGCATCATGCTCCGCTCGACGAGCACCGGAATGACTCGAATCCGTTCGCTCTTCAGCGCGGTCGCCACCTCGAGCCTCAAGAAGTCGTCCGGATTATCGAGACGTCGCCGTTTGAGCCGGGGGTCCTGCACCGTCAGCCATTCCTTGCCGAGGATCGCCAGCAGCACCGAACATGATTCGAGCTCGCGCTTGATGAACTTGAGGAAGTTCACACCCGGGGGAATATTGTCCGTGTCCTTGAAGATCCGGTCGGCCCCGAAGTGCCTGCGTAACGCCGGCAGCAGCGCGAGCACGTGTCCCGCGCTATCCTCACGGCGATAGCTGATGAAGATCCGCGACTGGCCAGGATCTGGAGCCATTCTTTAGTTTTGGCGTTCGAATCGGTGCGCCACCCGTGTGCGCGTTCCGCCGACTCCGACGATCACCATGTTCGCGTCAGGACGCAATCGTCCGCGCCGAGACCCGATCGCACAGATCAACGCAATATATCGGCTTCTCGTACGCTTTCGATAGACAGAAGAGCCGGTGTGTGCTCTCGTCAATCGCTGCGCTCCTCCCTGGTCCCCCCCGGCGGCGAGGTCAGGCGATATCCCAACGCCGTAATCGCTTTCAGGGTGCCGATGGCCACCTGGCGGTCGAATTCCTTCTCCGACTCCGGCAGTTCTTCGTAGGGAATCAGGCAAGGATGCTGTTTCCGGGTATCATCGCGCGCCGGTCCGTATACCCAGCCCTGCGCGAGGCGTTCCCGGGCCCAAACGTCGTGCGCGTTTCGGGCGAGTTGCTCGACGAGCGGCTCGATCTTCGCATCGAGCTCGACGCCCGACGTTTCTACTGGTTCCGGGCGATAGTCGAACGGGGGACGAAGTGGCACAGCTGGCTCGATGGTAACACTCGTGGCCCGTACCGGGCGTTTCACCTAGAAGCCGGGTCGGGGCCAGCTCATCAGGTCACGAGTTATAGTACCGGGGCGCGCCGGCGTCAAGTTCCAGGTCAATTCGCATGTCACGCCTTCTGTACTTCGACTGTTTCTCCGGGATCTCCGGCGACATGGCGCTCGGCGCGATGCTCGATGCCGGCCTGCCGCTCGAGGACCTGAAGAGGGCTCTCGGCAGCCTCGCCGTGGCGGGCCTCGACGTCGGTGCCGAGCGCGTCCTTCGCGCCGGGGTGTCGTCGACGAAGTTCGTCGTACACGAGCATGCGGAGCACCCTGCACCCAGCACTCAGCACAGCACTCAGCACCCAGCACCCGGCACCCAGCACCCGGTAACCGGCACCCCGCACCATCCCCATCGACATCTGTCAGCCATCTTCAAACTGATCGACCAGTCCGCGTTGTCGTCGGGCGGCCGGGATCGCGCGAAGGGCATGTTTCAACGGCTGGCCGAGGCCGAGGCCGCCATCCACCAGATGCCGGTGGAGAAGGTTCACCTTCACGAGGTCGGCGCGCTCGACTCTATCATCGACATCGTCGGCATCGTGTTCGCGCTCGAGTGGGCGGGCGCCGACCACATCGTGTGCTCGCCGCTCAACGTGGGCGGCGGAATGGTGAACTCGGCGCATGGGCTGTTTCCCGTGCCCGCGCCGGCGACCGTGAAGCTGCTCGGCAACGCGCCGGTTTATGGGGGAACGGTGCAGAAAGAGCTGGTCACGCCGACGGGCGCGCTGATCGTCTCGTCGTACGCCGAGTCGTTCGGTCCGGTTCCCGCAATGAGCATCGAGAAGGTCGGCTACGGTGCGGGCGAACGCGACGATCCGGCAACGCCGAATGTGCTGCGGGTGCTGATTGGAACGTCGGCCGCCGCCGCGCACGACCGAACGCGTGGTCGTCGTCGAGTGCGAAATCGACGACATGAATCCGCAGCTGTTCGGCGTCGTCATGGATCGGCTGTACGCCGCAGGCGCGCTCGAAGTGTTCTATGTGCCGGTGCAGATGAAGAAGAATCGGCCTGGCACGCTGTTGACCGTCATCGCGGAACCCGCACTGCTCGCCCAGGTTTCTGACATCATTTTTCGGGAGACCACAACCATCGGCCTGCGGCATTCTGAAGTGGCACGCGAGTGTCTGGAGCGCGAGATCGTTGCCGTCGAGACTCCGATCGGCGCGGTGCGCTTCAAGATCGCCCGGCGCGACGGCCGGGTCATGAACGCCGTGCCTGAATTCGACGACTGCGCCCGGCTGGCCGCGGCGAGCAATCTCTCAGTCAAGGAAGTGCAAGCCATGGCCGTCTCCGCCTTCAGCGCCAACCAGAGCCGCCCCTCGTGAACCGCTTCTACCTTACAACCGCCATCGACTTCGTCAACAGCCGGCCCCACCTCGGGACGGCGTACGAGAAGATCGCTGCGGACGTGATTGCGCGGTACAAGCGGCTCTGCGGCGTCGAAACCCGATTCCTCATGGGAAACGACGAGCACTCGCAAAACGTGTTCAAGAAGGCGGCCGAAGAGGGACTGGATCCGCTGGCGTACTGCGATCAGATGGAGGAGGTGTTCCGCCGGACGTGGAAGCGTCTCGACGTGTCGTTCGACGACTTCATCCGGACGACGGAGCCACGCCACAAAGCTGGCGTCACGGCGCTCATCCAGCGAATTTCCGACGAGGGCGACATTTACGAGGGCGTCTACGAGGGGTGGTACTGTGTCGGCTGCGAGGCCTTCAAGCAGGAAAAGGACCTCGTCGATGGCAAGTGTCCCCTGCATCTGACGAAGCCGCAGTGGATTCGCGAAAAGAATTTCTTCTTCCGCCTTTCGAAGTACCAGCAGCCGGTCCTCGAACATTTCGCCAGGCATCCGGAGTTCCTTCAGCCCGAGGAGCGGCGTAACGAGATTCTGCGTCTGCTCGAGGGAGGGCTCGAAGACATCTCCGTCAGTCGCGCCGGCCAGTCGTGGGGTATACCGTTACCGTTCGACCCCACGAGCGTTGTCTATGTCTGGTTCGATGCGCTGATCAATTACGCGTCGGGCGTCGGCCTGGGCAAGGATCCCGCGCTCTTTGCGAAGTGGTGGCCCGCCGATCTGCACATCATCGGGAAGGACATCACGCGGTTTCATACCGTGATCTGGCCGGCGATGCTGATGAGCGCGAAGCTGCCCCTGCCGCGGCAGGTCTTTGGCCACGGATTCATGACGTTCGGGGGCCAGCGGATGAGCAAAACCGCTCGGGACGGTCATCGATCCCATCGAGGCGGCGGACCGGTTCGGTCCCGATCCGCTTCGCCTGTTTCTCACGAAGGAAATTGCGTTCGGCGGCGACGGCGATTTCTCGTGGGAACGCTACGACGAGCGGTACAACACCGACCTGGCGAACAACCTCGGCAATCTCGTGAGCCGAGTGGCGACGATGGCGCATCGGTATAGACAGGGCAGACTGGCGCCCGCGACTGGTCCTTCGGATCAGTTGGTGCGGCTCGCCGGGCAGGTCGTGACCGACTACCGGCGCTCGATGGACGCGCTCGCGATTCACGAGGGCGCGGCGGCGGCCTACCGCCTCATCGACGCGACCAACGAATTCATCGCCGTGACGTCGCCGTGGGCTCTGGCCAAGGAGCCATCGAAGGCCGCGCATTTGTCGCAGGTGCTGTTCGACTCGGCGGAAGCCATCCGCCTGTCGGCCGTCCTGTTGTCGCCCTTTATGCCGGCTTCGACCAGAGAAATCCTGCGGCGCGTCGGCGGTTCTGCCGAGACGCTGAATTTTGATCGCGACGGCCATTGGCGCGCCGAAGGCGAGCGGTCGATCGCGCTCGACGGACCGCTCTGGCCGCGTAAGGAGCAGACAACCTTGACAGACGCACCCGGCACTCCGACACCTGGCACTTCGACACCCGGCACAGCACATGGCACTCCGGCACCCAGCACGGCACCTGGCACCGCCGCACCCGGCACCCTGGCACCTAGCACGGCACCAGGCACCGCCGCACCCGGCACCTCGGCACCCGGGAACCGCATCACCATCGACGACTTCATGAAGGTCGAGCTGAGGGTCGCGAAGGTGCTGACGGCGGAACGTGTACCGAAATCCAAAAAACTGCTCAAGCTCAACGTGGACGTCGGCACGGAGCAGCGGACGCTGGTCGCCGGCATCGCGGGCGCGTACGAGCCCGAGGCGTTGATTGGCCGTACGGTGGTGATTGTCTTCAACCTGCAGCCGGCCACGCTGATGGGCGTCGAGTCGAACGGGATGGTGCTCGCCGCGAGCGTCGACGGCGGCAAACCCATGCTGGTGTCGTTCGAGGAGCCGCCACCGCCGGGGGCGCGTGTGCGCTGACGCGGTCGTGCTCGCTCCGCGTTTAGCGAAGGACTTCAGTCGTGCTGTGCCGATCGACGGCCAAGCAAAGCCGTCGTGAGGCATCAGCGTCAGTTCGCGGCGGGGGTGGGGCCCCGCCGCCAGTGAAATAATGATCGACAGTCACTGTCATCTGGCTGACGAGACCTTTGCGCGCGACCTGGACGCCGTCGTCTCGCGGGCGAAAGACGCGGGGCTCGAGCGCGTCCTGGTCGTCCTCGAAGCGGGAAACGAGCAGGAGGCCGCGCAGGCGGCCCGTGTCGAGCAGCTCTGGCCCGAAACGCGGTTTGCGATCGGCGTCCATCCCCATCAGGCCCACCAGTTCGCAGCCGATCCCGAGCAGGCCGCCGCCGTGGTCAGGGCCCAGCTCGAATCGACGCCGGCGGCCAGGGCCATCGGCGAGATCGGCCTCGACTACCACTACGACTTCTCGCCACGCGACGTGCAGCCGCCGTGTTCCGCGCGCAGGTCAGACTGGCACGCGAGCAAAGGCGGCCGGTCGTCATCCATACGCGCGAGGCCGACGAGGACACGCTCGCGATTCTGCGCGAGGAGGGCTGGCGGGGAACTTCGCGGCGTGCTCCACTGCTTCACTGGCACACCCGCCCTGGCTCGAGCGGGACTCGATCTCGGCTTTTATATCTCGCTGGCCGGCATCATTACGTTCCCGAAAGCGGCGGAGCTCCGCGACACCGTCCGCGCCGTGCCGCTCGATCGCCTGCTGACCGAAACCGACAGCCCGTTCCTCGCGCCGGTGCCTCACCGGGGCAAGCGGAACGAGCCTGCCCACGTCGCCCGCGTGGTGGCGGCGCTGGCCGACCTGTATCAAGTGGACGCCGGCTCGTTGGCCGACCTGACCGCCGCGAACTTTCACACCCTGTTCCGGCCGTGATAAAGTCCTACCTGAGCCGCTGTGGAAAATGTAGAAAAATCGTCGCCCGATCTCTCGCAGATCTTCGAGCCGATCCGCGCCGACCTCGAGCAGGTCGATCGCGAGTTCGAGCGGCACCTCCAGTCGCACGTCGATCTGATCCCGAAGATCGGACAGTACATCCGGACGAGCGGCGGCAAGCGGATCCGTCCGGCCGTTCTGCTCATGGCCTCGCGCCTTGCGGGCTACAACGGCGATCGCGGCGCGCTCTACGCCGCCGTCGTCGAGTTCATCCACACCGCGACGCTGGTCCACGACGACATCATCGACGACTCGGATCTGCGGCGCGGGCGTCTGGCCGTGCACTCACGGTGGGGCAACGACATCACGGTGCTGCTCGGCGACTACCTGTACATCAAGTCGATGGCGCTGGCGCTGACGCACGACTCGCTCGATCTCGTGCGCGTGCTCTGCGACGTCACGCTGCACATGATCGAAGGCGAGCTCTACCAGCTGACGAAGAACGGCGACGCGGACATCACCGAGGACGAGCACTTCGACATCATCCGCCGCAAGACCGCCTACCTCTTCGGCGGCTGCGGCCAGATCGGCGGGATGCTGGGCAAGGTCTCGAACGAACGCGAGCAGGCGCTGCGCGAGTACGGCTTCAACCTCGGCGTGGCGTTCCAGCTCGTGGACGACCTGCTCGACTTCACCGGCGACGCCGGGGCGGTGGGCAAGCCCATCGGCAGCGACCTGCGCGAAGGAAAGGTCACGCTGCCGCTCATCCACCTGCAGCGGCAGTCGAGCGACGGCGCCGCCGCGCCGCATCGTCCGCGACATCATCGCCTCGCGGACCGTGACCGAGGAACAGTGGGGCGAACTGCTGCACAACCTGAAACAGCACGCGTCGATCGATTACGCCTACCGCCGCGCCGTCGAATACGCCGAGCGCGCCAAGAAGCCGTTGTACGCGTTTCCGCCGAGCTCGGAGCGCGACGCGCTGCTGGCGCTGCCCGATTACGTGCTTGTCGCGCGATCGTTAGCGCGGGTCCTTTCAGACGACCACTGAAGCCACGGCGGACTTAATAAGGTCCGCCCTGCGTACGTAGGCCGGGCCTTATCAGGCCCGGCGGAGTCCGACGTCACAATGTCCGCTGCCTTCTCCATCCCCCCGCTCACCATCGAGATCGTCGACGACGACATCGCCGCGCAAGCGACCGACGCCATCGTCAACGCCGCCAACAACGCGTTCTGGATGGGATCCGGCGTGGCGGGCGCCATCAAGTCGCGCGGCGGACAGATCATCGAGGACGAAGCGATGGCGCAGGGCCCGGTTGAGCCCGGGGAGTGCGTGCTCACCTCTGCCGGGCGGCTCGCTGCAAGGCACGTGATCCACGCGGCGGTGATGGGGCAGGATCTGAAGACGTCGGCCGCGCTGATCGAAACGGCGACGCGAGAATGCGCTGCGACCTCGCCGAGTCGCGTGGGCTCGTGTCCATCGCGCTGCCGGCTTTCGGCACCGGCGTGGGCGGTTTTCCGATCGCGGAATGCGCGCGCATCATGATCGAAGCGGTCCAGGCTCACGCCGCCGCCGCCACGATCCCTGCGCCTGGTTCGATTCGTCCTGTTCGGCGCAGACCGCATATCGCCGCGTTCGACCGCGCGCGCGAGGGAGATTGCCGGTGCAACGCCTGAAGAACGCATCCGCGAGCTCCGTCGAGGCGATCCGGCATCACGAAGAGCGCTACTACATCCACAACGAGCCCGAGATCTCGGACGAAGCGTTCGATCGCCTGCTGCACGAGCTCGAACGCCTCGAGCAGCAGCATCCCGACCTCGTCACCACCGATTCGCCGACCCAGCGCGTCGCGGGCCGGGCGGTCGATGGATTCGACACGGTGGAGCACCTCGTGCCCATGCTCAGCCTTGACAACGCCTACAACGACGACGAACTGAAGGCGTTCGACGAGCGCGTGCGCAAGGGCGCCGGCCTTGGCGAGACGCGCGTCGCCGTACGTCGCGGAAATGAAGATCGACGGCCTGAGCATCGCGCTGACCTACGAGAACGGCCGGCTGGTGCGCGGCGCCACGCGCGGCGACGGCGGGCGCGGCGAGGACGTGACCGCGAACGTGCGCACGATCAGGGCGATTCCGCTGGCGCTGCGCGACGGACCGGCCGGCCGGATCGAAGTTCGCGGCGAGGTCTACCTGCCGCGCGCCTCGTTCGAGCGCATGAACCGCGAGCGCGAAGACGCGGGCGAGCCGCTGTTCGCGAACCCGCGCAACGCGGCCGCCGGCACGATGCGGAATCTCGATCCGGCGCTCGTTTCGAAGCGTGGCCTGTCGGCGTTCACGTATCAGGTCGTGACCGACGCCTCGCGACGCCGACTTCAGGGCAGTCCGCAAGGCGGACACACGCAGGGCGTCCACGACAGCTCACGCGCGATGCTGACCGCGATGCGCGAATGGGGACTGCCTGTCGAGCCACATTGGCGGCGATGCGACGGCATCGACGCCGTCATCGCGTTCTGCCAGGAATGGGCCGACAAGCGGCAGGGGCTCGAGTTCGACACCGATGGCGTGGTGATCAAGGTGGACGATCTGGCCGTGCGCGAGCGGCTCGGCGCCACGGCGAAGTTTCCCAGGTGGGCGACCGCCTTCAAGTTCCCCGCACAGCAGGCGCATACGAAGCTGCTCCGGATCGACGTCAACGTCGGCCGGACCGGCGCCGTGACGCCGTTTGCCGTGCTCGAACCGGTGCGCCTGGCCGGCTCGACGATCTCGATGGCGACGCTGCACAACGAGCAGGAGGTCGCGCGCCGCGACATTCGCGAGGGCGATACGGTCGTGATCGAGAAGGGCGGCGACGTCATCCCGAAAGTCGTCGCGCCCATCCTCAGCTTGCGGCCCCCGGATGCGCGGCCCTGGGTGATGCCGACCACGTGCAAGGAATGCGGCAGCGCCCTCAGGAAGGACGACGAGGAAGTGGTGTGGCGCTGTCCGAACGAATCGTGCCCCGCAAAGATCCGGCGCGGCCTCGAGCACTTCGCCTCGCGCGGCGCCATGAACATCGAGGGCCTGGGCGAGTCGCTCATCGATCAGCTGATCGAGCAGAAGCTGGTGGGAGACTTCGCGGATCTCTATCGGCTCGAGGCGGCGCAGCTCGAGAGCCTGGTGGTTGCGCCGCGCGAGCCGCGATCGGAGCGGGCGCGGCCGCGCAAGCTGGGCAAGGTCGGCCGCAACGTCGTCGCCGAGATCGAGCGCAGCAAGAGCAACGACCTGTCGCGGTCTGATCTACGCCCTTGGCATCCGCCATGTGGGCGAGAAGGCCGCAGCGACGCTGGCGCGCCAGTTTCGCACCATGGACCGGGTGATGGAGGCGCCTGCTGGAAGCGCTGCAATCGGTGGCCGATGTCGGGCCGGTGGTCGCCGCGTCGGTGCGGACGTTCGCCGACGAGCCGCGCAACCGCCAGCTGATCGCCCGGCTGGAGGAGGCCGGCGTCAACATGACGAGCCAGGCGCCGGAACCCGCCGACGAGGTGGGCCCGCTTGCCGGGAAGGTCTACGTGCTGACCGGCACCTTGTCGGCGATGAGCCGCGAAGAGGCGGCCGGCGCGCTGGAGCGGCTGGGCGCGCGCGTCGCCGGGTCGGTCAGCAAGAAGACAAGCGCGGTCGTGTTCGGGGCCGACGCCGGGAGCAAGCTGGAAAAGGCGCGCCAGCTGGGAGTGGAAACGCTGGATGAGAAGGCGTTTCTCGCTCTTATAATGAAAGACGTAGGACGCGCCCTTCAGGGCGTGCCGAAGGATCACGATGTCTGCGCCGCTTCACCTTCGTCACCGTCGCGCTCACCGCCGTCGTGGCGTTCCTGGTCGGGGCAATCTTCGCCGGCGGCGGGTCGCGGCCGTCGGTCGTCGCCGGGCCTGCCGCGAAGGACACGGTGATCGGCCCCGCGCCGATCGCCCGCTCGGCGCCGGCCGCGGCCATCCCGCTCGTCAATTTCGCCGATGTCGTCGATCGCATCAACCCGGCGGTGGTGAACATCGATGCCACGACGCGAGGACGCGACCCGCGGAGCCGCCGGAACCGCACGCTGCCCGATCTGCCAGGTCCGCTCGACGGCCCGAACGATCAGGGGCCGCGCTTCGAGCTCGACAGCCCGCGCCGCGGCGAGGGCAGCGGCTTCATCATCGACGCCGACGGGCACATCCTGACGAACAACCACGTCATCGACCGCGCGGAGCGCATCACCGTCAAGCTGTCGGATGGGCGGACGCTTCGCGCCCGCGTCATCGGATCCGACCCCGACACCGACATCGCGCTGATCAAGGTGGACGGCCAGACGGGGCTGCCGGTGGCGCCGCTCGGCGATTCCTCCACGCTGCGGATGGGGGAGTGGGTGGTCGCGATTGGCGATCCTCTCGGGTACGAGCACAGCGTGACGGTCGGCGTGGTGAGCTACATCGGCCGCAAGCTGTTCGATGCGAGCCTCGACAGCTACATCCAGACCGACGCGGCGATCAATTTCGGGAACAGCGGGGGACCGCTGATCAACACGCGCGGGCAGGTGATCGGCATCAACGCCGCGATCAGCGCGCGCGGCAGCAGCATCGGCTTCGCGGTGCCCATCAACCTCGCCACCGCGATCATTCCCGCAGCTTCGTGAGCACGGACGCGTGAGCCGCGGCTATATCGGCGTCGCGCTCCGGGACGTCGACGCCGACCTGCAGGGCTCGCTCAGGCTGCCGGTCAGCCGCGGGGCGCTCGTTCAGGACGTCACGCCGGGGTCGCCTGGCGACCGCGCCGGCCTTCGTCCCTACGACGTCATCGTCGCGCTCGACGGCAAAGCCCAAGCAGAGCGACGAACAGCTGATTCGCGACATCTCGGCCAGTACGCCCGGTACCGCCGTGAAGCTCCGCGTGCTGCGAGACGGGCGCGAAGAGGATGTCATCGTCAAGCTCGCGGAGCGGCCCGGCCGCGACCTCAGTCCGACGACTCCGGCCCTCGGCAGCTCGGGCGATCGAGCGCGCGGCGGCGGCGATCGCTGCCCTCGGACTGACGGTGCGCGACCTCGATCGTCAGACCACCGACCGGCTCAATCTCCCGAGCGGCGACGAGAGGCGTGTTGATCACCGCGGTCGAGCCGCTCAGCGCCGCTTTCGACGGCGGGATCAGCCGCGGGGCGATCCTTCTGGAGATCAACCGGCAGGCGATCGACTCGGCCGACGCCTACCGGCGCATCTCACGGCGCGGTTCAGGCGGGCGATGTTCTGACGCTCTTCGTGTACTCGCCCGACATCGCTCAGCGCCAGCTCAAGACCGTGCGTGTCGAGGACAAGTGAGCCGGACCCAATAGGGTCCGGCCTAGTACGTGGGGCGGACCATATGAGGTCCGCCATCCGCCATCCCCCCATGCCCAAATCCCGCATCCTGGTCATCGACGACGAAGCCGCGATCCGCGATTCGCTGCGGATGACGCTCGAGTACGAGGGCTACGAGTTCGTCGGCGCCGCCACCGGCCAGGAGGGGCTCGCGCTGGTCGAGCGCGAGGCCTTCGACCTCGTCCTGCTCGACGTGAAGATGCCGGGCATGGACGGCCTCGACGTGCTCGGCCGGCTGCACTCGATGAACGAGACGCTGCCGGTCGTGATGATCTCCGCCCACGGCACGCCGAGCACCGCCGTCGACGCGATCCGGCGGGGCGCGCTCGACTTCCTCGAAAAGCCGTTCGAGAGCACCGAACGGCTCCGCGTGACGATCCAGAACGCCCTCGAGCAGGCGCGGCTGCGCGACGAGAACCGCTCGCTCAAGAAGGCGGTCGAAGTCCGCCATCAGATGATCGGCGACAGCGCCGCGCTGAAGCAGGTGATGGCCGCGATCGGCCGCGCGGCCCCGACCAACGCGACGGTCCTCATCCAGGGCGAGAGCGGCGTCGGCAAGGAGCTTGTCGCGCGGACCATCCACCGCAACAGCCTGCGCAGCCGCGAACGGTTCGTGCAGGTCAACTGCGCGGCGATTCCCGAGGACCTGATCGAGTCGGAGCTGTTCGGCCACGAGAAGGGGTCGTTCACCGGCGCCACCGAGAAGCAGGTCGGCAAGTTCGAGCAGGCCGATCGCGGGACGATCTTCCTCGACGAAATCGGCGACATGAGCGCCAAGACCCAGGCCAAGGTGCTGCGCGTGCTTCAGGAGGGCGAGGTGGAGCGGCTCGGGTCGGCGCGAACCATCAAGGTCGACGTCCGCGTGATTGCCGCGACGAACAAGAATCTCGAGGAGGAGATCGCCAAGGGCCAGTTCCGGGAAGATCTGTACTTCCGGCTGGCCGTCATTCCGATCTCCGTGCCGCCTCTGCGCGCACGCCCCGAGGACATTCCGCAGCTCGTGCGTCACTACATGGAGTCCTTCAGCCGCGACAACAACGTGCGGCCCAAGAAGATCTCCGCGGCGGCGCTCGAGGCGATGCAGCGCTACCGCTGGAAGGGCAATATCCGCGAGCTGCGGAACACCGTCGAGCGGATGATCATCATGACCGCCGGCGACACCATCGAGATCGCCGATCTGCCGGACGTCGTGCCGCTCGCCGGTGGCCTGGCGGGTTCGTCGGGCCGGTGGCTAGGGCTTGCCGCGACGAAGCCGGCAGGCGGGAGCGAGCCGGCGAAGGCGGGCACGCTCCGCGAGTTCAAGGACGACGCCGAGCGCGCCTACCTCGTGGCGAAGCTGCGGGAGAACGGGTGGAACATCTCCAAGACCGCCGAAGTCATCGACACCCCGCGCAGCAACCTGTACAAGAAGCTCGAGCAGTACCAGATCAGCCAGGAAACGGACGGGTAACAGGTCGCGACGCTCCGGCCCGATGTACAATGGAATGTTGCAGTAAGCCAGACGACCGCCGCTGGTGTAGTCGGTCCTTTTGGACCGGCGAGCCAGGGGAGGAAAGTCCGGACTCCGCAGGGCAGTGCGCCGGGTAACGCCCGGTCAGGGTACCTGAAGGAAAGTGGCACAGAAAATATACCGCCTAGCGGGGGACGGGTCTCCTGCGAGCAGTCCGGAGACCCGTCCCCTGACAGGTAAGGGTGAAAAGGTGCGGTAAGAGCGCACCGCGCCCGTGGTAACACGGGTGGCAGGCAAAACCCCGCACGGAGCAAGACCAAATAGGGAAGCGCTACAGGACGGCCCGTCCGAAGCTTCCGGGTCGGTCGCTTGATCCCGCCAGCAATGGCGGGGCTAGAGGAATGGTCGTCGCCGCGTCGAAGCGCCGCCGCAAGGCGGGCGCGAAGGCGGGAACAGAATTCGGCTTACGGCTTACTGCGACGCTTTCTTGAGTACTGCGTTGGAACCTGCACTATGGCCTCATATCTCGTCACCGGCGGCGCGGGCTTCATCGGGTCGCATCTCGCGGAAGAGCTCGTCCGGCGCGGCCATCGCGTCCGCGTCGTCGACAGCCTGATCACGGGCAAGCGCCGCAACCTCGATCATCTTCCGGCCGTGGAATTCCTCGAAGGCGACCTGGCGGACGCCGAGGTCGCCCGCCGCGCGGTCGACGGCGTGGAGTACGTGCTGCATCAGGCGGCGATTCCGTCGGTGCCGCGGTCGGTCAACGACCCGATCACCTCGAACCAGGCGAATGTCACCGGCGTCGTTGAACATCCTCGTGGCGGCGCGCGATGCCGGCGTCAGGCGCCTGGTGTACGCCGGATCCTCTTCCGTGTACGGCGACACGCCGACGCTGCCCAAACGCGAGGACATGCCGACCAAGCCGCTGTCGCCCTACGCGCTGCAGAAGCTGGTGGCGGAACAATACTGCCAGATGTTCACGCAGCTCTACGGCTTCGAGACGGTGACGACCCGCTATTTCAACGTGTTCGGCCCGCGCCAGGATCCCGGGTCCCCGTACTCCGGCGTCATCTCTCTGTTCTCGACGGCCATCCTCGAGGGACGGAAGCCTGTCATCTACGGCGACGGCGAGCAGACGCGCGACTTCACCTACGTCGCCAACGTCGTCGACGGCGTGCTGCGGGCGTGCGAAGCGCCGAAGGCGGCGGGCGAGGTGATCAACGTGGCGACGGGCGGCCGCATCTCGCTCAACGAGCTGCTGCGCGCGATGAATCAGATCTGCGGGACGAACATCCAGCCGACCTATCGAGGATCCGCGCGTGGGCGACGTCCGCGATTCGCAGGCCGACATTTCAAAGGCCAGGGCGCTGCTCGGCTACGAACCGGTCGCCAGCTTCGAGGAAGGGCTGCGGCGCACGCTCGAGTGGTGCCGCACCGAAAGCGCAGCGCCTCCGGTGACCCCGATCGCTCCTGCCGGACGCATCTAATCCAGCCTGCGGGACCGCAGGGTCGGTCCTAGGTCATGCCAGGCGGAATCAGCGCGCTCGAATCATCGCGCGGCCGTCCGGCGGTCTTTCGTGTATGCGTCGAGCATGCCGATCGTCGTCGCCATGATGACCGGGCCCAGCACGAGACCGACGAAACCCGAACGCGCCGATGCCGCCGAGCAGGCTGACGAATACCAGCAACCCGTTCAACTGAGTGCGGCCGCTCAGCAGCGCGGGCCGAAGAAAGTTGTCGACCAGCCCGATGACGGCGGCGCCGATCGACGATCAGCGTCACGCCGCGCCGACACTTCCGGACAGCAGCAGCCAGATCGCGGCCGGCGCCAGACGATGCCCGGCCCCGATCGGCAGCAGCGCGAAAAACGCCATGATGACGCCCCAGAAGACCGGCGCGCCGAAGCCGAGCAGCGCGAACGTGATTCCGCCGAGCGTGCCCTGCACAGCCGCAACGATGAAGCCGGCGGACACGCTGGCATGAATGAGCTCGCCCGCCTCGAAGATCATCCGCTCGGACTGCTCCGGCTCGAATGGCAGCGCGCGGCGAAGCGCCGCCATGATCGCGTCGCCATCACGGAAGAAAAAGAACACCGCGAAGAGCATCACGACGAGGTCCACGACAATGGTGATCAGGTTGCGGAAAAGGATGCCGGCTCCTCCGGCCACGCGGCCGGCGAGCCACGCCGACCCTTGTTTGACGATGTCCTCGAGGCTGCCCAGGTTCACCCCGAGCCGTTCCGCCTGCACCCGGGACCAGATGCGCTGAAGCCGTGCGAACCCTTCAGTCTGCATCGAGAGATCGACGGACCGCACCGCGAGCGCCGCCTCTTCGATGAACGCGACAGCCACGACAAGAACGGGCCCGACGATGACGAGGGTGACGACCAGTGTGGCGATCGCCGCGGCAGAGGTCTTGCCCCATCGAGCTTCGAGGCGTCGGAACGGGGGATGGAAGAGAGCGGCGAAAATAGCGGCCCAGGCGAGCGGTGTCAGGAACGGCCGGAACAGCAGGTACAGGAGATACGCGAGCAGCATCACCGTGCCGTAGAACAGCAAGCGTCGCGATCCGCTCCCGCGCACCGCCGTCGTGCTCACCCGATAGCCTGGCCTTCGGCAATCTTCTGCTGCAGATCGTCGGATGATAGCGCGCGGCCTCGGCCTCGGAGTACCCGCCGGCGCGGAACGCGTCCTTCCATTGTGCCGGCGACAGCTTGCCGAGAAGGTGGCTGATCCATCGCACGTCGGCCGGCGCCACGCCTGCGGCGACGTGCGGCTCGCGCCAACCGCCCTGGTAGTCGAACGTCACGCGGTTGCCTTCGACGCCGTTGATGAACCCCTCCTGTTCGAATCCCTCAACGTCGTTGCGAGTGCCGGGCATCAACCACCGCGTCTTTCCGAGCGACGCGCCGAGATCCTTCACGACATAGAGGTTGCGCGGATCGTCTCCGTTCGCTTGAATGCGATAGATGACGTTTTGCGAGTCTTTGAGGTCCCAGTTGTTGACCATCACCATCAATACGAACAGACCCTCGAATGGGCGCGTGCCGATGAAGGGGTTGTCGTGCCAGGACCACTCACCGACGTTCTCCTGGGATTCCGGCTTCAGACGGAACCGCCCGCCCGACTGAACAGTCGCGCGGCCGTTCTCGTTGAGAGTCCACCGCGGCACGTAGTAGCTGGCAGGCTGGTGGTACCCGACGGCCCACAGCAGCCGCGCGACAACGACCTCGGTTTGCGATTCGGGACCGAGCTTCACGCTCCACGTGCGCCCCGTTGGATCGCGGACATCATAACCCGGGCTGAATCCCGTCTTGTCCACTTCAAGAAGGGCGTAGCTTGCCGTGGGATCTGGAAGCAGTAGCCGGCCGCCGGGGCCGTAGAACAGGTTTCGTTGCTGGAGATCCGCGGGTTCTTCCCACAGTGCCGCCGTTTCTCGCTCGCTGAGCGTCTGACTGGTTTTCAGGGCGCAGCCGGACACCAGCAGCACAGCCACGAGCGGCACAAGTCGATTCATCATGGCAAAAGCCCTCCGAAGCTGATGAAGACTCGTGCGCCTTCTCCGCCTCCAAATCCAAAATCCATCCGCGCGACGGGTCCGGTCGCCCGCACCAGGTTGAGACTGAATCCGTAGCCGGTTGCCAGATCGGAGAAGTCCAGTTCGGAACGGCGTCTGACGGCTTTCCCCGATTCCGCGAAGACCGTCGCATCGACCGGCCCCCAGACGTTCCACCGATACTCGGACTGCAGCAGCATGAGGTGATTGTCGCGGAAGCGGTGGTTGGCGAAGGCGCGCAGCGTCGCCGCCGTGCCATCTCCCCCCAACGGCGCATCGTGAAGGCTTCGAATGTTACTTGTCCCGCCAATCGTATGTTGAAGAAAGAATGGCACTCGCTGATCCGACCGGGGTTCGGCGCTCGACAGCCAGCCACGGAACGTGAGGCTGTGATAGGGCCGGAAGCCTGCGAATTTGTGGCGCCCCTCCAATTGCGTTCGATGAAAATCGAATTGCTGCAGCTGCTGATCGTCGAATACGTCGTAGCTGATGCGATAGGACCCGCCTTGATTGAGCCCCCGCCCGTCAGACGCTGGAGCGGTCACCTCGAGAAATGTCTGATACCGTCCAAACCGGGTTTGCTGAACGAGCCCCGGGGCCTCGACGTCACCGAACAGGAGTTCGATACTGGGATGCGTTGAACTGCGCCCCCCCTCGACGCGAGGCCAGGTCTCTTCGACCCGTCCGCCGATGGTGACTGACGGCACGACCTTCAGAGCGACGTAGGTGCCGGCGACGGGATCGCGAAGGGAAAAGGAAGTCCAGGCCTCCGGACTACTTACCGGTCCCGGGCCAAAATAGTTCAGCCGGCTCATGTTCCGGGTACGGCCATAAGCTCTCGCTTCCAGTCGGTTGCCCATGTACCCGCCGTCCGCCTGGACGAGCCAGTAACGACCGATAGTCCCGACAGCTTTCGTGCCGAGCTGCCAGGGGCCGTCAGATGGACGGTCGTAACCGACGCCCACCCCGAGACCGCCGCCGGATGCGATGTTCTCAACAACCATATGGACCGGACTGGTGAACGCTTTCCCAACTTTGGCGCCGACCTCGCTGAAGCGCCCCGGTTTGTCAGAGCCGTTGGGAGAAGGCGGAGGAGGCTCCTGCGCACGAGCCGATGCGCTGCAGAGGGCCAGGGCTAATGCAACCGCACAACTAAGACTGTTCGACGAGACGCGTCCGTTCATGGATGCTGACGACTAGCAGTTCTCGTGCCGGACGGCCACCCCGGCCGTTTAGTCGGCACGGTCCGTGCTATTCGATTCTCCGTGGCAACGCAGCGTGCGCGCCATTGCACTCATTAATTGGGAGGATTCCTTATGAAGAGATTTGCTGGTTTGGCTTCGGCTGTCGCTCTCGCGTTCGTCGCTTCCGCATGTGCGGAGACCGACGCGGGCGTCACAACGAAGGTAAAAGCACAGCTTGCCGCGGACGAGATGGTAAAGGCTTACAAAGTCGACGTCGACACGCGGGAACATGTCGTCACGCTGAGCGGAGAAGTCGAGACCGACGCGGTCAAGGAACAGGCGGTCCGCATCGCGCGCAACACCGAGGGCGTTCGGGACGTCGTCGACGACCTGACAGTCGTCGGCACCAGCGGCACGGTCGATTCTGGGTGGCACACCCGATAGCATTGAAATCAAGGTCGACGAGAAAGAGGTCGAGGAAAAGGCCAAAGGCTTTGGGGAGGGCGTCAAGGACGACGCCAAGGCGGTTGGAAACGCCGTCAAGAAGGGCGCCGAAGCCACTGCCGACGGCGCACAGGCAGTGGGCGAAGCGACCGCCGATGGTGCGAAGAAGGTGGGCGGGGCGGTCAAGGACGCGGTAACCGACGACGACAAGGATTCGGACAACGACGGAAAGTAGCCAGTCCGCGGAAGCGGGGTCATTCGCTGACCCCGCTCTCTTCATCGGCCCCCGCGATTTCCACAAACCCACATCATTTCTTTTTCCCGCAGACACCGCCCCAGCGAACCTGAAATCGAGGCGCTGTAGAATTGCGCCCGACCTGGGTTTGTCTTCCTCAAAGCTTGGGAGATCACATGGCGAAGGGGCGGAGGACGAGGAAAAGCGGAGCGCGCGACGTGGCGACGCCTGGGGATGCCGCAACCGGAGCCGCCGGTGTCCCGGTGATTGTCATCCCGGCCGGAGGAACGCTCGACGTCGCGGTCGATGTCGGCCCGATGGCCATTCCTTATACCGTGGCGTACGCGGGTCGGACCCTGATCAAGTCACTCGTGGATTCAGCCGAGCCCGTCCCGCTCGAGAGCGGAGACGTCCTGCTGACGTGGGCCTTTGCGCACGCTGTCAAAGGATGGAGCCATCGCATCGGATACTCCATCAACGGAGGTCCGGTCCAGATGCTCGAGGAACGATCTGACGCCAGAAAAGACCCGGACCACAGCGTCGGACTCGCTCTGGTGCAGACGCAGCGGAGGACGGCATGACGCGGTGGGGCAAGTGGATCGTGATCCTTGCCTGCGCCTCGATTGTGTTGGAAGCGGCGCCCGCGATGGGGCAACGCGCGTCACGCGCCGAGATCGATGCCGCGGTCGACGCACGGCTGAAGCAGCAATGGGAAGTACACCTCACCGAGGCAGCCCGCGACTTCGGACTCACGCTGAACGACGGTCGGCTCGCCGGCCCACGCGAGGCAAAGGTGAACGCGTATACGAGAGTCCTGGAGCGGATGCAGAACGACGACGACCTGCTCGCGCTGTTCACGCCCGTCTATGTTCAGTCGTTGATTGACGAGGAGGTCGAGTCGCGCGTCCCCACGTCTGTGAATGCCACGAGCACCAACCCGGTGACCGCCGGCCTGCCGGAACGCAGTGGCTCGACATCGCTGGCGGCGCTCGCTGCCGACTTGTCGAGTTTGTTGAGCGCCGACAAAACGGCGATCAGCCTCAACTTGAGCGCGCTTGCCTTCGTCAGTCTCTCCGACCCCGAGCTCTACTCGGAGTTGGCCAATTATCAGCGGCACGATTTTGCCCGGCGGTTCAGTGGAACCTTCGTGTTCGGCGCAAGGATTCCCGAGACGGAGATTACCGGCCTCAGCAATCTGCCGGACTTCGACAAGCTCGTCGACGCGATCGCCTGGGACGTGAAGGCCCGCGTGTGGGGAGACAAGGACCCTCGGAGCGCCCGCTGGTCGCCGCTTACGGTCCGGAGCGGGGGGTTGATGACGCAGAAAGCGGCGGTTCTGCTCTCACTCGTCGGCGTGTCTCCCCGAGCCGGCGAATCGGCTGTCCAGGCCCTGGAGGATTCGTTGATCGTTCGGGAGCTTCTCAACACGCGTCTCGGCGCCGACGTGGCGCAGATCAAGGCGCGCATTGGCAGATCGCCGCAGCTGAGCGTCAAGACGGCGGGCACGCACCTGACGAAGGAAGCCGGAATGACCAAGTACTCAGTGGCGGCCCTGTTCGACGTGGGCGTGGGACCGGCTGATCTGACTGCCAATGCGCAGTATGGCGTGACCGACGACACCCGCTCCGCCGAACAGCCATTCGAGATAAATGCGTGGACGATCTCGGCGCAGGTCACGTCGCATCTGGCGCCGGGCAGCATCGTTCCGGGACGCACCATCGATTGGAACATGGGGGCTTCGTCTACGATTTTCCAGGACGCCGCGTCGCTGCCGGTCGATGCCGAGAACACGTGGAAGGTCTTCACGTCGCTCGATTTCCCGGTTCGAGGGGGCGGGAAAATCCCCGTGTCCATCGTCTTCAGCAACGACCCGAACGCCATCGGCAAGCAGCGGTTCGTGAGCGGGCAGATTGGTCTGAACTACGACTTTTCGGCGCTGAAGCAGCTCTTCGCGGCTGGTCCGTAATCCGGGCGGACCCGCAAACCACGGGCGTCATTCGGCGGCGCCGTCTCGACCGTGGCGGCGGCATGTTCCATCACCGGAGTCGAGGTGCTCCGAGCGCTCGGAACGCAGCAGTACGATGTCATTTTCTTGACCTGCAGATGCCGGAAATGGATGGTTACGAGGCCGCGCGCTGCATCCGTGCACAATGGTCTGGCAACGAGCAGTCGCGCCCGCGGATGATCGCGATGACCAGCGAAGCGATGCAAGGCACCCGCGAACGGTGCCTGGAAGCGGGGATGGACGATTACCTCTCAAAACCCGTCAGCATCGAGGCATTGCAAACGGCGTTGGAACGGTGGGCGTAGTGTTTCAATCGCAACCGCGCAACGCTTTCGGGAACTCCTGTTCATCACCGAACGCGCCTGACGCGCGCGACTAGCGCCGCTACCGGAAACCCCCGGTGTCAGTTTGCGCGCGTTCAATCGCCGTTGCCTGACCGCGGTCCGACGTCAATCGAACATCCCCTTCATTCCCAGCACTTGCGAGGACGACGCGGACGGCGCTTCAGTCGGCGTGTGCCTTGCTGTCTGTCGGCTCGACCCTGGGCCGCAACCCATCAACGCTGGGGCCTGACCTCCCACAGATTGAGCCGTGAGCGGTCCACGGGTCGCCATATCGCCGTTCACTGTTTCATTAAAGGGAGGACCGCATGTTCCGAACGTTCCTGTCGATTGTCGCGCTTTCTGCATTCGCGCTCGCCCAGCCCTGCCCGGCCGCCGCCGCGCAGACTTCCGCCAACGCTCAGACGGCCAAGGGGGAGACGGCTCCCATCGTCAATCTCAACACCGCGTCGGTCAAGGACCTGGAACTGCTGCCGGGAATCGGCGTGAAGACCGCGGAGTTGATCATCGCGTACCGGGAGAAGAACGGGCCGTTCAAGAAGATCGAGGAACTGATGAACGTGCAGGGCATCGGGGAGAAGAGCTTTCTGAGGCTGAAGCCGCAACTCACGGTGGCGCCGGCCAAAGCCGGTTCGTCCAACTAGAGACGTTTCGGCAGAATCACCGCCAATCGACGGTCCGGTCGTGCGCACGGCCGGACCGTCATGAATCACTGAGGCCAGAAGCATGCGCGCCCACGCCAGGCATTCCCAGCGATCCCGACAGTCCCGACAGGACCACCAATTCCAGCGGGGCTACTCACTTCTGGAGTTCTTGTTCGTCATCTGTGCGATGGCAATTGTCGGCAGCGTGGCTGTGCCGCAGCTCTCCAGCAGCGCTCGACGAGTACCGAGCGGCGGGGGCCGCACGATATCTCTCGACACGGATTCAACGAACCCGCATGGAAGCGGTGAACCGCTCGGCGAATGCCGCGACTGCGATTCGTCGAGTCAGGCGCCGGCTACTCATACGGCGTGTACATCGACGGAAACGGCGACGGCGTCCGGACGCACGACATCACGATCGTCGATTGACAGCCCGCTCGGTGCCCTCGGAGCGGCTGCCGGACAATTTCTCAGGCGTCGACTTCGGACTCCTGCCCGCGCTCCCCCCGGTAGAAGCCGGCAGCCCGCCGCCTGGCATCGATCCAATCAAGCTGGGAACCAGCAACCTGCTGTCTTACTCCGCCACCGGCACGTCGTCGTCCGGCAGCCTCTATATCCGCGGCCGCCGCGGGGCCCAATACGTGATTCGCGTGCTCGGCGATACCGGGCGAACCCGGGTCCTGAAGTTCGACCCTGCGCTCGAACAACTGGAAACCGCTATGACGAAGCATCTATCCGACCGAAGGACCTTCCCCCGCGCAGGGAGTATCGAGCACCGGATCGTTTCCGCGCGGGTGCGCCCCGGTCACCCTGCTGCCGTGATCGATGTCTCGTCGGGCGGGGCATTCATCGAAATCTCGCGACGGCTCCTCCCGGGTTCCATCGTCGATCTGCAGGTGGATACCGCGCAGCGGCGAACCACCACGCTCCGGGGACAGCGTGCTTCGGTGCGCCGTCGTTCGCCTGCGCTCCACGGCGGTCTGGTACCGTGCGGCGATCGCGTTCGACCAGCAGTGTCCATGGCTCGGCGACGGCACGTCCGCGGAGTATCCGTTGCCCACCCGCGAATCAGTCGCCTTCACGGGACGAACGGGTAATTCGACCCGGGACGCGGTGTGACATGGCACGTTGCCGGTTGTGAACATCCCAGGTTTGTTGAGCGTTCTGACGCCGCAACACCGTGGCACTCCATTTGGTTACGGTCGCGCCATGGTCACACCTCGTCAACGCGATCGTCGGCAGGCCCTGACCGATCTTTTCACCGCGTTGTCGCGCGCGCTGGATCGCCAGAGCGACGTGTCGCTGATGCGCGGCGCCTTCGAGCAGATGGTGCGGCGCCTGGTGCCGGTGCGGACGATCCACTTGCGCGACACCGGCAGCCGCTGGAACGGGCAGCATCGAGCCTGGCGCCGGCACCGAGTCGATCGCGCTGGAGGTTCCCGGTCCGGACGCCGCAACAAAAGGCGTGCTGGAGGCCAGCTTCGATCCGGCATGTTGTCTCGGCGAGTGGGATTTTCAGATGCTCGGGCTCGCGGCGCACGTCGGCGCGCTGGTGCTCGAAATCGAGCGCGGCCGTCAGCTGCTGGCCCGGGCAGGATTGTCAGCGTCCTTCGCCTCGCCCAGGGAAGGGCAGCGATTCAGGCGCGACCGGGCGGTGTCGCTCATTGGGTCGACGCCGTTGATGCAGGCGCTGCGCTCGAGCATCGATCGCGTGGCAGCCACCGACTTCACGATCCTGCTCGAGGGCGAGAGCGGCGTGGGCAAGGAGCTCGTCGCCCGTCGGATTCACGAGTCGAGCCGGCGACGCCACGGACCGTTCGTGGCTGTCAATTGCGCGGCCCTGGTCGAGACGCTTCTCGAAGCGGAGCTGTTCGGCATCGAGGAGCGCACGGCGACCGGCGTGCGGGGGCGCCGCGGCAAGTTCGAGCATGCGGACGGCGGCACCCTGTTTCTGGACGAGGTGTCCGATCTGTCTCTGTCCGCGCAGGCGAAGCTGCTGACGGGCCATTCAGGATCTGAGTGTTGAGAGAGTGGGTGGAGCTGGCGCCCACCGCGTGGACATCCGCGTCGTTGCCGCCACGAACCGAAGCCTCGCTGCCATGGTCGAGAACCGGCTGTTCCGGGCCGACCTGTTCTATCGGTTGAGCGGAGTGGAAATACGGATTCCGGCCCTGCGGGAACGCCGCGAGGATGTTCCGGCGCTGGCCGCGCACTTTCTCGACCGTCATCGCTCGCTGCGCCGGGTCCGGTTGTCAGCGTCCGCGATGGACGCGCTCGTCAACTACGGCTGGCCGGGTAACGTCAGGGAGCTCGAGCGGCTCGTCGAGCGGGCCGTGGCGCTCACGGAGGGCGACACGATCGAGCTGGACGATCTGCCTCCCGCCGTACGCGGGGACTTCACAGCCGCGGTTCTCCCGTCGCTCGAGCGGCAACGACACGCTTCGGGTCTGGGCCGCACGTTACTCGCGGCTGATTCTCGAGCGCTGTCAGGGCAACAAGCGAGAAGCGTGTCGCGTCCTTGGCATCAGCTATCACACGCTGCAGGCGTATGTGCGGCTGTTGCCGCCGCAGGGCGGGTGCTCGCCGGTCGATCGAGCCGGCACCGAAACCAGCGCCGCGGCCGTTGGTGCGCAGGGGGCTGACGCCGACCCTCCGTGTGTTGACGATCGCGTGGAGGTCGACGTGTGAGGGAGTCGTAAGGGCGGCATGGCAGGGCCGGGTACCTCCGGCCGAACACGGCAAGCGAGGTAGGGCGGTGCCATTTCACTGCGAGGTCACGCGTTTCCAAGCTGCAAACGTCCGTCGTGACGTTTTCGGAGGAAGAGATGAGTGCACCACGCAAGAGAATGTTCACCGCGTTTTTTCTGTTCGCGCTTCTGGGCGGATCGGCCGGGCCTCTATGGCGGGCCAGGGCCCAGAACAGGGACGGCCCCACGGCAGCCGCCCGTTCAATCGCTTCCGGATCGCCTGTCCCCGGCGCGCGTCACAACGGGCGACCGGGGCGTCATGTATCACTCGCTCGAGAACAAGGCCGCGCTCGTCACCACGACCTTCGCCGATGCGATTGCGGTCGCCGAGCGCGGTCCGGACGGGCATCTGTCCACGCGAGTAACCGACCTCGCTGGAAATGAAGTGGCGCGTTTCAAGGTTCATCGGGTCGATGCGGAGAGCGACTACGCTGGAATTGACGCTTGCCGGCCAGGCAACCAGGCATGCCGCCCGCCGGTCGGGGCTGCGGCCGACGCTCGACTGGAGCAACCAGCAGGCCTACAGCTTCTGGAAGGATCGCGATGCGCTCGATTCATCGCTGGAGTGGCAGGACACCCTGATGCGGCCCGTGGGAGCACGGAAGCGGGACGTCAGGAACGAGGCCCTGCGAACCGATACCGAATGGCTTGGCGGCGATTCCGCTTCGGTCATCAGGAAAATCGGCACCCATACGAGCCAGGTCACCAAGCGAAAGGCCACCGGAGTCGTCTTCATCAGCAGCTTCAAGAGCGACGGGATCGAAGTCGGCTCCAGCCAATGGTGGCCGGAAGAGCAGGCATTCGCCTGGTCTTTCCCGGGGCTGACGGAGGGGTATATCGACGCCGCCAGGCTGCAGGCGAGCGGAGGGTGGCCGTTTACGCCGGATATGGCGTGGCTGAATACCCAAAACCTCGCGCTCTACGAGTTTCATACGACCCTGGCTGCGAAAGGGCGGGTGTCGCAAAAGCAGGGCGGCTGGTTGCACACAATCGGCGCTTTCATCGCGCCGGCGTTGCTCGCCAACGAGCCAGGCTGCGACTATCTCCATTGGCTCGATCAGACAGTCTTCAGGCCGTGCTGCGACGATCACGACGCCTGCTACGAAAGGGAGGATCCGGCCTGCGGGGCGAGCAGCTGGTGGAAGTTCTGGTCGAGCTGGCAGTGCACTCAGTGCAACATGTGGACGGTTTTCTGCTTCAAGACGGGTGCGGGTGGTCATGTCTTCTACCGTTTTCCGTAGAGCTCCCATCTTCGTTCTCGGTGTCCTTGCCATAGTCGCGTTGCAGGCGATGGGTGGCTGGTGGCTGGACTCGGGGCCGCGCGTCCTGCGTGCGTCCGTCGCGCTGTTCGCGTTGGGTGCCCTCGTTGGGTTCTGGCGATCGGATGGAACATGGGTTCGCGCCTGCGCCTTATGGGCAGGCGCGATCGCCGGGTCGGCCGTTGTGCTCGCGTGGACGGGGCCAGGAAATCTCTGGCCCGTCGTCCTGGCATTCGCGGCAGCGGTCAGCGCGGCAGCTGTATTCAGCGGCGCCGTCTTCGGACTGGGGGCGAACAAGCTCAGGCGTTCTTGACCGCATTCGAACGCCCATAGTACCGTTACCTGTTTCGGTCACGCGCCTCTGCTCTTCATGGAACAGGCCACCACCCCTTCTCTCAAGAAGACGCCGCTCAACGCCCGCCATCGCAGCTCCGGCGCCAAGATGGGTCCGTTCGGCGGCTGGGACATGCCGGTCGAGTATTCGGGCATCGCCGACGAGCACATGGCCGTGCGCACGCGCGCCGGCCTCTTCGACGTCAGCCACATGGGCGAGATCGAGATCGCCGGCAGGGACGCGCTGGCGGCGGTGCAGCGCATCTCGTGCAACGACGCCTCGAAGCTGCAGGTCGGGCAGGCGCAGTATTCGGGCCTGCTGACGCCGCAGGGCACGTTTGTCGACGACCTGCTCGTCTACCGCCTGGCCGCCGCGCACTTCCTCCTCGTCGTCAACGCCGGCAACATTCAGAAGGACTACGCCTGGATCGCCGGGCACATCGCCGCTGCCGGCGACGCCGTGGCCGTCGATGCGACCTCGCGATACGCGCTGCTCGCGCTGCAGGGCCCGGCGTCGCTCGAGGTCCTTCAGCCGCTCATCGGCGTCGATCTCGCCGCGATGAAGTACTACCGGTTCGCGCACGGGGAGGTGGCCAACGTCCGCGCCACCGTGTCGCGCACCGGCTACACCGGCGAGGACGGCTTCGAGATTTTCGTCCCGCCGCAGTCGGCCGATCGGGTCTGGCAGGCGATCCTGCAGTCGGGCCAGGGCGGCCGGCGTGATTCCGTGCGGCCTCGGCGCGCGCGACACGCTTCGCCTCGAGGCCGCGATGCGCCTGTACGGAAACGACATCGACGAGACGACGACCGCGCTCGAAGCGGACCTTGGCTGGATCGTCGGCTGGAAGAAGGACGACTTCGACAACACCATCGGCGCGGCCGCGCTGCGCGAGCAGAAGGCCGCCGGCGTGCGCCGGAAGATCGTCGGGTTCGAGATGCTCGAGCCCGGCATCGCGCGCCAGGGCTACGGCGTGTGCATCGGCGACGACAACGCCGCCGGCCGGGTCACCAGCGGCACGCAGACGCCGTACCTGAAGAAGGCGATCGGCATGGCTTACCTGCCGGTCGAGCACGCACGTCCAGGAGCGGAATTCGACGTCGACATTCGAGGACGACGGACCCGCGCGCAGGTCGTCCCGATGCCGTTCTACAAGCGGCCAGCGTAGGGCGCGCCGGTCTCGAGACTCGAACAGGACTGGGTCCTATGGACCCGGCATCAGGAGAGCGGATGGCGTACCCGGCCAGCTTACAAGTACACGAAAGATCACGAGTGGGTCGAGCTCTCGGGCGACCGCGGCAAGGTCGGCATCACCGACTACGCCCAGCAGCAGCTCGGCGACGTCGTCTACCTCGAGCTTCCGGAAATCGGCACCAAGCTGAAGCAGGGGCAGCCGTTCGGCACGATCGAATCGGTCAAGGCGGTGTCCGAGCTGTACGCGCCGCTGACCGGCGAGGTCGTCGAGGTCAACACCGCGCTCAAGGACAAGCCCGAGAGCGATCAACGCCGATCCGCACGCCAGCTGGATGATTGCCATCAAGCTCGCCGACCCCGGCGAGGCCGCCACGCTGCTCGACGCCGCGCAGTATCAGCGACCTCGTGAAGTAATCCAGTCTGAGCCTGCAATCTGAATTTGACTTTCGAGCGTTTCCAGGCCCGCCACATCGGACCCGACGCCGACGCCAGCGCGAGGCGATGCTGAAAGTCGTCGGCGCGCCGTCGCTGGAGGCGCTGATCGACGAAGCGATTCCGCGCCGCATCCGGCTCGTCGAAGCCGCTGAACCTGCCCGACGGCCAGAGCGAGCACGAGTACCTCCGCGAGCTGCGGGAAACGGCGTCGCGCAACCAGGTCTTCCGATCGTTCCTCGGCCTCGGCTACTACGACTGCATCACGCCGAGCGTCATCGTGCGCAACGTGCTCGAGAACCCCGGCTGGTACACGCCGTATACGCCGTACCAGGCGGAGATCGCGCAAGGCCGCCTCGAATCGCTCCTCAACTTCCAGACCATGGTGAGCGACCTGACCGGCATGGAGATCGCCAACGCCTCGCTGCTCGACGAAGCGACGGCGGCGGCCGAGGCGATGACGATGCTGTACCGCGTGCAGGCGCGGCGAATCGAAAGCGCGGGCGCGGCACGCGCAGTTCTTCGTCGCCGACTCGTGCTTCCCGCAGACGATCGACGTCCTGGCCGGCGCGCGCCGAACCGCTGGGGATCGAGTTGATCGTCGGCGACCTCAGCGAAGGCGGCGTTCGGCGGCCGCGTGTTCGGCGCGCTGGTGCAGACGCCGGACGAGGCGGGTCGCGTGCACGATCTGCGCGCCTTCGATCGCGCAGCGCACAGGCCCAGGGCGTCGCGGTCGCCGTCGGCACGGATCTGCTGAGCCTGTCCTGCTGACGCCGCCCGGCGAGATGGGCGCCGACGTCGTGTACGGCAACTCGCAGCGGTTCGGCGTGCCGCTCGGCTACGGCGGGCCGCACGCGGCGTTCTTCGCGACGCTCGAGAAGCACGTGCGCCAGATGCCCGGCCGCATCGTCGGCGTCTCGGTGGACGCGCACGGCAACACCGCGTACCGCATGGCGCTGCAGACGCGCGAGCAGCACATCCGCCGGGAGAAGGCGACCTCGAACATCTGCACGGCGCAGGCGCTGCTGGCCAACATCGCCAGCCTGTACGCGGTGTATCACGGCCCCGCGGGCCTGACGGCGATTGCCCGACGGGTTCACGGCGTACGCGACGCTGCTCGAGCGCGAGCTGGCGCAGCTCGGCGTCAGGCAGCTGAACGATCGGTATTTCGACACGGTGCGCTTTGACGTGCCGGGCGGCGCGCCAGGCCGTCGGCCGGATTGTGAAGGCCGCGCTCGCGTCGCGGTTGAACCTCGGCTACCGGCGGGACGGCACGATCCACGTCGCGCTCGACGAAACCGTCGACGCAGCGCGACATCGCGGCCATCGTCGCCGCCTTCGCCGCCGGTATGGGCAAGACCCCCGAATCCAACCCTGAACCGTCGAACCGGGAACCGAACCCTGAACCCTTGAACCTTGAACCGTTGAACTTCGGCCCGGCCCTTGCCCGGACCTCGGCGTTCCTGACGCATCCGGTGTTCAACACGCACCATTCCGAGACGGAGATGATGCGCTACGTTCGCAGCCTCGAGCGCAAGGACATCGGCCTCGACACGTCGATGATCCCGCTCGGATCGTGCACGATGAAGCTGAACGCCGCGTCCGAGATGCTGCCGATCACCTGGCCAGAATTCAGCCGGCTGCATCCGTTCGTGCCGGTGGAGCAGGCGGAAGGGTATCAGCAGATCTTCCGCGAGCTGGAAGCCATGCTCTGCGAGATCACCGGGTTTGCGGCCGTGTCGCTTCAGCCGAACTCGGGCGCGCAGGGGGAGTTTGCCGGCCTGATGGTGATCCGGGCGTACTTCCGCGACCGCGGCGAAACCAGCCGCGACGTCGTCCTGATTCCGGCGTCGGCGCACGGGACGAACCCGGCGAGTGCGGCCATGGCCGGCATGCGCGTCGTGGTCGTCGCCAGCACGCGCCGAAGGCGACATCGACGTCGACGATCTCCGGAAGAAGGCCGACGAGCACGGCGAGCGGCTCGCCGCGCTGATGGTGACGTACCCGTCGACGCACGGCGTGTTCGAGGAGAGCATTCAGGACATCTGCGCGATCGTGCACCAGCACGGCGGTCAGGTGTACATGGACGGCGCGAACATGAACGCGCAGGTCGGGCTCACGAGCCCGGCGGCCATCGGCGCCGACGTCTGCCATCTGAACCTGCACAAGACGTTCAGCATCCCGCACGGCGGCGGCGGCCCCGGCATGGGTCCCATCGGCGTGGCCGCGCACCTCGCGCCGTACCTTCCGGGCCATCCGGTGGTGAAGACCGGCGGCGAGCGCGCGATTCACGCGGTGTCGGCGGCGCCGTGGGGCAGCCCGAGCATCCTGGTCATCTCCTACGGCTACATGAAGATGCTCGGGCGCGACGGGATGACCGACGCGACGCGCTGCGCCATCCTCAACGCCAACTACATCAAGTCGCGGCTCGAGGCGCACTATCCGGTGCTCTACGCGCGGAAGAACGGCCGCGTCGCGCACGAGATGATCTTCGACCTGCGTCCGCTCAAGCAGGCGAGCGGCGCCGCGAACATCACCGAAACCGACGTCGCCAAGCGGCTGATGGACTACGGGTTTCACGCGCCGACCGTGTCGTTCCCGGTGGCGGGCACGCTCATGATCGAGCCGACGGAAAGCGAGCCGAAAGACGAGCTCGATCGCTTCTGCGACGCGATGATCGCGATTCGGGCCGAGATTCAGGCGGTCATCGACGGCAAGGCCGACCCGGCGGACAACGTCCTCAAGAACGCGCCGCACACGGCGGCGGCCGTGTCCGCCGACGTCTGGCGGCATGCCTACTCACGCGAGCAGGCGGCGTATCCGCTGCCGTTCGTCCGGGCGCGCAAGTTCTGGCCGAGCGTCGGACGCATCGACAATCCGTACGGCGACCGGAACCTGATCTGCACGTGCCCGCCGATCGGGGATTACACGTAGAGGTTAGAGGTTAGAGGTTGGAGGTTGGAGGTTGGAGGTCAGAGGTTGGAGGGGCAGAGGTTGGAGGGGCAGAGGTTGAGCGGGTTGAGGCTAGAGGTCAGGTTTCAATCCCTAACCTCCAACCTCTACCGCTTGTCACCGTTCGAGATGTTCTGAGTCCCGCTCGTTGTCGATGCAGAAGTACTCGTGGATTTCGCCGTTAGGCGAGTTGTCGTAATTGGTCGACTGCCAGTTGATGTGCCAGCCACCCGACCATGGCCGCGTGTACGCGCCTTTGTCGTCGACCGTGAATTCGTACCGGATCCTGTTCATGTCGATGCGCGTATAGCGTTCGGTGAGGTGCAGGAACTTCGTGTGCGGCAACCCGTTCCTGAACGCCCAGAATTTCTCGTTGAACCCGATCGTGTCGACGACGAGGGTGTCGCCTTCCCAGTGTCCGATCGCGTCGCCGAAATAGCTTGGATTCAAGTCGTCCAGGGAAGGATGCTTCCGGCCCGGTTCCATCGCAATCCGCTTCCAGTCGCGATTCTCGCCGTCGATCATGATGATTCGGTTGCGCTCAGGATCCTGAATGAACTCGGTCCCGTTCGGGGCCGTCAGGAAGCGAAGGCCGCCGGCGGGCTGGCACCGCGCGTGCGGATCGTCCAGACCATCGCGGAAGTCGCGGTACTCGTATAGAGCCCTTGCCCAGGGGCGCAACGGAACTTCCTCGATCGTCAGATTCGTCGGCAGGGCATTGCCGGTCTTGCCGATGATCTGGCCGTTGAAGGAGTTCCAGAACCCTTTCTGTCCCGGAATGGCGCCGAGGTTGATCTGCCCGTTCGGCAGCCGGGGTGGTGGTCCCGCCGGTGGGGCAGCCGGCTTCGCCGTCGGCGCCGCGCCGCGGCCCGCCGGCGCCTGGGCACTCGAAATGATCGGCAACGCCACAACGATCGCCAGGGCGATCGCCGTAACCACACCGCCGAACCAATGGCTTCGCATCGTTAGTCCTCTTTGATCTAGCGATCCGGCATGTGCTCGGAATCGCGCTCGTTGTCGATGCAGAAATACTCGTGGATTTCGCCGTCCGCCGAGCCGTCGTAGTTGTCTTTCTGCCAGGGAAGGATCCAGCCGCCCGTCCACGTCCGCGTATAGGCGCCCTTGTCGTCGATCGTCACTTCGTACTTCAACTCGTCGAAATTGAGGCGCGTGAACCGTTCCGTGATGTGCAGGAACTTCGTGTGCGGCATCCCGCCCCTGATCATCCAGAACTTCTCGTTGAACCCGATCGTGTCGACGACGAGCGTGTCGCCTTCCCACCAGCCGATCGAATCGCCGAAATAGCTGGGGTTCAACTGATCCTCGGGAGGATGCTTACGACCGGGCTCCATGGCCACCCGGCGCCACTCGCGGTTTTCCCCTTCGATCATGAGGATGCGATTCAGCTCGGGCTGCTGGATGAATTCCATGCCGTTCGGGACCGTGAAAAACCGGATCCCGCCGGCAGGCTGGCACCGCACGTGCGGATCGTCGAGTCCGCCCCGGAGCCGCCGGAACTCGAAAATCGCCCGGGCCCACGGCCGGAAGGGGACCTCCTCGAGCGCCGGGTTGGTCGGTAACGCCCGGTTGCCGCCCTGCAACAGCGAGCCGAGCCCGTTGTTCCAGAATCCCTTGCCGCCGGGCACGGCACCCAGGATCACCTTGCCGTCGTGCCCGCGTGGCGTCGGCGCCGGCGGTGGGGCAGGAGCAGCTCCGCGGCCGGCCTGTGCCTCTCCGATGCCGGGCATCGACACGAGCAGCGCCAGCGCCGTCGCGGTCACACGCACGCGTAACCACTGCCTTCGCATCCCTGGTCCTATTGGTCTAGCGATCCGGCATGTGCTCGGCATCGCGCTCGTTGTCGATGCAGAAATACTCGTGGATTTCTCCGCCGCCCGCCGAGCCGTCGTAGTTGTTCGGCTGCCAGGGCATGGTCCAGCCGCCGCTCCACGGCTTCGTATACGCACCTTTGTCGTCGACCGTCACTTCGTACTTCATCGTGTTGAAATCGACGCGCGTGAAGCGCTCTGTCAGGTGCAGAAACTTGGTATGCGGCAATCCACCGCGGATCATCCAGAACTTCTCGCTGAATCCAACGGTGTCGACGACCAGCGTGTCGCCTTCCCAGTGGCCGATCGAATCGCCGAAGTAAGAGGGATTCAACTGGTCTTCTGGCGGATGTTTGCGACCCGGCTCCATGGCCACCCGGCGCCACTCACGGTTCTCGCCAGCGATCATGAAGATCCGGTTGAGCTCGGGCTGCTCGAGGAATTCCATGCCGTTCGGGACCGTGAAAAATCGCATGCCCCCTGGGGGCTGACACCGCACATGCGGATCGTCGAGCCCGCCGCGCGTTCGGCGGAATTCGTAAACGGCCTTGGCCCACGGCCTGAAGGGAACGTCCTCGAGGAGGGGATTCGTCGGCAACGAGTTGCCGTTCCGGCCAACGGGCTTCCGCTCCCGTTGTTCCAGAAACCCTTTCCGCCCGGCACGGCGCTAAGGATCACCTTGCCGTTCGGCCCGCGCGGCGTCGGGGCTGACGGCGGGGCAGCTTGCGCCCCGCGACCGCGTCCGGCGCCGCGACCCGCGGGCTGGTCGTCGTCGTCGCCCGCCGGCGCTGCGCCCCGGCCTCGTCCCTGGCCGCCCGCAGGGGCCTGCGCTTCGGGAGCAACGGGCAGGGCAACGAACAGGGCAAGCACACCAGCAGTGACACAACCGCTAAGACGACGGTTTCGCATGTTCAACCTCATTCCGGACGCCAGCGCGCCGGCTACGGCTACGGAGTGACGCCTTCGCTCGAGCCTGCGCCCAGCTTCTTGCCGGTGCTGGCCATGACGACCGAGCGGGCGTTGGCGAGCGGCTTGCCGTTTTTCGCCTTGGTCCCTGTGACGAGCACCATGTCGCCGATCTTCATGGTGTTGCGCGTCCAGCCGTTGCGCTGGATGACGGCCGGCGCGCCCATTTCGAGCGCCCAGTTCGTCACCTTGCCGGTGGCTTCGTCCCTTACGTCGATATAGAAGAAGACGTGGGGATTCTGCCACTCGATCTTGGTCACGGCGCCCTTCAGGTTCGCGGGCTCGTTGCCGTACTCGGCCGAGAACGAGTGATGCGCGAGGAGCGGGGCGGCCACCGTCATCGCGAGGCCGAGCGCCAACAAGCTGCGGGTGCGAAGTCTCATTGCTGTCCCTCCTGGTACGAACGATAACTATCGGCTGTAATCTCTGTCTCTCGTGAGCGTGAAATCGCCCTTCGTTGTTCCCGGCATTCCACGTGCCGGTCAACGTCCGCCGATCGGACCCGATCTTGTCGAGTTTCCCTTCGGCGACATAGCGGGTGGCTTTTCCCGATTTGTCCTTCAGCTCCACCTCGAACTTGACGATCCAATCGGTCGGCTTCGGTATCGTCACCTGAATGTTCTGAAGCGCCGCGTGTTCGTAGCCCGGGTTGACGATGCCGGCGACGTCTGCGCCATCAGGCGTATAGTCGATAATCACCGTCAAATCCTGCCGGCCCGTTGCCCCGGTGCCCCAGTTGCCATGCCACGACCCGACCAGCGGGTGGCCTTCCTGGGCCGACACCATTACCGCAAGCGCAAGACAGGCGAAAAAACAGATGGCGCGAACCAATCCCCGCATCGATTCCTCCTGGGAGCCCTCGGCAGGCGACCCGGTAGTTCCCCGCTGAAAATTCCGCCTACGCGGTTGCTGAATTTTACGTCTTTTGTCG
Organism: uncultured Acidobacteriota bacterium; assembly: GCA_963749565.1. Taxonomy (GTDB): domain Bacteria; phylum Acidobacteriota; class Vicinamibacteria; order Vicinamibacterales; family CAVVIG01; genus DATLLJ01. The sequence goes on along the minus strand of CAVVNL010000017.1, from coordinate 355,534 downwards.
ACAAAATGGCAGCAATTTTGCCGGCGGCCGGTCAGGCCCGCCCGGCGAGTGCCCGCGTCAACTCCCCGGCCCGCGCACGAAATCGTTGGAGTAGCGCGCCGGTGACGGGTCCGGGCGCCCCCGCGCCGACCGTCCGATCGTCCACGGACACGATCGGGACGAGCTCCCGGATCGAGCTCGTGAAAAAGGCCTCGTCGGCGCCAAGCAGGTCCTCGTCGTGCAGAACCGCCTCCCGGACCGGGATGCCGGCGTGTGCGGCTATCTCGATGACGAATTCGCGTGTAATGCCGGGAAGCAGCCCGGAGTCGAGCGGCGGCGTCAGGGCCGTGCCGTCCTTCACGACGAACAGGTTCGACTGCGTGCACTCGGCGAGCTCGCCGCGGTAATTCCGCATCACCCCTTCGAACGCGCCGCGCCGAAACGCCTCCTGCATGGCCAGCGCGTTGTTCAGCAGGTTGTTCGACTTGATGAGCGGGTTCACCGTGCCGGGATGGTTGCGGATAACCGGCACGATAGCCACGTTGACGCCGCGTTCATAGACCTCCGGCGGCGGGACAACGAGCGGCTTGACGATGATGACGAATGAGGGCGCCGGACAGCCAGCCGGGTCGTACGAGAGATCGCCGACGCCGCGTGTCAGCAGGACACGGACGTACGCCTCGCCGGCGTCGCCCCCCGGCGAATCGCCCAGCCCAGCGGCGCGCATCGTCTCGCGGCATCGCCCGTCGATTTGATCGTCCGAGAGCGGGACCGGCAGCTCGAGCATGCCCGACGAGTTCCTCAAGCGCCGCATGTGCCGATCGAAAAGAAACGGCTGGCCGTTATAGGTGCGCCACGTCTCGTAGACACCCTCGCCGAACAGGAAACCATGATCGAACACGGAAACGACCGCGTGCTCCTGATCGAACAGGCGGCCGTTGACGTTGACCGTGGCCGGCATCAGGTCGCGTCCTTTTTTCGACGTCGCCTGCTTGTGCCCTCTCCGAGGAGCGCGATGCGGGAAATGACGTCTTCGTGCAACAGACGCATGTGCGTGTTTGTCTCCCGGTTCAGCATCTGCATTTGCTCGGTCGTCTCCCGGTTCAGCAGCTGCATCTGCTCGTTCGTCTCTCTGTTCAACAGCTGCATCTGCTCGTTCGTCTCCCTGTTCAGCAGCTGCATCTGCTCGTTCGTCTCTCTGTTCAGCAGCTGCATCTGCTCGTTCGTTTCTCTGTTCAGCAGCTGCATCTGGGCGTTCGTCTCGTTGTTCAAGCCCTCCATCTTCTGGAGAGTCTCCGAATTCATCTCGCGCATTTCGCGGCGAAGCGTCTGTTCCAGCGCGCTTATCTCGCGGCGCGTCTCCTCGTCGCCCGCCTTGATCTCCGTCCGGACGGCAGAAAATTCGACGCGCACCTCTTCCCGAAACTGCAGAATCTGCAACTCCAGGGCGTCCATCCGCGCGGGGAGTTTCTCCAGGCTTGTCACTTTTCGCTCAATGATCCCGACGCGATCGGCGAGTGTCTGCTGAGCCATCCGGCCCTCCTCTGGAGGGGCGCTGCTGCGAATCGCGTGCCGGCCGACGACGGTAGCATCGTCGGCCGCGGGTGTGCAACTTCGGTTCTCCGTAAGCTAGTATCCTTTGTGCGCTTCGTGCCCCTTGTGACGAACTCGATCCGATGCGCGTCCTGAACTCGGCGCAGATGCGTGAGGCCGATCGGCGGACGATCGAGGAAATCGGCATTCCCTCGCTCGTGCTGATGGAGAACGCCGGACGTCAGGTGGTGGCCGCGCTCGAAGCGATGCACGGCGAGCTCCTCGAGAGCGAGGTGGCGGTGCTCTGCGGCCGCGGCAACAACGGCGGCGACGGCTTCGTCGTCGCCCGCACGCTGCTGCAGCGTGGCGTCAGCGTGTCGGTGTTTCTGGTCGGACGCGTGGCCGACGTGCGCGGCGACGCCCGCACCAACCTCGAGATCCTCGGTCGCCTCGGCCTGGCCGTCGTCGAGATCGCGGACAGCCAGGCGTGGGAGCTGCATTTTTCTGAGGTGCGCGACTGCTCGCTGATTGTGGACGCCATTTTCGGCACGGGTCTCAACGCGCCCGTGTCGGGGCTGATCGAATCGGTGATCGCCGACGTGAATGCGTCAGGAATCACGGTCGTTTCGATCGATTTGCCGTCCGGCCTCTCGGCCGACAAGGCCGATCCGATTGGGGAATCGATCGAAGCCAACACCACGATCACGCTCGGCGCCCCCAAGCTTCCGCTCGTTCTTCCTCCAGGCGAGCGACGCTCTGGCGACATCGTGATCGCCGACATCGGAATTCCCGCCGAGATACTGCAGAGCCTTGACGGCCCGCGCGTCGAACTGCTGACACGGAGCGCCATGCGCGAAATCGTGACGCCGCGCGCGCCCGAGAGTCATAAAGGGGATTTCGGCCGCGTGCTGATCGTTGCCGGATCGCGCGGCAAGACGGGGGCGGCGCACCTGGCAGCGGTCGGCGCGCTTCGCTCGGGCGCCGGCCTGGTGACGGTCGCGACGCCGTCGAGCTGCCAGTCGGTCGTCGCGGCGATGGGGCCCGAGTACATGACCGAGGGGCTCGACGAGGCCGCGGGGGACGCCGACGGCCTCGATCCTGAAGGCGCAGACCGGGTGCTCGACATGGCGCGTGATGTTCTGGCGATCGGTCCGGGCCTCGGCCAGGGAACGGGGACCCAACGGTTCGTCACGGCGCTCGTCGATCGCGCGACGATGCCGCTCGTCATCGATGCCGATGGACTGAACGCCTTCACCACGCACCCCGATCGGCTCGCCGGCCGGGAGGGTCGCGACGTGATCATCACCCCTCACCCCGGGGAGATGGCGCGGCTGGTCGGCATGTCAACCGAGGAAGTCCAGGCAAGCCGGCTGGAAATCGCGCGCAACTTCGCGATCGCCCAGCACGTCTACGTCGTCCTCAAAGGCCACCGCACGCTCATCGCCACGCCCGACGGAAAGGTGTTCATCAACCCCACCGGCAATCCCGGCATGGCCACGGGTGGCACGGGTGACGTGCTGACCGGCATGATCGCTGCCTGGCTGGCGCAGTTGCTCGACGCAGAAGCGGCATGCAAGGTCGCAGTCTACCTCCACGGGATGGCCGGGGACCTCGCCGACGCCGACGAAGGGGAGGTGGCCATGACCGCAACCGATCTGGCCGGTCATCTTGGCGACGCGATTCTGGAGCTGACCGCGCGCCGGAAGATCGTCGACCGGAACGGGTCCGGCTGAACGGCAGGTCTAAAGACCTGCGCTACTACAACAACTGCTGTGGCGAGGATTTGTGACGCTTGTAGCGCAGGACTTAGTCCTGCATGAATCCGGACCGACATGACGACCAAGTCACTCGTCACACGCTCGGAGCTCGAGACCTCGGCGGCCGGCCGCGATCTCGCGCCGTACCTCTCCGCGGGGTCGGTGGTCCTGTTGTTCGGCGACCTCGGGGCAGGGAAGACGGCATTCGTTCGCGGCCTCGCGGAGGGCCTGGGCGTGGAGCCGGAGGAAGTCAGCAGCCCGACCTTCACGATCGTGCAGGAGTACCGAGGCGGCCGGCTGCCGCTCTTTCATGCCGACCTGTATCGGTTGAACGACGCGCGCGAAATCGAGGAGCTCGGGCTGGACGATGTGACGGCCGGAGGCGTGCTGGCAATCGAATGGGCGGATAAGCTGCCGCAACCGCCGCCGAACGCTGTCCACGTGACCTTCGCCCACGCGGGCGACACGGAACGGACGGTGACGGTTGAAATGAGAAACCGGAAATGCTAATTGCGAAATGCTGAATGCCGAATTTGCACTTAGCACTTAACAATTGGCATTTCGGTTGTCGCCGTTACTCCGATCGATAGTTCGGCGCCTCCTTCGTGATCGCCACGTCGTGCACGTGGCTTTCGCGGACGCCCGCGGCGGTGATGCGAATCAGCCGCGCGTCGCGCTGCAGCGTCGGAATGTTCCTGCAGCCGCAGTAGCCCATGCCGGCGCGCAGGCCGCCGACGAGCTGATACATCAGGCCGGCGACGCTGCCCTTGTGCGCCACGCGTCCCTCGATCCCTTCGGGCACGAGCTTGTCGGTGCGCGCCGGGCGCGTCGAGGTCGAACTCGTCCTGGAAATAGCGGTCCCGGCTGCCGCGGCGCATCGCGCCGATCGACCCCATGCCGCGATACTCCTTGAAGCTGCGGCCCTGATACAGAATCAGCTCGCCCGGGCTTTCGTCGGTGCCGGCGAACAGATTGCCGATCATCACCGTGCTCGCCCCGACCGCGATCGCCTTGGTCATGTCGCCGGAGAAGCGGATGCCGCCGTCGGCGATGACCGGCACGTCGTGGGGCGCCGCCGCCCGCGCGCATTCCATGATGGAGGTGATCATCGGCACGCCGATGCCGGCGATGATGCGCGTGGTGCAGATCGATCCGGCGCCGATCCCGACCTTGACCGCGTCGACGCCCAGCGCGATCAGCGCTTCGGTCGCCTCGGCGGTCGCGACGTTGCCGGCGATGAGATCGACGTCGGCAAACCGCCGGCGGATCTGGCGCACCATGTCGAGGACGCCCTGCGAGTGGCCGTGCGCGGTGTCGACGACCAGCGCGTCGACGTTGGCCGCCACGAGCGCCTCGGCGCGCTCCATCGTGTCGCGCGCGACGCCGATGGCGGCCGCGCAGCGCAGCCGCCCGAGCGAGTCCTTCGACGCGTTCGGGTACTTCACCGCCTTCTGAATGTCCTTGACGGTGATCAGCCCCTTCAGCCGGTAGTCGCGATCGACGACCAGCAGCTTTTCGACCTTGTGCTGGTGGAGGATCTCGCGCGCGGCGTCGAGCGTCGTGCCGACCGGCACCGTGATGAGGTGCTCGCGCGTCATCACGTCCGAGATCGGCCGCGTCACGTTGGTTTCGAACCGGAGATCGCGGTTCGTCAGGATGCCGACCAGCCGTCCTTCCTTGCTGCCGTCCTCGGTGATCGGCACGCCCGAGATGCTGAACTTCTTCATCAGGTCGAGCGCTTCGTAGATGCGATGGGTGGGGGAGAGCGTGATCGGGTTGACGATCATCCCGCTCTCGGACCGCTTCACGCGATCGACCTCTGACGCCTGCTCCTCGATCGACAGGTTCTTGTGGATGACGCCGATGCCGCCGTGCTGCGCCATCGCGATCGCGAGGCTCGACTCGGTGACCGTGTCCATCGCCGCGCTGACAAGCGGCACGTTCAGCCGGATGTTGCGCGTCAGGCGCGTGCTGACGTCCACCTGGGCCGGCAGCACGTCGGAGTGCCGCGGCACCAGCAGCACGTCGTCGAAGGTCAGCGCGGTGGCGAGGCCCGTCTCGACGGACAGCAGCGACGGTGATTCAGTCTTCAGTTCCATAGCATCTGGTCATCTAGTTATCTGGTTATCTGGTTATTGATTGGTAGATTGATCAATCAATGACCAGATAACCAGATAACCAGATAACTAAATTTACCGATCACGCGGCGGCCCCGTGGCATTTCTTGTACTTCTTTCCGCTGCCGCACGGACAGGGATCGTTGCGCCCGACCTTCGGCTCGTCGCGCCGCACGGTCTTGACCGGCGCATCGTCGCCGCCCACGCGCGCCGGCTGCTGGCCGCGGGACGGCAAGACCGCAGCCGCCTGGCCCCCACCGCCAAAAGCCGGCCTCGCCTCGCTTGCGCCGCCGGCGCCGCTCAGGATGAGCGGCGACTTGGGCCGGCGGATGACTGGCGCCACCGGCGCCGCGGTCCCCTCGTTCAGCACCGGGCGCAGCCACCACAGGTAGCGGACGATCTCCTCGTCCACGCGCTCCTTCATCGCCTGGAACAGCGCGAAGCTTTCCTTCTTGTACTCGACGAGCGGATCGCGCTGGCCGTAGCCGCGCAGGCCGATCCCTTCCTTCAGGTGATCGAGGCTGTAGAGGTGGTCCTTCCACTGCTGGTCGACGATCTGCAGCATGATGTCGCGCTCGACGCGCTGCAGGATCTCGCGGCCGACGAGCTGTTCCTTCTCGTCGTAGGAGGCGAGCATCGCGTCCCAGAGCATGTCGCGGATTTCGTCCGACGTCCGATCGCTGAAGTCGAGCGGGCCGGCGTCGATGGCGAAGATGCGATTGACCTCGCGCTTCAGCGCGTCGAGGTCCCACTGCTCGAAGTCGGCCTTGGCCGGCGCGTAGGTCTCGACGATCGCGTCGAGGATGTCCTCGGCGAGCGCCATCAGGTAGTCGCGCGTGCCGACGACCTCGTCCTCGTCCAGGCGGATCTGGCCCTCGAGAATCTCCCGCCGCAGCGCGTAGATGTTCTCGCGCTGCTTGTTCATCACGTCGTCGTATTCGAGCAGGTGCTTGCGGACGGAGAAGTTCTGGCCTTCCACCTGCTTCTGGGCGCGCTCGATCGCCCGGGTCACCATCCCGTGCTCGATCGGCACGCCTTCTTCCATCCCGAGCTTCTGCATCAGGCCGGAGATGCGGTCCGATCCGAAGATGCGCATCAGGTCGTCCTCGAGCGACAGGTAGAAGCGCGACGAGCCCGGATCGCCCTGACGGCCGGCGCGGCCGCGCAGCTGGTTGTCGATGCGCCGCGCCTCGTGGCGCTCGGTGGCGACGATGTGCAGGCCGTCGAGCGCGACGACCTCGTCGTGCTCCTGCTCGCACTGCTTCTTGAAGTGCTCGAAGATGCGCTGGTAGGCGGCTTTCGGCACCCGGTAGAACGCATCGAGATGGTAGAAGTAGACGAACTGCTCGTCCTCGACGAACCGCTCCTCGCCTTTCGGCAGCCGCTCGGCGATCTCTTCGGCCAGGCACTGCTGGCGCGCCATGAACTCGGGATTGCCGCCGAGCAGGATGTCGGTGCCGCGGCCGGCCATGTTGGTGGCGATCGTCACGGAGCCCTTGCGGCCGGCCTGCGCGACGAACTCGGCTTCCTGCGCGTGATACTTCGCGTTGAGCACCACGTGCTTGTCGGCGCCGCCGCCGGTCGTCGTGCCGCGCTTCAGGCCGCGCCGATCGAGCAGCGTCGACAGCTTCTCGGATTTCTCGATCGACACCGTGCCGACCAGCACCGGCCGGCCCTTCTTGTGCTCCTCGACGATCTCGGTGACGATCGCGTCCCACTTTTCCGCCTCGGTCCGGTAGACGAGATCGGGATTCTCGACGCGGCGCAGCGGCCGGTTGGGCGGGATGACGACGACGTCGAGCTTGTAGATCTTGGCGAACTCTTCGGCCTCGGTGTCGGCCGTGCCGGTCATGCCGGCGAGCTTCTTGTACTTGCGGAAGTAGTTCTGGAAGGTGACGGTCGCGAGCGTCTGGTTCTCGCGCTCGATCTTGACCTTCTCCTTGGCCTCCACCGCCTGGTGCAGGCCGTCGCTCCAGCGCCGGCCCGGCATCAGCCGGCCGGTGAACTCGTCGACGATGACGACCTCGCCGTCCTTCACCATGTAGTCGACGTCGCGCTTGAACAGCACGTGGCGCGCGCAGCGCCTGGTTGACGTGGTGGAGGAGCGGCATGTTCGCCGGATCGTAGAGCCCGCCGGCCTGCAGCCGGTGCGACAGCATCTGCTCGGCCTTGGCCATGCCGCTCTCGGTCAGCGTGACGGTCTTGTGCTTCTCGTCGACGATGTAGTCGCCGGTCGCCTCGAGCGCCTCGCGGTCCTCGGCCTTCGTGTCGCCGCGCATGACGGCGCCCGGCTTCAGCCGCGGGATGATGCGATCGACCTCGTAGTAGAGGTCGGTCGATTCCTCGGCCGGGCCCGAGATGATGAGCGGCGTCCGCGCTTCGTCGATGAGGATGCTGTCCACCTCGTCGACGATGGCGAAGTGGTGCCCGCGCTGCACGTAGTGCGCGAGCTCGAACTTCATGTTGTCGCGCAGGTAGTCGAACCCGAACTCGTTGTTCGTCCCGTAGGTGATGTCGGCGGCGTAGGCGACCTGCCGCTCGGCGTCGTTGAGGTCGTGCTGGATGACGCCGACGGTCATGCCGAGAAAGCGGTAGATGCGGCCCATCCACTCCGAGTCGCGGCGGGCCAGGTAGTCGTTCACGGTCACGACGTGGACGCCCTTGCCCTCGAGCGCGTTCAGATAGGCGGGCAGCGTGGCGACGAGCGTCTTGCCCTCGCCGGTCTTCATCTCGGCGATCTTGCCCTTGTGAAGCACCGCGCCGCCGATGAGCTGCACGTCGAAGTGGCGCATGTTCAGCACGCGCCGGCCGGCTTCGCGGACGACGGCGAACGCCTCGAGCAGCAGGTCGTCGAGCGTTTCGCCGTCCGCCAGCCGCGCGCGGAACTCGGCCGTCTTGCGCGCGCAGCTGCTCGTCGGACAGCGCCTGAATCGCCGGCTCGAACGCGCCCACCTCGGCGACGAGCGGGCGCAGCCGCTTCAGTTCACGTTCGTTCTGGGTGCCGACGACTTTGGCGAGAAGGGTATCGAGCATCTACGGCGTGGACGGCTCCGATAAGGGATATCACGACGATTGTAGCATCCCGGGCGGACCTGACAGGGTGCGCCCTACTTCAGCGGGGACGTAGGCGAGACTCAGCGGGGTGCGCAGGCCAGACTTCAGCGGGTACGTAGGCCGGAAGCGGGTCGTAGGCCGGACCTTATCAGGTCCGGCGAGTCCATGCCTATCGGGTCGCGGGCTGGGTGAGCAACTGCAGGGGATTGATCAGTTTGCCGTTGGCGAGGATCTCGTAGTGCAGGTGGGCGCCGGTCGACCGGCCGGTCGAGCCGACATAGCCGATGATGTCGCCGCGCTTCACTCGCTGGCCGGCGGTGACGGTGAAGCGGCTCAGATGTCCGTAGCGGGTCGACAAACCGAAGTCGTGCGTGAGCACGATCAGGTTGCCGTAGTCGCCGGCGCGCTCGGCCGATTCGACGGTGCCGTCGGCGGTCGCGTACACCGGCTGGCCCTTGTCGGTGGCGATGTCGATTCCCTGGTGAAAGCCGGGCTCGCCGGTGAAGGGATCGCTCCGGCCGCCGAACGTGCCGGTCAGCCAGCCGTGCGCCGGCCAGATCGACGGCGTCGCGGCCGCCAGCGCTTCGCGCCGTTCGACGTTGCGGCGCACGTAGTTGAGCCGGCTCTCGAGCCCGCTCAGCAGATCGCGCAGCACGCCGAACGTGTCTTCCGGCGAAGAGAGCGACGAGACGACGTCGGCAATGGCGCGGTTCGGTTCCGTCACGCCGCCGACGGCGCGCGACTTCACGACGGCCGGCAGCTTCTGCATCGCCCGCGCCTGTTCGGGCGCCAGCGTGGCGCGCGCGCCGAGGTCGTCGATGACGTTTTCGAGCGACTGAATCTGTCCGGTGAGCTCGCCGGTGGCCTGGCGGTAGTTGCCGTTCTCGACCTCGAGGAGGGAATTCGTCGGACTTCAGCTGCGCGATCTCGGTGCTCGCGCTCCACTTCGCGCCGAGCCCCATCAGAACGGGGACCGAGAGGATACCGAGCGTGATCGCGATGGCCGGCCGCAGGCTGACGCCGACACGGCGAACGACGCCGCTCGAGCGGTCCGCAATCACGCATTGTGTATCGTCGCGCGTCGCATAGTTCTAGATTGATCCTATCGGTCGCTCGAGCACGTTCTATTAGGGGGAGCCGACGCGGGCAGCCGCGTCTGGACGGGCCACTCTACCACAGGGGCGCCGGTCGCCAAAGGCTGAAGTCCCCGATGCGAAGATCGGACGAAACAATCGCCGGTATACTGCCATCTGCCCGATGACGCTGCCGGCCAGATTTTCCCCGCGCTTCGCGGCACTGCACACGATCTTCGACGCCGCTGAACTCTTCGACAGCGGACGCCGCGAGGCCTGGCTTTTCAGCCTGATCGCGGTGCTGCTGGTGATCGTCCGCTCGGCGCGCGTTCCTGTTGTGGGGACACATCGATTTCGACTCCGACCAGGCAATCGTCGGACTGATGGCCAAGCACCTGAGCGAGTTTCGGGCGTTTCCACTATTTTTCTACGATCAGAACTACATGCTCGGCGTGCAGTCGTGGTTCATCGCGCCCCTCTTCTGGATCGCCCGTCCGTCGATCGCGGTCCTGAAAGCGCCACTGGTCGTCCTCAATATCATCGCCGCCCTGCTGCTGATGCGCGGCGTCACCGGCTGGCTGGGGCTGCGCCCGGCTGTCGGATTCGTCGCGGCGCTCCCGTTCATCGTGCCGACGCCGGTCGTCGCAGGCACTTTCCTGCAGACGCTCGGGAGCAGCGGTGTCGAGCCGATCCTCTACGTGCTGTTTCTCTGGATGCTTCGCCAGCGCCCGTTCGCGTTCGGCGCGCTGCTGGTGTTCGGCTTCCTGCATCGCGAGTTCACGGCGTATGCGGTTCCCGCCCTGGTGGCCGTTCATGCCGCCGATCGATCCTTGTGGACGCGCCGGCGCGCCGCGCTGGCTGATGCGGATGGCCGCGGGGTCCGCGCTCGTCTGGCTGGTCATCGACGATCTCAGGCTACACGTCGACGGCTTGTCGTTGTGGCTTCAGGCGCAGATGCTCGGCAACCATGCGTGCGTCGAGCTTGCGCAACTCCCGTCCCGCTTCCTGCTCGCGCTCGAGTTCGCGCTGCCAATTCTTGCGGGTGGCAAGACGATGGCCCTCAATGAGTACGGGATGCGAAGTTCCGCCGTTGTCGGATCGAGCCTCATCGGATGGACCGCCGGCGGCGCGGTGCTGCTGATGATCGTCAGGCTCGCGTGGCTGTGGAGATTGAGACGGGCGCCCTCGATCGGCTTTGCCCTCTACCTTGCGCTGGTCGGGTGTTGCGCGCTCGCGGGTTACGCGCTGGCGTGCTCGTATGCGTACCCGATCACCCGCTACTTCAACATGGCGGTGCTCCTGCCGATCGGATGCTTCGCCGCGTTCATGGCGTGGGAGCCTTCCGCACGGGCGAGACGGGCGGCGATCGTGGTGTTCGTGCTGTGGGGAGGCGCGAACCTCGTCGACAATGGGCGGGTGATCCGCGAAGCGTACGTGAATCCGCAGCCCGACCCGCATCGGGAGCTGACGGAGTTCCTGCTCAGTAACCAGATCCGATACGCCCGCGCCGGCTACTGGGATGCGTACGTCGTGGACTTTCTCTCGAGGGAGCGCGTCATCGTCGGCTCGTACGGCCCCGCGCGCATTCCCGAGTACGAGCGGGCCGTTGACGAAAACCAGGATACCGCCGTCCACATCGAACGAATGCCGTGCGAGGGATGGACCGAGGTCGCTGCATGGTGCATTCAGCTTCCGGTTCCGCGCGCCGACGAGGGACCCCGTTGACGTTGGACGGTACAGAGTGCCCGCTGCTGCTACCATCCCGACGCATGAGCCACACGCGCGTGCCAGGTAAGTGGCAGGTCGCTGCCCTCTTCTCCGTCCTGACCCTGCTGCTCACGTACCCGCTGTCGGTGACCGCGCATCGAACGCTGCCCGCCGACGATCCTGACGGACATCTCTTCATGTGGACGCTCGCATGGAATACTCACGCGTTCGTGCACCAGCCGCTGTCGATCTTCGACGCGAACATCTTCTTTCCACAGCGCAACTCGCTGGCGTTCTCGGAAAATCTCATCGGCAGCGCCCTGTTCGCGGCACCCGTGCTGTGGCTCACCGGCAACCCCGTGCTCGCCGTGAACGTCGTCTCGCTGCTGTCGGTCGTGCTGTGTGGGCTGGGCGCGTACGTCCTCGGACGCCGCGTCGGTCTGAGCCCGGCCGCCGCCGTGCTGGCGGGGCTCATCTTCGCGTTCTCGCCGCCTCGTTTTCTGCGCTTCAGCCAGATTCATCTCACCGTGGTCCAGTGGATCCCGTTCGCGCTGGCTTCGGTGCACGCGTACCTGGATGGCGGCCGGCGGCGCGACCTGCTCCTGGCGACGATGTTCACCACCCTCCAGGTTCTGTCGAGCGGTCATGGCGGCATGTTTCTGGTCGTCGCGATCGGTCTCATGCTGGCGTATCGAATCGCGCTGGGCGAGCCGATCGTGCTCGCGCGGCGCCTGCGCGACTTCGGCATCGCCGGCGCGCTGCTGCTGGCGCCGAGCGTGTTGTTCGCGATTCCGTACCGGATTGCGCAGGGCGAGGTGGGACTGCGGCGGTCGCTCGGAAGCTGGGACACCCCGATTGAAAGTTTCTTTGCGTCCCCGACCCGCGTGGACGTGTTCCTCATGGGCCTCATCACGGACCGGAACATCAACGGCGTTGCCACGGCGTGGCTGTTTCCCGGGTTTCTGCCGCTGGGCCTGGCGTTGGCCGCCATCCTCGCCGGATGCGCCGTAATCGCCCGGCGAGCGCCGGCTTTGTGGAATGTCGAATGGAAACCGGTCGCCAGAATGGTCCCCTATAAGCTTCCGATCGCGTGCCTGCTCGTGGTTGCTCTTTTCTGGGGGGCGGTCAGCGCCGCGCGACCCTACGTCGGCGCCGGCGACGGCCTGGCCGAGCAGACCTTCGGTAAGGACAAGGTCGTGCGAAGCGGGTTCATCAGCGTGCGGCGGCCCGGGCTCTACAACTTCGGAATGGATTCGGCCGGCGCCTCGCGCCTGTCCGTCGATAACCTGCTGATCATCGATCACGGCGTGCACAACCCTGGTGCGCCCACCACCGGGAGCGTCCCGCTCACACCGGGCGCCCACCGTGTGCTCCTCGAATACGTCCAGCCCCAACGCCGCTCCTTGGACTTGTACTGGACCGAAGGCGGAAAGAATTACGCGCCCGTGCCCGAGTGGCTCCTGTCCCGCCGGCCGGCTGCCTATACGGAGGCGATCGCCGCACGGGCGCTCGATCTGCTCCGCCCGCTGTCGGCGATCGCCGGTGCGCTCGTCTTCGTCTGGCTGGTGTTCAGCTGGATGAAGCGCCACCACGAGCGGTGGATTACGGCGCTGGCGCCGGTCCGCCGCAACCCGACAGCGTTCTACCTGCTGCTGGCGGCGCTGTGCGTGGGGCTCGCGCTCGGGCCGCCGTACGGGCTGTGGCAGTTCGTCTACTGGCTGCCTGGATTCAGCTTCATTCGCGGGTCGTCCCGTTTCATGGTGCTGGGGCTGCTGGCGACAGCCGTTCTGGCCGGTCTGGGATTCGATCGGCTGCGCGCGCGGCTCGCGCCGGGTCCCCGCCGCGTCGCCGGCGTGGTGGCCGGCGGCCTCCTCCTCGCCGAATTCGCCATGATCCCCTACCGGGGCGTTCCATACCGGCTCGAAATTCCCGCGGTCGATTTGTGGGTCGCGCGTCAGCAGAAGCCCTTCGCGGTCGCGGAGGTGCCCGTCACCTGGTCCGCGCGATACCATTCGAACTACATGCTGCATTCCATGGCGCACTGGCAGAAGACAGTGCACGGGTACAGCGGCATCCAGCCGGCCCTCCACGATCTACTGTACGACCAGCTCAAACTGTTTCCGAGCGAAGACAGCGTTCGTCATCTTGCGCAGCTCGGCGTGACCTATGTGATCGTGCACAGCAGCTGGTTCAGTCCGGAGGAACGGGCCGTGGTCGAGCAACGCCTGCCGGCGTTCGGATCGTGGTTGAAGCTGGAATACACGGACGGAGATTCGCGCGTATACTCCATTCGCTCTCCAGTCAAAACAGGAGTCCTGATGTCCCTTCAGACACGCGTTGTTGCGATCCTCACGAAGCCGGCGGAGGAATGGCGCACCATCGCCGCCGAACCCGCCACCGTGGAAGGCCTGATGCGGGGATACGCCGCGCCGCTTGCTGCGATACCGGCGGTCTCGCAGTTCATCGGGTACAGCCTCGTGGGCATCGGCCCGTTCCGGATCGGCATCGTTCGCGGGCTGGTGAGCGCATGCCTGGGTGGGTGTTCGCGCTCGTCGGCGCGTGGATTGCGGCGGTGGTGATCGAAAAGCTCGCCCCGACGTTCCAGTCGCGCGGCGACACGGCGCAGGCGCTCAAGCTCGTCGTCTATTCGATGACGCCCGTGTGGATCGCGGGCGTATTGAACCTTGTCCCGGTGCTCGCCCCCCTCGGCATCATCGCCGCGCTGTATGCGGTCTACCTGTTTTACCTGGGGTTGCCGCTCCTCATGGCCACGCCGGCGGACAAAGTCATCCCCTACATGGTGGTGTCGGTGCTCGTGCTGATTATCGTCTGGGTGATCCTGGGCTCGATCGCGGCAGCCCTGGCCGGAGTCGGCGCAGTGGCGACATTCTGAGGAAATTGGCTGATTGTCGAGTTCAGATTGCAGATCTGATTAATCTGAAATCTGCGATCAGCAATCTGCAATTTCTCAAAGCATGCGGAACTGCAGCGCTTCGGCGATGTGATCGGCGCCGATCCGCCCGGCGCCGGCGAGATCCGCGATCGTGCGCGCGACCTTGAGGACGCGGTCGTACCCGCGGGCGCTGAGCGACATCCGGCCGACGGCGAGGTCGAGCAGGCGCGCAGCCTGCGCGTCGAGCGGGCAGTGCGGGCCGGTCAGCGCCGGCGTCAGTTCCGCATTCGTGCGAATCAGGTCGTTGGCATATCGCTCGGACTGCCGGTGCCTCGCGGCGATCACGCGCGCCCGAACGTTGGACGACGGCTCGCCGCCGGCAGCGGCCGTCAGCGACGCAACCGGCAGGGCGGGCACCTCCACCGTCAGATCCAGCCGATCGCGCAGCGGACCGGAGAGGCGGCCGCGATAACGCGCCACCTGTTGCGGAGTGCAGCGGCACTCGCGAGCGGGTCCGTCGCGAAACCGCACGGACATGGGTTCATCGCCCCCACCAGAACGAACCGCGCCGGAAACACCGCCGTGCGCGCCGCGCGGGCGATGACGACCGTGCCGTCTTCGAGCGGCTGGCGCAGCACTTCCAGCACATGGCGGGTGAACTCGAGCATCTCGTCGAGAAACAGAACGCCGTGATGCGCCAGGCTGACTTCGCCCGGACGCGCCTGGGCGCCGCCGCCAATCAGCGCGATATCCGAGATGGTGTGATGCGGCGCGCGGAACGGGCGGTGGGTCAGCAGCCCGGCGCCGCGCGGAAGCAGCCCGGCGACCGAGTGCACCGCCGTGACCTCCAGCGCCTCGTCGAACGTCAGCGGCGGCAGAATACCCGGGAGACGCCGCGCCAGCATGGTCTTGCCCGCGCCGGGCGGCCCGATGAGCAGCAGGTTGTGGCCGCCGGCCGAGGCGATCTCGAGCGCGCGCCGTGCGAGCAGCTGGCCGCGGACATCGGCGAGATCGGCCGCCAGACGTCCGGAGCATTCGGGAGGTGCGGGAGAGGGCATCGCGCACCGCGCCGCCGGATCGTTCAGGGCCTGTACGGCCTCGGCGAGCGACGACACCGCGTAGACCTTGAGGCCCGAAACCACCGCCGCTTCCCCGGCGTTGGGCGCCGGCAGCAGGATCGCGGCCACGCCCTCGCGCCTGGCCGCGGCGGCAATGGGGAGCACGCCGCGCGTGGGATGGATCGAGCCGTCGAGCGACAGCTCGCCGAGCAGCACGCAGTCGGTGATCTCGCGCCGCTCGACCACGCCTTGCGCCGCGAGGATGCCGAGCGCGATCGGCAGATCGAAAGACGCGCCCGCCTTGCGCACGTCGGCCGGGGCAAGGTTCACCGTGATCCGATGGGCCGGAAACTCGAACCCTGAGTTGCGGATCGCGGCGCGCACGCGGTCCCGGCTTTCGCGGACGCTGGCATCGGGCAGCCCGACCATCGTGAAGCCGGGAAGCCCGAACGAGACGTCCACTTCGACGTGAACCGGGCAGGCCTCGATGCCGAAGACGGCGGCCGTCCGAAGGCTGGCGAGCATGCCTGCGAGACTGTGCAAGCCGCGTGGCGCTCGACTCGTTCCTCTGTTTTCAAGCAGTTGGCGCCCGCGCCGATCGTGAGGTCGGCGAATCCTGCCACGTCGCCGCATGCACGAGTGTGCAGAAAGCTCCACCCCTAGGCCAGTGGGCTATCGACGCCGATATTCTGACTGCACTATGCTTTACACCTTCCAGCGGGACCCGGGTCCTGCGCAGCGACCACAACCAGACGTTCGGTAGCGCAGGCGCGCAGACCTGCTGCAACGGAGATTCAGGAGATTCATATGTTGGACGCGTTCCGGAGCATCGCCGGCGGCAAGGGCAAACAGGTGCAGAAGCAGACCGACGAGCTGCAGCTGCTCATCTCCGCCGCGCGCGAAGAGCGCAGCGCGCTCAGCACCATGCTGACCACGCTGACGGCGCGGAGCGCGAAGCTGGTGCCGCTCGGCAAGTCGCTCGAGCAGGTGTCGGAGAAGGCGGCGAGCGCCGGCGCGAAGCTCGACGAGCTGACGAAAAGAATCAGCATGCTCGACGACCGCGCGAGGGAGCTCGAGGAGATCGACAAGCGCATTCAGGCGCTGAAGGATGCCGCGAAACAGGCCGAGCAGACGACGCAGAAGGCGATCGGCCCGGACGGCGAGCTCCAGAAGCATCGCGAGGCCGTGCAGAACCTCTCCTCGCAGGCGCTGCAGACGCATGCCACCCTCGACACCCTCAAGAAGGAACGCGCCGTGCTCGACGAGCTTCGCGGCCACCTGCGCAACGCCGAAACCGAAGTCAAGCAGGCGACCACGCAGGCGTCCACGCTCAAGGGCGAGCTCGATCAGATCCGGGCGACCGCCTCGTCGCTGACGCAGGACTACGGCAAGATCCGTGAAACCTCGCGCGAAGCGCGGGAGGACACGACGACGGCCATGGCCACCGTCAAGGAGATCGAGAAGAAGCTGGTGCCGCTCGCGCAGTTGCACGAGCTGAGCCGCAACACCGAAGAGCGCCTTGCCGGACTGAACGCGCTCGCCGAGCACGTCTCGCGCAAGGCGAAGGCGCTCGACAGCCAGCAGCAGGCGGTCGAGCACGCCGTGGTGGAGGCCAATCGCGTCAACGAGATGGTCTGGTCCATGGACGTGCAAATCACCAAGCTGAACGAAGGGATGAAGCAGGCGGCGAAAGCCGAAGAGACCATCGGCCGCATCGACAAGCTCGCGGCCGACACCGCGCTGCGGATGGAGGCCGCCGCGAAGTTGAACCAGGAAGTCCAGCGCGAGACGACCAAGCTGCAGAAGGATTCGACCTCTCTCCTCGAGATCGCTCAGGTCCGAAGTGGGCACGCTGACGGTGAGGAAGAAGGAATTCGATTCGTTCGACGAGCGGGTGCGAGCCCTGCAGGGCTCGGTGGGCGACGCCGAAACGCGGATGGAAGCGCTCTCGGCCAAGGACAAGAACCTCATCTCGCTGAGCCAGAAGGTCGATGGCCTGACGAAGCGCTTCGATGCCCTCTTCGCGCAGGCCGACGATCTGACGAAGAAGCAGCTGGCGCTCGACACGCTGCACGAGCAGCTGGGACAGGTCGACGAGCTCTCCAAGCGAACCGTCGTCCACATGGACTCGCTCAGGCAGAGCCGCCACGATCTCGAGTCGCTGCGCCAGGAGATTCAGGACTTCTACAAGTCGCACGTCGAGATCGTCAAGCTCCGCGACAAGCTGGGCGCCGATCGCGTGGCGCTCGAGGCGTTCAACGAGCGGATGACCGCACTCGCCACCCGCGCGCCCGAGCTCGAAGCGAAGATGGACGCCATCCTCGGCAAGATGGCGCTCGTCGAGGAGGGCACGCTGAAGGCGACCCGGCTCAACGAAACGGTGGCCGAGCTCGACGCGCAGCTCACCCGCGTGACGGCACGCGTCCCGTTCGTCGAGACGCTCGAGGGCCGGCTGAACGGCCTCAACGCCGTCAGCGCGGACGTGGATCGCAAGCTGGAGGACCAGCTGGTGCGCCGCGCGGAGCTCGAAACGCTCAAGGCGGCGTGCGACGGCCTCGCCGAGCAGATGGTGGACGCGCAGAACAAGCTCGTCGACGTGCACGCGCTGCAGACGCGGCTCGTCCCGCTGGTCGCGGAGATCAACGTGCTCCGGACGCAAATCAGCACCGCGCACGAGCGCATCGCCAGCGTCAAGTACGACGAGGCGACGGTGGCCGAACAGCAGAAGCGCTATGCCGAGCTGGTGGTGGTGAGCAAGGCGGTCGCGGTCGACGTCGCCGAACGCGCGCGCCAGATGCAGATCCTGTCCGAAGAAGTGGCGCGCTCGAGCAGCATCAAGGACGAGCTGCTCGGGGAGCTCGATCGCGTCCAGAGCCGGCAGCGAGATGCCGTCGGCCAGATCCAGGCGTCCGAGGATCAGCTCGCCCGCGCCGAGACAATGTTCAAGCAGCTCGAAGGGCGCCGTACGCAGGTGGCCTTCGGCGAGAGGAAGCTGGCGGCCGTCGAAATGCGGCTGGCCGAGATGAAACAGCTCTCCGACGGGCTCGAGCGGAACATCCAGGCGATCGCGAGCCGGGAACAGCTCGTCACGGCGGTCAAGGCCGAGGTGGAGCAGATTCACCAGATCAGCGCGCGCACCAAGGCGGACCTCGCGCACGTCGCCGAAAACCGGGCCGAGGTCTCTGCGCTCAAGATCGGCGTCGACGAGCTGCTGTCGCGCATCGCCGAAACCGACGAGCGGATCGTGGTCATCGACTCGCGCCGCAAGCTGGTGGACGAGGTCCAGACCAAGGCCAACGCGATCGTCCACCTTCTCGACGATGTCCGGCTCAACCTGGAGACGCTCAGCGAGCAGAAGGCGGTCGTGGACCACGTCGCCGAGAAAGTGGCGCAGCTCGAATACACGCTGCAGGAAGCCGGCAACACGCTGCGCACGCTCCAGCACGAGCGCGAGCTCGCGGAGCGCATCGAGCTGGGCATCAAGCAGCTGCGGTCGCGGACGGCGCCTACCGAGGACGGAAAGAAGACAGCGTGAATGCTAACGACCAAGACTGGGATAGGACTGAGCCAACGATAACGACCAACGACTCAATTAGCCGGCGATCCGGTAGACCGTCAGGCGCTGGCCCGCCGCGATCCGGTCGCCCGGGAGTCGCGGGTTCCAGGTCCGAAGCGCCGCGACCGTCGTCTGGAAGAGCCGGGCGATCGAGAAGAGCGTGTCGCCGCGCTTGACGGCGTAGATCACTTTGACCCGGTTCTGGCTCGGCGCCTTCGGCCAGCGCACCCGTTTCGGAAACCGTGCGGCTGGCGGCGACAACCGGTGCGGGACGGTCGGTGCTCGCGCCGCCATCATCACGGTCGCCTCGCGCGGGACCATGAGCTTCTGTCCGACGGCGACGCGGGCGGTGGGGCGAAGATAGTTGGCGGCCGCGAGATCGTTCCTGCTGACACTCAGCTTCTTGGCAATCGTCGCGAGCGTCTCGCCGCGCTTGACGGTGTGCCAATTCAGCGTCGCCAGATCGGTCGCCGCCGCGTCGATCAACTGCGTCGCTGACCCGCTCAGGCGGTGCCGGCCGGGACCTTCAACTCATAATGCGACTCGCGGACCGGCGTCGTCCAGCGCCGCAATTCGGGATTGAGCGCCTGTATTTCGTCGATGGTCGTCCCGGTCCATTCGGCAATTCGCCGCAGGTCCACCGGCTTGGTCAGGGTGACCTTTTCGTACGCGGGCGGTATCTCGGCTCGAACATCGAACCCGTACTGGGCCGGGTTTCGGGCGATGACGATCGCCGCGAGGATCATGGGGACGTATTCGCGCGTCTCGCGGGGCAGGAGGTTCTTCCTGGCGGCCAGGTTCCAGAAGTCATCGACGCCGCCCGCCCGGTTGATCGCGCGCTGCATCCGCCCCGGACCGCCGTTGTATGAGGCGAGAGCCAGGTGCCAGTCCCCGTCGAACATCTTCGAAAGCGTACGCAGATACTTCGCCGCGGCCACGGTGGCCTTCTCGGGGTCCGAGCGCTCGTCGATGATACCAGTCCTGGCGAAGGCCGTTTTCCGTAGCCGTCCCGGCCATGAACTGCCACACGCCTTTAGCCTTCGCACGGGACAGCGCGTTCGGCTTGAACGCGCTCTCGATGAGCGGCACGTAGGCGAGATCGAGCGGCAGCCCTTCGGCGCGGAAGACGCCTCTGAATCATCGGCAGGTACTGGGCCGCCGCGCGTCATCCCTTCCTCGATGAAGTCGTGAAGACGGCCCTGAAACAGCTCGATGTAGGCCAGCACCCGCGCGTTGAGGGGGATGGGGATGTCGTGAATGATGGTCTCGAGATCCGACTGGACCGTCTCGGTCAGCTCGGGCGGGGCGGGCGGCGGCCCGAACGTGGTGGTCTCGGCCAGCAGCTGGTCGATTGAAGCGGCCTCGTACTGCTTTTCCGTGAAGCCGTCGCCCTCGGCCAGCGCCTTCACTTCGTAGCCGCTGATGCGGTCGACGAGACGATCGAAATGCTCGCGAATGCGCGGCTCGGTCCGCGCTCCGTAAGGCGATTCGAGCAGAATGACCACGGCGCGGTCGAACTCCACCTTCGCGGCATCGAAATGCCCCTGCTCGAGCTCGCGCTCGCCCGGCCAGAAAGTGATCGTTCGATGTCGCGATGAGCGTCAGGACGGGATCTTCGAAGGCGACGCCTGGCAGCGGGGCGGCTGGCGCCGGAAGGGCGCTCACGGGCGTCACATTGATCGACTGCGTCTTGAGGGAGGATCCGCAGGCCGCGGCGAACGGCAACAGCGCGATGATCAGCCGCCGTTGCCAGGGCTGCGAGCGTAATTGAACCATTCCGGGCGCTCCGCGATCGGTTCCGTAACCCGAGAAACCCTCGAATACAGACCGCTCGTAAGTCGCCCCCAACGGGGGGCTCCGTCCTTCGGCAAGCTCAGGACGACCTGAGCGCGTCGAACGGTCGTGTTAATCACGCGGGGAGGGGCTGGGGGACCCCCGCTCCATGGTCGAGGTCAGTCTACAGGCCCAGGCCCGGTGGTCAACAATAAGTCCAACTGTCTCAGCAATAAGCGGCCGCGTATCAAATCCGCACACTTGGCTTGCTCAGGCCGGGTCTTTGACCGCCCCGACACGACGCTAAGGGGCGAGCGTGAGTACCCGGTGCTCTTCCGCGAGGTCGCGGGCGGACGGCGTGACGATGGCGCGCTCGGAGACGAGCAGCTTCTCGCCGGCCTGAATCGCCAGCCGGACGTCCTCTTCGCACACGAAATCGAGCGGCGCCTCGAGCGCCTCCGTGGCTGAGGCGTTACCGTCGGCGGCGGCGCGATTCCGGCGGCGGTTTCTCGGGGACTCGCCGCTGTCGCCGACGCCGTCACCGCCGGCTCCTTCTCCGCGAAATCCGCGAGATCCCGAGGAACTCGTCGATTCGGCGGGAGAGTGCACGAGCGCTGATGCCCGCCGGCTTCGGCCGAGCCGCATCCCGTGACTTCCTGGGAGTCCCGGGTCTCGAGGCTGACAGCCGGGGTGATCTCATAAGCCAGGCGCTTGATGTTCAGGAGGTGGCGCGGCGAAATATTGTCCGACGTGATGTTCCCGCCGTACCCGCCGCAACCGAGCGTCATGGCCGGGTCGAGCCCTGTCGTCAGCCCGATCGAGCCGAGCGTCGTCGGCGTGTTGACGCAGATGCGGAACGCCGGCTTCTTGAGGCCGAACTCGAGGATGACCTGATCGTTCTGCGAGTGGATGGACATCGTATGACCCATCCCGCCGTAGCGCAGGATCTGCTTGCAGCGTTCGCACCCCTCGCGCCAGTCGCTGACGACATAAAACGACAGGACGGGGCAGAGCTTTTCGATCGAAAGGGGATACTCGCGGCCCACGCCATCCAACGGGGCAATGAGGACGCGCGTTTCGGCCGGAACCTTGATGCCGCACTTCTCGGCGATGAACGCGGCGGTCTTGCCGACGAGCGGCGGGATTGGGCAGCCGCTGCGGCGTGACGAGAACGCGCGCGAGCGCCTCCATCTCGGGCGCGTTCATGAAGTAGCCGCCCTGTGCCTCGAACTCCCGCCTGACGGCATCGGCGATTGGCTGATCCGCCACGACTGAATTTTCCGACGAGCAGAGGACGCCGTTGTCGAACGTCTTGCCGGTGATGATGTCTCGAACCGCCTTGCTGACGTTCGCGGTGCGCTCGATGTACGCCGGCGCGTTCCCGGGGCCCACGCCATACGCCGGCTTGCCTGCGCTGTAGGCCGCGCGCACGAGGCCCATCCCGCCCGTCGCCAGGATCACCGCCACGTCGCGGTGCTTCATCAGCTCGTTCGTTCCCTCGAGCGTCACCGTCGTCATCCAGTTGATGGCGCCGGCTGGGGCGCCCGAGCGCCTCGCGGCCTCGTCCATGACCTCCGCCACGCGGCTGATGCACTTCACCGCCGCGGGGTGGGGACTCAGCACGATGGCGCATCGCGCCTTGATCGCGATCAGGATCTTGTAGATCGCCGTCGACGTGGGGTTGGTGGACGGCACGACGGCCGCGACGACACCGAAGGGCTCGGCGATCTCGATAACGCGGCGCTCTTCGTGGCGGGCGACGACGCCGACCGTTTTCATCGGCCGGATGAAATCGTAGACCTTCTGCGAGCAGAAGAGGTTCTTCCGAATTTTGTCCGCGACGAGGCCGTAGCCGGTCTCTTCGACGGCCAATCGGGCGAACGCTTCCGCCTGCGCGGTGGCGGCGGCTGCCATCGCATCGACGATCGCGTCGATACGCTCCTGACTGAACTCCGCCAGCTCCAGCCAGGCCTGCTTGGCGCGGTGCGCCATGGCCCGGGCTTCGGCTATGGAGGTGAGATCGCGATCGGTCTGTGGGGTGGAGGATTCGGCCATGTCCAAAAACGATCAACGCAGAGCTCGCAGAGCACGCAGAGCCAAGAACTCTGCGGTTTCTGCGGTCTCTGCGTTCTATGTGCCTTTAGGGAGTATCCGTTCAACCTCGGTATGCGGCCGCGGGATGACATGCACCGACACGAGCTCGCCGACTCGGCGTGCGGCAGCGGCGCCGGCGTCGGTCGCGGCCTTTACTGCCCCCACGTCGCCTCGCACCATCACCGTGACATAGCCGGCGCCGATGTATTCCTTGCCGATGAGCGTCACGTTGGCGGCCTTGACCATCGCATCGGCGGCCTCGACCGATCCGATGAGACCCTTTGTCTCGATCATTCCCAATGCTTCTGAAGACATTCGATGCTGTGCTCGAGGGCGTGTTCGCGCGGAACTCTAACAGATTGCGGGAGATGCGGCAACTGAACTATCATCACGCCCGGCCGCGTTTTCCTCAGAAGTTGAATCTGCCATGACTACATCCCTGCGCCGCAAATCCGTGTGTGTCGCGACAGCCCTTGCCGTCTTGTCGATTTCCATCGCCGCCTGCGGCGGCAGCGACGAACCGATGCCGCCCGTTGCCAACGCGACGCTCCGGGTCAGTCGCGATGCGGCCCCGCTCGGCAGCCCGATCGACTTCACCTACAAGTTCGTCGTCGCGGCCGACGCCCGGTTCGACGAGGACTATCGCGTGATGATGCACGTGGTGGACGCCGACGATGAGCTGATGTGGACCGACGACCACGACCCGCCGAAGCCGACCTCGCAGTGGAAGGCGGGGGAGACCGTGGAGTACACCCGCACCAGGTTCGTCCCCATTTACCCGTACGTCGGCGAAGCCACGCTTCATCTCGGGTTGTATTCCCTGAAGACGCAGACCCGCCTGACGCTCGAAGGCGAGGACGTGGGGCAGCGCGCCTACCGGGCCGGCAGGCTGCAACTCCAGCCGCAAAGCGAGAACATCTTCACCGTCTTCAAGGACGGGTGGCATCCGGCGGAAGTCGCCGAGCAGAATGCCGGGGTCTCGTGGCAGTGGACCAAGAAGCAGGCGACGCTCGCGTTCAGGAACCCGGGAAAGGACGCCACCTTCTTTCTGGAGGTGGATCAGCCGGCCGGCGTGTTCAACGAAAAGCAGCAGGTGAAGGTCACGCTGGGCAACACGACAGTCGATCAGTTCGAGCTCACGCCCGGGAAGGAGGTGTTGCGCCGCATTCCGCTCAAGGCCGATCAGATGGGCTCGGCGGAGATGGCCGAGGTGGTGGTGACGGTGGACAAGACGTTCGTGCCCATGCAAATCAGCGGCGGGGCCAGCAAGGATCCGCGCGAGCTCGGCATCCGCGTGTTCCATGCGTTTATCGATCCGGCCCGACAATAGGCCTGTCAAGGGCCGCCGGGTCTTCCAGCTTCTCCTCATCGCGGCGCTGGTGATCGTTACCCGGGCGCCGTTTCTCCTTCAGGCGATCGGTTTTTCGACTCGGACGAGGCCGTGGAAGGCCTGATGGCCAGCCACGTGCTTCAGGGCGAGCATCCCGCGTTTCTGTGGGGACAGCGCTACAAGGGCGTCCCCGAGGTCTACCTCGCGGCTGCGGTGTTCGCCGTCGCCGGACCCGGCGTCATCGCGTTGAAGAGCGTGACGCTGGCGTGCTTCGTCCTTTTCGTCTGCCTCCAGTTCGTGCTGGTCGAGCGGCTCTTCTCGCGGGCGATTGCGTGGCTGGCCACCGCGTTCCTCATCGTCTGCCCGCCCGCCCTCGTGCTTTGGAGCCTCAGCGCCAACGCGGAAGTCGTCATGACGCTGCTGGCGGGGACAGCCATGTGCCTGGGCATCGACATCTGGCGGCGGACCGGATCGCGCCCGGCGTTCATGGCCGCGTGTGCCGCGGCTGGATTTGGCCTGTGGGTGCAGCAGTACATCCTCTATTACTGGATCGCGCTCGCGCTTGCGATCGTTCACTGGCTTCCGCAACGCGGCCGGATCGTCCGGCACATGCTTGCCGCGCGCGAAGTCCCGGCATGGCTGCGCCTGCTCACCGCGGCGCTGGCAGTGGCCGCTGGCGGGTATGTTGGGCTCGGGGTGGCCGCGTTTCTGAGTGGTGGGTTCGACGCGGCGCTGTTCGGCGTCCCCATCGGCGTCCGCCACGCCCAGAAGCTGTGGAATATTGCGGCTGGTCTGCTTCTCGCCGCAGCGGCCGCGCGCATCGTTTCGATTGCGAGACGCCAGGGCGCGCCGGCATCGTCCCTCGTTTACTCGGCGGCGGCCGCCTTCGCCATCGGATACGCGCCGGCGCTGGCAGGGCACGCCCTCGGCGGTGGATCCGCGCCAATGGGCCGCGCCGACCTCGCGGGGGTGTCGCGGGCCGTCGAGACCATCGCTCTGCAAATCGTGCCTATCGTGCTCGGTTTCCGGAGTCCCGCGACGGGATGGCTGGGCGTGCCTGTCTGGCTCGGCGTGGCGCTCGTGCCGGCGACCGTCGCCTCGTTCGTTGCGCTCAGGGAGCGGCCGTTCACGCCGCTGTTTCATTTCCTGCTTGTGGCGGTTCCGCCGATCTTCCTGTTGAGTGGCGCGTTCGTCGATGCCCAGTCCTATCGCTACCTGATGCCGGCTTTCGGGGCGCTGGCGGTCGTGCTCGCTCTGGGGGTCTGGCGGATCTTTCAGGGAAGCCGCGTCGCCGGGGCGGTGACGCTTGCCGCGATTCTCACGCTGTTCGGAATGGAGCAGCGCGCCTGGTACCGGCAACTCGTGCCAGACGCGGAAACGCCGGCGATCATCGCCTGCCTCGATCGGCTCGGCGTGCGCGCGGTTCATGCGGACTACTGGTTGAGTTACAAGATCACGTTTCTAACCGGCGAGCGCATCATTGCCATTCCGTATAACGGCGTGAATCGGTACGCGCCGTACACGCGCATACGTCGCCGCCCGGCCGTCTGCGCCGAGAATCCCTGATACAATTGACGCTTCGTGCACACAAGACACCTCTTCCTCTCGCTGAGCTTGCTCTGCCTCGCGACGCCCGCGCGCGCCGAGCTCGTCTTTTTCACGACCGGCCGCAGTCTGTCGGTGAAGGCCCACCGGATAGAGGGCGACTCGCTGATCCTGACGCTGCGGAGTGGTGGCGAAGTCGTGTGCGATCCGGCAACGATCGCGCAGATTGCGCCCGACGAAACGCCGTACCCCGAGCCCGAAGCGGAAGTTCGTGCGGAGCGTGAGGAGATCGATCGTAGTGTCCGGCTTCAGCCGGACCAAGGCGCGGGGGTCACGCCGTACGCCGACATCATCGATCGCGCGCAGCCCGGCACGGCGTGGACGCGCGCCTTGTGAGAGCCGTGATCGAGGTGGAGTCGGGCTACCAGCCGCGCGCCCGGTCCTCGAAAGGCGCGATGGGCCTCATGCAGCTGATGCCGGCGACAGCGCGCCAGTATGCCGTGACCAATCCCTACGATCCGGCGGCGAACATCGAGGCCGGCACGAAGCACCTCAAGTCGCTGCTGGCGCGGTTTCCTCCAGCGCTGGCGCTCGCGGCCTACAACGCCGGCCACGCGGCTGTCGAGCGGTTCCGCGGCATTCCGCCGTACGCCGAGACGCGCAACTACGTCTCGCGCATCCTCCAGATAGTCAACTCAATCGGGTAATCGAGTAATCGAGTAACCGGGTAATTGATTGGCCATGGACCGATCCATTACCCGATCGTACAATTGCCCGATCCGTGGACCCATCCAGCCGGCCCCCACAGCCGAGCCAGCCAATCTCGCCGTTCGACGGTCTAACCTTCAAGGAAGCGCGGACGACAAGGTTGGTATAATCCGGCTACAGTAATATCCTTGCAGACCATCAGTTGAGCGTGGAATTTCGCTGCCGCCTGGCCTCGCCCAACGGCGAAATCGTCGAAGGCGTGTACGTCGCCGAGAACGAGGCGAAGCTGCGCCACGAGCTCGAGGAGAAGGGCTTGTACGTCCTCTCGATGCAGCCGAAGGGGTCCGTCGCGGGCCTCTCGCTGCGGCTGCCGCAATCGTCCCGCGTCAACCCCCGGGAGTTCCTGATCTTCAACCAGGAACTGGCGACGCTGCTCAAGGCCGGCATGCCGCTCGTCCAGTCGCTCGACCTGCTGAAGCAGCGGGTCACGTCGCCGGTGTTCCGGGCCGTGCTCGACGACATCCACGAGAAAGTGCGGTCCGGGTCGGCGCTGTCGGACGCGTTCGCCG
Organism: uncultured Acidobacteriota bacterium; assembly: GCA_963749565.1. Taxonomy (GTDB): domain Bacteria; phylum Acidobacteriota; class Vicinamibacteria; order Vicinamibacterales; family CAVVIG01; genus DATLLJ01. The sequence goes on along the minus strand of CAVVNL010000017.1, from coordinate 328,788 downwards.
CGCAGGGCGACCTGTTTCCGCGCGTCTACACCGCGTCGCTGCTGGCGGGGGAGCGCAGCGGCAACCTCGACGCCGTCCTGCGGCGGTACGTGGAGTACGCGAAGATCATCGCGACGCTGAAGCGGAAGATGGTCTCGGCGCTGGTCTATCCGGCCATCCTGATCGCGCTGGCGCTGGTGCTGGTCTCGATCATCGTGCTCAAGGTGGTGCCGGCGTTCGCTGACTTCTACGCCGGCTTCGGCGCCGAGCTGCCGCTCGCGACCCGGATGATCATGACGGTGTCGGCGTTCGTCACCGGACCAGCTTCGCCCTCGTGGTGCTCGGCGCGGTCGCGCTGGTCGGCGGGACACTGTTCTGGCTTCGCCAGGCCGGACAGCAATCGCGCTTCGATCGCCTGATCCTCAGCGTGCCGGGCCTGGGCCCGATCGCGCGGAAGTTCGCGACGTCGCAGATGGCGCGGACGCTGGCCACCCTGCTCGGCGGCGGTCTTCCGCTCGTCAACGCGCTCGACATCGCGGCCCGCTCGGTCGGCAATCGGTACATGGCGGCGCAGCTCGAGATCGTCAGCGCGCGCGTGCGCGAGGGCGAGTCGTTTGCCGCGGCGCTCGAGGCCCGCAAGAGCTTTCCTGACGTCGCCGTCAAGATGGCGGAAGTCGGAGAGGCGACCGGCGCGCTTCAGGACATGCTGAACACGGTCGCCGACTTCTTCGACGAAGAGATCGCGACCTACATGGAGCGGTTCGTCACGCTGGTCGAACCGGTGCTGCTCGTCATCATGGGCATCGTCATCGCCGGGCTGCTGCTCGCGCTGTACATGCCGTTGTTCCAGTTGAGCTCGGTGCTTTCGCAGTAGATCACCCATGACCATGGCCACCAAGCACCCAGGTCCCCAGGCCTCACCGGGCCCGGCCGATCCTCGCGCCGACCCCGTCGAGCCCGGATCCGTCAGCGAGGTCGATCGCCGTGCCGAGCTCGAACAGGCGCGGCGTCTCGCGGAGCGGTACCGGCTCGAGTTCGTGGACATGGACACGTTCCACATCGACCAGGAGCTGTTCCGATCGATTCCGGCCGACCTGATGCTGCGCTACGGCTTCGTTCCCCACCGGCGCATCGGCAAGACGCTGGAAATCGTCGTGTCCGATCCCACCGATCTGCCGATGATCGACGAGCTGGCCGTGCTGCTCTCGACGCCCATCAAGGTCGCGGTCGGCTCCGCGCTCCGCCATCGAATCGATCCTGAAGAAGAGCGAAAGCTCGCAGCGCGTCCTCGAAGAGGCGACCGAAAGCTTTCATCTCCAGCTGCTCAAGGAAGACGACAACGGCGACGACAGCCTGACCGTCGAGCGGCTGACGAGCGACATCAGCCCGGTCATCAAGCTGGTCGACTCGACGATCTACACCGCCATCCAGCGGCGCGCGAGCGACATCCACATCGAAACGCAGGACGACGCGGTCCACGTGAAGTACCGGATCGACGGCGTGCTGCAGCCGGCGATGCGCCCGATCGCCAAGCAGTTCCACAGCCCGATCATCTCGCGCATCAAGGTGATGGCCGAGCTCGACATCGCCGAGAAGCGCGTCCCCCAGGACGGCCGCTTCAGGTTGAAGATGCCGGGCAAGACGATCGACTTCCGCGTCTCGATCATGCCGAGCGTGCATGGCGAAGACGCGGTCATCCGTATTCTCGACAAGGAGTCGATCAGCGAGCAGTTCACCGAGCTGCGCCTCGACATCCTCGGCTTCCCGGAGGCGGAGCTGAAGCGCTTCCGCAAGTACATCGCCGAGCCGTACGGGATGGTGCTGGTGACCGGACCGACCGGCAGCGGCAAGACGACGACGCTGTACGCGGCGCTGTCGGAGATCCGCTCGCCCGAGGACAAGATCATCACCATCGAGGATCCGGTCGAGTATCAGCTCAAGGGCATCACGCAGATTCCGATCAACGAGAAGAAGGGGCTGACGTTCGCCCGCGGCCTGCGGTCGATCCTGCGGCACGACCCGGACAAGATCATGGTCGGCGAGATTCGCGACGCGGAGACGGCGCAGATCGCCATCAACTCGGCGCTGACCGGCCACCTGGTGTTCACCACCGTGCACGCCAACAACGTGCTCGACGTGCTCGGCCGCTTCCTCAACATGGGCGTCGAGGCCTACCAGTTCGTGTCGGCGCTCAACTGCGTGCTCGCGCAGCGGCTGGTGCGCAACATCTGCCAGCACTGCAAGCGCCCGGCGAAGGTGTCGCGCGAGCTGCTCGAGGAATCGGGGCTCGATCCGGCGCTCGAGCCAGACGCAGACCTTCTACGAAGGCATCGGCTGCATCGAGTGCGGCGGCACGGGCTACAAGGGACGGACCGCCATCTGCGAGCTGCTCGACCTGAGCGACGCGATCCGCGAGATGATTCTCGAGAAGCGGCCGACATCGGAGATCAAGAAGGCGGCGCGCGAGGAAGGCATGCGCTTCCTCCGCGAGTCGGCCGTCGAGCGCGTGATGCTCGGCATCACCACGCTGCGCGAGATCAACAAGGTCACGTTCGTCGAATGAGAGCCTTCTCCTCGCTTCGCGACACGTCCGGACCGGCCGCCGCGGTCGAGATTGCCGCGACGCGCGTGTCGGGGGCCAGCGTCGAGTGGCGCGGCGGCCAGCCGGCGATTGCCGCCCACGCGGTCGAGCCGCTGCCCGAGGGCGCGCTCGTGTCGTCGCTGACCGCGACCAACATCGTCGACCGCCCGGCCGTGGCGGGCGCGCTCGACCGCGTGCTCGAGCGAATCGGCAGCCCCCGACGCGTCGCCCTGGTCGTGCCGGATCCGGTGGCCAAGGTCTCGCTTCGTCAAGTTCGAGCGCGTCGCGCCACGAGCGGAGGACCTCGACGACCTCATACGCTGGCAGGTCCGCAAGACCGCGCCGTTCGCGATCGAGGAGGCCCAGGTCAGCTATGTGCCGGGCCAGTTGACGCCCGAGGGGCAGGAGTTCGTCGTCACGCTGGCGCGCCGCGATCTGGTCGAGGAGTACGAGCGACTCTTTGCCGGCACCGGTGCGCATGCCGGCATCGTGGATCTCGCGACCTTCAACGTCGTCAACGCGGTGCTGGCGGGGGCTCCCGGCGGCCTGTCGGGCGACTGGCTGCTCGTCAACGTCGCACCCGACTACGTCAGCCTCGCGATTCTGCGCGGGCCGCACCTGATCTTCTTCCGCAATCGCGCCGCCGAGACCGACGGCACGCTGGCCGATCTGGTCCATCAGACCGCCATGTACTACGAGGATCGGCTGAGCGGCGCCGGCTTCGTGCGCGTGCTTCTCGCGGGCGCCTCGGGCGTGGGCGCCGCGCGTCACCTGGACGATGTGGAACTGGTGCGTCGAAGCCTCCAGGAGCGGCTCGAGACCACGGTCGACACCGTCGATCCGCGCGCGGCCGTCACGCTGACCGATCGCATCTCGGCGGGGCCGGCGTTTCTCGACACGCTCGCGCCGCTCGTCGGCATCCTGCTGCGCGGGCGGGAGTCTGGAGTGCCCGGGGGGAGGGCCGCGTGATCCGGACCAACCTGTCGACGCGGCCGTTCTACAACGAGCGAGCGGTGCAGCTCTGGCTGCTGATGCTCGCGGCCATCGTCGGTGCTGGCGACGGTCTTCAACGTCGTCCGCGTCATCAGCTATTCGCAGAGCGACACGGAGCTGGCCACCCAGGCGGCGCGCGACGAGTCGCGCGCCGCCGATCTGCGCGCCGAGGCCGGCCGGCTGCGCCAAAGCGTCGATCCAGGGGCAGATCGATCTCGCCTCGACGGAAGCGCGGCAGGCCAACGAGCTGATCGATCGCCGTACGTTCTCGTGGACCGAGCTGTTCAATCAGTTCGAGACGACCTTTCCGGCTGACGTCCGGATTACCGCGGTACGGCCGACGATCGACGAAAGCGGCGCCATGCAACTCACCATCAACGTCGTGGCGCGATCGGTGGAGGACGTGGACGAGCTGATCGGCAACCTCGAGGAGACGGGGTCGTTCAGCAACCTTTTGTCCGTGCAGGAAAAGTTCGACACTGACGGGGTTGCTCGTCGCGGTCGTCGAAGGGACGTACCTGCGCGGAAGGACGGCGCCGCCCGCGGACACGCCGGGGGCGAAGCAGCCATGACGCTTCTCCAGCGGGTGCTACGGGAGAAGCGGTCGATTATCGTGCCGCTGTTCATCGCATTGCTGGCGAACGTCGCCGCGTATGCGCTGGTCGTGCGCCCGCTTGGCGTGCGATCGGCGTCCGCCGCGGACCGCGCGCAGGCCGCGCGCGCGAGCTTCGCCGCAGCCGAAGGCGATCTCGAGGCGGCCCGTGCGCTCGTCGCGGGCAAGACGCTCGCCGAGCAGGAGTTGTCCACCTTCTACGACAAGGTCCTTCCGGCCGACATGCCCGCCGCGCGCCGGATGACGTACGCGTCGCTCCCAGCGCTGGCGCGGCGCGCCAACGTCAAGTACGACGCCAGCCGCTCCGAAATCGAACCGGTGAAGGAGCAACGCCTCGCGCGCCTCCATATCAGCATGGTGCTCGAGGGCGACTATGACGATGTGCGGCAATTCATCTACGAGCTCGAGACGACGCCTGCGTTCGTGATTATCGACCAGGTGACGCTGGCACAGAGCGGCCCGGACGGGCCGCTCGCGCTGTCGCTCGAGCTCTCGGCGTACTTCCGGACGGCGTTGAATGGCGACTGAGCGCCGCCGCGAGATAGTCCTGGGCGCGGTCCTTCTGGTGCTGGTGTTCGTGCTGTACCGTGCATGGGCGTCGGTCGGCACCGTCCGAGCCTCCGAGCTCATCGCCTGACACGCGAGCACGGTCCGCGAAGGTCGGCTGGCGACGAGGTCCCACAGGCGACCGCTCCCGATGTGCGCCTCGAATCGCTGGAGGACGACCGGCCGCAGCCGGTCGAAAGCGATCGGAACCTGTTCCGGTTCAAGCCGGTGGCCCCGCCGCCGGAGCCGCGACCGGCCGGGCGGCCGGCGCCGGACGTCGCTGCCAGGCCGCCCGTACCCACAGGACCGCCAGCCCTCCCGCCGATTCCGCTGAAGTTCATCGGCATCGTCGAGGCGCCCGGGCAGTCGAAGCGGATCGCGGCGCTCGTCGATTCGACGGGACGGTCGTTCGGAGGCAGCGAAGGCGAGGTGGTTGCGGGGCAGTATCGGATTTTGAAGATCGGCGTGGAATCCATCGAGATGGCGTATCTGGACGGGCGCGGCCGGCAGACGATCCGGCTCACGACGGGACCCTAGAATTGCTGATTGTTGATTGATGATTGTTGATTGGATTGAGATTGACGATTGGATCGCAGGGATTGCGAAATTGCAGAGCTGCAGGTTGATCTGAGGTCACTGTGACGAGACGGTTGAGCAAGCTCGGAATTCTTCTGGCGCTGGCGATCGTAGCCAGTGCATGCGCGGCCAGCCAGGCGTTCAAGGAGGGTGACAGCGCGGTCCGCTCGGGCAACCTCGACGAAGCCGTCGCGGCGTACCGGCGGGCCGTGCAGGCCGATCCCGACAATGCCAACTATACGATCGCGCTGCAGCGCACGATGGTGGCGGCGTCCCGGGCGCACCTCGAACGCGCGAGGGAATTCGAGGAGCAGGGGCAGCTCGAAGCCGCGCTCGGCGAATACCGGCTCGGCATCGGAGTACGACCCGAGCAACCGGAGCGCGATAGCCAAGGTGGCCGCGCTCGAGCAGACCATCCGCGATCGCATCGAGGCCGCGCGCCCCCGGCCGGCTATCGAAGCCTTGCGGGCGCAGGCACGTGCTGCATCCCCGGAACCGGTCCTGAACCCTGCGTCGCGCGACCCGTTGCGTGTCCAGTTCCCGAACGCCCAGGCCAGGGAGGTGCTGAACTTCATCGCCGCCCAGACGGGCATTCAAGTCACGTTCGACCGCGACGTGGCGGATGGGCGGCCGATTTCGGTTCAGCTCGACGGGGTGACGCTCGAGCAGGCGCTCAATCAGATCATGACGATGGCGCAGCTGTCGTACAAGGTCATCAACGAGCGATCGATCTTCGTCTTTCCGGACACGACCGCCAAGCACCTGCTGTACGACGAACAGGTCATCCGCACGTTCTACATTTCGAACGCCGATCCGACCGAGCTCTCACAGACCCTGAGTCAGCTCATCCGGATCGCCGGGATCGCCGTGCAGCCGATGATTGCCCCCAACAAGACCGCCAATACGATCACCGTGCGCGCGACTGTCCCCTTCATGCAGATTCTCGAGAGGATCATCGAACAGAACGACAAGCCGCGCGCCGAGATCATCGTGGACGTGTCGATCCTCGAGGTCGATCGCAATCGGACGAAGAGTTACGGCCTGAACCTGTCGGATTACGCGATCGGGGCGATCTTCTCGCCAGTCGTGGCGCCGGGCGGCGGCGCCGCGGCCGCCCACCGACCCGGCAACCCCCGGGGCGGGCGGCGGCGCGTCGACACCGCCGGGCGCGGTCCAGTCGCCGCCGCCCTTCAACCTCAACACGATCTCGCGAGGCGTGAGCACGGCCGATTTCTATCTCGCTGTGCCGACCGCCATCGTCCGGTTTCTCGAGAGCGACGCGACGACCAAAATTGTCGCGAAGCCGCAGCTGCGCGGGGCGGAGGGCAGCAAGCTCTCGCTGAAGCTCGGCTCGCGGATTCCCGTCGTGTCCACCAGCTACACGCCGATTGCGACCGGCGGGGCGGGCGTGAACCCGTTGAGCTCGTATACCTACCAGGACGTCGGCGTCAACATCGACATGACGCCGCGCGTCTCGCTCGACGGCGAGATCATCCTCGACCTGATTCTGGATAACAGCTCCGTCGGCCCGTCCATACCGGTCGCCGGCGTGACCGTTCCGTCCTTCTTCCAGCGCACGCTGACGACGCGCCTCCGCCTGCGTGACGGCGAATCCAATCTCCTGGCGGGGCTGATGCAGCAGAGAGACGTGAACAGCGTGACCGGATTTCCCGGCGCGATCCATCTGCCGTTCTTCAGGCAGGTCTTCTCGGGCAACGACAGTCAGCAGCGAGCAGACCGAAGTCATCATGCTGCTGACCCCCCGGATCGTGCGCACGCAGGAGCTCACCGAATTGGACCTCCGGCCGATTTACATCGGATCGCAGCAGAACCTCGGCGTCGGCGGACGCGCCTCCGCTCATTGCCGCGCCGGAGGAAGTGCAACCACCGGCGGAACCGGCCGCACCCGCCCCCGGGCCTCCGCCCCAGACCTCGCTCGGTCCCGGCGGCGTCACGGTGACGGCCCCGCCAGGTTCCACGCCGGTCCCGGGAACCGTCGTTGTGCCGCCGGCTCCCCCAGCGGCGGCGCCCGGCCCCGGCGCCGGCCAGCCGCCGCCGGGCGCCCCGGCCGCTCCGGCGACCGCGCCGCCTGCGCCCGCGCCACCTGCGCCCGCGCTCGAGCAGCCGACCGTCTCTCCGGGCATCGGGCAGGCGCAAGTGATCATCTCTCCGCCCGCCCCACCGGTTCGCGTGGGCGGAGGTCCGTACACCGTTCCGATTTCCGTGTTGAGTGCGTCTGGGTTGTCGACTGTGACGCTGACGATGGTGTACGACGCGACAAAGCTGCGGGTGCGATCGGTCACGCAGGGAAGCTTCCTGCGGACGGGTGGCGTGGACGTCGTCTTCACGGAGCAGCGTCGCCGAGGGCCGGATTGACATCACGCTTGTCGCGCGCGGGGGATGCACTGGGCGCATCGGGGACCGGCCTGCTGGCCGCCATTCTGTTCGACGCGATCGCGCCCGGACCGGCGACGCTCGCGCTCAGCGGGGCCGCAACCGGACCAGGAGGGACGGCGATGGGCCTTCAGTTCCGGCCGGTGACCTTCATCGTGCAGTAGGTCGAGAGTGCCTGGTTCCTGGTTCCTGGTCCTTCGTCCGTCCCTGATCCGTGGTCGTCACTGGTCCAGCAGAGGCTATACCTTCATCGAGCTCCTGGTCGTGGCGACGATCATCCTGATCCTCGCGTCGGCGATCATGCCGCTCGCGCAGGTCACTTCGACCCGCGCGCGCGAGGCCGAGCTGCGGCGGGCATTGCGGGACATGCGCACCGCGATCGACAAGTTCAAGGATGCGGCGGACCTCGGCCAGATCGCGGCGCTCGACCTGAAGCCGGACAGCGAAGGCTATCCGGCGGACCTCGAGCAGCTCGTCGAAGGTGTCAGCGTCGCTCAACGATCAGACGGGCCGCAAGCTGAAGTTCCTTCGACGGGTGCCGATCGATCCGATGACGCGCTCGACCGAGTGGGGGATGCGCTCGTATCAGGACGAGCCCGACTCGACGCGCTGGGGCGGCCAGAACGTCTTCGACGTCTATACGACTTCGGAGGAACGGGGCTCGACGGCACGCGATACAAGGACTGGTGAATCGGGTAATTGGATAATCTGGTAATTGGATAATTGATTGGCAGGATTGGCAAGATTGGCAGGATTGGCAGGATGGATGACCGGCAGACGACGCTGAAGCGGCTGACGAGCACATCTCGTGTGCTTCGATTCCCCGATTCTCCCGTCAATTCCCCAATCAATTACCCGATTACCCGATTACCCGATTACTCGATTCGTGGCTTCACCATCATCGAGCTCCTCGTCGTCCTTGCGCTCATCTCGATCCTGGCGACGATCGGGATGGCGCAGTACCGGAGGGGCGCTGACGCATGCCCAGGAAGCGGTGCTGAAAACGGACCTGTTCGATCATGCGGGACGCGCTCGATCAGTACTACGCGGACAAAGGACAGTACCCGGGATCGCTCGACGCGCTCGTCACCGATGGGTACATCCGGAAGGTGCCTGTCGATCCGATTCACCAACGCCGCCGACTGGCAGATCGATTCTCTCAGACCCCGATCCCAACAACCCGACTGCCACGCCCGGTGTGATGGACGTGAAGAGCGCGTCCGACCGGACTGCCATCAACGGCGAGAAGTACGCGGACTGGTAATCACCCGTAGTTGACACATCGGCAGGGCACGGCCTTCAGGCCGTGCCGTCATGGTCGATCTACGGAGATACCGTCGTCGAGGATGAGGCGGTCTGGTTTGTCGTCGTGGTAATCGTGACCGTCGCCGTCCTCGGTAGGGTCGCGGTCGCATAATCGTGCGAGACCGTGTTGGTGAAGGTCGTCAGGCTCTGACCGTCGCCGAAGTCCCAGACATATTGCGTCACCTGCGTACCTGCCGGCGTCACCGTGGCCCTGAAGTTGACGGTCTTCGTGGCCCCAACCGTCACCGAGCTGTCTATCGTCAGCGAAACGATCGGTGCCTGCGTCTGAACGAACACAACCGTCGCCGAGGACATTCTTCCCGCCGTTGGTGTCAACGACGTTCACCCTGGCTGTTTTCGACCCGTCACTATCGTAGACGTGCTGAGACCGTCGTCGTCCCGGTCGCCGCACCGAGGGAATCAGAATCGCCGTCCCCGTAGCTGACGGTTACGTCCTGGATGGTGGCAGTGCTGCCAGTCGCCCGGCTGCGCGACTACCGTGAACGTAACCGGGAAACCGACCTGATGCTGAGTGCCCGAGGCAGCAATCGACGCCGTGGGCAGCGCCTCGACCGTGACAGTAATCGTTTTCGTCGGCGCCGTGATGGTCGTCGTTCCATCCGTTGTGGTTACGCCGGCGGTCGCCGTCACGTTCGCCGTTCTCGCTCGTGGTGAGGGTGGCGGTGGCGATCCCGTTTTGATTCGTGGTCGCGACCGAAGGATTGACCGAACCGTTGTCCGTCGAGAACGTGACCGGAACCCCCGGCAGGATGTTGCCGCTCGAATCATTGATCGTGGCGCTGATCGTGGACGTCCCGCCAGCCAGCATCGTGGACGGCGCCGCGCTCAAAGAGAGGCCGGTGGCCGCCGCGGCACCGATCGGGATCTTGACTGCGCCCTCCGTCCCTGTGGTGACACCCCCTGAGAGCGCGAAGATCGTCGCCATTCCGGACTGCGTGCCGGCCCTGAACGTCACCATCACACGCCCGCCCGAGTCGGTTTCAACCTCGATCGGCAGAATCGTGCCCAGCGTCGTCGTAAACGTGACGAGCGTGCCGCGCTGCGGCGGCGTTCCGGCCGGTTCGATGACCTGCGCGATGATGTTCGTGCTTCCGTTGAGCGGCAGCGCCGAAGCGAGCGGCGTCAGCGTGATCGTCGATCCGGCCGGCGCCAGAAGCGCCACCCGGTCGCACGCGGCTGAGGCGACGCTCAGGACCGCCGCGAGCACACCGAGGACAATCCAGGAAAAACGGCGGCAAAAACCTGTTATCATGAATTCGCTAAACATCTTAAATCGCATGAACTTACGCGGTCAACACGCCTGTCGGCGCGCGAGCACCAAGCTCTGCTGAAGCCGGCTACGCCATGGCGGTCCTGCTCGTCGCGATGGGCGTCATGGCGATCATGATGACGGCGATGATGCCGGTCTGGAAGCAGATGGCGCAGCGAGAGAAGGAGCAGGAGCTCGTTTTCCGGGGGCAGCAGTACGCGCGTGCGATCGGGCTCTTTCAGCGCAAGTACGCCAACACGCCGCCGCCTTCGCTCGATGTGCTCGTCCAGGAACATTTCCTTCGCAAGAAGTACAAGGACCCGATCACCAACGCCGACTTCGTCCCGATTCCCGCCGGCCAGGCCGGCGCCGCCGCTCCGGGCGGCGCCCCGGGCAGTGCGCCTGCGGGCCGCGGCGCGCCGATTGCGGGCCAGCCGATATCCGGCTCACCCGGGGTCACTTCCGCGCGCGGCGGAATCATCGGCGTCACGAGCGCGAGCACCGCGCCGTCGATTCGCATCTACAACGGCGCGACGCGTTACAACCAGTGGCGGTTCGTCTACGCGCCCGCCGCCGCCACGCCAGGGGCAGGCGCCCCGGGGACGGCTACGCCAGGCCCCACCGGCAGCCAGCGAGGGCAGCCACCAGGTCCGCCAAATCAGCCGGGTGGCGTCGGCCGCGGACCGCGGCCGCGGCGCGACCGCCAGGCCGTGGCGGACCGACCCCGCCGGGCACGCCGTTCCCGCCAAACCGCGGGCGCTGAGGTTAGGACGATCAATCTCGAGATTTGGTTATCTGGTCATATTTGGTCATCTGGTCATTGATTGGCAAATTGATCCATCAATGACCAGATAACCAGATGACTAGATAACCAAATTCAGAATGTCCCCAGCGCATCGTGAAAGGCGCGCCGCACCGTCCGCATATCCTCCAGCGATCCGCCGCCGCACGCGCGGTTGGTCAGCAGCACGAAATACCGATCCCGTTCAGGATCGATCCACAGGGACGTCCCCGTAAACCCGACATGTCCGAATGCGCCTGGCGACATCCGCGTCCCGCAGGACGAGGAGGGCAGCATCGTGTCCCACCCGAGCGCGCGCGAGCTTGCGGGCACGGTGGTCTTCGTCGTGAACTGCGCGACGAGCTCCGGAGAGAACGGCGGCGGGCTGTCGCGCTCTCCTCGAGCGGCGCGCAGAACGACGCGCGCGAACGCGCCGACCGCGGGGGCCGCTGCCGAACAGCCCCGCGTGGCCGGCGGCCCCGCCGAGTGCGGCCGCGTAATTGTCGTGCACTTCGCCGGCGAGCGTCCGGCCGCGGCGCGGATCTTCCATCAGCGGCAGCGTCGGTGCGGCGAGCCGCTTGAGACCAGGCGGCAAATCGAATGTCAGCCCAGCGATGTCAACGGTCCGGCTGGGGCCGACGGTCCGGCTGAAGCCGGACACTACGTCTGATACATCTGACTGTTCCGTGCGTCGTGTCCGGCTTCAGCCGGACCGCGATTCGGTCGAACAACTCCGCGAGCGGAGCGCCCCCGCGATCCGCCGCGATGAACCCCAGCAGAATGAAGTCGAGATCGCTGTAGATCGACTGCGTCCGCGGGGTGTACTCGAGCGGCATCCGGCAGATGTCGTGCTCGAACTCGCGCCGGCTCGCTGGAGGCACGTCGATGAGTCGGGCCGCGAGACCCGAGGCATGCTCCAGCAGGTCGCGTACGGTGACCGGCTCGCGATCTGCTCCTCGCCACTCCTCGAAAAACAGCGACACCGGCTCGTCCAGGCGGACGCGGCCCGCCTGCGCCAGCTCCATGAGGATCGTCGTGGTCGCGACGACTTTGGTGAGTGATGCGAGATCGAAGGGTGTTCCGGCGCTCGCCGGCGGTGATCCGCGATCGAAGGTCAGCGTGCCGAGCGCATCGCTCCAGAGCGCGCCCGCAGACGAGCCGACGTCGAAGCTCGCGGCGGGGAAGATGCGCCCGGCAATCGCACGCTCGACGATCTGCCGCGCCGAGGCAATCGCGTCTCTCCTCCAGCCCCTCCAGCGGCGTTCACCCCGTGCCCAGCAGTTCTTTCAGTCGGGGCTCGGCATCTTCGCCGATCGCGTCCCGCACGAAATCGTGCGCGCGCCGGAGCTTGGTCAGCGCCTGCGTGTACGACAACCCGGCCTTCTGCATCACGATCGCCGCCTTGACGTTCCAGCGCGCGCGCCGCAGCAGCTTGTCGGCCTCGTCGTACTCCAGGCCGGTGACGATGATGATGATCCGCCGGGCCCGGTCCCGCAGCTTTTCCGATCCGGTCTGCACGTCCACCATCAGATTGCCGTAGGTCTTTCCGGTGCGCACCATCGCGCCGGTCGTCAACATGTTGAGCACGATCTTGGTCGCGGTGCCGGCCTTGAGGCGCGTCGATCCCGCGATCACCTCGGGGCCGACCGCCGGGGCGATCGTCAGGTCGACGAAGGTCTGCAGCTCGGTGCGCGGGTCGCAGGTGATGAAGATGATCTTCGAGCTGGCGCGCCGCGCCCGGGTCAGCGCGCCCAGCACGAACTGCGTGATGCCGCTCGCCGAGACGCCGACGACCACGTCGTGCTTGGCCGGCCGCAGCCGGTTGACGGCGCGCGCCCCTTCCTCGTAGTGGTCCTCGACGCCTTCCCTGGCCTTCAGCATGGCGTCCTGGCCGCCGGCCATGATCGCCTGCACGAGCTCGGGCTTGGTCCCGAAGGTCGGCGGCATCTCGGCCGATTCGATCACCCCCAGCCGGCCGCTCGTTCCGGCGCCGACGAAAATAATCCGGCCGCCCTTCTTGAGCGCCTGAGTGATGATGTCGATGCCGACGACGATCCGATCTTTTTCGCGCTGGACCGCGGCGAGCATCTTGCGGTCCTCGGTCAACATTTCTTCGACGATGTCGGCGGCCGACTGCTTGTCAATCGCCAGCGTGGCGGGGTTGATGGCTTCAGTCGGAAGGGATTGCCACTTCGAACGCACTGGCATGCTGGAAGGACCTCGCGAACAAACCGCGCATCGTATCATAATGCGTTACGATCGCCAGCATCTCCATGCGACGCCACGAAACCCTGATCCTGGCCGCCCTCCTCGTGCTGTTCGTCCTCTCCGCGTACGCCCTGCGCTTCACGGTGGACGATGCGTACATCGCGATGCGGTATTCGCGCAACCTCGCCGAGGGCCGGGGGCTCGTCTATAACGCGGGTGAGTACGTGGAGGGTTTCACCAGCCCGCTTTGGGTCTTGATCCTCGCCGCGGCCCATGCGCTGGGCGTCAACATGGTCACCGCGTCCCACGTCATCGGTACCGCGCTCTCCGTGCTCACGATTGTTCTCGTGCACCGGATGGCGGCACGGGCCTTCCCGGACGGCCCCGTCGTGGCGCGGTTGATTCCGGTGGTCTTTCTCGCCACGAGTTGGATTTACGCAGGATGGGCGACTGGAGGGCTCGAGACGGCACTGTATGCCTGCGTCACGGTACTGGGCGTCAGTCACTTGCAGACGCGCGTGCCAATTTCGCAGGCGGCCCAGCGTGGCGCCCCATTGGCTGATGGGAAGACGGACTGGCTGCCGCTGATCGGCCTGCTCATTGTCCTGACGCGGCCCGAGGGATTCCTGATGGCCGGCGTTCTCGGCCTCGCCTCGCTCGCGTCCGATTGGAAGGACGGCCGGGAGCGGATGCTGGCGACGATTCGCAGATGGGCGGTATGGTTTGCGTTGCCGGTCGCGCTCCTCCTCGCGTGGCGTTTGAGCTACTACGGCGAGTGGCTGCCCAACACCTTTTATGTGAAGGTCAACAAGGTCGAGTACATCGACAGAGGATGGCCGTTCTTCGTCTCGTTCGCAAAGGATTCGTTCTTTTATCTGTGGGGTCCCGTCGCGCTCGCGGCCGCCCTTCTTCGTGATCTGGTTTCGCGTTCGATCCTCGCGTATTCCACCGCCTACATCCTCTACACGATCTGGGTCGGCGGCGACTGGATGGGGTATCGGTTCTACCACCACCTGCTGCCGCTGTTGGCCTTCCCCATCGCCGTCACGCTCGCCCGGCTCCGGCGCGCTCCGGCCATGATGGCCATGGCGGCGATGACCGTCGCCATCGTGGCGACCGCATCCAAGAACTACTCCGAGGGGCGGGCGACCGCGCTGACGATGGGGGAGCTGGACAACTACGGGGAGATGGACACCCCCGAGGCGTGGGCGATCGAGATCGCGCGTGGCCTGAACGCCGTCCTCCGGCCCGGCGAAGCGGCGTCGGCAAGCTTCGCGGGATTCACGGCGGTCTACACCAATCACACCGTCGTCGATTCCCTCGGTCTCACCGATAAGTACGTCGCTGGCCTGCCGGCCGTGCCCGGCGGTCCCGGACACGAGAAGTTCGCGCCCAGGGAATACCTCGTCTCGCGGAACGTGCTGCTCGTGGACCCCTGGCCCGGAAACGATCCGGCACAGTCGAACCGGCGGTACGCGCTGCAGTACGAGCCCGGGTCCTACGTGTACTTCGACGCCCTTGTGCCGCCCGCTCGTGTCGCCGAAATCCTGCACGCGAGAGGGCTCGGCGTGTGGCTCGATGGGCGCAGGCTGTTCGATCGTCTGTCCGTGGACGAGGCAGACGCTCCGCTCGCATGGACCTTCGAGAGCGGGACCTGGGATGGCTGGGTGCTGTCCGGCACTGCGTTTGGCCGGTCGCCGGGTCAGGGCGCTACATGGTCCAACGCCCCGGCGATCACCGGGGCGCAGGGGCGGTACTTCGTCAACACCTTTCATGACAGCAGCGACGCCGCCGTTGGAACGGCACGGTCCCCCGACTTCGTCATCGCCGGCGACGTCATCCATTTCCTGATCGCCGGCGGGGCGCTGCCGGGCACCGCGCTCGAGCTCTGGGTGGACGGCAAACAAGTACGGGCCGCATCGGGGCAGAACACCGAGGATCTGGTGCCGGCGGGGTGGAACGTGGGGGAGCTTCGCGGCCAGAAGGGGTATCTGCTGATTCGCGATGTGGAGACCGGGCCGTGGGGACACATCGTCGTGGACGACATTCACGTCGGACGCTCGAAGGCCCTGAAGACGAATTGACCATGGTGGACGCGTTCCTCGATCATCTGCGCGTGGAACGGCAGGCTGGCCGCGCACACCCTCGAGAGTTACGGGCGCGATCTGGCTGCGCTCGCGAAGTACGCAGCCGGCCTCGGGCTGCAGCCCGCATCGCTCGATCGTCACGCGCTCGAGGCGTTCGTCCGCCAGCAGATCACGCGCGGGTTGTCGCCCCGCTCGGTCGCCCGATCGGTCGCCGCCATTCGTGGGTATTACCGGTTCCTGGTGCTCGATCGCCGCCTGCCGGCCAGCCCCGCCGACGACCTTCAGCCGCCGCGCGCCTGGCCCGCACTTCCGAAGTTCCTGTCGCTCGAGGAAGTCGACATCCTCATCGCGGAGCCCGACATCAGCACGCCGCTCGGCCTGCGCGACCGCGCCCTGATCGAGGTGCTGTATGCCACGGGGATGCGCGTCTCCGAGCTCGTTGGCGTGCGGACCGCGGACCTGCATCTGCGCGAGCAGTACTTGACCTGCGTGGGCAAAGGCAACAAGGAGCGGCTGGTGCCGATCGGCGAAGAGGCGGCCAGCTGGATCGAGCGCTATCAGGCAACGGCGCGTCCCGGCCTGCTCAAAGGCCGCTCGTCACCGCGGCTGTTCCTGAACGTGCGGGGAAAGCCGCTCAGCCGCGTCGGGTTCTGGAAAATTCTGAAACGTTACGGCCGCCGCGCCAACCTTCCGCGCTCGCTCAGCCCCCACGTGGTCCGGCATTCCTTCGCCACGCACCTGCTCGAGCGCGGCGCCGATCTACGGGCGATTCAGATGATGCTCGGGCATGCCGACCTCTCGACGACGCAGATTTATACACATGTGCTCGAAGCCCGGCTCCGGACCGTATACGATCGTTTCCACCCGCGGCCGTGATCTGCTAAACTTAGCCGTTTCACAACCCGATTTTTATCCGGCCGAGGCCGGACACCGCGTTCTGGTCCGCCTGAGGCGGACGCGAAGGCAAGGAGAGCGGCATGAGCCGTAAGGGACGGCATCTTTTCACGTCTGAATCGGTCACCGAGGGACATCCCGACAAGATCGCCGATCAGATTTCCGATTCCATTCTCGACGCGATTCTCGCGCAGGACCCGATGAGCCGGGTCGCGTGCGAGACGCTCGTCACCACCGGGCTGGCCATCGTCGCCGGCGAGATCACGACCAACGCCGTGGTCGATTTCCAGCAGGTCGTGCGCGCGACCATCACCGACGTCGGTTACACGCGCGGCAAGTTCGGCTTCGACGCCGAGACGTGCGCCGTGCTGTCCACGATTCACAGCCAGTCGCCCGACATCGCGATGGGCGTCGATACGGGCGGAGCGGGCGACCAGGGGCTGATGTTCGGCTTCGCCTGCACCGAAACCGACGAGCTCATGCCGATGCCGATCATGCTGGCGCACAAGCTGGTCAAAGGCCTCTCGTGCCTGCGCCGCGACAACACGCTCGACTACCTGCGTCCCGACGGCAAGTCGCAGGTGACGATCGAATACGACGGCAACACGCCCGTCCGCGTCGACGCGGTCGTCGTCTCCAGCCAGCACAGCCCGCTCGTCACGCAGGAGACGATGAAGGAAGACATCACCGAGAAGATCATCAAGCGCGTCATCCCCGCCGAGATGATGGACAAGAACACGAAGATCTACGTGAACCCGACGGGGCGTTTCGTGGTGGGCGGACCCCACGGCGACGCCGGCGTCACGGGCCGCAAGATCATCGTCGACACGTACGGCGGCGCCGCGCCGCATGGCGGCGGGGCGTTCTCGGGCAAGGATCCGACGAAGGTCGATCGGTCGGCGTGCTACATGGCGCGCTATATCGCCAAGAACGTCGTCGCGGCCGGCATCGCGGAGCGCGCGCTCGTGCAGCTCGCCTATGCGATCGGCGTCGCCGATCCGGTGTCGGTGATGGTGCACACCGAGGATACGGGCCGCATTCCGGAAGAGAAGATCACCGAGATCGTGCGCGCGCACTTCAAGCTCACCCCGCGCGGGATCATGGACGAGCTGAACCTGCGCCGGCCGATTTACAAGAAGACCGCCGCGTTCGGTCACTTCGGCCGCACCGAGCCCGAGTTCACGTGGGAGCGGACGGACAAGGCCGAGGCGCTGCGCAAGGCCGCCGGTCTCTAGTTAAGAGGTTAGAGGTTGGGGACTAGAGGTTGGGGAATCGAGGTGAGCGAGCAGAGGTTTACCGATCCCCTAACCTCTAATCTCTAATCTCTAACCTCTAACCTCTAACCTCCGTCCCCGTATCTCTGTGGCCATGAAACGGCTTCTGATCGCAGCGGCGGTCTTCGCGGCCGCCGTTGTCTCCTTCGCCCTGCTGACGCTGCCGCCCGCCTGGCGTTCCGCTCGCTCCCTCGCCCGACGGCACAGTGCGCGGCGCACTTCACGTCCACACCACACGATCCGACGGCCGCAGCACGCCCGAGGAGGTCGCGGCCGTTGCAGCACGCGTCGGGGTCGCGTTCATCGTGTTCGCCGACCACGGTGACGGCACGCGCCCTCCCGACCCCCCGACGTACCGATCCGGTGTGCTGTGCCTCGACGGGGTCGAAATCAGCACCGCCGGCGGCCACTACTTCGCGCTCGACATGCCGGCATCGCCGTATCCGCTGGCGGGCGAGGCGCGGGACGTCGTGGAGGACGTCCGGCGGCTCGGCGGATTCGGCATCGCCGCGCACCCCGATTCGCCCAAGCCCGAGCTGCGCTGGAGCGATTGGGACGCGCCCATCGACGCGGTGGAGTGGGTCAATCCCGACACGAGCTGGCGCGTCCGTGCGGCGTCCGGCTGGCGCGTCCCGCTTCAGCCTGCTGCAAGGACTGCTTCACTATCCGATCAGGCCGAGCGAAACGCTGGCGAGCCTGCTGACGGATTCCGATGTCACGATGTCCCGCTGGAACAGCGTGGCCGAACGGCGGCAGGTCGTCGGCCTGGCCGGTGCCGACGCGCACGCGAAGCTCGAGCTCCGCGATGCCGATCCGGGGGACAACCGGTTCTCGATCCCGCTTCCGGGCTACGAGGCGTCGTTGAAGATGCTGTCGGTGCACGTGCGGCCCGACGCCCCGCTGTCGGGCGACGCTGCGGCCGATGCCGCGCTCGTCACCCGCGCGATTCGCGCCGGGCATCTTTATGTGGCCATCGACGGCCTCGCCTCACCGCCTTCTTTCGAGTTCAGCGCGACGAACGCGCTCGGAACGGCGCGCGGCGGCGACGAGCTGGGCGTTGGCGGGCCCGTCACACTACGGGTTCGCAGCAACGCGCCCGCGGGATTCACCACGATCGTCTGGCGGGGCAGCGAGGCCTTGACGCCGCTGGCGTCGGAGGGGCAGGGCGAGATTGTGCTCGAAGCAGGAGCGGAGCCGGCCGTGTACCGCGTCGAGATTCGAAACGGCGCACGCACGTGGTTGCTGAGCAACGCCATTTACGTCCGCGCTCCAGAACCGACGACGAGCGCAACGGGGCTGACCGGGTCAAGTAGTTCAAGTGGTTCAACGGGTTCAAGCGGTTCAGGGGGTTCGACGGATTCAGCGGCGATGGCGCTCTTTGACGGCGAGACGGAGGCCGGGTGGCATCTCGAAACCGACCCATCCTCGCTGGCCGCGGTGGAAGTAGGGAAGGGCGCGACCGGGTCCGAGCTGCGGGTGCGTTACGGCCTCGCGGACGATGCGACACGCAGCCAGTGGGCGGCCCTCGTCTGGGGCACGCCGATCGGCCAGCCGCCGGTGAACGTCGCCAGGTACGACCGCCTCACATTCACCGCGCGTGCAGATCGTCCGATGCGAATCTCGGTCCAGCTTCGCGCGCTCGACGCCGGTCGGACATTACGGCGCTGGCAGCGATCGGTGTACATCGACACTGTCGATCGGCTCCACGCGGTCTCCTTCGCCGATCTCGTCCCGAGCGAAGGGACCGCGACCGCGAAGCCTCCCCTGGAACAGGTCTCGCAGATCCTCTTCGTTGTCGACACGACAAACACCAAGCCAGGCAGCTCTGGCCGCCTATGGATCCAAAGCGCGGCGCTGGAGAAGCTGAGCAAGTCTCAAGCTTCAGGCCTGGACTCAGTCCACAGCCTGAGCCTTGAGCCTTGAGGCTTCTACGTTCTCACCGTGAGAATCAGGTACGCCGCTGCGGCGGCGAAGAGGATGTTGGGCGTCCACGCCGCGAGCACAGGCGAGAGCAGGCCGCCCGCGCCGATCGCCCCGCTGACCGCCTGCAGGAGCCAAAACGTAATCGCCAGCATGATGCCGATGCCGACGCCGTAGAGCGCGCCCCGCCGTCCGGTCGAGACCGCGAACGGCACCGCCAGCAGCGTCATGACAACCGTCACGAATGGAAACGCCACTTTCCGCTGCAGCGCCACCAGGTACGGCACAACGTCGTAGCCCCCGAGCTTCAACTGCTCGACGTATTGTTTGAGCTGGCCGTACGTCATCAGCGCCGCGTCTGGTTCGTCGCTCTTGAAGTAGGCGGGAGGCTCGAGCGGCAAGGTCCGCTGGAAGAACCGGCTCGTACTTGACCACGGTCTTCGTGACGTTTCGCTCGGTCGTCTCGGAGAACTCGCGCGACCAGCCGGTCGAGCCCACCCACTCCTCGCTGCCGTCGGAACCGGCCAGGTGTTCCCGCCGCGTCAGCACGACCTGGTTCACGCTGGTCACCGACCGCAGGTCCCAGCGCTCCGGGTCGAGGTGATATATGGCGAACTGGTGGAACTGGTTCCGGTTGGCGTCGAACACCTCGTAATGATAGATGTCTCCGTTCTGCGCCACCATCCATCGCCGATCGAGCGCCCCGAAGCTTGGCGGCGGCATGCCCGCGGATGAGGCGGTTCAGGCGATCGGCCTCGCGGTTCGAATACGCCATGACCCGTTCCTGGAGGCCGAACAGGACCGCGCTCGCCACCACGGCGAACAGCATCAGCGGCGCCGCGGTACGGTACAGGCTGATGCCGCAGGCGCGCATCACGACGAGCTCGCTGTTCTTCGTCATCAGGCCGACCGTGACGAGCGTCGCCACGAGCACCGCCATCGGGATGACGTAGTAAACGAACTGCGGCGTCTGGAAAAAGAAATAGCGGAGCATCATGGCGCTGGTCGCCGTTCCGCGGAACAGCTTGTCGGCCAGATCCATGAACGTCGAGATATAGAAGATGCCGAGCAGCGAGAACAGGCCCAGGAAGAAGACTCGCAGGTATTGACCCGAAACGTACAAGTCCAGCAGGCCCGGGCGGGGGAGCCTGGCGAGCCGGGCGAGGCTATCGTGCGGGATCCGAATCGACGAGCACGACCTTCCTCGATGCCGGCCGGTACAGATGGAAGGCTGATGCGAATCCGCTGGTCGGGAGAACCGGCCCGCCAGAACAGCAGCGCCACGCCCGCGACGCCGAAGATCGCATTCGGAATCCACGCGGCTGGCCCGGCCGGAAGCTGCCCGGTGAGAGCGCCGGCACGGACCGTCCACAGCACGATGTAGTAGGCGAAGATCACGCCGAAGCCGAGCACGAAGCTCGAAAACCGCCCGTCCTTCCGATGGCTGATGCCAAGCGCCAGGCCAATGAGCGCCAGCACCAGGGACGCGGCCGGAATCGAAAATTTCTGCTGAATCATGTACTGCTGGCTGAGGCTCGGGTCGCCCCGCGCGTGGCCGGCGACGATGCTGGCCTTGAGCTCCGCGATGCTCATCTCGCGTTCCGTCTTCGACGGCGCGATGCTGGGGAACACCGTGGCCGGATCGAGGTGGATGATCGTGCTGTCGTAGTTGCCGCCCTCGTACTCGTCGGGCTTGGTGACCGATGTCGTGTGCCACGTCCCGGCGGTCAGCTCCAACGCGACCAGTTTCTTCTCGCGATCCACGCGGAGGCGGCCTTCCTTCGCGAAGTACACCGTCGTCTGCCCGGGCTGGGAGGTGTCGGCCAGGAATACCTCGCGCCAGCCGCCGGCGACGACGTCCCGCGCGTAGATGGTTCGATTGGGGAACTCTCTGTAGAACACGCGCGGCTTGACGTTGCTCTCCGCGCGATTGGCGACGACGTTGAAGGTAATCTCGCGGAAGGTTTGATTCGCCTCGGGCAGTGCGACAATGATCTGGTGGGCCGTGGCCAGGGTGGCCAGCACGGCAAACAAGGCCACGGGGCGGATCAGGCGGAAGGGGCTGACGCCGCACGCCTGCATGGCCACGAACTCCCGATCGCCCGACAGGCGGCCGAAGCCGATCAGGATCCCGAGCAGCACCGACATCGGAATGGTGAGGGAGAGCGCCTGGGGCAGGAGCAGCACGAGCACGTGAAGGAAGGTCGTCCAGGCGATGCCCTTGACGATCAGATCCTCCGCGTCCCGCAGGATGGGCGGAATCACGAGGATGAACGTCAGCACCGCCAGCGACAGCCCAAAGGGGAGGAGCAGCTCCCGGAGCACGTAGCGGTCGATGGTGCGAAACATAAGGGGCAGGATAGGCGGGAAGGGCTGGAAGGGCCGGAAGGTCACCCTCCCGCCATTCCCGCCCCACCTGCCTGTCCTGCCCACAGAGTACCACTATGACGAAGGTCGCGATCCTCTGGCACATGCACCAGCCCTTTTACGAAGACCTCGCCACACGCGAGCACATCCTGCCGTGGGTCCGGCTTCACGCCCTGAAGGACTACTACGGAATGGTGGCGCTGCTCCGGGAGTTTCCAGGGGTCAAAGTGACGTTCAACCTCGTGCCGTCGCTTCTGGTCCAGCTCGAGGCCTTTGCCGAGGGCCGCGCGCGGGATCGGTATCTCGAGTTGAGCCTCAAGCCTGCCGCCGATTTGCTGCCGTTGGACGTGGAGTTCATCCTGGACAATTTCTTCCACGCCCAGCGCCAGCGGATGATCGACATCTACCCGCGCTACGCCGAGCTGCTCGCGCGGCGCGGCGGATCCCTGCCGACCCAGGCGGACAAGCGGGCGGCCGCCCGCCGGTTCACGGTCGACGACCTTCGCGATCTGCAGGTGTGGCACAAGCTCGCGTGGATGGACCCGTTCTATCTCGATGGAGATGCCCGGATCCGCGGCCTGGTGCAGAAGGGGAGCCGCTACACCGAAGACGACAAAGCGCTCCTCGGCCGCGTCGAGCTCGAGCTGCTGCAACGCGTCGTGCCGGAATATCGGGAGGCCGCGGGCCGAGGCCAGATCGAGATTTCGACCTCGCCGTTCTACCACCCGATCATGCCGCTCCTCTGCGACACGGATGTGTATCTCCGCACCCACCCCGACTCGCCGATGCCGCGCCAGCGTTTTGCCCATCCAGAGGATGCGATCGAGCAGCTCGAACGGGCGGCGGCGTGCCATGAGCGGCTGTTCGGCCGTCGGCCGACCGGCCTGTGGCCGTCCGAAGGTTCGGTCTCGGACGCCATCGTGCCGCTCGTGGCCCGAGCCGGCTTCCGCTGGATGGCGACCGACGAGTTGATCCTGGCCCGCACGATCGGCGTGACGCTGTCGCGCGATAGCCAGGGGCAGGTGGAACACCCGGAGCGCCTTTACATTCCCTACAGTGTCACGACGGGTGGTGCGACAGTGGCCTGCGCATTCCGGGATCACGCGCTGTCGGACCTGATCGGCTTCTCTTACGCCGGGTGGGACACGGAAGCGGCCGCTGCAGACTTCGTCGGTCGCCTGGCCGAGGCCGGCCGGCGCTACAGCGACCGCACAGGCGGCGAGGAAGCCTTCCTCCCCATCATCCTCGACGGCGAGAACGCATGGGAGCACTTCGTAGGCGGCGGCCGCCCCTTCCTGCGGGCCCTGTATCGCCGCCTCTCCGAACACCGCGATCTGCGCACCGTCACCATGTCCGAGGGGTGTGCCGCGCCACGCCGCGAGCTGAAGGGGATCTTCCCGGGCTCCTGGATCGATGCGAATTTCTACATCTGGATCGGCCACGCCGACGACCGGCGGGCCTGGAGCCAGCTGGCCGCGGCGCGTGAGGCGCTCGAGGACGCGACGCGCGAGGCGGCGCTCGATTCCGTGGCGCTTGCGGGGGCCCGCGAAGAAGTCCTGATCGCGGAGGGCAGCGACTGGTTCTGGTGGTACGGCGACGACCATTCGAGCGATCAGGATCTCGAGTTCGACGACCTGTTTCGGGCGCACGTCCGGAACGTGTACCAACTTCTGCAGAAGACCCCGCCGGACGAGCTGTTCGTGAGCAATATTTCGGGCCTCGGCGCCCCTCCGGCCGAAACAGCGCCGACGGCGCTGCTCACGCCGACGCTCGACGGGGAAGAGACGAGCTACTTCGAATGGCTCGGTGCCGGGGCGGTGGAAGTCCGGGACCGGGGCGGCGCGATGCACCAGATCCACCGGCCGAGCACGATTCTCACGCTCGTGCAATACGGCTTCGCGCCAACACGGGAGTGGCTGTACGTCCGGCTGGACAGCGACCGCCGGCTGGCCGATCTCCTGGCCGACGGCTACGCCTTCTCCCTGAAATTTCTGCAGCCGGCCGGCGTCCGGTTCGTTGTGCGGATGGCGATGGGCCGCGTGGGCGGAGCTTTCTGGCGACGGGCGCCAGGAGGTTCTGGAAGTGAGGCCTGGACGCAGCTAGGCGCGGACACTTCGTCAGCGGTGGCCGGTACGGTTCTGGAGCTGGCAGTTCCGCTGGCCGAGCTGGGCTGCGCACCCGGGGATGCCAATGCCCGCATCGCGTTTTTCGTGGTGACGTCGGGGCCCGATCGGTCCGAGGTCGAAAGCCATCCGGCGCATCATCCGATCGAAGCCGCCGTGCCCGACGAGGAGTTCGAGGCGCGCCACTGGACCGCGTGAGGGCCGATTCTGGGATTGCTGATTGTCGATTTCTGATTGTTGATTGATTGCTGACCGGTCCACTAATTAGGCGCTAGTTAACATAATACCCATTATCAGACTCACTGAATATCGTTCGAAAAGCCCCGCGCTGACTCACACTCACACTCCCTACGGTGTGGTGAAAGCCATCTGCACCTCGATACGCACCGAAACCGCTTTCCCGTCCTTCTTTCCAGGTTCAAAGCGCCATTGGCTGAGGGCTTTGAGCGCCTCTCGATCGAGTTCTTCGTCGAGCGACTGGACTACTTCGATATTAGTGGGAACGCCTTCTCGATTGACGACGCATTCCAGAAACACCGATCCCTTGACGCGACGCCGAAAGGCATCCGCTGTGTACTGAGGTTTCACGTCACTGATAACTCTCGGCATAGAGACACCGTTGCCAGGTTTGTAGACAGTGTCAGTTTCCTCCCGCTGCCCCGCAAGTAGTGGCGTGAGTAAACCCGCGACCACGGCAATCGCGGCCATAAACGTTTTCACGTCCCCTCCATGGTTAGTGTCCGGGAAAACACGAAATTGCGCTTGGTCCCTTTGCGCCATCAGTAGACGCCATTTTCGCCCGAACAGACGGAGGCCGAACGGTCAGCGGATTTCGAACTGCTGCCCCTAAGTGCCCCTGTATACGATGGTTCATTACCGACAACGACGATCGACGCAGAGCTCGCGGAGCACGCAGAGACACGAACCCGTCCCGCTGGCATTACACACAAATCAGCACTACGAACGACCCGGGCGCAAACGGAAACACGGGGAAAACAACCTCGAATCCGTGACCTCCGTTTGTCTCCGTTACCTCCACGAGGTTCGAGGACGCCGTCCATCCCCCGGGCGCAGAGTCGCCACCAGGACGTAGGCGAGAAACGCGCTATCCGAACAACGCGGGCGCACCCGGCCCCTCAAAACGAAGCGCGGCGAGACATATGACGGACGTCGTGGAGCGGCTGCCCGTGGCCGCACCACCGACGCTCAGCGGCGATGTCGAGCGGGCCGGCATTGGTTCGTCGACGTGTACGGTTTGTTTTAACGGTGAGGTCCAGGCGATCGATTTCCAACCACAGCGTGCCGGCGCCGCATCGTGGCCACCGCCTCCCGCAGTCCGCCAACGTCGCGTCGGGACGCGGCGATCAGGGCCGCCAGTCACGCCTCCCGGCCGGCCAGGACCCGCGCGCGAAACTTGGCTTGCTGACGCGGCGCGATCGAGCCGGTTTCGCGTTGGCGCCGTACCAACCCGTGGACCCCACGCCCGGCTGACCGCGAACGTCGCGGCGACCATCCCTCTGAGCCTCAGGCCCTGAGCCCAGGTGCTTCCTACTGGGCCTTGCGCAAGTCCCGGATGATCGCTTCGAGCGCGTCGATCACCTCTTCGCGGTTCACGCGGCTTTTCGCGAAGCTCAGTTTGAGGTTGAACGCCTTCGTGGGCGGACGGTACGCGAAGACGTAGTGCTTCGGCCTGCCGGCTTTCGGCTTGGCCACCGCCTCGCGCAGTTGCTGGCGGGTCGCGCCCCCCTGGCTGGTGATTTTCTCGATCAGCCGGGTCATTTTTTCAGGCGTGTCCTGCCTAACTACCTGCAGCAACAACGACTTGGCTGAAATGTCGGCCAGCCGACAAAGGATACGGATCTCCTCCGGCATCGCCATCAGTGCCAGCGACTCGGTAATAGACGTCCGGGATTTGCCGAGGCGTCGCGCCAGATCCTCGTGGGTATATCCGCACCCCGCGGCGAGCCCTTCCAGCGCTTCCGCTTCTTCGAAGGGTGTGAGGTCCTTGCGCTGCAGGTTCTCGATCAGGGCGAGCTCGATGACCTCGGTGTCGTCCACCTCGCGGATGACCACCGGCAGCTCCCGGAGCCCCGCCTGGACCGCCGCCTGGTACCGCCGTTCGCCGGCGACAATTTGAAAGCGGTCGCCGCGTGGGCGGACGACCAGCGGCTCCAGAATCCCCTTCTCCCCGATCGAGGCGATCAGCTCCGAGAGGTCGCCCATCACCTGGCGCGGCTGATGGGGGTTGGGGTCGATGTGTTCGATCGGGATCAGCCGGCCGATCGGAGTGCCGGCCGAAGCCGCCAGCGCCTCGACGTAGTGTTCGTCGTGGCGCATCGACAGAGCGGTGGGAAGCCCTCGTCTAGGCACGGTCGATTACCTCCTCGCACAAACTGTAATACTCGGTCGCGCCGGTCGACCCGGGCGCGAACGTGAAGATGGATTCCTTGTAAGCAGGGCTCTCTTCGAGCCGCACGCTCTTGGTGATCACCGTCTTGAACACCTTTCCGCCGAAGACCTTCTGAATCTGGGTCCGGATGTCGCGCGCGAGCGACGTGCGCTTGTCGTGCATCGTGATGACGACGCCCAGGATCCGCAGCGCCGGGTTGGGGCGCGCCCGCACCTTCTCGATGGTTTCCAGCAGGTCGTCGGTTCCCTCCAGCGCGAAATACGACGACTGAATGGGAATCAGCAGGTGCGTCGAGGCCACCAGCGCGTTCACGGTGAGCAGTCCCAGCGTCGGCGGGCAGTCGATGACGATGTGCGGGTACTCGTTGAGGATCGGCTCCAGCTTGTCCTTCAGCCGGAAATGCGCATCCATCTCCCCCACCAGCTTCGCCTCGAGCTTGGCCAGCGCGATCCGCGATGGCGCAATCCACAGGTTCTTGACCGGCGTGGGCAGGATCACGTCCTTGATCGGGATCGCGGGATCGACGATGGCGTCGTAGACGCTCTTGGACACCTGAGGCATGTCGAGGAACGACAGCGTGCTGTTGGCCTGAGGATCGAGATCGACCAGGAGCGTCCGCTTCCCGCGCAGGGCCAGCGCCGCGGCCAGGTTGATCGCGGTCGTGGTCTTGCCCACGCCGCCCTTCTGGTTGGCGATCGCAACGATCATTCGCGAAGCATCAATGTGAGGGGGAATCGGTCGGAAGGGATTGTAACAGGAATGGTGAAACTCGCAATCGGGTAATCGGGCAATTGGATAACCTGGTAATTTATTGATCAACTGCCCCAATCGATTACCCGATTACCCGATTCATTATCCAATTACCCGATTCACATTTTGTATTTCCCCAGGTCGTCCGGGTCCAGGCTTTCCAGCCACCGATGGAGCCGATCGGGGTCCGCCTTCTCCGTGGAAAAATCGATTGGCTTGGCGTTGTCGATCACCACGTCCTCGACGAAAATCGGCGCCCGGGCCCTCAGCGCCAGCGCGATGGCGTCGCTCGGACGCGCGTCGATCGCCACCGTATCGCCGTTCAGCGACAGGTAGATCAGCGCGTAGAAGGTGTTCTCCTGCAGGTCGCACACCACGATCTTCTGCACCGACGCCTTGAGGTCCTGAATGACGTTCCGGAGCAGGTCGTGAGTCATCGGCCGCGGCGTCGCGATGTTCTCGATCTGGAGCGCGATGGCGTTGGCCTCGAAGATCCCGACCCAGATCGGCAGCACCCGCTGGCCATCCTTGTCGCGCAGGATGACGATCGGCACGTTGGTGACCGGATCGACCATCAGGCCCTTGATGGTCATTTCGATTTGCATGGCTGCCCCCACACGCTATGCGGCCCGGCGCGTTCCACGCGCACGGGGACGGTCCGACCAATCCACTCGACCGACCCGGGCAGGTTCACGACGACGTTCGTGCTCGTCCGCCCCGAGAGTTCCGTGGCACGTCGGCGGCTCGCGGCGTCCACCAGAACGGCCACCTCCTGCCCCACCAGGCGCTCGTTCAGCGAAGTCTGAATCTCGCGCTGTAATGCCTGCAACGCCATGATACGCCTGGTCTTGACGTCATCCGGTACATCATCGGCCAGCCGTTGGCCGGCCAGCGTGCCGGGGCGCGGAGAGTACTTGAACGAAAACATGCTGTGATATCCGACCGCAGCGGTCAGCGACAGGGTGTCTTCGAAGTCCGCGTCGGACTCCCCCGGGAACCCGACAATCATATCCGTGGAGAGCGCCACTTCGGGCAGCCGTTCGCGGATGCTGCCGACCAGGGCGAGATAACTCTCTCGCGTGTAGCGGCGGCGCATCGACTCGAGCAGGCGCGTCGAACCCGATTGCACGGGCAGATGCAGGTGCCGGCAGATCTTCGGCAGCCGCACCATTGCCTCGAGGAAGCGCGGCGTGACGTGCCGCGGGTGCGGGCTGGCGAAACGGATCCGCTCGAGGCCATCGACCTCGTGAATCGCTTCGAGCAGGGCCGCGAAGTCGCAGTCCGGGTCGTCGGGCGCCACGTAATGGTTCACGATCTGCCCGAGGAGTTGCACCTCGCAGCGCCCGGTCGACACGGCCTCCCGCACCTCCGCCAGGATGTCGGCCTTTGGCCGCATGCGCTCGTGGCCTCGCGTGTACGGCACCACGCAGAAGCTGCAGAACTCGTTGCAGCCCTCGATAATCGTCACGTACGCCTTGACCGGGTCGCCTCGTAGCGTCACCCCCAGCGGCCACGTCACATCGTCGTAGGCGTTGAGGTCGATCGAAAAGGGGTCGGGAGTCTTTTTTGCCGGGCCGGTCGAAAAAAAGACTCCCGACCCCTTTTTCGCCTGAGTAGCCTGCTCGACGAGCATCGGCAGCTGGCGGATCGCCTGGGTCCCGACGATGACGTCGGTCACTCCGGGCGCGCGTCTACGGATGGCTTCCCCTTCCTGCTGGGCGACGCATCCGGCGACCGCCACGATTCGATCGTGCCCCTGCTCGATGGCGAGTTGGCGGAGCTCGCCCAGCCGTGTGTACAGCTTTTCTTCCGCGCGCTCCCGGACGCTGCAGGTGTTGATCACGACGACGTCGGCGTCGGCCGCCTCGTCGGCTGCCTCGAAGCCGGCCTGCTCGAGCAGCCCCGCCATGCGCTCGGAGTCGTGGACGTTCATCTGGCAGCCGAACGTTTCGATCAGATACCTGCGAGTCACTTTCGCTTTCGCCTTTCGCTTTCGCCTCGCCCCTGGGCAGCCCCGCGCTCTGCAAGCATCTCACGAGCAGAGGCTCTAAGTCCCTCCGTAATCGTTTCCCCGCCCAACATCCGCGCGAGCTCGTTGACGCGATCTTCACCCTCGAGGCGGCGGACGTGGACGGTGGTCCGGTTCCGCCGCACGCGCTTCTCAATCTCGAAGTGCGTGTCGGCGCACGCCGCGATCTGCGGCAGGTGCGTGATACAGAGCACCTGAAACGCCGAGCCGAGTGCCTGCAGCTTCCGTCCGACGACGTCGGCAACCCGTCCTCCGATGCCGGCGTCGATCTCGTCGAATACTAAACCCGGCGCCCCCGTTCCGGACGTGGCGGACGCCGCTCCGGACCCGGCCCGGTCGCGCCCGCCTACTCGGGCGCCGAACGTCAGCGTCTTGATGGCCAGCATCATCCGCGACAACTCGCCGCCTGACACGATACGGGCGAGCGGCCGCAGGTCCTCGCCGGGATTGGGAGAGATAAAGAACTCCGCGACGTCGATGCCCTCCGCGGTCCATGACGATTCGGGGAACGGCGCGTCGGCATCCGCAAACCGCACTTCGAATCGCGTCCGTTCCATGGCCAGCTCGGCGAGCAGGCCCTCGATCTCGGGCGCGAACCGCCCAGCGGATTCCCGCCTCGCTTTCCCCAGTATCCGGGCGGAGGCGAGGTAGCGCTCCCGCGCCGCCGCATGTTCCCGTTCGAGTTGCGCGACCGTGTCGTCCCCCTGCTGCAGCTCCTCGAGCTCGCGCCGGAGCGCGTCCCGGCGGGCGACGACCTCGCCGAGCGACGGCCCGTACTTGCGCTTCAGGCGATCGAGAAGGGCGAGGCGCTCCTCGACCTTCTGCAGGCGTGCCGGCGACGCTTCGAAGCCGTCGGCGTAACGCCGCAGGAACAAGGCTAGATCTTCCAGCTGCGACTTGATGCCGTCACGTGCTTCCAGGTAGGGCTGAAACTGCGGGTCGAGCGCGGCCAGCTCCGCGACGCGACGCCAGACATGGCCGAGTCCCGCAAGAATCGCATCGTCGCTTTCGTACAACGACGAATAGCCCTCCTGGCAGAGTCGCGTGATCCGCTCGGCGTTCGCGAGCACCTGCCGCAGACCAGCCAGCTCGACATCTTCGTCAGGTTCGTCCGGCTCCCCCGCCTTCGTCTCGCCACCGATGGCCGCTCCCGCCCTGCCTGGCCTGAGCTTCGCCCGGTCCAACTCACCCAGCTGGAACGTCAACAGCTCGAGGCGCGCACCACGGTCGGCGATCGCCCGCCGCAGGCGGGACAGCGCGTCGGCCGACGCGCGCAGCTCCTCGAAGGCCACGCGAACCGGGGCGACGAGCGACTCGAGCCGGCCGAACGCATCGAGGACGCCGAGGTGGGTAGATGGATCGAGGAGGGTCTGGTGCTCGTGCTGGCCGTGCAGCTCGATGAGATGCGCGGCCAGCTCCTTCAAGCTCCCCGCCGTTGCAAGCGCTCCGTCGATGAACGCGCGGCTGCGGCCGTTGGCGGCAATCTCGCGGCGGACCAGGGTCTCGGCAGTTCCACGTTCGAAAATCGCCTCGATGCTGGCGGCATCCTCTCCGGTCCGGACGAGGTCGCCTGAGGCGCGGCCGCCGAGGAGGAGGTCGACGGCTCCGACGAGAATCGACTTGCCGGCTCCCGTTTCGCCGGTCAGGACGTTCAGGCCGACGTCGAATTCGACCTCGACCGAATCGATGACCGCGAGGTTGGTGATCCGGAGAAAACGAAGCATCTGAAGCGCGAGAACTCCAATCCTAACATAGGTTTGACAGCGGTTTTCGTAGCGTGCTACAGTGCGGGAACAATCTGGGGTTCCCCACGTTCACTAACCTCTTGGGGGTCCACCCCCGGACAGGCGCTGTCCCAGCGGCGCACTAGCTTTGTAGCGGAGGACTTTTGCGCACGCTTGGAAGCCTGTTCTTTGCCCTCCAGGTCGAGGGTGAAAGCGGCGCCGTACCTGGGAGTTCGGGTTCAGCGATTCTCGACCTCCTGGCCAACACCAGTACCGCGTCGCGTGTGGTCCTGCTGATTCTCGCGCTGTTCTCGGTCGCGTCCTGGGCCGTCATTCTCTACAAATGGTGGGCGCTGCGGAAGGCCGAACGGCACACCGCCCAGTTTCTGGATGTCTTCCGGCGGAGCAACAAGTTCTCCGAGGTCCAGGCCGTCTGCAAGTCGCTCGAGGACAGCCCGCTGGTCGGGCTGTTTCAATCCGGATACGCCGAACTGACCGCGCAGCTGCGGAGCGCGAGCGCCGCAGACGCCACCGGCAATCCACAATCGGCCGCCGTTCGTCCTACTCTGAAGAGTCTGTCGGCCGTCGATCGTTCGCTGATGCGCGCGGCGGCCGTTGAAGTCAACAAGCTCGAGCGGCGGCTACCGCTCCTCGCCACGACGGCGAGCGCGGCGCCGTTCATCGGGCTATTCGGGACGGTCTGGGGCATCATGACGGCGTTTCTCAGCATCGGACAAACCGGCTCGACCAGTCTCGCCGTGGTCGGCACTCCTATTGCTGAAGCCCTCATCGCCACGGCCTTCGGGCTGGCGGCGGCCATTCCGGCGCTCGTCGCATACAACCATCTGGGGAACCGCGTCAGACTGTTCGCTTCGGAGATGGACGACTTCGCGATGGAGTTCCTCAACATCGCGGAACGCAATTTCACCTGATGCCCAAGGTCCACGTCACAACCGGAAGCGGCTCGGGGCGGGCCGGCCGCGGCCACCGCGTCGCCACCTCGCTCGCCGAGATCAACGTCGTCCCGCTCGTCGACGTGATGCTGGTACTGCTGATCATTTTCATGGTGACGGCGCCGCTCATTCAGCGCGGCGTCGACGTCAACCTGCCGACGGCAGTCCGCGCCACCGCCATCCAGGGAGAGCGGGTGTTCGTCAACGTGCCGCTGACGTTTCGCAAGGATCGTCTCGTCTACCTCGGCGACGAGCCGCTCCAGCTTGAGATTCTTCAGGAACGGGTGCGCCAGAAGATGGAGAATGAGAGTGAGAAGAAAATCTACTTGCGCATGGACGGCACACTGCAGATTCAGGATCAGAATGACGTAATCGATCGCCTGATGGCGGCGGGCGTCGAGAACATCGGGCTCGTTTCCAAGATGCCCGGGGAGAAATAGTGTCCGGCGCCACTGGCACCTGGAACATGGACGTCACCGACGTGCTGCGCGATCGCGCGCACGAGCCGTCCGGATTTCAACGCATGACGGTCGTGTCGATCGCTGTGCACGTGGTGGCCTTGGCCGGCTTCATGTTCGCGCCTGCCGGATGGCTGGATTCGCAATCGGACTCTGATCCCAAGACGATCATGACGATCTCCCTGGGAAGCGGCGGCGAAGGGCCACGGAGCGGGGGCCTCACGACGATGGGCGGCCGGGCGGTCCAGGCGCCGGCCCCCGAGCAAGCGCGGCCGGAACCGGTCCGTCCACCCGCGGCGGTCGCCCCGGCAATGACACTCCCCACGCCTGGGGCGCGGGCGCGGCCCTCGTCGCCCGACGCCAAGCAGGCGCCCGACGATGCGCGCGGGCGCACGGCGACGCGGGGAGCGGAACCGCGCCCTGGCACCGCGATCGCCGAAACCGGAGTCCGCGGTCAGGGCTTTGGCTTGTCGAGCGGCGGCGGCCCCGGCGTCGGCGCAAGCCTCGACGTCGGCGATTTCTGCTGCCCCGACTACATCCTGACGATGGTCCAGCGCATCACGAAGAACTGGAACCAGGGCCAGAACGTGACAGGTCTGGCCACGGTGAAGTTCACGATTCGACGCGACGGTGTGCTGCAGGACGTCGTGCTCGAGAAGTCGAGCAACTTTCCGATCGCCGACCTCGCCGCCCAGCGGGCGGTCTTCGTGACCGCCCGGCTGCCGCAGTTGCCCGATGCGTTCCCGAACCCGACGCTGACGGTTCACCTCCACTTTCAGTACCAACGGTGAAACGGATGTTTGATACAGGACGAAGCACGATGCGCGTTACTTTGATGACGACGGCCGCCGCGGTGGCCGCTTTGGTCACGCTGGGCGCGCGCGCGCAGCAACCGCAGCCCGCTGCCCCGCCCGCGGCGCAGCAACCCGCCGAGATCACGACCACGATCACCGGGGACGGCGGGGCGCCGCCGCGCCTGGCCGTCCCCCAGTTCATCGCCCTGACGAACGACGCGGAAACCCAGGCGATCGCCCGGACCATCACAGAGGTCCTGTTCGACGACCTGGCGTACGAGCGCGAATTCGCCCTGATTCCGCGGGACGTCTACGCCACGATTACTCCCGCGACGTCGATCACCAACGTGCCATTCGATCGCTGGCGGGAGTTGAACGCCGACGGTCTCATCATCGGCACGGTGCAGAAGGTGCCGACCGGACTCAGGATCGAGGTGAGGCTGTTCGACCTTCATAGCCGGCAGCCGATTCCACCGTCGCCGTTCGCCAAGGAATACAGCGGGTCGACGGCCAATCCGCGTTTGTACGCGCACACCGTGGCCGACGAGATCCATGACACCCAGCGGGGGCTGCGCGGCGTGGCCCGCACCAAGCTCACGTTCAATTCCGATCGCGACGGGGAGCGGATTGGCGGATCGATTGAGACCCGCTCGGTCAAGGAGATCTACGTGGCGGATTACGACGGCGAGAACCAGCGGCGCGTCACGGTTGGCCGATCGCTGAACATCACGTCCGCCTGGTCGCCGGACTCCGGCTCGATCGCCTATTCGTCGTACCGTCGCGGCCAGCCGAACATCTTCATCTCGAACATCTACAAGGGCACGCTCGAGGAACTGACGAAGAACGCGGGCCAGAATTTCACGCCGTCATGGTCGCCGGATGGCACGCGGCTGGCTTTTGCCTCGACCCGCGACGGCAATATCGAGCTGTACGTCATCAACCGCGACGGCTCGGATGTCCGGCGGATCACGAACCATCCGGCCGCCGACATCACGCCAACCTGGTCGCCGTCAGGGAATCAGATCGCGTTCACGTCGGACCGCACAGGCACGCCGCAGATCTACATCGTCGGCGCCGACGGCCTCGGGCTCCAGAAGCTGACGTCGGAGCCGTACGCCGATCGGGCGACGTGGTCTCCGGCGCCGTTCAACGAAATTGTGTACGCCGCCCGCACCGGCCCTGGCAACGACATCAAGATCATGAGTCTGGCGAGCCGTGAAGTGCGGCAGATTACGTTCGGCGAAGGCACCAACGAGAGCCCGTCCTGGGCGCCGAACGGACGGCATCTCGCGTTCACCTCGACACGCTCGGGTAAGTCGCAGATTTTCTCCGTCGCACGCGACGGCAGGGACCTGAAACAGCTCACGAGAACGGGCAACAATTTCCAGCCCGACTGGTCGAGATGAGATCGTGAATTGCTGATTGGTGATTGATGATTGATGATTGTGATTGGGAGCACACGATGAAGATTCGCTCGGCGCTACTGTTGATTCTCGCGCTGGGGCTGACCGCGGCGGCCTGCGGCAAGAAGACGCCGCCCGTGGCCAGACCGGCGCCTCCCCCGATGACGACGGCGGACAGCACGGGCGCGCGCCCGCCCGCCCCGCCCGAGCCGGTTGCCGAGCCGGTGATCGTGCCGCCCGAGCCGTTGGCGACCGACTCCATTGCCTCGGCTTCGCTTGACGATCTCAATCGGAACTCGCCGCTCATGCCGGTGTTCTTCGAGTTGGACAGCAACGAGATCGGCGCCGCCGCGCAGGCCGTGCTCAACGGAAACGCGGCGGTGATGAAGCGGTACCCGACCTGGACGATCACGATCGAGGGTCATGCCGACGAGCGCGGCACCGCCGAGTACAATCTGGCATTGGGCGAACGCCGGGCGCTGGCCGCGCGAGCGTACCTCGTCACGCTGGGCATACCGGCGGACAGGCTCAAAACGGTCAGCTACGGCAAGGAATTCCCTTTTGATCCGGGACACGACGAAGCCGCGTACGGAAGGAACCGGCGCGCGCATTTCGTGGTCACCGCAAGATGAGAGAGCGTCATGACCTTCCCTACCGTCCGCGCCTCTAGCGTCCTGATCGTCCTGGCATCGACCGTCACCTTCGTGACGCCGGCCGCCGCGCAAAGCCGGGAACAGCGGCAGTTGATGGCCGACATGCGGATGATGCAGGAGCAGAACCAGCTAATCCAGAACCTCCTTGGATCGATCGCTGAATCGATTAAAGCGGTCAACGCGCGCCTCGAGGCTCGCATCGACGAGCAGGCCAGCAACACCGGCAGGGCCCTGGCGGACCAGAAGCTGGTGATGGACAACCTGAGCAACAACGTCCGCGAGATCCGCGAGAAGCTCGACGACACCAACGTGCGCCTCGGCACGCTGAACACCGAAGTCGACGCGCTGCGCCAGGGCGTGCAACAGCTGAGCGCCCGTCCGGCGTTCAACGAGTCCGCCCCGCTGGAGACCGGCGCCGCGCCCGCCGCCGGGACGGCGCCCGGCGGGCCTGGGGACGCCGGAAACCCCGGTGTCGTTGACCCAGGTACCACCGCAGCGCGCCCCGCGCCGCCTGTCGTCCCGATCGGCACGTCGCCGCAGAGACTATTCGAGTCGGCGCAGGCCGATTACACGCTGGCCCAGTACGATCTCGCCATCGCGGGATTCGAGGCGGTGATCCAACACTTCCCGGGAACAGAGCGGGCCGCCGACGCCCAGATTTACATCGGCCACTCGTACTTTCAGGCCGGCAAGAACGACATGGCGATCGAGGCGTACGACCGGGCGATCCAGAGCTATCCCAAAGCGCCCGGTGTGCCCGATGCGTACTACCGCAAAGGCATTGCGCTCAAGAACCTGAAACAGCCGGACCGGGCGCGGGAAGCGTTCGAGTATGTCGTGAAGACGTACCCCGACAGCGATGCCGCGCTGCTCGCGCGACAGCAGCTCCCCCCGCCCGCGCGGTAACCGCTCGGCATGTAGTGTCCGGCTTTTAGCCGGACTGCGCTGGTCCGCCTGAAGGCGGACACTACGTACGTTGTCGCACACCGCGTGTTGGGCAACGTACTGGTTCAGTTCTAGGGTACAATCGCGCGCTTATGGGAAGCGTGAACAAGGTGATCCTGGTCGGCAATCTCGGACGCGACGCCGAAAAGCGGTACACACCCGGCGGCGCGGCGGTCGCGACGATCAACATGGCGACGACCGAGGTCTGGAACGACAAGGCCGGTCAGAAGCAGGAAAAAACGGAGTGGCACCGGGTCGTGCTCTGGGGCAAGACCGCCGAGTCGCTGACGGACTATCTGACCAAGGGCAAGCAGATCTACGTCGAAGGGCGGCTGCAGACACGCCAGTGGGACGACAAGGACGGCATCAAGCGGTACACGACCGAGATTCGCGCCGACAAGGTCGTCCTGCTCGGCGGCGGAAGCCGCGGGGCGTCGACCGATCGCGGCGGGGACAGCATGGGCGGCCACACCGGATCGCCAGGCCCTGATTCGTCCGAACCGCTCACCGACGACGATATACCCTTCTGAATCGGGTAATTGGATAATCTGGTAATCGAGTAATTGATTGGCCGATTGGCTGGTTGATTGGCCGATTGCCCACTCAATTCATCAATACCCGATTACCAAATTACCCGATTACCCGATTTCATTTCTTGTCAACCTCCCTCCCGTATCGGTCCTCGAGCCGCACCACGTCCTGTAACTCGGGAGTGGATACCTCGAAGATGTCGCTGTCCTGGATCGCCGTCATGCGGTGAATGGTCTTGGGCGTGATGTGCACGCGCTCGCCGGGGTGCATCTCGCGCTCGACGAGCTTGCCGTCCACCTGAATCTCGAACAACAGCAGCCCCGAGTGGAGGTAAATCGTCTCGTCCTTCACGTTGTGATACTGGAGGCTGAGCGCGTGGCCCGCGTTGACGTGGATCAGCTTGCCGACGTACCGATCCGTTTTGGCCCAGTGCAGCTCGTAGCCCCACGGTTTCTCGACGCGCGTCACATCACCGTTCACCAGATACTCCCCTACCGCGTAGTACGTACTGTCCGGCTTCAGCCGGACTCCCAGACGGTCCGCCTGAAGGCGGACACTACATCGTTTTCACCAGGTGCATTTTCATTCGTGAATCGACGAGAGTCGGCCGAATGCCGTCATCAGCTCGCGTTCGATGTCTTCGACCGTCGACAGGCGCAGGATGCGGCGCGCCAAGGCGCGCATATCGTCCGAGCGTACTTCTGCCAGCACCTGCTTGGCGATGGGAATCGCGCCCGGCGTCATGCTGAACTCGGTCAGTCCCAGTCCGACGAGAAGCGTCAGCAGCGCGGGGTCCGACGCCATCTCGCCGCAGAGCGACACGGGAATCCGTTGCCGGGACGCCGCCCTGCGCACCATGACGATCATCCGCAGGATCGCCGGGTGCAGCGGCTCGTACAGCCGCGAGACGCGCTCGTCTGAGCGATCGACGGCCAGGCAATACTGGATCAGATCGTTGGTGCCGATCGTGAAGAAGTCCACTTCCCGCGCCAGCAGATCCGCCGTGTACGCGGCGGCCGGAATCTCGATGACGATGCCAATCGGCACGACTGGCACCGGCCCGCCGTGCCGCCCCACCTCCGCCACCGCCTCCTTCACCATGCGTCGTGCTTCGCGTACCTGCTCCACGCTCGACACGAACGGAAACATGATTCTCAGCTGTCCCGCGGGAACCTGCGAGGCATGCCGCGCGGCTCGCAGGAGCGCCCGCAGCTGCACCTGGAAAGGCTCGGGCCGGCTCAGGCTCAGCCGAAGCCCGCGCAACCCCTGACGGCTGGTGCGCTCGCCGTCGGCTGCCCAGCCGCCGCCGAACGGGCCCGTCAGGCGCGACGCGAGCTGATCTTCGTCGACGTCGAACGTCCGGATGGTGACCGGGCCAGGGGCCATGCCCTCCAGCATTCCCCGATAGATCTCGTATTGCTCGTCTTCGCCTACTGCCGCGCCCGAAGACCCCGTCAGCAGGAACTCCGAGCGATACAGGCCGATGCCCTGGGCGCCCGCGTACCGGGCGGCCGCCAGATCGTCGGGAAACTCGATATTGGCCTCGAGCCGAATCGGAACGCCGTCGGCCGTGGCCGCCGGACGCCGTCGCTCGGCGTCGCCGCCGACGGCCGGCCGGTTGTCCTCGGCGCGCGCCGCCCGCGCGAGGTCGTCGGGGGTCGGATCGACGATCAGCTCGCTCGCCGTGCCGTCGATCACCACGAGCTGACCGGCCTGAACGATCTCGCTCGCATTGTGCAGGCCGACGACGGCGGGCACGTCGAGCGATCGAGCCAGGATCGCGGTGTGGGACGTCCGGCTGCCTGCGTCGGTGGCAAAACCTCGGACCTTGGTCCAGTCAATCTGCGCCGCGAGCGAGGCGGTGAGCTCGTCGGCGACGATGACGGAGGACTCGTCCAGGTCGCGCAGGAGGTCCCTGGGCGTGGCCACGCCCTGCTGCAGATTCATCTTGAGCCGCCCGGCGAGATCCGAGAGCTCGCCTTTCCGCTCGCGGAGGTACGGATCCGCGATCTCGTCGAAGACGGAGCTGAACTCGTGGAAGACCTGCTGCACGGCCCACTCGGCGTTCACGCGCTGCTCGCGCACGATGTCGGCCACGCGCGAGACGAGCATCGGGTCGTCGAGCATCAGCAGCTGCGCGTCGAACATCGTCGCCAGCTCGGGCCGCCGGAGCGCCACGCGGGCGCGGATGTCGACCAGTTGCTGCCGCGAGCGCTCGCGGCTCTTCTCGAGCCGTTCGACCTCGATGGCGAGCCGCGCCTTGCTGATCCGGTAGCGCAGCACCTGACCGCGCTGGATCAGAATCACCGCGCGGCCTGACACGATCCCGGGAGAAACGCCGATCCCGATCAGGCGCTGCATGTGTCGTCACCAAAGCCGGACTCGACCAGCGCAACAAGGGCCTCGATCGCGTCACGCTCGTCCGGACCGTCCGCGCTGATCGTGATGGTGGTGCCCCGCGCTGCCGCCAGCAGCAGGATGCCCATGATGCTCTTGCCGTCCATCTCCCGCGAATCCCGCGCCACCCGGACGTGCGCCTCGTACTTCGTCGCCAGGTGAACGAACTTCGCCGCCGCCCGGGCGTGCATGCCAAGCTGGTTCACGACGGTGACGGTCCGAGACACCATCCCTACGCTTTTTCGCCCCGCAGCAAGTCCGACGCCACCCAGATGGCGTTCCTCCCATCGTCTCGCATCTCGCGCGCGACCGCCAGCAGGTCCTGCGACTGCACGAGCCCGGCCAGCTTGATCAGCATCGGCAGGTTGACGCCGGTGATGACCTCGATCCGGTCCTTCTCGAGAAAGGTCATGCCGAGGTTCGACGGCGTGCCCCCGAACATGTCGGTCAGCAGCAGCACTCCTTCCGGTCCCCGCACGCGCTCGATCGCCTGGACGATTTCCTCCCTCGCGTCGTTCACGTCGTCGTGCCAGCCGATCGAGACCGCCGTGAACTGCGGCAGGTCGCCGACGATCATCTCGGCGGCGTTGACCAGCTCGGTGGCGAGCTGCCCGTGGGTGACGACGACGACTCCGATCATAGGCCGATATCACGATGCCGGACGCGCACGCGCGCGCCGCGGATGTCGGCCAGGCTGCGCCGCAGCCGTTCCGCGATCATCACGGAACGATGGCGGCCGCCGGTGCAACCGATGGCGATTGTGAGATAGCTCTTTCCTTCCGCGATGTAGTGCGGCACGACGTAGCGGACGTACTCCTCCAGCTTACCGATGAACTCCCGCGTCGGCGCGTCCTTTTCCATGAATTTCACGACCGCGCGATCGCGGCCGGTACGGGGCGCAGCGTCGGTACGAAATGCGGGTTCGGCAGGCATCTGACGTCGAACATCAGATCGGTGTCCACGGGCACTCCATACTTGTAACCGAAGCTCAGCATGGTGATGACGAGGGCGGTGCGCGAGCGGCCACGCGACAACCCCATGAAGAACCGCCGCAGTTCGTGCACGGTCATGTCGGACGTGTCGACGATCTCGTCGGCCATGCCGCGGATGGCATTCAGGCGCGCCCGCTCGTCGCGAATCCCCTCGCTCGCCGAGCGACCCGGGGCCAGCGGATGGGGCCGTCGCGTCTCGCTGAACCGCCGCACGAGCGCCGTGTCGCTGGCCTCCAGGAAGATCAGCACGGGGTTCAGCCGGGGCATCTTCCGCAGCCCACGGAAGATCCTGGGGAACGACGAGAGGAAATTGCCCTCACGGACGTCAACGACGATGGCAACCCTCTCGATGTCGCGGTTGCCCCGCAGCGACAAGGCCGCCACTGTCGGAATCAGCGTCGTCGGGAGGTTGTCGACGCAGAAGTAGCCGAGATCCTCGAGCGCGCGAATGGCCTGCGACTTGCCGGAACCGGACAGGCCCGTGATCACGATGAACGGCTGGCTCGACTTCCCACGCCGTTCCCCCTTCCGGAGGACCAGGTCGATCGGTCCGCGGGACGGGCTTCCGGATGCGCCGGATTTCCCCGCTTCTCCGGTCTTTCTCGCCCGTCCAGCCCGTCGCGCCTTTGTTTTCACTGCGGCTCTCCAGGCTCGAGGTCGTCGTCATCCCCCACGTGGGACGGGAGCGAGGCGTCGCGAAGCGTGCGGTCGAGGCGCTTGGCCAGCGCCCGCGCCGCGTGATGTCCCCGCGATCGCAGCAGCTGATTACGCGCGGCGACCTCCACCAGAATCGCGACGCTTCGGCCCGGGGCAACCGGCATGCGGACCAGCGGTGTCTTCAGGCCGAGAATTTCGTGGAACTCGTCGTCGAGCCCAAGCCGCTCGTATTCGCGGCCCGGCTCCCAGCGCTCGAGCTGGACGACCAGCTCCACCCGCTTGGAAGCGCGAGTGGACGCGACGCCGAACAGATCCTTCACGTTGATGACGCCGAGGCCGCGCAGCTCCATGTGGTTGCGCGTCAGCTCGGGGCAGGTGCCGATCAGAATCGTCTCCGCCCGGCGCCGAATCTCGACGGTGTCGTCGGCGACGAGCCGGTGCCCGCGAACGATCAGATCGAGCGCGCACTCGCTCTTGCCGATTCCGCTCTCGCCCACGATCAGGACGCCGAGGCCGAGGATGTCCATCAGCACGGCGTGCGTCATCGTCCGCTCGGCGAGGGAGTCCTCCAGAATCGAAGTCAGCCGTGCGATCGCGGTCGGCGTGGCCGCCGAGGTCTTCAACACCGGCAGGCTCGAGCGTTCCGCTTCGAGCAGGAGCTCCGCCGGCGGCTCGAAGCCACCCGTGATCACCACGCATGGGACTTCGGGAGTGAGGGCGAGCCGCAG
Source organism: uncultured Acidobacteriota bacterium (assembly GCA_963749565.1). GTDB lineage: Bacteria > Acidobacteriota > Vicinamibacteria > Vicinamibacterales > CAVVIG01 > DATLLJ01. The sequence goes on along the minus strand of CAVVNL010000017.1, from coordinate 287,453 downwards.
CGCCGCCGAACGGGACTGCGTTTCGAGGCTCTCCAGGTACCGGACTTCGCTTTCGCCGAAAATCAGTACCCGGCCGGGTTTGAGGAATTCGTGAAAGCCGGCGAGGGCGAGCCCGGTCTCCTGAATGTGGGGGCTGGTGATGACGCGGGTCAGGCCATCCGCGCCGGCCAGCAAATCGAGAGGCAGGCCGAGCGTCTCGGTCCGGCTGCGAAGCAGTACGCCGACGCACAGGCTCGGAACGGGGGGCATCGGGAAGGGCTCAAGGGTTCAAGGGTTCGGGTTCAAGAGGTTCGGAGTTCACGGTCAACCTCTGGAGCCTGGGACTATAGCTCGATTTCCACGAGCGTCAGCTCCCCGTCGGCACGGCGGGACAGCACGTTGATTGAGGCCGTCTCGGGATCCAGGAAGACGACGATGCCGTCACGGCTGCCCTCGACGGCGCGCACGGCGTCGGCGATCGACATCGTGCTGACGGCCTGACGCGACGCGCGCATAGTGCGCGGCATCCGCGGGCGGACGCGGCCGGTCCGCGGTGGCGCGTTGGCCACCTCGACCCCGTCTATCGGGCCCTCCGGCGCGACCTTTATCCCGCGGCGCTTCCTTTCCTGCCGCTTGCCCTTCATCGTCGCGGCCTGGTTGGCCAGCTTGGCGAATGCGCCCGACAGCGAGGCTTCCCAGGTGCCGCCATCGGCGACGCCGTGCAGGAATTTCTCGCCTCGCGCATGCAGCGTGATTTCGGTGCAGAGCCGGTGCTTCTCGCGCTCGAGCACGACCTGCGCGGATACGGCGCTGTCGTTGAGCATCCGTTCCAGCTTCGCGCACTTCGTGGTGACGAGACGGCGGAGCGCCGGGGTGATGTCGAGGTGTCGGCCTGTGAGCTCTAGTCGCATCAATACAACACTTTGCGCTGGTTGGACGTGGAGATCTTGAGCTCCTCGCGGTACTTCGCGATCGTGCGGCGCGCCAGGACCAGGCCCTCGCGCTGAAGGATGCTGACGATCTTGGAATCGCTCAGCGGCTTGCGCGGATCTTCGTTCTCGATGATCTTCCGGATCCGCTGCTTGATCGTGACCGACGACACGCTTTCGCCGAACGAGCTGCTGATCCCGCTGTGGAAGAAGTACTTCATCTCGAACACGCCCTGCGGCGTGTGCATGTACTTGTTGGTGACGACGCGGCTGACGGTCGATTCGTGCATCCCGATGTCGTTGGCCACGTCGCGCAGGACGAGCGGGCGGAGATGTTCGATGCCCTGATCCAGGAAGTCGCGCTGGAAGTTGATGATGCTGTTGGCGACCTTGTGGATCGTCTTCTGGCGCTGTTCGACCGATTTGATCAGCCAGAGCGCCGAGCGGAACTTGTCCTTCACGTACGCCCGCGTTTCGTCGCTGTTGTCCGCGCCCTTGTCCAGCAACCGCCGGTACACGGGGCTGATCCGCATCTGCGGCAGGCCGTCTTCGTTCAGCACCGCGACATACTGATCCTCGACCTTGACCACATACACGTCGGGGATGACGTATTGTGACTGCGTCGGGTTGTAACGGCTGCCCGGTTTCGGGTCCAGATGCCGGATGACTTCGATGTGTTCCTTCAGGTCGTCGATCGTCAGCCCCAGCTTGCGGGCGATCTCGGGCACCTGATGGTTCTGGAGAAGCCGCAGGTGTTCGGCAACGACCTTTTCCGTCGGAGTGCCTTCGAGGCCCAAGTGTCGCAGCTGCAGGAGGAGACATTCCTGCAGGTCCCGCGAGGCGACGCCGACGGGGTCGAAGCTCTGAATCAGGCGCAGCGCCCGCTCCACTTCCGCCAGCGGCCACGGTCCCATGGCCGCCAGTTCTTCGAACGAGGCCACCAGATACCCGTCGTCGTCCAGGTTCCCGATGATTGCCGAGCCGATTTCCCGCATCAGCGGGTCGTCGGTCTGCATCGACAGCTGCCACATCAGGTGATCGGAGAGCGAGCTGGCCGTTGAGAGCGTGTTTTCGATCGGCGGCAGCTCCTTGATTTCCTGCGGAGCGCGCGGCCGGTAGCCGTCGTCCAGGTAATCGCCGAAGAAGTACTCGTAGTCCTGATCGTCCCAGGTGTCGGTCTTGTTGACCGCCGCCTCGCCCTCGGGTTTTTCCTGCGCCGCGGCGGCTTCCGCCGGCTGCAGTTCCTCGGTCGGCACCTCCTCGAGCATCGGGTTTTCGACCATTTCCTGATTCAGGAGGTCCGACAATTCGAGCGTCGACATCGGCAGCAGCTTGATCGCCTGCTGCAGTGAAGGCGTGAGAATCAGCTTCTGAACGAGTTTGGTGTGGAGTTTCTGCTGGATGCCCATAGACCCGTGCGTGTCAACTAAGTGATTTTCGCCCTTGCACTTAGGCGAAAAAAGAAGGCCGCGGCCCCCGAGAGGTATCTAGCGGCGCTGAAGACCTGATGCAATTCCCACGCCCATTCTAGTCCAATCGGAACTCGGTCCCCAGATAAATCCGGCGGACGTCGTCGTCAGCAGCCAGCCCCGCTGGAGTGCCGCTCTTGAAAATCACCCCCCCATGCACGATATAGGCGCGATCGGTGATGCGGAGCGTTTCCCGCACGTTGTGATCGGTGATGAGCACGCCGATACCCCGGTCGCGGAGGTGAAAGATGATCCGCTGGATGTCAGAGACGGCTATCGGGTCGATCCCCGCGAACGGTTCGTCGAGGAGGATGAACTTCGGCGACATGACCAGCGCTCGCGTGATCTCCGCGCGTCGCCGCTCGCCCCCTGACAGCGTGTGCGCCGGCGAATGCGCCAGAGGGGTCAGGTTCAGCTCCGCGAGCAGTTGTTCCAGGCGCGCGCGCCGGGTCGGCGCGTCGAGGTCCATCGTCTCGAGAATGGCGAGAATGTTCTGTTGGACGGTCAGCCCTCGGAAGATCGACGGCTCCTGCGGCAGATAGCCGATGCCCTTGCGGGCCCGCACGTACATCGGATCGTCGGTGACCTCGTGGCCATCGAGCACCACGCGGCCCGAATCGGGCGCGGTGAGGCCCACGACCATGTAGAACGTGGTCGTCTTCCCTGCTCCGTTCGGGCCGAGCAGCCCGACGACCTCGCCCGAATCGACCTCGAGGTTGATGCCCCGCACCACCGTGCGGCCGCTGTAGGACTTGGTGAGGTCGTGTGTGCGAAGGGTGGGCATCTAGACTCGCCACCACGGAGGACTCGGAGGACACAGAGGAGCAATCCCTTCCGGCCCGGACTTAACCTCCGTGTCCCCCGTGTCCTCTGTGGTGGAGATTCTAGGATGCGTCGCTGTCGACGTGTTGCACTCGGCACTCAGGGACACTGCCCGCTCCCCTTCGACTGGGTGCGTGTCTGTTCGTTGCCGTCGACGGTGACGGTCTCCGACGACTTGAGGTAGGTCAGCGTGCTGCCAATCGTCTCGCGGCGGCATTCGTCGACCACCTTCACCGGCGCGCCGGTGACGACATACCGCTGGTCCGCCGTGGTGTAGGTGAGCTGCGCCCCTGTCGTCGTCCGATTCTGGTCGCGGAGCGTGACGTTTTCGTAGGCTTCGACCCGCTCCAAATCGTTGTCTGCAGCATCCGACGGCTTCAGATACAGTTCGATCCTCGCAGCCGTCATGTCGCCGTCAGGGCTGTTCATGTGCGCTTTGCCGGTATAGGTGGCGCGGCGGACGGCCTCCTCGTACCGGAAATCCGCGGCCGTCGCAATCGATCGGACGCGTTCGGTCTTCTTGTTCTTGTTCAGCGAATCGCGGACGGTGACCGTGGTCACGCCGCCACCGGCCGTCAGGTCGCCGGTCTTGTCGTCGAGCACAATCGATGCGCCCTTGATCGAGGTTTCTTCCTGCCAGAGCTGCGCGTTTCCCGTGTAAGTGGCGGTGCCTGTTGCGGCACGGTAGTCGAGCGCGTCCGCGGTGACGTTCGCCGGCCTGTCCTGCTTGAACATCGACGGCAGCTGCCTGTCGGACTTTGCACCGCCATTACCATTCCCTGAAAGCACGCTCTTGACCGCACCCGCGGCCTTCAGGTCGGGCCCTGCCAGCGCGACGTCGATCCGCTCCGCGTCGGCGGCCATCTGGTCGTTGACGACGCGCGGCCGGATCGTGCCTGGTTCCGAACCGGTCAGTTCGACCAGGCCTTTGCCGAGATCGTATCGAATCCGGGCCGCACACATCCGGATTCGCGACGATCGGCCCGGCGCGCAAGGATTACCCGGCGGCTCGCCCGCCGTTCCCCCCTCGATGAAATGAGCGCCGCCCAGGAACGTCGCGTCCTCGAATCCGGCCATGGCTGGTTGCAGCGCCACATCGAGCGTCGCGGCTCTTGCCACGCGATCGAGGTTCGCGCCCTGCTCGCGAAATTCGACAGCGCCCGTAAACTGCGCAGCAGTGAGCCCGCGCGCCGGCTCGCCTGGGCTGGACGTGGCGTCCATTGTCGCCGATCGAATCGTGCGTTCGGGCACTCCGCCTGCGGCGGGAAGGGTCAGGACCACGGAATCGCGCGCGGTAAGGGCGGTGGGGGTCGCGCCGTCAGGCGCCAGCGCGACGTCGATGGAGGTTGCTCTGATCTGACGGCCCGCCGCGACACCACCAGACCCCCCGGGGCCTCCGGCAAGCACGATCGCGCCCTCGCCCCTGATCTCCGCGTGCTCGAGCGCCTGGCCGTCGGCGGCGTACTTGAGGTCCATGTTGTGGCCGGTCAATTCCTGAAGCCCGCCGGCCGCGGGTTGTTCCTTCGTAATCCGGGAGCGGCCGCGCAGTTCCATCAGCTGAATCTGCGTCTCATCGAACGTGAGATACGCGAGCGCCGTATCGGCCTCGAGCAATTGACCGCCGCGCTGCAGCTTCACGTCGCGCTCGAACCGGATGTTCTTCTCCCGCCGGGCAAAGGTGGCGGTCCCGGACGCGATCTCGGTCGCGCCGGCGCCCTGCTCGTCGGAGGCCACGTGCACGATGGCCCGGTCCAGGAGCACGAGGACGTCTCGCGCGGTGTCGTAGGTCATGCCGACGCCAGACCCGGTCATCCGGCCGCGTGAAAACTCCACCGGCCCGGCCGCCCGGACGAGCGCGTCGCTGTCCGAGTATGTGGCATGCTCGGTCCGTACGGCCAGTCCGTCCGAGGCGGCGACCCGAACGTCGCCGTCCAGCTGAATCGTCGACTCGTTCTGTCCGACCTGCGCCTCTTTGCCGGTGACCGTGAAGCTGCGGCTGCCGGCGCGCCCGTCCGCCGAAATCGTGACCCCCATCAACTTGGTGGATCCGTCCGTGTACGTCAGCTGGCGCTCGTAGGCGACGCGCACGTCCTCGCGGGAGAACTTGAACCGCTCGATCATGCCCCCCGTCATCTCGAACACGACGGTTTTCGGATCCGCGTGGACCGGGGGCGGAACCGCAGACTGCGGGACACGCCGCTTCAGCGCGAATCCGACAACGATGGCGAACGCGACGGCCGTCAGCGCGATGACCAGCCGGGCACGACGTTGCCACATCGTCATAATGAACTTGAGGATTTGAGGATATGAGCATCTAAGGATCTGGCTGGTCGATCAAATCCTTCAATGATACTCAAATCCTCACATCCTGATATCCTCAGACTTTCGATGGTCCGCAAGCGTCAGCTCCAGATACGTCTCCCCGTTATACTGATTCTGCTCCAAGGAAAATGCCACGTCGAGCGCCGCCCGGTGCTCGGTGAGGTAGTCCTGTCGTTCGGCCGCCCGCCAGGCCACGGCCCGGAAAATGCGGCCGTTCTGCTTGAGCGCCATCTTCAGGTGCCGCTCCTTGAGCGTACGCGGGCCATCCACGATCTCGATCCCGCGGGCGGCGAACACCGGTCGCGGGTTTCCCGTGCCGAAGGGCGCCATCGAGGCGACGCCGGACGCCACGCCCGCGGTGATGCCGCGAAACGTCAGCTCGCCGTCGATGCGAAGCCGCGGCATCAGGTCCTGCGGGCCCAGCGTCTCGTCGGCCACCTCGTTGACGGCGGCGCGGAACTCCTTCAGGCGAAGGGCGTCGAGTGTCAGCCCCGCAGCCTGCCTGTGCCCGCCGAAGCGCACGAGCAGATGCGCGCAGCGCTCGAGCGCCCCGAGCATGTCGAAGCGCGGGATGCTGCGGCACGAGCCCTGCGCCACGCCGTCCTCGATCGAGAGCACGATGGCCGGGCGGTGAAATGCGTCCACGAGCTTCGAGGCGACGATGCCGATGACGCCGCGGTGCCAGCCCTCGCCGGCGACCACGAGAATGGAACGTGCGCCGATGTCCGGATCGGTTTGAACAATCTTCCTGGCGGCGGCGACGATGCTGGCTTCTTCTTCCTGCCGCCGGACGTTTTCTCCATCGAGCTGCACCGCCAGGGCGTGCGCCTCGTCCGACAGGGTCTCGTTCCCGGCGAGCAGCAGACGCGTCGCCAGGTCGGGCGTGCTCATACGTCCTGCCGCGTTCAGCCGCGGCGCCAGCATGAAGGACACGTGATAGCTGTCGATCGTCTTTCCGGCCAGTCCGGCCACGTCGAGCAGTGCGCGGAGGCCCGTCTTGTTGGGGCCGCGCGACAGCAGGTCGAGGCCGATCTTGGCGATCACCCGGTTCTCGCCGACGAGCGGCACGACGTCGGCCAGCGTGCCGATGGCGGCGATCTTCACGAACCCCGGCAGCCAGGCCTCGCGGCCGGCGCGCCGGCAGAGCGCCTGAACGAGCTTGAGCGCCACGCCAACGCCCGCCAGATGCTTGTCTGGATACTGGCAATCGTGGCGTTTGGGGTTGATGACGGCACACGCCTCCGGCAGCTGCGCTTCGGGCTCGTGGTGGTCCGTGATGATGAGATCGACCCCGAGCTCGCGGGCACGCCGCGCCGCCTCCGCGCCGCGGATGCCGCAGTCGACCGATACCACCAGGGCGACACCCGCCGCCTGCAGCCGCTCGATTGCCGACGGCTGCAACCCGTACCCGTCGCGCAGACGCTCGGGGATGAAGTGCGTCACGTCGGCGCCGAGCAGCTCGAGGGCGCGACGCACGATGACGGTAGAGGTCACGCCGTCCACGTCGTAGTCGCCGTGGACCGCAATCCGTTCTTTCCGCGCGATGGCGCCCATGATCCGATCGACCGCCACACCCATGTCGGTGAGCCGCATCGGATCGTGCAGATGATCGAGCGAAGGACTCAGAAATCGGCGCGCCAGTTCCGGATCGCCGAGCCCGCGCTGACAAAGCAGCCGGGCAACGGCCGGCTCGATGGTGAGCGCCGTCGCCAGCCGCCCGGCGGCTTCCTCGTCGCACTCCTGTGACTGCCAGATCGGGCCGACAGTGGGCATCAGATGCGGTTCTCCGTTTGCTTGTCCACGCCGCCCCTCAAGCTCTCCACCACGGAGGACAGGGAGGACACGGAGGAATAAACGCGTGCTTCACGCTGACGTCACTGACCACATCATTGAAGCCGCAATGAAGGTTCATACGGCACTCGGCGCCGGGCTCTTGGAAAGCACCTACAGCGCCTGTCTCTACTATCAATTTACGCGTGACAGTCTGCATTTCGAACATCAAGTCCGGTTGCCCGTTATTTACCAAGGCGTCCAGGTCGAAGCTGGATATCGAATCGATTTTCTTGTCGAAAACTGCGTCATCGTCGAACTCAAAGCAGTGGAAAAGCTACTACCGCTCCATGTCGCGCAAGTCCTGACGTATCTCAAGCTCAGTGGCCGTCCTGTGGGTCTGCTAATCAACTTCAATGTTCCACATCTACGTCAAGGCATCCGCCGTGTTGTAAATGGGTATCGATCGGACAATGGGAAGGATTTACCCTCCGTGTCCTCCGCGTCCTCCGTGGTGGAGATTGGTAGATGGGGATTCAGAAAAGGTGTAATCAGCCACCCTCATCCACGAAATCAATCCCCAACCGTCCCATATTCCTGAACTTCTCGTAGCGCCGGTTCAGCCTGGTCTCGGGGTCGAGCGCGCTGACCTCCCCGAGCACCCGCTGCAGGACATGGTCGATGAGGCTGGCGGCGGCCGCCGGATCGGTATGGGCGCCGCCGATCGGCTCGGGCACGATCTCGTCGACGATCCCGGCCTTCAGCAGGTCCGGCGCCGTGATCTTCAACGCCGCGGCCGCTTCCACCTTCTTCGCCGGATCGCGCCAGAGAATGGCGGCGCATCCTTCCGGCGGGATCACGCTGTAGATGGCGAATTCCTGCATCACCACCCGATCGCCCACCGCGATGCCGAGGGCGCCGCCGCTGCCGCCCTCGCCACTGACGACGATGACGATCGACGTGTCGAGAAGCATCATGTCGCGGAGATTGACGGCGATCGCTTCCGCCACACCGCGCTCCTCGGACTCGATCCCCGGATAGGCGGCCGGCGTGTCGACGAAGACGATGATCGGGCGCGCGAACTTCTCGGCGAGCCGCATCGCCCGAAGGGCTTTCCGGTAGCCTTCCGGCCGCGCGTATCCGAAGTTCCTGAAGATCTTGCTCTTGGTGTCCCCGCCCTTGACGTGGCCGACGAGCAGCACCGGCTGGCCCTTGTAGTCGGCGAACCCGGTCATGATCGCATGGTCGTCGGCGAACCGCCGGTCGCCGTGGATCTCGACGAAATGCGTGAACAGGCGCTGGACGACGTCTTCGAGACCGGGCCGGCTCGGATGCCGCGCCACCAGCACACGCTGCCACGGCGTGAGCGTGCGATAGAGGTCGCCCCGCACCGTCTCGAGCCGCCGCCGGAGCGCGTCGAGCTTGATCTCCCGCGCATCGGTCCGCGGCAGAACCGTCAGTGCGTCGATCTCCTTCAGGAGAACGGCGATGGGCTCCTCGAATTCCAGCGTTTCCAATGGCATAGGCTTCGATGCTGAATCACGAAGTCACGAAGTCCGAAGACACGAAACCGTACAGACGCTTCGTGCCCTTCGTGTCTTCGTGGCTTCGCGACGTCAGGCCGACCTCAACGTAATGACACCGACCCCGCCCCCACCACCTGCTCCACCTCCGCGATGAGCGCCGGTGACGGGCGCACGCGAATCTGCGACGACACGTCGGCGCGGACCCGCAGGTGCTTCGGCGCGGCCGCGAGCTCGATTTCGAACGATACCCGCCGGTCCCCGCGGTGGCGCGAGAAGATCTCTCCGAGCGTCTCGAACAGATCGCGATTGGCCGTGCGGATCCGGATGGCAACCTCCCGGGACAGCCGCTCGCGGATGCTGTCGAGCGGCGCGATCTCCGACGCGAGCACCCGCACCGACTCGTCGTCCCGCTCGAGCTTCCCACGCACGAGCACCAGCGTGCCGCTCTCGATGAGGGCCGCGCTCCGCTGATAGGTGTCGGGAAACGCAATCACTTCGACGCCGCCCTGCGCGTCCTCGATGGTGAAGACCGCCATCCGGTCCCCTTTACGCGTCTTGAGCTGGCGGCAGGCGGCAATGATCCCCCCGATACTGGTATCGGGCTCGATTGGCTTCGGACCGCCCGGACCCCAGGCGTCGGCCCGCACCCCGTTGATGGGGGCATCCGCCAGCTCGCCGGTCGCGCGCGCGCCGAGCTCTTTCAGCGCGGCGGCGTATCGATCGACCGGATGTCCACTCCAATAGAGGCCCAGCGTTTCCTTTTCGAAGTTGAGCTGTTCGGTCTCGGTCCAGGGCCTGGCCTCCGGAAGGCCGCCGCCATTGAGGCCGGCCCCTACCGTTGCCGACGGATTTCCGTCGTCATGGTCGAGAACACCAAACAGCTGCGCCTGCCCTTCATTCTTGTCCCGCTGCACGCGCGCGCCGTGCTCGCACGCGGCATCGACGGCCGCCAGCAGCCGCGGCCTGAGGGCGACGGTCGGCAGCGAGTCGTACGCGGCATCCCCCCGCACGATGGAATCGAACGCCCCGGCCTTGGTCAGGCTCTCGAACACGCGCTTGTTCACGAGCCGCAGATCGAGATCCTCGCAGAGGCCGACCAGCGAGGTGACGCGGCTCTTCGTTTTCCGGACCTCCAGCAGCGACGCGATCGCGCCTTCGCCGACGTTCTTGATCGCGGTGAGGCCGAAGCGGACTCCCTTGCCGGGCTCGACCGTGAACCGGAGCTGGCTCTCGTTGATGTCCGGAGGCAGCACGGGTATCCCGCGCTCGCGGCATTCCCCGAGGTACAGCGCCAGCTTGTCGGTGTTCTGCGCCTCGATCGTCAGCAGCGAGGCCGCGAAGTGCCAGGGATAATTGGCCTTCAGGTACGCCGTCTGATAGGCCAGCAACGCGTACGCCGTCGAATGCGACTTGTTGAAGCCGTACCCGGCGAAATGCTCCATCAGGTCGAAGATGCCGCCCGCCTTCTTCTCGGTGATGCCCTTGCTCTTCGCCCCGTCGACGAACTTCCGGCGCATCGTGGCCATCACGTCGGCCTTCTTCTTGCCCATGGCCTTGCGCAGCACGTCCGCCTCGCCGAGCGTGAAACCGGCCAGCACGTTCGAGATACGCATGACCTGTTCCTGGTAGGCGATCACGCCGTAGGTCTCGGCGAGGATCGGCTCGAGGGCCGGCAGCTCGTACTTGACCTCGGTCTTCCCCTGTTTGCGCGCGATGAAGTCGTCGACCATCCCGCTGCGCAGCGGTCCGGGGCGGTACAGCGCGTTCAGCGCGATCAGATCCTCGAGCCGCTGCGGCTTGGCCTTGCGCAGGATGTCGCGCATGCCGCTGCTCTCGAACTGGAAGATGCCGAAGGTCTGCCCGTCCTGAAACACCTGATAGGTCTTCGCGTCGTCGAGCGGCACGCGATCGATGTCGAGCGTCTCGCCCGTGGTGCGCGAAATCTCCTGGATGGCGTCGGCGATCAGCGTCAACGTGCTCAGGCCGAGGAAGTCCATCTTGAGCAGCCCGATCCGCTCGATCTCCTTCATCGACCACTGGGTCGTGATTTCGTCGCGGGCCCCCTTGTAGAGCGGGGCGTACTCGGTGATGGCTTTCGGGGCGATCACGACGCCGGCCGCGTGCACCGACGCGTGACGGGTCATGCCTTCGAGCCGGCGTGCCACCGCCAGCAGTTCCTTGACCTTCGGGTCGCTCTGCTCGAGCGCCTTGAGCGCCGGTGTCTCTTCGAGCGCCTTGTCCAGCGTCATGTCGAGCGTGGCCGGGATCAGCTTGGCCACCTTGTCCACGTCGGCAAACGGCATCTCGAGGACACGGCCGACGTCGCGGACGACGGCCTTGGCCTTCATCGTCCCGAAGGTGATGATCTGGGCGACGTTTTCGCGGCCGTACTTCCGCGTGACGTACTCGATGACTTCGCCGCGCCGCCGCTCGCAGAAGTCGATGTCGATGTCGGGCAGCGACACACGCTCGGGATTGAGAAAGCGCTCGAAGATGAGATCGAAGTCGAGCGGGTCGACGTCGGTGATCCGCAGGCAGTACGCGACGAGGCTGCCGGCCGCCGAACCGCGGCCCGGACCCACCGGAATACCCTGCTCGCGCGCGTAGCGGATGAAGTCCCAGACGATCAGGAAGTACCCGGGTACTTCATCTGCTTGATCATGTCGATCTCGTACGAGAGCCGCCGCTCGTACTCGTCGACTGTATGACGGAGCACACCGGTGTCCGCCAACTGCTTGAGCCGCGTCAGCCTGTCCTGGAACCCTTCGCGCACGACGTGCTCGAAGTAGTCATCGAGCGTGTATGGAGCCGGAACGTCGAAGTTCGGCAGGAAGTTCTCGCCTTCCGGCAGCGTGACGTTGCAGCGGTCCGCGATGCGGACGGTGTTCGCCAGCGCGTCCGGGAAGTCCTTGAACGCCTCCGCCATCTGCTCGGCCGTCTTCAGGAAGAAGTTCTGGCTCTCGTATCGCATCCGCTTCTGATCGCTGAACGCCTTGGCGGTGCCGATGCAGAGGAGGATGTCGTGCGGGTGCGCGTCCGTTTCGCGCACGTAGTGCACGTCGTTGGTGCAGACGAGCGGCAGGCCGAGGTCGCGCGCGAGTCCCGGCAGCCCGCTGTTGACGACCCGCTGGTCCTCGATGCCGTGCCACTGCATCTCGAGAAAGAAATTGTCCGGACCGAGGATGTCGCGGTACGCGCCGGCCGCTTCGATCGCCTTGCGCTCCTGCTGGTGCGACAGGCCTTCGGCGACTTCCCCTTTCAGGCAGCTGCTCAATCCGATCAGGCCCTTCGAGTGACTGGCCAGCAGATCCTTGTCGATGCGCGGCTTGTAGTAGAACCCTTCGGTGTAACCAGACGACACCAGCTTGATGAGGTTGTGGTAACCCTCGCTCGTTTCCGCGAGCAGCACCAGATGGTTGGCGGTTTCCCCGAGGGTGCCGCTCTTGGTGAGCCGGCTTCCCGGCGCCACGTACACCTCGCACCCCAGGATCGGCTTCAGGCCATGCTGCCGGGCATGATCGTGAAAAATCACCGACGAAAACAGGTTGCCGTGCTCGGTGACCGCAATCGCCGGCATCTTCAGACGTGCCGCCTGGTCGAGCAGCTCGTCGATGCGGCAGGCGCCGTCGAGCAGCGAATACTCGGTGTGAAGATGGAGATGAACGAATTCAGCCATGGACGACATTCAACGCAGAACCCGCCGTTCCAAAAATGCAACCACGAAGACACGAAGACACGAAAAACCTAGAAGTTCCTTCCTTGCTTGGTGTGTGATCTGCGTCGTACGTTACTCCCATTCGATGGTCGATGGCGGCTTTGACGAGATGTCGTAGACGACGCGATTGATGCCGCGGACGTCGTTGACGATGCGCGAGGAGATTTGGGCGAGGAGCTCGTGCGGCAGCCGCGCCCAGTCGGCCGTCATCCCGTCGCGGCTCTCGACGGCGCGAATCGCCACGGTGTACTCGTAGGTTCGCTCGTCGCCCATGACGCCCACGCTCTGAATCGGCAACAGCACGGCGAAGCTCTGCCAGAGTCGCGTGTACCAGCCTGCGCGCCTCACCTCGTCGGACACGACGGCGTCGGCGCGGCGCAGCAGGTTCAGCCGATCGGGTGTCACCTCGCCGAGGATTCGCACGGCGAGCCCGGGACCCGGAAAGGGCTGCCGCACGACGAACTCCTCTTCGAGCCCGAGCTTGCGTCCCACCTCGCGCACTTCGTCCTTGAACAGCTCGCGCAGCGGCTCCACCAGTTTCATCCGCATGCGCTCGGGAAGCCCGCCAACGTTGTGATGGCTCTTGATCAGCGAGGACTGTCCGACGATCGCCACCGACTCGATCACGTCCGGATAGAGCGTGCCCTGCGCCAGGAAGTCGACCTGGCCGAGCTTGGACGCTTCCGCATCGAACACGTCGATGAAGGTTGCGCCGATGATCTTGCGCTTCTGCTCAGGATCGACGATGGCCGCCAGCCGGTCCAGAAAGAGCGTCGAGGCGTCGACGAAGACGACGGGCAGCTTCAGCCGCTCGTAGCGCGTGCGGATCTGCGACGCTTCGTTCAGGCGCAGGACGCCGTTGTCCACGAAGATGCAGGTCAGCTTGTCGCCGACGGCGCGGTGGAGGATGAGCGCGGCCACCGTCGAATCGACGCCGCCGCTGAGCGCGCAGACCACGCGCCCGCTGCCGACCTGCGCGCGGATTTTCGCGGTCGCCTCTTCGACAAACGACGCCATCGTCCAGTCGCCGGTGCAGCCGCACACCCCATAAGCAAAGTTGCGCAGGATCTCGAGACCGTGTTCGGTGTGCGCCACCTCGGGATGAAACAGGAGGGCGAACAACCGCCGCTCCGCGTCGGCCATTGCGGCAACCGGGGCATTGGCGCTCGTCGCGACCACGGCGAACCCTGCCGGCGCCGTGGCCACGAAATCGCCGTGGCTGGCCCAGACGCGGATCTCCGATGGGACACCGGCAAACATCGCCCCCGCGTCCGGCAGGCCTTCGCCGGGTGCAAACGGACCCGGCCTGCTGCCGACGGCGACGGGTGTGGAAATTGTCACCGTGGCATGCCCGAACTCGCGCTGCGACGCGGGCGCGACGCGTCCGCCGAGCGTATGCGCCATCAGTTGCATCCCGTAACAGATGCCGAGCACGGGACTGCCCATGTCGAACAGCGCGGGGTCGCATCGGGGGGCACCTGCGTCGGACACGCTTTTCGGCCCCCCGGACAGGATGACGCCGGCTGGTCGGCGTGACCGAATCCTGTCCGCCGGCGTGTCCGGCGGCCAGATCTCGGAGTACACCGACAGCTCCCGAAGACGCCGGGCGATCAGTTGTGTGTACTGCGACCCGAAATCCAGGACGATGATCGTCTGATGGCTCACTGAGGGATAAACGCTATTATAACGGTGTGGGCACAGGCCCGACCACAAGATGTTGTAGTGCACTTGCCCTCATCGCGATCTCGATGGTGACGATCGCGGCGAGCTTGACGATCCCGGCGAGGATCGCCGCGCAGGAAACGGACGAGCCGCCCCTTTCTCTGTTCCCCGCCCGTGCGGTCTGGACCCTGGCGCTGAACAATCCGCTGACTGTCCCGCCTGTTTATTTCGGAACGCATGCGTACTTTGCCATCGCCGGCGACCGCCTGGTGGCGTACGACCTGACACGCGGAAGTCAGGAGTGGCTCGTCCCTGCCCGTCCCGAGTTCGAGCCGGCTGCCGGCGATGGACTGCTCTTCGTCAGCGAGACGGCGGCGCTGACGGCGATCCGGATGGGCGACGGCAGCACCGCGTGGAGACTTCCGGCTCCCGAGGCGGGTGCGCCGCTTGCGGTCGCCCCAGTGTGGGATAACGGATGGCTGGTGCTCGCGACCGAGGCTGGAGACGTGCGCGCCTACCGTGGGCTGGACGGCCATCTCGTATGGCGGCGCCCGCTCGGCTCCCACGCGTACGCCCAGCCGTCGCTCGCCGCCGATCGTGTCTACGTGCCGCTCGCCGATGGCCGCATCGTCGCGCTGCGGATAGATACGGGCGAGATCATGTGGGAACGGCGCCTCGGGGGGGCCGCCACCGGCCTGCTCGCGCTCGATGAGCGTGTCTATGCCGGTTCGAATGACAATTTTTTCTATGCGCTGGACACGACCGACGGCCGCATCGCCTGGCGCTGGCGGACAGGCGCCGATGTGGTCGGCGTGCCGGTGGCGGACGAGCGCAATATCTATTTCGTCTCGCTCGACAACGTGCTTCGCGCGCTGTCCCGCAGGACCGGCGTCCAGCGGTGGGCGCGTCTGCTGCCGATCCGGCCGACTCGGGGACCCCAGAAGGTCGAACCGGCCCTCATCGTCAGCGGGATCGCGCCGACGTTGCGTGCATACAACATGGCTAACGGTACCCCTGCCGGCGAGTTGCCCGCCGCGGGCGAGTTGGCCGGCCCGCCTTACGTCCTGCCTGCGGCGCCGAACGGGCTGCCGCAAGTACTGGTCGTCAGGCACGACATCGGGAAGGGCGCGACCGCGACACTCCTGACGCGGCAGATCGACCCGCCCCTCTCACCGTTCAGCCCACCACCGAATCTCCCTAACGTCATGCCTGTGCAGGAGGTGGTATTGCATAGTTGACGATTGCGGAGTTCAGGATGCGATTGGATCGTCTGCAATTCAAGAGATAGCTCTCGCCACGTGCGGGGGCGCGACAGTTTCCGTGCTGTGTGCGGCATGGCTCTGGGAGTCCCTGTGCTCCACATAGAGCGTGACGTACGCGGCCAGCGCAGTCAGGCTCAGGTACTCGAACACCAGTCCGCGGGCCACCAGCGCCGCGAGCTGCAGCGGGACCACAGCCAGGCCGACGACGGGTACGAACGCAATAAGGCCGACGCCGGACCAGGCGAGCGCCGACGCCAGCGTCGCGGCGACGACCAGGGCGAGGACCACGCAGAGGATGCCGGCGAGCTCGCGGAACTCCGCCCGGATGAAGCGCGCAACCGCCATCAGGGACGCGGTCCCGCTCGCCCCGTCCACAGCGATGGCGATCTGAACCAGCAGGTAGAGCACGTTGACGACCGTGATCCAGGCGACGAGCAGCCCGGCCGAGACCGCCGCGACGAAGGTCACGCCGAGCCACTGGAACCCGCCAGTCGCCGCGCTGTATCCGTAGAAAACGAATGCGAGGTACGCACCGGCGGAGACCGCGTAGACCGCCATGAGCGCCAGGCCAACTCCGAGGTACGGCCGGAACAGCCGACGGCACCCGGCGATGAATCGCTGCAGCGTGAATTGCGACGCGGTGCGGATCGTGTCGATGGTGATCGGTTCGCCTTCGATGGCGCCCGCGGCCCGATGCGCCGCGACGAGCACGTCCACGGTGCCGCCCTTGACGAGGAACACGAGGACCGATCCGCCGAGCAATACCACCCCGAACGCCGTGATGAATGCCGCGAAGGCGACCGGCTCTGACATGAGCGCGCCCGCAATGGCGGTCGTAATATCGCGGATGGTGCCCTGCAGCAGGTCGGCGAGATCGGCGCCGAGCAGCACGGCGACCAGGATCGCCGCGCCGATGACAGGGACGGCGAGCAGTACCTGAAACGTCGTCGCCGTGACGTACTGAATCGCGATGACGGCCCAGTTCGCCGCAACCAGCAGCGCGCCGCGCTTGAGGAGAGATTTGAGGCGCATAGAAGCAGGACTAAAGTCCTGCGCTCCAACTCCCACTGCCCAGTGCCACTGGCGTCGCGGAGGTCTCTGCCGCCAGTGTCAGCGCGGGACTTTAGTCCTGCCCCCTATCGTCAGCATTGTATGCTGTCTTTATCGTGCTGAAATCATCCGCGCTCGGCCGGATCGTCGGCGCGGGCCTCGTGACGGCTCTGGCCGTCGGCTTCGGCGGCCGTGCGCTCGAGCGTGTCCGGTTCGGCGCGTCCGACGCCGAAGCCCTCGCCCGCGTCGAGGCGGAAGTTCAGCAGCGGTTCGATGCGAGTGCCGACGACCTCGCGTCGATCTCCGCCCGCGCCGCGGGCGAGCGCGAGCTCATTCGCGCGGCGACACGCGACACCACCGCCGCCACCGAGTTGTTCGACAGGCTGGACGCCGCCCTCCCCGAGGACGAGGGACGCACGGGAATTACCGTCTACGACCCTGCCGGTACACCGCTGGCGTGGGCTGGTCGCGTCTCGGAGGCGCCGACGCCGCTCGACGAGCCGACCACGCTCGTCCTGGCGGTTGGCGCGCTGGGGCCCCGCCTCGTGAGAGTCGAGCCGGTGATAGGCCCTTCAGCCACGCGCCTTGCGACCTTGGTCGTGGAGCAGGTTCTCGAACCCATCGATCAATCTCCTGCCCTGGGCGAACGGCTCGAGTTGTCGACCTCGCTCGCCCCCGTTACGCTGCGCGTGGGCGCGGTCACGCCGACGCCCTCGCCGGCGGTGTTTTCGATCAGGTCGAGGACCGGTGGGACGCTGGTCGACGCCGAAGTGGCGCCGGGCAGCCTGGCTGAGGCGCGGGCGCGGTGGCGCCGCGGCGTCTCGGCGGCGGTCCTCGCCGTCGTCGGCGTCACCCTGCTGCTTGGCGCCGGTGTTCTCGTCGACGTACGCAGGCACGCGCGCTCTCCTCGAATCAATCTCGGCGCCTCGGTCGCCATCGTCGCGGCGCTCGTTCTGTCGAGGAGCGTGCTCCTTTTGTCTACGAGGCAGGTCGAGATGGCCCAGGCGCTTGCGGGTCCGCTCGATTTGTTTCTGGCGGGATTGCTCGCCGCCGCAGTCGTCAGCCTCGCCGTCGATTTGATCGAGGGCCGGCGCCTGGCGCGTACCCGGGCCAGGCTGCTCGCCCCGGACGCGGGCGCGTTCGTGGCGGCTGTCTATCTCGGAGCGGGGGTTCTCGATGCCGTGCTCCTCTGGCGGTATGCTCGATTCCTCCAGTCCACGGTCGATATGACGACGGTGGACCTGTTGCACTTCTCGCTGCATCCACTCGATACCGCACGCCTCCTTCTCGCGTTCGGGTTGGTGCTGCTCCACGCGGCGGTCATCTGGACGGCGGCAGCCGTCATTCGCCTGCCGACTCTGATGTGGCGGATGCCACGGGGCCGGCTGCCGCGGGTGGCCGCGGCGAGCTGGTCGGCAGGCGCGCTGGCGGTCGTCGTGCTCCTGGGGGCGGGCGATCCGTTGATTCCGCCGCTGCCTCTCGTTCTTGCGCTCGCCGTCGCCGCCGGCTGTGCGTTGTCGCTGCCACGCCTGCGCGTCCGGGCCCGCCGTGGATCGCAGTCCATGCGCTTCGGCGGCGCGTTTCTCGCGCTGCTCGTGCCCGCCATGGCGATCTACCCCTCCCTGTCGGCGTTTGCGATTCAGGCCAAGGAGCGGCTCATCGCCACGCAGTACGGCCTGCAGGCTGCGAGCATGCGCGACGATCTCCAGCAGCGCCTGTTCCGGGCGCTCGAGCAGATCGACGAGCTCCCCGGCCTGCCCGAGCTCGTCACCGCCCCCGCAGACGACGACACGACGACGAACCGCGCGTTCGCCGTCTGGTCCTCGACGGACCTTGAAACATATCGGGTGACGTCAGCCGTCGAGCTCTACGGGAGCGGCGGCCAGCGCCTCAGCCGCTTCGCACTCCGTCTGCCCGAATATGGTGCGCCGTCGTTCCGGAGCACCGGATGCGACTGGGACCTGACCGACGATGTCTCGCCGATTGGCGCGAACGAAACGCACGTGCTGCGCGCCAGCCGGGGTGTCTGCGCCGGAACCCGTCCGCAAGGCGCGGTCGTCGTCAAGGCCATGCTCGACTACCGCACGCTGCCCTTCATCGCCTCGCGGAGTCCGTACCTCGAGTCTCTGCGGCCGGATCGCCAGGTTCCGGCCGAAGGCGTATCCGGACGCGACGTCGAGTTCGTTTTTTACGGATGGAGCCGCGCCCCCTTGTTCGCGTCGGGCACGAGCGTCTGGACGCTTCCCGATCCGATCTTCGAGCGGATGGTGGAGTCGCGCACGCCGATATGGTCCAGCGTCGAGCGCGGCGGCCAGCGATTCCGTGTCTACTTCATGAACGAACGGGGGGGCATCTACGCGCTCGGCTATCCGGTGATCAGCGCGTTCGGTCACCTCATCAACCTTGCAGAGCTCGCGTTCCTGGCGCTCGTGCTCTTCGCGCTGCTGATCGTGGGCGCGACCGTGTTCAACACGTTCGTGTCGCGGAGGCCGGCCAGCGGGCGGACGCTGCTGCGCGAAATCCGGTCGAGCTTCTACCGCAAGCTGTTCCTGGCATTTGTCGCCGGATCCGTCGTTCCGGTCATCATCCTGGCGCTTGCGACGCGCGCCTACTTCGCGAACGAGCTGACCGCCGGGATCGAAGAGGCGGCTGCCCGGACGGCGACCGTCGCGCAACGACTGGTCGAAGACTATGCCACGTTGCAGGAGCGCGGTCCCGGCGGGCAGGCCGCGCTCGACGACGACATCATGGTGCTCGTCAGCCGGGCCATCGACGAGGACGTCAACCTGTTCGATGGCGCGCGGCTCGAGGCGACGAGCGCCTTCGATCTCTACGCGTCGCAACTGCTGTCGACGCGAACGCCAGCCGACGTGTACCGGCGGCTCGTGCTCGAGCGCGCGCCGACGTATGTTGGCGAGCAGCAGGTCGGGGCGACTCGCTATGCCATCGCCGCGGCGCCGGTCCGTACCGCGGGCCGCGAAGGGATCGTCACGGTGCCCGTCACGCTGAGGCCTCTGGAGATCGACGCGCAGATCGACGAGCTGGATCGGCGGGTCCTTTTTGCCGCGGTGCTGTTCATCCTGCTTGGATCCGGGCTCGGGTACGTGATGGCCGAGCGGATTGCCGATCCGGTCAGCCGCCTCACGCGCGCCACGAGGCGGATTGCCCGCGGCGACCTCGACGCGCGCATCGCGGCGACTTCGGCCGACGAGCTCGGCCGGCTGGTGCGGGACTTCAACCAGATGGCGGCGGATCTGCAGCGCCAGCGCCACGAGCTCGAGCGCACGCAGCGGCTCGAGGCATGGGCCGACATGGCGCGGCAGGTGGCGCACGATATCAAGAACCCGCTGACGCCGATCCAGCTGTCTGCCGAGCATGCGCAGCGCGTGAATATCGATCACGGGCGGCCGCTCTCGCCGGTGCTCGACGAATGCGTGACGGCCATTCTCGGCCAGGTAAGGCTGCTGCGCCAGATCGCGTCGGAGTTCTCGAGCTTTGCCTCGTCACCGACGCCCCACCCGGAGCCGACGGCGCTGCCGGCGCTGCTCGAGGAAGTCGTCACGCCGTATCGAACCGGGCTGGCGGGCCGGATCGCGATCGACGTGGACGCGCCCGACGACCTGCCGCTCGTGACGATCGACCGCAACCTGTTCGCGCGGGCGCTGACCAACATCATCGAGAACGCGTTATACGCGATGCCGGGAACAGGACGCTTGACGATCACGGTCCGGCTGAAGCCGGACGCCACGTCTGAAACGGTCCGGCTGAAGTCGGGCGCCACGTCTGAAACGGTCCGGCTGAAGTCGGGCGCCACGCCTGAAGTAGTGTCCGGCTTTAGCCGGACCGTCCAGAGCCGGATTGTCGAAGTCGAGATCAGGGATACGGGCGGCGGAATGGACGACGAGGCGGTGAGCAGGTTGTTTCAGCCGTACTTCTCGACCAAGGCGACCGGCACGGGGCTTGGGCTGACGATTGCGAAGCGGAACGTGGAACTCGACGGCGGCACGATTCGCGTGGCGAGCGAGCGGGGCGCGGGCACGACGGTGACGCTTACGCTGCCTCTGAGAACAGCGTAGGCCGGGTCCTTTCGGACCCGGCGGTTGGCGGCTCCAGACCCGCCCTACAATCCGATGTATCGCTATCGAACGTTCGCGTCCCGCGCCGGCGGATCGATCGCCACGGCGTGAGGGGACGCCGCCTGGCCGGACCGCTCACCGCGATGTCGCAACCGGGTGACGGCCATGCCGATGAAGGCGGACGCCAGATACGCGTAGGCCAACACGACGAGCACGATGCTCGGCTCCACGGCAATAAGGGCGATGCCGCCGGCGATCAGAAGGACCACTGTGTACGGCCGGCGACTCTGCAGGTCGAAGGTCTTGAAACTTCGGAACCGAATCGTGGTGACCATCAGCGCGGCCGGCAGGAGGACCAGCACCAGCGCCGGCAGCGCGGCACGCACATCGGCCAGCCCCCAGGGATACGCGTACACTGTCGCGGCGATCACGCCGGCGGCGGCGGGGCTCGGCATGCCCACGAAGTACCGCTTGTCGCCGCCCATGGCCGACTGGAGATTGAAGCGCGCCAGCCGCATCGCGGCGGCGGTGAGGAACAGGAAACTGGCGAGCCAACCGTACCGCCCCAGCGGCTGGAGCCCCCAGGAAAACGCCAGAATCGCCGGCGCGATCCCGAACGAGATGACGTCGGCCAGCGAATCGAACTGCACGCCGAACTCGCTCGCCGAACCGGTCATCCGGGCGATGCGGCCGTCGAGCATGTCGAGCACGATGCTGAACCCGATGAACGGGGCGGCCGTCTCGTACTCACCGCGCATCGCGTAGACGATGCACGAGTAGCCGCAGAACATGTTGCCCAGCGTGAAGAGCGTCGGCAGGACGTACACACCCCGCCGGAAGCGGCGGCGCGACCGGGCCGTCGTGCGGCGAAGAAATCGAAGGCGCCCCTCCTGCTGACTCAACATACGGAATCGGGTAATTGGATAATCGGGTAATTGGGTAATCGATTGGGCAATTGAACCCTCAATTACCCGATTACTCGATTATCCAACTACCCGATTACCGGATTGGGTGAGTGTAGCATCGCTATGACCGTCTCGCCGCCGCGGACCGCGTCGCCCACCTTGACCATCAGGGTCGCGTCAGGCGGCAGGAACACGTCCATGCGCGAGCCGAATTTCATGATGCCGAAACGGTCACCTGCGCGCACATCCGTTCCAGGCGCGACCCGGCACACTACCCGCCGGGCCAGCATGCCGACGACCTGCCGCACGAGGATCGTCTGACCGTGATGGTCGATCCAGATCTCGCTCCGCTCGTTGGCGGCCCCCGCGTCGTGGCGGTAGGCCGGCAGAAACCGCCCGGGCTTGTATTCGACGCGCGTCACCCTGCCGGATACCGGGATCCGGTTGACGTGGACGTCCATGGGCGACAGAAACATGCTCACCTGCAGCCACGACCCGGGCGGGGCGGATTCCGCGACGGCCGGCCCGGCCACCAGGACGCGCCCGTCCGCGGGCGACAGCACGACGGAGTCAGTCGACGGCGAAACGCGATCGGGGTCGCGGAAGAAGAAAAGGAAAAAGCCGGCCAGGACCAGAAATGGCGCGCCGAGCAGCCAGAATCCTGCCGCGCCCGAGAGGAGGCCGATCGCGAGAGAGCCGCCGATGAACGGCCACGCCGCCGGATCGATACGCACGCGGGGAACCTGCTTAGGGGGATGCGTGAACTGGTGGTTCAAACCGTACAAGGATTCAAAGGTTTCAAGGGTTCGACTCTTGAACCCTTGAACCCTTGCACTTCTTGAACCTGCTTGAACCGTTCGTTAAGGTTCGCGATGCCGCCGGAGGATGTCCTCCATGCGGTCCTTGATCTGCAGCTTGCGCTTCTTCAGGGTGACTTCTTCGAATTGTTCGGGTGTCGAGAGGTAATGCTTGGCGGTCAGTTCGTGCAATCGATCTTCGAGTTCGTGATGTTTCGCAAAGAGGTCGTGAAATTCTTCGTCCTTTAGCAGCAACTCATCCTTCAAGTCCTGGGGCTGCCCATTCATGCTGCGCCTCCTTGGGAGATCGGGCCCGGCGTGTCTCGCCCCGAAACTAACACAAGGCCGCCGATGATTCAAGCAAATCAGCCCCCGCCGAGGCCTTCGCGCCACAGCACGATCGCGTCCTCGTCAGGCTTCGAATAGTAGGCCCGCCGGACGCCGGCAAGGGCGAAACCGAGGCGTTCGTACAAGAATCGAGCCGCATCGTTCGATTTTCGGACCTCGAGCGTCGCGCGCACGGCGCCCAGCCGAGCCCCTTCCCGCATGACGTGGTTGAGGAGGGCCGTGGCCACTCCTGCGCGCCTGTTGGCGGGCAATACGGCGAGGTTGTTGATATGGAGCTCGTCCGCGACCTTCCAGAACGAGCAGAAGCCGATGGCGCGGCCGTCGGGATTGCGGGCCAGAACACAGAACGAGACGCCGGGATTCTTGAGCTCGGCCAGATACATTTCGCGCGTCCACGGGTTGGTGAACGCGACTTCCTCGATCGCGAGGACATCGTCGATTTCCGAGGCCGATGTCAGCGGTTCGATAATGCACTGGACCATAACGACACAAGACGACGATCAACGATACCCTTTCTCTGCGGTTTCAGCGGGTTCCGCGTTGTACGTTGTCTCTGGCGACTTCAGCATCGGGCCGCCGGACGTACAACGGCCGCACCGCCGCCGGCTCGATCGTATCCCCCCGTTGCGCGCGGACAATCGCCATCCGGCCGATGGTGCCGGCAAGCAGCGGTTGCCGTGGCAGGACAAGCCAGCGGGGTGTCGCGTGCGCCGCGATCGTGGCCGCATGGAGCGCGGCGCCGTCCCCGACGAACACGACCGCGCCGTCGCGGATGTGGCCGCCCCACTGCGCCAGCGTGGCTGCGGGATCTGCGACCGTGGGGCCTTCCACTTCCACGAGGCGTTCGGGCGAAAAGGGCGGCGCGTCGGCGATGCGGTACAACGCGGCAAACACGTCGTGCCGCCGGGCGTCCATCCAGGCGGCGACGAAGGTTCCCACCGCCGCGCCGGTTCCTCCGGCTTCGCCGCTCACCGTCTGCGCCAGCGCCTCGAGCGCCGAGACCGCGACGATTCGCCGTCCGGTGGTCAGGGCAAGTCCCTGAATCGTCGCGATGCCGATCCGCAGGCCGGTAAACGAACCCGGGCCCGACGCGACGGCGAACAGATCAATCGCCTGCGCGGCAAGCCCGTGCGCATCGGCGAGCGTCAGCAACTCGCCCGGCAACCGTTCGCCGTGGGTCCGTGTGGCGTCGCCGCGGCGCTCGTCGATCGTGCGGTGCTCGTCGACCAGCGCCGCGCTTCCGTCGAGCGTGGTCGTATCCAAGGCCAATACGTGCATAGCATGACTACGTTAACCGCAGAGACCGCAGAGATCGCGGAGAATGATTGGCTCTGCGCGCTCAGCGTGCTCTGCGGTGAACGTCGGTTAGACTACAGAATATGTCAACGTCGGCGACGCCGGCGATGCGTCAGTACCTCGACGCGAAGCAGCAGAACCGCGACGCCATCCTGTTCTTCCGCATGGGCGACTTCTACGAGATGTTCTACGAAGACGCCCTGGTCGCCGCTCGCGCGCTCGAATTGACGCTCACCTCCCGGTCGAAGGATGCCAACGGTGGCGGCATCCCGATGTGCGGCGTGCCGTTCCACGCGGTCGACGGCTACATCTCGCGGCTCGTCAAGAAGGGCTTTCGCGTCGCCATCTGCGATCAGGTCGAGGATCCGCGCAAGGCCAAGGGCCTGGTGAAACGCGAAGTCGTCAGGGTCGTCTCGCCGGGCACGCTCACCGACGCGAGCTATCTCGACGCGCGCGAGCCCGCATTCCTGATGGCCATCGCACCGGCGGGTCCGAAGGGATCCCCGGCCGCGATCGGGGTCGCGCTGCTCGACCTTTCCACCGGAGAGTTCACCGCCGCGGAGTATCACGGGCCGGGCGGCCCCGCGGCGCTCGCCGACGAGATCGCGCTGCTCCGGCCGCGCGAGGTGATCGTCCCCGCCGACGTCGACATCGCGACCCGCCTGCCGATGGTGGTCGCGTCGGCCCTCCCCGTGACACCGGTCGATGCGTGGACCTTCGACGGCGAGTCGGCGCGCCGCGCGCTCCTCGATCAGCTCCAGACGGGAGGCCTCGAGGGCTTTGGCCTGGAGACGCATGGAGCGGCGGTGGCGGCCGCCGGTGCGTTGGTGCGGCACCTCCGTGCCACCCAGAAGCTCGACCTGGCGCATGTCCGCGCCATCCGGTACCGCGAGCGCAGCGACACGCTGCTCGTCGATCCAACGACGCTGAGGCACCTCGAGATCGTCGAGGGATCCGGGGGCGGGCGCACCGGTTCGCTGCTCGAAGTCCTGGATTGCACCGTCACGTCGATCGGCAGCCGGCGCCTCCGATCGTGGCTGCTCGGACCGCTGATCGCCCTCGAACCGATTCGTGATCGGCTGGACGCGGTCGAGGAGCTGGCGTTTCGAACCACGGATCGCGGCAAGTTCCGCGAGACATTGAAGAGCATCCAGGACCTCGACCGTCTGGTCGCCCGGGCCGCGCTCGGCACCGCCGGCCCGCGCGACTTTCTGGGCCTGAAGCAGTCGCTGGCCGTCATCCCCCGCGTCCGGACCCTGCTCGCCGCCCTGCAGGCCCCGCTCGTCGTCTCGCTCGTCGCGGAGCTCGACGACCTGGTCGACGTGCGGGACGCAATCGAGCGCACCGTCCTCGACGCGGCGCCGGCGCTGGCGCGCGACGGCGGTGTCGTCCGCGACGGCGTCGACACCGAGCTCGACGAGCTGCGGACGATCAGCCGATCGGGCAAGCAGGTGATCGCCGAGATGGAGACGCGGGAGCGCGTGCGCACCGGTATCGCGTCGCTGAAGGTCCGCTACAACCGTGTCTTCGGGTACTACATCGAGATCTCGAAATCCAATCTGGGCGCCGTGCCGCCGGACTACCACCGCAAGCAGACGATTGCGGGCGGCGAGCGCTTCATCACGCCGGCGCTGAAGGAGTACGAGGAAAAGGTGGTCGGCGCCGACGAGCGGATCCTCGAGCGCGAGCTGGAGATCTTCGAGAAGCTGCGCTGCGCCGTGGCCGGCGAAGCCGTTCGCATCCAGGCGACCTCGCGCGCGCTGGCCACGCTCGACGTGCTCGCCGCACTCGCAGAGGCGGCTGCCGCCAACAACTACACCAAGCCCCACATGCACGACGGCGACGAGCTCGTGGTCGTCGATGCCCGCCACCCGGTGGTCGAGCGGCGCGCGTCGGCGGCCGGCGAGCCGTTCGTCCCGAACGACATCAGCCTGAACAGGACGACGTCGCAGCTCGTCATCCTGACCGGCCCGAACATGGGGGGGAAATCGACCTACCTCCGGCAGACGGCGCTCCTCGCCGTCATGGCGCAGGCCGGTTCGTTCGTCCCGGCCCGCGAAGCAAAGATCCCGCTCGTCGACCGCATCTTCGCCCGTGTCGGCGCCTCGGACAACATCGCTCGCGGCCAGTCGACGTTCATGGTGGAGATGCAGGAGACCGCCAGCATCCTGCACAACGCCACCGCGCGCAGCCTCGTGGTGCTCGACGAGATCGGCCGCGGCACGGCGACGTTCGACGGACTCAGCATCGCGTGGGCGGTCGCCGAATATCTCGCGGCGCATTCCGTCGCCCGACCGAAGACCTTGTTCGCCACGCACTACCACGAGCTGACCGACCTGGCCGATGCCACGCCAGGCGTGGTCAACTTCCATGTCGCCGCCCGCGAATGGAAGGACGACATCGTCTTTCTCCGCAAGATCGTGCCCGGCCGGTCGGACCGGAGCTACGGCATTCAGGTGGCGCGCCTCGCCGGCCTGCCGCACGCGGTCATCGATCGCGCGCGCGAGATTCTCGGCGCCCTCGAGCGCGACGAGCTGACCAGGGGCGGCCGCCCGTCGGTCAGCGGAACCACGACCGATCCACAGCGGCAACTCGGGCTGTTTCAAGCCCAGCCGGCCGACGATCGGCTGCGCGCGCGCCTGTCGGCGCTCGACGTCGATCGGATGACGCCGATCGAGGCGCTCGCCCTGCTGGCCGATCTGAAGAGAGAGGCGCGGGGGTGAGCCAACTAGCAAGTCTCAAGGCTCAAGTCTCAAGGCTCACCTTTTTTTATGATTTAATGTCCCGCCAATGACGAAGAAGCGGTCGCGACTTCTGCAGACCCCGATCGAGCCCTTTGTCGTCGAGTCGGGTCTCACGGCCGACGAGGTGGTCGCCCGGATGGAGCGGATTTCCTTCCAGGGACGCAACCTCGCGACCGCGCAGCGCGTCTGGCAGAAGATGCTCGGCGACGACGTGACGATCTTCCTCGGGATGGCGGGCGCGTTGTCGGCGGGCGGGCTGCGACTGGTCGTCGCCCATCTGATCCGCCATCGTTATGTGGACTGCCTCGTCTCGACGGGCGCGAACCTGTACCACGACCTTCACGAGACGCGCGGCCAGCGGCATTACGTCGGATCGCCGCACGCCAACGATGCCGAGCTGGTGGAAGAGAAGATCGATCGCGTCTACGATACCTACGCCAGCGAAGAGGAGTTCGTCGAGAACGACAACTGGATTGCGGCGTACGCGGCGACGCTCGAACAGCGGCCCTACACGTCACGCGAGTTCCTGTATCTGCTCGGCGGTCACCTCTGGACCACGACCGGCGCCGACGGCATCCTGACGGCCGCGTACCGCGCACAGGTGCCGATTTTCTGTCCGGCGATCGCCGACTCCTCGATCGGAATGGGATTGTCACAGGCGCGCCAGCTGAAAACCGGCGCCGGCCACATCGATATCATCGGCGACATCGTCGAGTCGGCGAACATGGTCATCCGGCGGCCGCGCACGGCTTCGATCGTGCTGGGCGGCGGGACGCCGAAGAACTTCATCAACCAGGCGAGCGTGCAGGCCGAATTCTACAGTCCGGCCGTCGGCGGCCACCGATACGCGCTCCAGGTCGTCACCGACGTCCCGCACTTCGGCGGCGCCTCCGGCTCCACGCTCGAGGAAGCGCAGAGCTGGGGAAAGCTGGCCAGCGACGCTGCGAGTGTCTCCGTGCAGGCCGACGCCACCATCGTGATGCCGTTGCTCGTCAGCGCCATGGCCACGACCGCGCCGCCGCTGCTGGCCCGGCGCAAGCCCGCGGTTTTTACCCTGGCCGGACCCGTCATGACCATCGACGGCCGTACCGTGCCCGGCGATCGCTTCATCGAGGAAGTGAATGAACCTGCCGTTTGAATACGACCGGCTCGCCGCGGGTGAGTTCGGTGGAACGACGCCGACCCCCACCGACTTCGAGCGTGCCCGTGTCGTCATCCTGCCGGTGCCGCTCGAACGCACGACGTCGTACGTCGCCGGCACGCGCAGCGGACCCCATGAGATCCTCGTCGCGTCGTCTCACATGGAGCTGTGGGACGAGGAAACGCGGACCGACGTCCACAGCGTTGGCATCGCCACGCTGCCCGAGATGGAGTTTCCGTTTGCGACGATGGACGAGGTGATGCAGGAGATCCGGCGGATTGCTACCGAGATCGTCTCGCGGGACAAGTTTCTGGTGGTGCTCGGCGGGGAGCACTCGATCACGGCCCCGGTTGTCGCCGCCATGGCGTCGAAGCACGCCGGGGTGTCGGTGCTGCAGATCGACGCGCACGCGGATCTGCGCGAGTCGTTCATGGGTACGCCGTATAACCACGCGTGCGCCATGCGTCGCGTACTCGAGTACGCGCGCACTACGCAGGTGGGCATCCGGAGCCTGTCGCCGGAAGAGGCGGCCGCCGCGCCGGCCCTGCCGACCAGGATCTTCTACGACTTCGACATGCGGCAGCAGGACGACTGGATCGAGCGCATCGTCGACTCGCTCGGCGAGACGGTGTACATCACCATCGACTGCGATGGCTTGGATCCGGCGATCATGCCGGCGGTTGGTACCCCCGAGCCGGGAGGGCTCACGTGGTACGAAACGCTCGCGCTGCTCCGGCGCGTCATCGAGTCGCGCCGGGTGGTTGGCTTCGACCTGGTAGAGCTCTGTCCCCTGCCCGGCATCGTCGCCCCGAACTTCCTCTGCGCCAAGCTGATTTACAAGATTCTGTCGTACCGATTTGGGGGGGAGATCAGATCGAAGGTGAACTCTCCACGGGACACAGAGGAACACCAAAGGAGGACACGGCAGAGAATAAACGTTTCTTACCTCCGCGTCCTCTGTGTCCTTCGTGGTGGAGAGCTTAGGTTTTCTTGAGGCTATCGAGCTCGCGTCGCGCGGCTGCGAGGAACGCCGATCCCGGGTATTCCTCGACCAGACGATTGAAGGTCTGCTGCGCATCGGCGGCTTTCCCGGCATCGCGGTAGGTCAACCCGAGCTGCATCAGGACGGCATCCACCGGCAGCGGGCCTTCCTTGACCTGTGCGAGCTCCTTGAAGGAGTTGATCGCCTGATCGTACTGGCCGCTCCTGGCCTGGGCTTCCGCAAGGCCGAGGCGCGCCATCTGCCCGTAGATGCGATCGCCCGCCCGATCGATCACCTGTTGATAAGTGGCTATCGCCGGCTCGGATTGTCCCAGCGCAACCTCGAGGGACGCCTGCCGATACCGGGCGAACACGCCGGCATCGGTGTCCGGATAGGCATCGGCCGCCGCCTTGAACTTCGCGAGGGCCGCCTCCGACCGCGCGCGCTCGGTCGGGAAGCTGGGCCCGGCGCCGGGCGTGCCGGGCGCGATCGGGGCGCCCACGCGCGTCTCGGCGACGACCATCGCCTCGGCGAGCAGGGCTTCCCCACGCGAGTCGGTGCGGCCGCCCAACGCCATGTAGCCGAGCGCGATCGCTCCGACAATCGCGAGCGCGGCGATCGCGAAGGTCATTTCGCGCTTCCGTGTTTCGAGCATCCCGCGCGCTTGGCGCGCGAGGACGGTGAGCTCGTTCTCTTTGAGATGGTGCCGTTCGGTTCGCTTCATCAGGGGTGATTGTACCCCGTAAACCGGCTCTTCAGTTCGGCGGGGGACTCAAGTCACGCGCGCGCGGGCGGTGCGATCGAGGGACCCGGCGGACCGCCCGGCTGCCGGTTTACGGACGCTCGAAGGGCCAGCTGAAGCCGGCCGTGATCACGTGGCCGGCGTGCGTGTCTTCGCCGCTCACATACTGGACGTAGGACATGAACAGATCGATCCGCGGAAACGAGTAGGCGACGCCACCGCCGATGTGAAAGTTGTGGTCCCGCAGCACCCGATCGTATTGTTCGAATTCCTCCGGCGTGTCGACCTCGACCGATGTCAGCCCGCCGTGCGAGTGCTGCCACGAGAACACCACGCGCGAGGCGAGCAGTCTGGTGAGGAGCACGCCGGCTTCAAGCGACGCGTTGCTCCGGTTGTTCGGGAGGTCGAGCACCTTTTCGACGAAGGCGTATGAATAGCGGCCCTGTACGGACAGCCTGGGTGAGATGGCATCGAGCCGATGCCCGGCGTCGAGCACAAGCCGCAGCTCCTTCAGGTTCCGCCCGACCACTGCCTCGCCGAAGTAGGCGTAATCGTGGCTGGGCACGCCGAACGACACGGACGGCGTCAACGCAAAGGCCCCGTTCACGAGGTTGTAACGCGCGGTGGCCCCGAAGTCCTGCCAGCCGTGGTGCCAGCAGCGACACTCGTCGACCTCTCCGGCAAAGCTCGGCAAAGGTCCCGTGTACTTCGCGGCGATGTATGGCAAGCCGACGGCGAGCGAGAAGCGATCGGTGATCGCGTAGTCGACGTCGAGCAGCATCCCCCGGCTGCTGCTGTCGTAACCCTCGAGGTTCGAGCCATCAGTCAGGCGATGGCCGGTGTTGGCGATCGTCTGGTAGACGAAACTGACCGCCCCGACGCCCGCTGGAGCAACCCACGCCTGCGCCAGCGCAGCGGCGGGAGCGGTGAGAGAAGCACCGACGAGCGTAACAGCGCCGCGGGCCGGCACACGCTCGGCGAAGCCGTGGTGGAGAGGTCGCCGCTGAAGATGGCGCGCCTGCAGGTACAGAGTCGTACGCTTCGCCATCAGTCGTCGGGTTCCGAACGAGCTGGCTGCGTTCGTCGCTGCTCAATCGCAGGCGCAGACCATCGTCGATGATCGCGCTGGCGATCTCGTCCTGCACGCTGAGCAAGTCGGCAGCGTCGCGGTCGTACTTGTTGCTCCAGAGCTGGGCGCCGCTCTCGACGTCCACCAGCTCCGCGGTGATCAGCAGCCGTCCCCTCTCCCGGGTCAGCGTGCCGGCAAGAACAGTATCGAGTGCAAGCTGACGTCCTGCCTCACGCGGATCGATCGCCTGTCCCTTGAAATTCAACACGGTGCTCAGTGATGTCACCTCGAGCGACCGCATTCTGGCCAGTTGGCGAATCAGGCTCTCGGTGACGCCGTCACACAGATAGTCGATCTCTTCGTCACCCTGCGCATTCTCGAACGGCAGCACGGCCAGGGACCGCACCTCCCCGCTACCCGGCCACAGGCGCCACGCGGCCAATCCTGATGCCGCGCAGACCGCGGCGGCCCCGCCCACCCAGATCGCGCGTCGGCGCGTGAGGCCAACGGCGGCTGGCGAAGCCCGCGGAACGTCGGCGCCGGTCCGGATGCCTTCGAGCGCCGCGCGCACCTCGGCCGCGTGCTGGTACCGGCGGTCGGGCTCCTTCGCCAGGCATCGCTCGATGACGGCTCTGATCTCGGCGGGCAGGGCGTGCGGTATTGCCGCGGGAGCGTCCCGGAGAATCGACGAGAACAACTCGGGAGTCGTCGGCGCCTCGAACGGCTTGGCGCCGGTCGTCATCTCGTACAGGAGGATCCCGAGCGCCCAGAGATCGGTGCGCGGATCCGCGTCGCCGCCGCGCACCTGTTCGGGCGCCATCGCGTACGGCGTCCCCGCCGCTGTGCCCGATGGCACGAGCGACACCATCGTCGTCGCGTTCGCGCTGAACATGTCCGTGCGCCGGGCGAGCCCGAAGTCGACAACCTTCAGCCACCTGCTCCCGGTGACGATCGCGTTGGCCGCCTTGAAGTCGCGGTGGATGACGCCGTGATCGTGCGCGTAGGCGAGCGCATCGGCCGCCTGGATGCCGTAGCGGACGGCATCGTCCGGGGCCAGCGCGCCGCCTTCGTCGAGGCGCTCGCGAATGGACTGGCCTTCGACGTACTCCATCGCAATGAACGCGGCACCGTTCGCGTCGCCGACTTCGTGGATCGTGCAGATATTCGGATGGTTCAGTGCGGCCGCGTTGCGGGCCTCTCGAAGCAGCCGGGCGTGCGACGTCTCGCCGTCGGCGCGCTCGTCCAGCACCTTCAGCGCCACCTGGCGGTGGAGCACGGTGTCGAAGGCGAGGAACACGGCGCCCATGCCGCCGCGGCCGAGCAGGCGCTCGATCCGATAGTTCCCCAGGGTCTTCCCCGGCCCGGTCGCGTCGTTAGCCGCCATCAATCGGCGTCCATGACGATATGGGCGCTATTCTATCAGGCTGAGCTGCGCGTTCTCCATATTGGCCGGATTGCGCGGGGCATCGCTCCGATGTGCACAGCCTCGCGATCGTCATTCATTTGTGCGGCGTCTGAGACATCATGTGGTCGTGCATCATCGACATGTGACGATGGGTTTCGACCTGATTCGCAACGAGCGCGGCCAGCAGTTCCTGCATGACGCCGACCTTGTCGATTGCGCTCGCTGATTTCATCGCCTGAACCAGGGCTTCGAGGCGCGCATCCGCCGCCTTGATACTGGCCATCATCTTGTCGTGGTCCATCGTGCCGGCGGCCTGTGGCGTCGGCGTGGTGTGTTCGTGCGCTTCCGGGGTTGCCTGCTGCGCTCCGGCGGGCACGAGGAGAAGACTTGTGACGATTGCGAAGGCCGCGATGGGGAATAGTTTCATGATGCGACGATAGCGAATCGGCGCGGTGGTCACTGTTCAATATTGACCAGACAACCCCTAAATGAGCCGGTAACGTGGCTCCATCCCTGCGGCGCAGGCCCGGCCGGGGATCCAGCCACCGACACGATCGTCCGGGAAGAACTGAGGGGTGTATGCCGCTTGCGTCTTGGCTGTTTATCAAGGATCAGGAAAGTATCTGGATCGAGCGTCCGTACGCACGAACGCTTATCGTCGCCGGGCCGGGGGCGCGCGGCGGGCGGCACGACTTCACGACTGAGGCTGACCTGGAGGCGTTTCAGGTCTCGACCGCCGAACGCCTCGCGGAAGGCGGGTGGTTGCTCTGGGCGTTCGACGAGGATCGACGGCGACTGAAGGAACGTCGATCCGCCGGCAGAGGGCTCCACGATCGTCGGGGAAGGTGGGACACCGCG
Source organism: uncultured Acidobacteriota bacterium (assembly GCA_963749565.1). Lineage (GTDB taxonomy): Bacteria > Acidobacteriota > Vicinamibacteria > Vicinamibacterales > CAVVIG01 > DATLLJ01. The sequence continues at coordinate 254,584 of CAVVNL010000017.1, read as the reverse complement.
ACGACAGGACCCACCCTGGTGAAGAGTGGTGCGCCCGGCAAGAATTGAACTTGCGGCCCCCCGCTTAGGAGGCCGCGCGCATTCGGGCGATCTGGGCCTGAATCCGCGCGGCTGCAACTTTTCGATTCCGCCATCTACGGAACCGTCAGCCGGACGACAGGAAGAACGAACTCCCGGTGATCCGGTGTGTGCGCCGCGCTGACCGACGCGCCCAGTCACCGAAGTAAAGCGCGCGCGTTTCCGCGGACAGCAGCCCGCTCCACACTTGGCGAATCTGATCCTCGCTCAGCATCTGAGCCAATCCAACAGCCGGACGAACAATACGGGAAAGGTCGCGTCAATGTAGCGACTCCCGCCCTTCCGGAAGAACTGTGTCCCCTCGGGTGCCCGCAACCGATTCGATTTAACCCACCGATAGGTTATAATCTTTTGTGACCTGGGGCGAAGTGATTCGGCAGCTGAAAGCCGCGGGCTTCGTGGCCGTTCGGTCAGGGAAAGGCAGCCATACGCTGTATCGCCAGCCGACGACGGGCCGCGAAGTTTGGGTGGCGATTCACACGAAAAAGGACGCCGGCCAATTAGGGAACCGGATTCTCCGGGAGGCAGGGATTCGATGACGACCTACTATCCGATCGTGCTCGACGTCGAAGCGAGCGGCGCGGTGAGCGCGTACGTGCCGGGGCTCCCGGTCTACGCCGCGGCCGACACGCGCGCGCAGGCCGAACAGGCGATCCGGGCGACGCTGACCGCCTATCTCGCCGCGCATCCGAAGACGGTCCCGAAGAGTACCGTGCGCGTGGCGCGTGTAGGTGACGATCAACAGGTGCACCTCGTCGGCGTGGGGGCGCTCCTCGGCACGAGCACGAGTCGACGCAAGGCGCGGGCCTCGCAACTGAATGGACGGCTGGGCGGTCGGCCCCGAACGGGCGTCGCACAACGGAAGGCCGCGTTGGACGCGACGTTCGCGCAACTCACGACCCTGGAGCGGAAGCGGCACCTCCTCGCGGGGGCCCTAACGCGGACAAAGAAGAAGCACGCGAAGGAGAAGCCATGATCCGCCTGTTAATTCTCCGCACGATGGTGATTATTGGCGCTCCCGGGGCGGCGCTCCTTTGCTGGCTCGCGCGCCCAGGGACGTGGCGCACGGACTTTCGGGCGGACGCCGTCCACATGTGGAACGGCAATCTCGGCTGAACGAAGCACCGGCAGAAAATACGGTCCAAAGGGTGCACGCTGCAGGCTTGGCGGCGGTAGCGTGCGTTCCCCTTTCCTAGCCGTAGTGTGAGACGCCTACGGCGGAAAGGGCCAGATGCACAACTGCCGGGAGATTGCCGCTCACGGAGCGATAAGCCTGCTCGACATGCTGAAACGGTACGCCTTCAGTTTCTATGCAGCTCCTGCAACTTTCTGACGGTTGGCAGTGGGGTCAGATGGGGACCCAGGTGGATGCCAGGTTGATACACGACCGAGAGAAAGTGGTGCGCCCGGCAAGAATTGAACTTGCGGCCCCCCGCTTAGGAGGCGGGTGCTCTATCCGCTGAGCTACGGGCGCGTAGGAGAACCTAACTGCTAGTTTATCAGCGACTTAATAATGATTTCCGAAGGCGTGTGAGCTCCGAATTCACCGGCGTTGAAGCTCCTTCGTGACGCAGATCATGAAAGTGTAGATCGATTAGAGTCCATACATTCATGGCCGGCGTGAAGGTTCGTGCTCGGAACAATCCGGCGCTCGCCGCGAGTCTCGCGTTCGCGGGACTGGCAACGGCGTCCATCAGCATGGGCTTGATTTGGAGTTCGCTGGCGTCGCCCGACTCTCCGTCTTTTCAACGAATGTGGCCCATTCCTGGTCTATATCTTGGCGAGGCGGTGGTGCTCCCCGCTCTCGTCCTTTGGGCGGTCCTCGTCGCCGACTATCGCGCGGCCTGGCTGGCCATGGGTGCACTCGCAACGCTGGCGCTGCTTGGTGCGATGAGCATAGGTCTCCTCGTAGCACTGTCACTGATCTTCCTGGTCCCTGCATGCGTTCTCGGTGACGATGGGAGGACGCCGGCGTCTCAGAAAGTAGCCGCGTTTCTGCTCGGCTGCCTCTTTCAAGGCGGCGTCATGTTCGGTTTCATTCAGGTACTTCCTGCGTCGTCCGATGTCTTCGCCTGACGGCGGCTGAGCGGGAGGCGCGTCGGTCGGATCCCCGGACTGGACAACGATCTCGGCGCCGTTCAGCGGTGGCCGGAGTCCAGGGACGGCTCGGTATCGCCTATGACGGGAGGCGCGTCGATCGGATCCCCGGACGGAGATCTCGACGAGTTCATCGATCACCCCTCCGGATTCCGACTTGCCGCTTCTCCTGTAGAGCACTTCGTCGGCGCGGCCGATCGTGTCTTGAATGGATTCCCCGGCGGTCAGTTCGGCCGTTCCCACCGTGACGCTCACGACCAACCCATTCGGGAGTGGCACGAGTGCCAATGCCGATTTCACTCGTTCCGCAAACGCGCGGGCCTGTTTCTCGTTGGCATTGGGCAACATCACGAGAAAGCCGTCGGCATCCCAGCGAATGGCGATATCGCCGGCCGGCTGCGATGTGGCAATCGCATGCTTGACTTCGGCGAGCACCTGGTCGCCAACCGCTTGACCGTATTGCTCGTTGATGCGTTTGAATCGATCCACGCTGAATAAAGCGACACCGAGACACCGCAGTCTGCGCTCTCGGACCTTGCCGCCAGACCCGATCTCGTTCGCCCTCGTGATAGTCGACATACCACGGATGCGCACAGTCCTTCCATGTCGCGCACCCGCAGACTTTCGTCAGGTGACCCGTTTTGCTCAGCCGGGCCATCACGCCTTTCTTGCTCCGGATAATCCAATCGCCACATTACGCCCCGCTTCTCCTGTAATCCGGATCGAACGCTGCGAGCAGGCTGTCCAACAGACCTTCGACATCGCTCACCGCTTCGACGTGTACCTGCTCCAGGCGTGCGAGCTTGGCGGCGATGCGAGCGGGCGCGTTGTTGCGTGAGGATGGCTGCTTGTTCGACGCACCGTGGGCCGTCGTCGCCAAGCCCGCCGGTTTCTCCACCAGCGCTGCCATCGGGAAAAGTATGAGCTTGGAGGTCATGGTTCAAATACCTGTGGCTCGCGGAAAAGACAGATTGAATCCCTGCGCCGTGGTCGGTCCAGACGAAGCTGCACGCCGGGCAGATGAACGTATCGACTCCCAGGATCGGGGCTCGTGAAGTTGCCCAATGCGGTTGCTGCATTTCGGGCACGTTGCAACGTATGGAGACGGAGGCGGGATGGACACTTCGGATTGCCCCCTAGCCGTGAATCCGACGAGCGGTGGAGGCCGCTGCGCGTGGTGCAGCGAACCTTTCAGGAGGAGACGACAGTCTACGTCGGTTCTGTTGCGCGCGGTTACATAAAACTGCACCTACATGCACCTCATGCGTGCCGACACATTGCGACGACACGCCAGATGCCTCGATCGCATCCAGGGAGCGTGCGGACGAGTTGGGTCTCCCACGGGATCGCGCGCCGCTTCAGCCCGATGGGTTGGCGTGCCGGGCACAGCGGTGACGGCTAGGCTAGGGCCGTGTCCTTGCTGAATCAGTACCGTATCAAGGACAACGTACAACGCGGAGACCGCAGAGATCGCAGAGCAGCAAGCTCCACGACGGAGGTAACGGAGACAAACGGAGGTCACGGATTCAAGGTCGTTTTCCCTGTGTCCCTACTTCATGGGGTTCATCGTGTCTTCGTGTCTTCGTGGGTGCATCACATCGGCGACTCGGCTGAGGATCGACTTCCTGTTCACGTTGGATTCTCGGCGCGGACCGCGCACCGCATGCGCCGGTCCTAGCTCAGGGGCAGCGGGCCGACTCGTCCGCACGCTCTGGATGCGATCAAGAGTATGTGGCGAGTCGTCGCGATCCTTGTCGGTCAGCATGAGGTGCAATTTTAGGTAACCATGCGCAACCGAACCGGCGTAGACTGAGGGCCTCCTCCTCTAAAGGGTTCGCTGCACGGATCGCAGTGGCCCCCCTCCTCGGATTCACGGTTGAGGCACTCCGAAATGTCCATCCCTCCTCACTCCCGCAACGTTATGCGCGTTTTGGCAACAACTGCCGGTTTGCACCACGACCCCAAGCTCATTGTGCCGCGCGGAAGCCCTGGGCGACGTCGAAGGGCGGATACCTGGGGAGAAGAGGACGCAAGAGCGTCTTACGAACGGGGCGCCATCTATTCCGGCCAGAAGCCGCACGCCCAGTGGTGCGACGACCTGACGTCGGCGCTCAACACCGTCGAAGCGTGTTACCGAGGAGATCGGTGCGCAGACGCGGAAGGCAACGGCGACGATTTCCGCCTGGTGAGACACCTTGGCGATGCCATACGCGAACTACTCGATGGCGGATTTGTCTTGCCCATACAGATGGCCTGTGTGGCGGTCAACGAAGTGATGATTTTTGCACCCGACGCGGCTGAGGATGCGTCGGTCGCCGCTTACGAACTCGTCATAGCGCACCGTTCGGCGCGGGAATTACATCTGCCCATCAACATCGTGCTCGTTGATGCGGCCGGCGGCGCGGCTCGCGTGCGTATTCCGCGGGATGGCGACTATCAGATTATCCACTGAACAGGGAGGGGCGTGATGGCGTACGCGAGCAAAACGGATCACGGCATGAGAGTCTGCGGGTGCGCGAAATGGAAGGACGGCGCGCATCTCTGGTACGTGAACCATCATGAGGGCAATGAGGCCTGGTCTGGCGGCAAGATCCGAGAGCGCGCGCTGCGGTGTCAATCTCTCGGTGTCGCTTTATTCAGCGTGGATCGATTCAAACGCATCAACGAGCAATACGGTCCAGCGGTTGGCGACCAGGTGCTCGCCGAAGTCAAGCATGCGATTGCCACATCGCAGCCTGCCGGCGATATCGCCATTCGCTGGGATGCAGACGGCTTTCTCGTGATGTTGCCGAATGCCAACGAGAAACAGGCCCGCGCGTTTGCGGAACGGGTCACGTCAGCGCTGGCGCTCGTGCCACTCCCGGACGCGTTGGTCGTGAGCGTCACGGTTGGAACGGCCGAAATGACCGCCGGGGAATCCATTCAAGACACGATCGGCCGCGCCGACGAATTGCTCTACAGGAGAAGAGCGGCGGGTCGGAATCCGGAGGGTGCGCGTGCCTCGCTCAGGCCATCAACGTAACGACTTTCGTTTCCGGGAGCTTGGTATCCGCTGAGCTGGCCTCCGGCCGGCGATGGTGCGCTGAATTGAACAGCGAGGTCGTGCCACAGTACGCCAGAGTACCGTTCAACGGCCGGAGAGCGGCCACGGCATAGCCAAATCAAACAGTCGATGACATCTGGCCGATTTCTGGTCGTAGACGACAACCTGGTGGTCCGGGAGATGTTCGCGGACGCGTTGCGCCGGGCAGGTCATACCGTGCGCACGGCTGCGACCGCGGCGGCGGCCCTGGACGAAATCGCGCTGTGGCGCCCTGACGCGATTTTGATCGACTACTGCATGGGGGTGATCAACGGGGTCGGATTCCTGTATCGGCTGCGCGCTCACGAGTCGTCGGCTCACACACCGGTCGCCGTGATCACCGGGCAGGTGGACATCGAGGATGCCCTCGCCGCCGAGTGTGCGAGCCTCGGCGCGGCGGTCTACTTCAAGCCGCTCCGCCTTGAAGCCCTGCGCGAGATTGCGCGGGGGCTGCTCACCAAGACCATCCACTGACCGTTTGCGGAAAAGGGCGCGCTCCCCGGCCGCCGAAGATCGGAGCGCCGATTCAGTTCTTCAATCGCTGGAGACGCGGCGCATTCGCCGGGTGGCTCGTCGCGCTCGTCACCGTGAGGACTTCGCTGACGGTCCAGTCGTGTCCGCAGTCGTCACATGTGTAATGTTGCCGGAGCAGGGTGGCTCCGAACAGATCCAGCACCCCGCTGGCCTTGTGGCAGGCGGGACACCTTACCCACATCGGGGGACGGTCGGTCGAAACGGTATCGCGCATTGGCTCACCCTTCGTCGGCGCGGTTGGAATCAACCAGCGCCGCCTCAACATATGCGACCGGCACGCGCAAAGACTGTTCCGATTTGCACACTCCCGCGAAGCCCCGGATTTTCGAATTGACTGTGCGGTTTTGAACAGCGTTCGAGTCGGCCGTCTTCATACGATGGGCGGTCATGCTGATCGAATTTGTGACCATCCACAAGCAGGAAATCATCAGCCGGTGCAGGGCGAAGACGGCGGCCAGGGGCGCTCCAGCGTCCCCTCAGTCTGAGAGCGATCACGGCGTCCCCATGCTCCTGGAAGAGCTGGTCGACGAGTTGCGCCTCAAACGAGTGCCAAACCCGGAAATTAGGAAGACCGCGACCAAACACGGGCGTGACCTTCTGCATCAGGGGTTCACCGTGTCACAGGTCGTGCACGGCTATGGCGACGTCTGCCAGTCGATCACCGAAATGGCGGTGGAATTGAACGCGCCCATCAGCGCGGACGACTTTCGCATCCTGAACCGATGCCTTGACGACGCCATCGCGGCTGCCGTTACTGAATACGGGTCCGAACGTGACCAATCCTTTGAGATAGAAGCGGCTGACGACACCGAGCGCCTCGGAGTCTTGGCGCATCAATTGCGAACCGCTATCTATACCGCTCGTGGCGCGTTGGATGCGGTCGAATCCGGACGTGTCGGAATTGCGGGAAGCACCGGGACCGTGCTCAAGCGGAACCTTTCCGACGCACAGGGTCTGGTTGATCGCTTGCTCGACGCGAAGGCCTTCGCCACCGTCCGCAACACCACGGTGAAGGCCCTAGCCTCAGAGTGACGCGCATCCAAATGAGGACGGTGTGATGCCAGACAAGATGGACGATGTGGCCAATGATCTCGACGACCTGATGGGCGATGTGGAAGCCCTGAAGGACGATCCCGCCAGCGACGTGGACCAGGTGGAAAGAGTCGAGCGCGCTTTGGAGAAGGCGCAACAGGCCGTGGACGACATCCTGACGACGACGATCCCGCGCCGCACCCCCGCAGTTAAGCCCCGGGGTCCGATCGGCCAGCCGGGCTTCCGCCAATCGACCCGGCACCGACATGAGCCAACGCCCGCCCCCCGCTGAAGATCCGGCGCGGCAAAGCCGAAATATGGTTGATACCGCTGCCGCTGATTGACCGATACGCAGAGCCTCGATGGAACCCATCAATACCGCTCGAGCCATTCTTCCCAGGTTTAGCCGCCGCTGGTGGGGATACGACCGTAAAGAGGTCGAGGAATTTCTCCGTCAAACCGCCGCCGAGCGCCAGCGCCATCAGGAGAGCCTGGCCTGGCTGGAAGCCCTGATGGCTGGCTACGATCCGCAGAGCCGCGAGGCCGCGCTCGCCGCGGCGCGGCGCGAGGCGCACGAAGCCAGGATCGTGGAACTGCGCACCACTGCAGGGGGTTGCGCGAGAGCAGAGGCTGGACCTTCCCGGGTACGAGCGCTGCCCGCCTTCGGGTCGCTTCGGCCGGTCTCGAGGCGGCACGTCTATACGCTTCTGATATGTGCGGCGCTCGGGATGACGCTGATCGCCGCGTTGAGGCCTGACTCGCGTGCTTCCGAAGCTCGAGGCACGCCAGTTCCGGCCCGTCAGGCCGCCGCTCCGTCGAAGCCGTCAAGTGTGCCGGCTGTGAGAGCACCGGATGCGCCGGCGGTTGCGACAGGGTCGGATGCGCTGGCCTCCGACAGGCCTAATCGCGCCGTCGATCCGTTGACCGCCGGATCGTCGTCGCCCGTCGCGGGAACTGAAGGTTTCGTACTGACGCTGACCGCGCGGCGATCGTGCTGGATCGGTACGAGCATCGATGGCGCTCAGCGCCTTGAGCGTCTGCTAGAGCCCTACGAAACGGTCATCCTGCATGCGCACGACGAAGTCGTCTTGCGGGTGGGCGATGCAGACGCGCTCTCGGTGTTGGTCAACAACCGGCCGATGAGACCGCTCGGCGCGGCCGGTCAGGTGGTTACGAGGCGTATCTCCAGGGAAAACTACCTGAGCATGCTCGTGCCCTGAACGTTTCCCGCGCCTGCTAGTTCCCTGCATACGATGTTCACTACCGACAACGACGATCAGCCGGGTCCCCGGCGCGGCAGCCGCGCTGGGGGCCCCGTCGCAGAACTCGCTGAGCACGCAAGAGGAAATGCAACCACGAAGACACGAAGACACGAAGAACCCCATGAAGTAGGGGCACAGGGAAAACGACCTTGAATCCGTGACCTCCGTTTGTCTCCGTTAGCTCCGTGGTGGAGCTTGTCTGCTCTGCGATCTCTGCGGTCTCCGCGTTGTACGTTGTCCTTGATACGGTACTGATTCAACAGGGACACGGCACTCTAGCGAGGCGCGATGCCGGCCGCGACTCTTTCCTGCTGCGGCGTTGTCTCCACGCCACTTGTATTGGATGATCCTGGCGTGCTCGCCCTTGACGACCTGCGCCGCTTCGCCGTCAGGCGCAGTTTTCCCGCGCCGGCGTCACTGACAGCGGCCATAGATACCCTCGGTTTCGTGCAGGCCGATCCGATTCGAGCCCCGGCGCGCGCGCAGGACCTGACGCTGCGGCATCGCGTCGAAGGTTATCGTGCCGGCGATCTCGAACGGCGCTACGGCTCGCTCGAGATCGAAGAGGACGTGTTCATCAACTACGGCTTCGTCACGCGTCCGGTGCAGGCGTTGATGCACCCGCGGTCGGGCATGACGCGGTGGTCGCCGGCGCGCAGGAAGCGCGTGCAGGAGTTGCTGGCCTTCGTGCGCGAGCAGGGCGCCGTGCATCCCCGAGCCGTCGATCGTCACTTTTCGCACGGCCGGGTGAAGAACTACTGGGGCGGCTCGTCGAGCGCGACGACGCACCTGCTGGAAGCGATGCACTACCGCGGCCTGCTGCGCGTCGCGCGGCGCGAAGACGGTATCCGCATCTACGGACCGCACGAGCATGGGTCCGGGCCCGTCGACAGCGCGTCGCGCCTCGCGTCGATCGATGCGCTGGTGGACGTGGCGGTGCGCAAGTATGCGCCGCTGCCGGCAGCCAGCCTCTCGAGCCTCGTCAGCCGGCTTCGGTACGCCGCGCCACAGTGGCGCGCCAGATTGAGGGCGGCGCTGGACCGGGCGAAGCAGCCGGCTGTCCCACGCGCGCATCGACGGCGTCGACTGGTACTGGCCGGCCGGCGAGCAGCCGGCACGCAGAGGCGCCGCAGGAGGTCGTGCGCCTCCTGGCGCCATTCGATCCGCTGGTGTGGGATCGCCGTCGTTTCGAGATGCTGTGGGGCTGGGCCTACCGGTTCGAGGCCTACACGCCGGCACACGCACGCAAGCTTGGCTACTACGCGCTGCCGCTGCTGTGGCGGGATCGGGTGATTGGCTGGGGCAACATATCCGTGAAGGATGGCGGCCTGGTATCGGACCTGGGTTACGCCGGCTCGCGCCCGCGCGGCGTGGCGTTCAGGCGGGAGCTCGAAGCGGAACTGGATCGCTTGCGAGTCTTCCTCGCGGCCCCCGCCGGTGAGACAATGTGAGCCGTCACGAACAGGCCCGTGTTCTGCGTCCGGCGCTGCCGTGATCGACATGCTTGATGGAGGAGGCACATGCGGGCGAAGCTCCTCGTCGTGTTCGGCATCCTGCTCTGTGTTGCGGCATCGGATGTTCGCGCCCAGAGGCAATTCTCGGTATTCGCCAGCATTGTCGACGCCTTCGGAGCGTCGGTGGACGCGCTCGAACCGTCTGACCTTCGGGTCATGGAGAACGGGGTCGAAGCCAAAGTCGTCAGCGTCGAGCCGATGAAGTGGCCGACGAAGGTTCAGTTGCTGTTGGACAACGGCATTGGCCTCGGGGCCACGAACGTCACTCAGCTCAAGAACGGCGTCGTCGGTCTGCTGGATGCGCTGCCGCCGGGTGTCGAGGTCACGATTGTCAGCACGGCGCCGCAGCCGCGCTTCCTGGCTCGGGCAACCGCGGACCGGGCGGCGATGCAGAAAGGACTGGCGCTGCTCTCGCCCGATGGCGGAACCGGGCGGTTCGTCGAGGCCCTGGGCGACGCGACGCAGAGGATCGAGCGGGACAAAGGCGACTATTTCCCTGTTATCGTGATGGTGGGCACCACTTCAGGAGATCGGAACGTCCTGGACAGCGATGTCGAGCGCCTGATGAAGCGGCTCGCGCAGCGTCCCACGATGGTGCACGTCGTCCTGCTTTCGGGCCAGGCTCAAGCGTCGGTTGGCAACCAGATCGAGGTCGGGCTGGCCGTCACGAAATACACCGGAGGCCAGTTCGATAGCATCAACTCCCCGACACGCCTGGCGACGCTGCTGCCCGAGATCGGCGAGTTGGTCGCCGTGACCCACGAAAACCAGGGTCAGCAGTTCCGGATCACCATCGAGCGTCCGGCGGACGCGTCCGGCGACCTGGGAACAGTAAGCATGGGTGGGCGTCCCGGTCTTACCGTGAAGGCCCTCTCGCTCGACCGCCGTATTCCCTGAGGCTGTGTCCCCAGGCGGATGAGCCGGGTCAGCCCGGCGGTTGTGTTCGGTTTCCCCGCCCTCGTCGTTAAGACGATATAGAAAGGAGGCCGTCATGCAGATCGACACCCGCTGCCATCACGACGTCCTCATCATCGAACCCAGGGAGCGCATCACGATAGAAACCGAACCGCTGTTCACCAAGGTGATGCGCACGCTGCTCGACGCCGGACCCCGGCGTTTCGCCCTGGATCTTGCCGATGTCCCTTATGTCGACAGCGTGGGCCTTGGTGCCATCGTGCAGGCGTACACGTCTGCCCGCCGCCGCGGCGGCGACCTGAAGCTTCTGCGCGCCAACGCCAGGGTCAGGCGGCTTCTGGCGATCACGAGATTGAACACGGTCCTGACCACGTGCGACACCGAAGACGAGGTGGAGCGCAGCTTCGATTCGGACGCCGGCGAATCGGTTGCGCGCGATATCCGCCTCGGTCCGGCGCGGCTGCAGGTATGATGTGGCCCTGGAGGCCGCTTGTGAGGACCCGCCGGAATGTTGTCGCTATCCTGGCCGTGCTGACCGCTGTGGTCGTGGCTCCGCGCCGGGACCTGATCGGCCTTCAGGCTGAACCGGATCGGCCGGTCATCCTTGCGGTCGGTGAAAGCACGACCGCAGGGTTCGGTGTCCCCCGCGAGTTGTCCTATCCTGCGCAGCTACAGAAGGCGCTAGACGAACGTGGTTTCCGCTACCGCGTCGTCAACCAGGGCGTCAGCGGCAGCACGACCGCGGCGGCACTGACGCGCCTCACCCGTGGGATGGGCTTGCTGCCCAAGATCGTCATCATCGCATTGGGCGGGAACGACGGTGGGGGGCGCGTGCCGATTGCCACCACGCGCGCGAATCTGGCGAAGCTCATCTCGATGTACAAGCGGGTAGGAGCCGAAGTCTTCGTCGCGGATCGAAGGCTCCCAGGTGGCGGCGACTTCGTCGCGGAGCTCGCCAGGGAACATGATGCGGTGTTGATGCCGCCGCTCCTGACCGGCGTGTCCGGCCACCCCGAATTGCTTCTCAGCGACGGAAGCCACCCGAACGCCGAGGGCTACACCATCATCGTCGGCAACCTCCTCGAGATCCTCGAACCATACCTGAGAAGGGCGACAGCGAACGCTCTCGTCACCAACTGAAATGCAACCACGAAGTCACGAAGACACGAAGAAGACCAAAGATTCTTTTTCGTGATTTCGTGTTTTCGTGGTTGCGTTTGGTAGCTATTCGAACTCCTTCCAGATCGCCACGCTGTGCGTTTCCTTCAGGAAAATTGATCCGACGATGAACGTGAGGAGCGCCACGGCCATCGGGTAGTACAACCCGGCGTAGATATTTCCAGTGGCCGACACGCTCCAGAGGCCAATCAGCGGCAGGAGACCTCCGAACACCCCGTTGCCGATGTGATACGGCAGCGACAGCGCCGTGTACCTGATTCTCGCGGGAAACGCCTCGACGAGGTACGCCGCAATCGGGCCGTAGACCATCGTGACGAACAATACCTGGATGAACACCAGCAGAATCAGCGACCACGCCACGGGGTTGCTGACGAACGAACCGAAGTCCACGTACGGAAGCGCCTGCCTGGCGGGCTGCAGCGCCCCGTCGACCATCGCCTGCGGCGTCAGCAGAATGGCGCCGGTCACCGCATTTCGCTGCGAAATCGCCGTCACGACGTTCGAGCCCGCCACCGCCTGCATCGCTCTGTAGATCGGGATGTAGGAGACGACGGCCACCAGACATCCGGCCATCATGATCTTCTTCCGCCCGATGCGATCGGACAGCGCGCCGAAGACGACGAAGAACGGCATGCCGAGGACGAGCGCGATCGCGATGATGTAGTTGGCCGACATCGGGTGGACGTTGAGAATCGCCTGCAGGTAGAAGAGCGCGTAGAACTGGCCCGTGTACCACACGACTCCTTGCCCGGCGGTGGCCCCGAAGAGCGAAATCAGCACGATCTTCAGGTTCGCCCACTGCGTGAACGCCTCCTTGAGCGGCCGGGCGGACGTCATGCCGGCGCTCTTGATGTGCTCGAAGATGGGCGACTCCCGCATGCGCAACCGGATGTACAGCGAGACGCCGACGAGCGCGATGGAGATGATGAACGGGATGCGCCAGCCCCAGGCATTGAATGCTGCCGGGCTCATCGAGTTCTGCACCATCAGAATGACCGCCAGCGAGAGAAACAGCCCGAGCGTCGCCGTGATCTGGATGAAGCTCGTATAGAAGCCGCGGCGGCGATCGGGCACGTGCTCGGCGACGTAAACGGCGGCGCCGCCATACTCGCCGCCAAGCGCCAGGCCCTGAAGCACGCGGATGGTCAGCAGTGCGATCGGCGCCGCTATGCCGATCGTCTCGTAGGTCGGGAGAAAGCCGATCAGGGCCGTCGCGCCGCCCATGATGAGCAGCGTCACCAGAAACGCGCGCTTGCGCCCTACCAGGTCGCCGATACGGCCAAAGAACAGCGCGCCGAACGGGCGCACGACGAACCCCACCGCGAACGTCGACAGGTAGGCGATCAGCGCGAAAGTGTCGTTGCCGGGGGGATAGAAGAGCGGCGAGATGGTCGTGGCCAGACTGCCGAAGATGTAGAAGTCGTACCACTCGATCATCGTGCCGACGGCCGAGGCGGCGATCACCTGCCAGATGCGGGAGGTCGATACGGCCGCCCGGACCTCCGCCCTGACGGGAACCGCTGCGTTCATGGCGTTCATTGCGCCGCAGCGTAGCACGGGCGTGGCCCCGTGCGGACTGCCGACTCCAGACCGTCGACTGCGGACTGCGGACTTTATGGTTACTGTGCGGGTCTAATCGCCAAGTGATCGATCACCACTTTTACACCATCCGTCTCGCGCGCCAGCGCCAGCGCCCTGTCGCGTGCGGCGGCCGTGGGCACTTCCCCGCTGACTGTCACGGTCGAGCCGGTCGTGGTGACATCGATCGCCCGCGACTTGAGGGTATCGTCGAGGGCCATCTTCGCCTTGATCTTCGTCGTCAGGGCGGCCTCGCCGACGGTCTCCTGAATCTTTTGCGTAGCGATCGCCGCTTTCTCTCCGAGGTCCGCGGCGGTTTCGCGGACCCGCTCCGTGTCGATCCCTCCGGGGCCACCGATGCCGGACGGCGAATCCGTCCCCGCCGGACGCCAGTACCCCATCACGAAGACGCCCACAACAGCCAGCAGAATCAGTATGAAAACGGCCCGGAACAAGGTGCGCATATAGCCTCCCCCGCTCGATCTTACAACTCTGTTGCCAGCTTCGGCATGGTTCAGCTTGGCAATGTCCTGCTACGATCTGGCGCCGACTCGGCTTAGAGTAGGCTGCGTCCCAAACGGAGGATTAGATGGCGAACGGACTGAGTGCCAAGTCGGCGGTGGATGAGCGTCGGGTCAGCGCGTGGATTGGCACGGCGCTGACGGTCCAGGGGAAGATCATCAGCACCCAGGACCTCACAATCGACGGCCGCGTCGAGGGAACGATCGAGCTCGGGAACCACGGCCTGACGATCGGGACGGGCGCGGACATCAAGGCCGATCTGGTCGCGCAAACCATCACCATCAGCGGCACCGTCACCGGAAATGTGACGGCGTCGGGCATCGTGGACCTGCGGGCCACGGGCTCTGTTGAGGGCGACATCGTCGCACCGCGGCTGATCATGGCCGACGGCGCAGTCATCCGGGGACGCGTGGACGCCAACGGCTCGAAGCCCTGAGGCAGGGGCGGTGCGTTACTTGACGAGCGCCTGCAGCGCCTTCGCGACGCGGACATACTCCGCGTAGCGGCGCTGATAGAGCTCCAGCTTTTCCTGCTCGATCGCATCGAGCCGGGCGCGTTGAACCAGCGACCCTCCCGGGGCCGTCATCTCCTGTTCAACCACTGCCGCCTTCAGCTTGTACTCCGCGTCGTGAGTGCGCTCCCACCCGAGCCAGTCGCTCGTCCACTGCGCATGCGCCGACTGGAGCCGGTCCTGGCTGAAGGGAAACGCGCCGCCCGCGGCGGCATCGAGCTCGGCGAGCTCTTCGGGGAACATCTGCCTGGCCATGCGCGCGAGGGGTTGCCAGACGAGGATGGCGCGCGGGTCGGCGTCGGCGGCGGCGACCGCGGGCGCGAACAGCACCAGCAGGTCGAGCGCGCGGCCGCGCGCGGCGTCAGGCCGTGCGCCCTGAAGGGCCGCCGCGATTCGAAACGCCGCGGCGATCACCGCGGCCGCGACGATGAGGGCTGCCACAAGAACCATGGGCGCTAGGTGGTCTCACTCTAGAGGTTAGAGGTTAGAGGTTAGAGGTTAGAGGCTAGAGGCTAGGGATTAGGGATTCCCTAACCTCCAACCTCTAACCTCCAACCTCAGTATCTCTAACCTCCAACCTCAGTACTTCAGCACCGTGTGAATCAGGTGATCGCCGAGCCGTTCACGCCCGTTGAGCGCCACGAGCTCGATGAGGAACGCCAGCGCGTGAACGGTCCCCCCTAGTCCTGTGACGAGCTCAGTGGTGGCGCGGGCCGTGCCGCCGGTCGCCAGCAGGTCGTCGATGATCAGCACGCGCTGCCCCTTCGTGATGGCGTCGTCGTGCATCTCGAGCGTGTCGCTCCCGTACTCGAGGTCGTACGTGGTGCGCACGCACGTCGACGGAAGCTTGCCGGGTTTGCGAACCGGCGTGAAGCCGGCGCCGAGGCGGTCGGCGACCGCCCCTCCGAAGATGAACCCGCGGCTTTCGATCCCGACGACGAGATCGATACCCTGACCTTCGAACGGGGTCACGAGGCTGTCGATGGCGGCGCGGAAACCCAGAGGCTCCTGCATCAGCGTGGTGATGTCGTAGAACAGAATCCCGGCTTTGGGGAAGTCGGGGACGTTCCGGATCTTCGTCTTGAGATGGTCCATGTTGGTGGTCATTTGATGGTGAAGCCGGCCTCGCGACCGGCAGGAATCGTGTCGTCCACGTCGACGCGCTCCACGCGCGCGCCGCGCGGCCCGTGCCGGAGGTTTCGCTCGAACCGCTCGAGCGCCTCGGCATCTCCCTCGGCGGCCACTTCCACACGGCCGTCGGGCGTGTTCCGCACCCACCCGATAATCCCTTCGCGCCGGGCGGTGGCCTCGGTGAAGTACCGGAAACCCACGCCCTGGACGCGGCCGCTGATCAGGTATCGCCGCGCGACGATCACGGAGTAGCAATCATACCCGTGATTGACACGCCCCGGGCCAGGGCGTATTTTGAAATGGCCTAAGTCCTGCGCCGCTCGCAGGACGCGGGGGACCCGAGTTTTCGGGGCGCACTGGCGCACGTTGCCAGGGGACATTCCGAGTCCTAGCCCGTCAGCTAACCCCGTCGGCGTTTCACGGAAACACTGGTGCCTGTTCCATCCTCAACGCCGCCCGCGTCCGGATCCCCCACACTCAAGCGCATCCTTCTCGGACAACCGATTCCGTCGCACCTCGCGCAGCACGAGCGCCTGTCCCGACTGACCGGGCTGGCCGTGCTGTCCTCCGATGCGCTGTCGTCGGTCGCCTACGCGACCGACTTCATCATCGTCACGCTCCTGGTCGCAGGTACGCAGGCGCTCGGTTACGCGCTGCCGATCAGCTTTCTCATCGCCTCGCTGCTGGCGATCGTGGCGTTCTCCTATCGCCAGACGATTTACGCGTACCCGCAAGGGGGCGGCGCCTACACGGTCGCGAAGGAAAATCTCGGACCCAATTTCGGTCTGGTTGCCGCGGCTTCGCTGCTCGTCGACTACACGCTGACGGTTTCGGTCAGCATTTCCGCCGGTGTCCTCGCCGTCACGTCGGCGTTTCCCGAGCTCGATACCCACCGCGTCGCCCTGTGCCTCTCGTTCCTGACGATCCTGACGCTCGGCAACCTCCGTGGCATCCGCGAGTCGGGCCGCATCTTCGCCGTGCCCACGTATTTCTTCGTCGTCAGCATCTTCGGGCTGATCGCAGCCGGCGCGTACCGCTACCTGACGGGAACTCTCGTGCCGCTCGATTTGCCGCCATCCGGCGACGCCGTCGCGCGGCCGCTGACGACATTCCTGCTGCTGACGGCATTCGCCAACGGCTGCACCGCGATGACCGGCGTCGAGGCGGTATCGGACGGCGTGCCGGCATTCCGCCCGCCCGAATCGAAGAACGCGGCGGCCACCCTCCTGACGATGGCGGTGCTGGCGATCGCGATGTTCCTGGGCATCACGGTGCTGGCGCACGAGTACCGGGTGATGCCGACGGAGCTGGAATCCGGCGTGTCGCAGCTCGGTCGCGCGATCTTGGGGAGCGACACGTTCCTCTACTATCTCGTCCAGGGCGCGACTACCCTGATCCTCGTCCTCGCGGCGAACACGGCCTTTGCCGACTTCCCCCGTCTTGCCTCGATCGTGTCGCGGGACGGGTACCTGCCCCGCCAGTTCATGAACCTGGGCGACCGGCTGGCGTTTTCCAACGGCATCATCGTGCTGTCGGTATTCGCGGCGGTCCTGATCGTCGCGTTCGGCGGCGACACCCACGCGCTCCTGCCGCTCTACATGATTGGGGTCTTTCTCTCTTTCACGCTGTCGCAGACCGGCATGGTGCTCCGCTGGTGGCACAAAAAGCGGCCAGGGTGGAAGACGAGCGCGCTCATCAACGGCTTTGGCGCGATCGTCACGGGCGTCGTTCTGGTGATCGTCGCGATCACGAAGACCCTGGAGGGCGCCTGGATTGTGCTGGTGCTGATTCCGGCCATCGTCGCCGTCTTCAAGGCGACGAAGACGCCACTACAGCCACGTTGCCGAGCAACTGACGTTGCGCGGGTACACGCCCCATCGCCGCGTGCACAACACCGTGATTGTGCCGTTCGGCGGGCTGCAGCGCGCGGTCGTGGAAGCGCTGCGGTACGGCGAGTCGCTGTCCGACGATGTCCGGGCTATTTACGTGGACGTCGATCGAAGAGCACGGCGCAGATTCAGCTCGAGTGGTACATGTGGGGCGGCCGGGCACAGCTCGTGATCCTGGAATCGCCATATCGATCGATGATGGAACCGCTCCTCGAATACATCGAGCAGGTCGAGCGCGAGCGGCCCGACGATTACGTGACGGTGATCCTCCCGGAATTCGTCCCCGCCCGCTGGTGGCAGCACCTGCTGCACAACCAGCGCGCGCTGCTCATCAAGGGCGCGCTGCTCTTCCGGCCGAACACCGTGGTGACGAGCGTGCCCTTTCATCTGTCGAAATAATTGCAGAATGGCACGTTGGCACCATTGCAGAAAGTGAAGGACGGAAGGTCTGAAGGTCGAAAACGTTGAGGAAAGCGGGCGGAACGTGATGTGCAGCCGCTCGCGCGATGGACACAATCGCCGAAGACCTGAAGACCCGCACCAGGAAGTTCGCCGTCGCTGTTCTCGAATTCGTCGATACGCTTCCACGGAGTCCGGCGGCGGAAACGGTGGCGCGCCAGCTCGCACGGGCCGGAACCGGCGTTGCCGGCCATTACCGCAGCGCCTGCCGCGGGCGCTCGCACGCCGAATTCACCGCCCGGATGGGGATCGTCGCCGACGAATCGGATGAAAGCGAGCTCTGGATCGATGTCTCCGAACAGCGCCAGTGGGGTGAAGTGGCCCGGCGCGATTGGCTGCTGAAAGAGAGCGGTGAATTGCGCGCAATCTTCTGCAAGGCTTACAACACCGCGAAATCACACGAGCGCGCGCGGTGTGCGCGAAGGGCCCTCGCCGACGAAATGACATCCAGGGCCGCTGTGATCGGCTAGCATTCCCCGGATGACGGAAGCGCGCGACACACAGCCCGAGCCGTCCGAGGCGATCCCCGCGGAGGCACCGTCCGTGCGTCCGCTGCGGCGCCACCGCAGGACGCGCTCGCTCGTGTGGATGGCGCTCGAAGTCGCGTTGATTGCTGTTGGTGTGTTTCTCGGGCTTGCCGGGGAGCAGTGGCGGGAAGACAGGGCGAACCGGCGACAGGCGGTCGAGTCGCTGCGGCGTTTCCGCGCCGAGATAGTCGCGAACCGGGATACCGTCGCCAGCGTGAAGGATTATCACGCCACCAAGCTGAAGGAACTCAACGAGTTCTTCGCGGCGGACGCCGAGGCCAGGAAATCCCTCGGCATGCGGTTCGAGGGCTTGAAGCCACCGATCTTCGAGCACACGGCCTGGGATCTCGCGCTGGCCACGCAGTCCCTTGCGTACATCGACCCCGAGTTGGCCTTTGCGCTTTCGCGCACCTACGGCTATCAGGCGATGACCACGGATCTGGGGCGAGGCGTGATGCAGGCGATGTACTTGCGGCCGCCCAGCGATACCGACACGACGTTCCTCGCAGCCGTTCAGCTGTACCACGGGGATCTCGTCGCCCTCGAGCCGGGATTGCTCGCGGCCTACGACGAGCTCCTCAAGGCCATCGATCGCGCGCTCGAGGAGTAAGGGGCACCTGCCTGCCCGCGATTTTCTCTACCGCGTCACCACCACGAACCTCGTCGGCGGCGGCGCGCGGCGCCACAGCGCGCGGCCCGACGTCATAAACATGCCGTCGCGGGCATACGCCTCCTCGAGGGGGACGCCGCGCGCCAGGAAGTGCCGGTAGTCCGGCTCGAACATCACGACGTAGAACGGATCGGGACCGTCGAAGAACGCGGCCATCTGCTCCTGATCGTCGAGCATCGTCACGTGGCGATCGACGTAGAAGCGGAAGGCGGTATTCCAGCGGGTCAGTCGATAGGTGCCCACTCGATCTGCGGGATCCGCCTGGGCGGCTACCCACCTCGCGACATCGGGTATCACCTTCTGCGCCTCGAGCGCCGGGATGACGAACACCACGAGGCCCGCGTAGATCGTTGTCACCGCGGCGAGCGCCAGCCAGGGAACTCGCGGTGGCCAGCGGTGGCGCGCATCGACGCGCGCCAGAATCAACAAGCCCGCAAACGCGACGACGACCGGAACAACATCGGTTGCGGTCGGAAGCTCCAGCCGCACCTGGAGAAAGTAGCCGGCGGCTGCGCCGAGCAGCAACAGAAACGGACCGACCAGCCAGACGCCGGCCCGCGCGCCCCGATGTTCGGGCGCACCGGGATGCTCGCGGACATCCACCCACGCCCGCGCGCACAGCAGGCACAGGCTCGGCGCCGCCGCGAACACGTAATGGTCCAGCTTGAATCTCGAGAACGTGAAGAAGCCGACGACGCCTATCGTCCAGGCCCAGAGCAGCAGCTCGACGCCGTCAGGGCGCCGACCCCTCAGGGCGGACCGCACGTCGTCGGCGAAACGGCCGAGCAATATCCCGGTCCACGGAAGCATGCCGGTGGCGATGATTCGAAAATAGAACGAATAGGGGAGCCGTCCCGTGAACCGATCGGTGGCGAACAGCCGGATGTTCTCGTCGAGCAGGTACCCGGCCACGAAGGCGTCGCGAAACCGCAGGTACATGTAGACGAACCACGGCGCGGAGATCGCGACGGCGAGGCCAAGGCCGGCGATCCAGCGCAGCCCGAGTAAACGGCGGCGGAGATCGGCCGACATCGCCATGGACAACACCATCGCGAGCCCGCTCAGCACCAGCGCGAGCGGTCCCTTCACCATCACGGCGCACGCGATCAGAATGTACCCGGGCCACTGCAGCGTTCGCCGGTCGTGCAGCGCCGCCACGGCGACCAGACCCACCCCGGCGAATAGAAATGCCATGAACAGCGTGTCGAGAATCGCGTAGCGTGCGAGCCCGAAGGTGCCGGGGTTGGCCGCGAGCAGCAGCGCGGCGATGAAGCCCGCCTGGGCCGAGATCAGCGTCGCGCCAAGCCATCCGGTGAAGAGCACGAGCACGACGGCGGCCAGGGCGGGTACCATGCGCGCGCCGAGCTCGGTTTCACCGAGCACGAACATTGCAACGGCCTGGAGCTGGTGAAAGAAGATCGGTTTGTCGAAGAACGGCTGCTCGTTATAGAACGGCGCCCACCAATCGCCGGTGGCGATGAGCTCGCTGGTGGTCTCCGCGTAGTGCGCTTCGTCGGGATCCCAGAAGGTGGCGTCGCCCAGGCGCCAGAAGACGACGACGAACAGGACTCCGGCGAGAGCGACCGTTCTGGCCAGCGCCGTGAACCGGCGCTCCGGCGGCGCCAACCGTTCTTGAAGGGGATCTGGCAGCAGATCGCTTGAGTTTACCTGATACCATCGAGATCTGGTGTCGCCTCTCCGCATGCGCTCCCTGGCCAGCAAGGCGGTCCGCGCCCTTGTCTTTCTCGTCCTGGCGATCCTCGTCCTGATCGGTATCGGTGTTGCGGCGCTCGAGACGCGCTGGGCCAAGGATCAGCTGCGTGCGCTCGTCGAGCGGCAGGCGAATCCGTACCTGACGGCCACTCTCAAGATTGGGCGGCTTGGAGGATCGCTGTTCCGCGGGATCGAGCTCGGCGACGTCACCCTTTCGCGCGACGGCAACCCGATCATCGAGATCGACGAGGTCAGCGTCAGCTACAGCCCGCGCGAGCTCTACCAGAACGGCACGATCATTCGCCGCCTTGTCGTCACGCGGCCGCGCATCGTCGCGGCGCGGCTGCCCGACGGCCGGTGGGACCTCGGCGCGCTCGTCAAGCGCGACGCGCGCCAGCAGGATCGCACCGGACCGCGCCGTGCGATCGAAATCCGCGATATCGACGTCGTGGACGCGAGCGTGTCGTTGCGCGACCCGCTCAAGTTCGGGGCCGCGAACGTTCCCACCGAGTTCACCGGCCTCAACGCGTCGCTGTCGTACACCTATGCGCCCGTGAAATGGACGCTCGACTTCGACAACGCGTCGTGGACGGGACGGGCACCCGATTTATCGGTCACGAGCCTGTCCGGAAGCTTCGGGCGGAGCGCCGAGGGGTGGTTCTTCGACAAGCTGGCCGTGCAGACCGCCCGCTCCGGGTTCACCTTCAGCGGAAACGTGTACATCGGCGAGCAGCCGACGGTCCTCGATATCGCCGTGAAGGCCGACCGGTTTGCCTTCCAGGAATGGTCGGGAGTGCTGACGGGCCTGAAGAACATCGCCGTCGAGGGGCCGTTCGAGACCTCGCTGAAGGGACCACTCACCGGGCTCGAAACCCACCTGGAGCTGGCCGGAACCGGCGGCACGGTCAAAGGGCAGCTCACGCTCAACACGCGGGTGCCGGGCTGGCACGCCACCGGCGCCGTGGACGTGGGACGCCTCAACCTCGCGCGCTGGCTGAATCGGGCCGATCGCCCTTCAGACGTGACGGGGCACGTCACGTTCGATCTGGACCTCGATCTCGGACGGCGATTCCCCCGCGGCACGTATGAATTCGACGGCCCGCACGCGATGTACATGAACTACGCGGCCGACGATCTGCGCGCGCAGGGACGGCTCACGGTGGGTGAGGTTCTCATCGACCGGTTGAGCGCGCGCGCGTACAAGGCCGATCTCTCGTCCACGACCGGTTCGATCGGCCTCGACAGTCCGTATCCGTATCATTTCCAGGGGTCGATGAGCGAGCTCGATCTCCGTTTCATCCCCGAGACGGTGCCGATACCTCGTGTTGAGAGCCTGCTCAACCTCGACTACGACGTGGTCGGCAGCTTTTCCCAGCCGTTCATAACCGGGGACGCCCGCTTCCGCGAATCGACGTATCTGGGCGCAACCATCCGCGACGGCATGGTGGGTACGATCGACACGGCGACCAGCCCGATCCGCTACAGCGGCGACGGCGACATCGACGGCATAAGCCTCCAGCGCTTCGGCGAGGGTCTCGACGTGGCCTGGCTTCGGGATCCACGCTACGCGGGGACGGTCTCCGGCCGCTTCCGGGTAGAAGGCGCCGGCTCGGGCGCGGCGACGCTGCTCCTGACGGCGGCCGGCCGGATCTCCAGCGCCGAGCTGTTCAGCGGTGTCCTGTCGGACGCCGACGTCTCGCTCGAGATCGAACAGGGCACTCTGAAGGGCGGCTTCAACGGACGGCTGGCCGGAGTGGACCCGGCCATTCCATTCGGCGACCCGCGGCTTGCCGCGTCGCTGACCGGATCGGCGGACGTGCGGACGACCGTCCGCGACCTGCTCACCCGAACGCCGTCGCTCGCTGATTACGAGGTGACCGGCCGCATGACGCTCGGCCCATCGACGATCCGGGGTCTCCGCGTTGACGCCGCCGCCATCGACGGTACCCTCGCGGACGAACGGCTGACCGTCGCGCGGCTCGACGTCTCGGGTCCTGCCCTCGACGCCACCGCGTCCGGCAGCGTGGCGTTGAACGGGCGCGATTCCTCCGATTTCCAGTACGAGGTGACGCGGGCGGACCTCGCGGCCCTTCGGCCCATCACCGGAGGGTCCGCCGAGGGGCTCGCGATCACGAAGGGCCGGCTCACCGGGCCCACCACCGCGCTCCGGGCAGTCGGCGACGCGACGCTCAGCAGCCTGAACGCCTTTGGCATCAAGGCGCTCACGATGACGGGCGACTACGACGCGACGATCCCGTCCGGGCCGGACAATCCACGGCCGACCGCCCGCGTGACGACTCGCGCGACGTTCGTGGAGCTTTTCGGGCAGGCCATGGAGGAGGCCTCGGGCACCATCACCCTGGCCGACGATCGCGCCGACTTCAGCCTGGCGATGTCGCAGGGCGGACGGAAGGGTGACCTCGCTGGAGCGGTACGGCTCCATCTTGATCGACAAAGCATCGACCTGCTCGCCCTCGACGTCACGATCGGCAGCATGCCGTGGCGGCTGGTCGGGTCGGAGGCCGCGCCCACGGTGGCCTGGAGCGATGCCGGCATCACGATTTCTTCGATGACGTTCGCCACGGGGCATGAAGACGATCAGCGCATCGACCTGGCCGGCACGTGGCGCTACGACGGCAGCGGAGCGCTTCGCGTGACGGCGCGAAACACGTTTCTCGAGATGTTCCAGGGCACTCCGGGCGGCCGCCCCGCGCGCTACGGCGGGATGGTCGATCTGGACGCGACCATCCGCGGCACGCGAAACGCGCCGATCGTCACCGGAACGATCACGATCTCGAACGGCCGCGTCGAGCGCGTGACGTACGAGAAACTGGTCGGGCAGGTCGACTTCTCGCAGGGCGCGTTCACCATCGACGTTCGCATCGATCAGGCGCCTGGCATCTGGATGACCGCGAAGGGCACCGTGCCGCTCGCGCTGTTCGACCGCGATCTTCCCGATCGGCCGATCGACGTGGCGATCGTCTCGAGCGACATCGATCTGGCCCTGCTCGCCGGCGTGACCGACGTGGTGAACGCCGCGACCGGCCGTATGCGCCTCGACGTGCACGCGATCGGCACGGGCCGCGATCCCCATTTCGAGGGATCGGTCGACATCGCGGACGCCGCGTTCATCGTGAGGTCGACGGGTGTGCAGTACCAGAACGGCCGCGCCGCCATACAGATCGCGTCGGACCGCATCAACGTGGAGTCGTTGCACCTCGAGGACGAGGATGGCCAGGCGCTCGAGGTGCGTGGCAGTCTTGGCACGAAGCTGCGCGTCGGCGAGCTCGCGATCGACCTGACGGCCGACCGGTTCCGGGTCCTCCGCAACGAGTACGGCCAGCTCGACATCAACGCGATGTTGACGATCCGGGGAGAGTTCGAGGCGCCCAGGCTGGCCGGGGACCTCACGATCGCCGGCGACCGTCTGCAGATCGATCGGATCCTCGAGCGCGCCCTGTTCCAGCCCTACTCGACGGAGGAGGTCACCCTCGCCTCGCTCGATGCCGTCGCCGCGTTGAATCCGTGGGATCGCATGGGACTCGATATCTCGCTGCACATACCCCGGACGCTCCGTCTGATCGGCAGCGACGTCCAGGTCTCTCCCGGCACGCCGATCGGGCTGGGAGACATCGACCTGCGCGTCGGCGGCGATATCTATCTCTTCAAGGATCCCGCCGACATGCTCTACGTCACCGGATCGCTCGACCAGGTAAGTGGCACCTACGTGTTCCAGGGGCGCCGCTTCGAAATCGACGAAGCCGGGAGCTCGATCAACTTCGTCGGCGACCTGAACCCGCAGCTCTGGGTCGCCGTGCAGCGGGAGATCTCCGGCGTCCAGACCCGTGTCACCGTCAGCGGATCGCTGCGGCAGCCCGAGCTGCAGCTGGCCAGCACGCCGCCGCTCGAAGAGTCCGACATCCTGTCGCTCATCGTCTTCAACACGACGCCCAACGATCTCACGGCCCTGCAGCAGCAGGAGCTTGCCGTGCGTGCCGGTACGCTTGCTGCGGGCTTTCTGGCGCAGCCGCTGATTCAGGCCCTGCAGACCGAGCTGGGCCTCGAGGCGTTCGAGATCGAGGCGGGCGGCGAGGCTGGGAGCGGCCCCACGGTCACGATCGGGGAAGAGATTGCGCCGGGACTCGTCGCCAGGTTCAGCCGGCAGTTCGGGCAGGATTCCTGGAACCAGGCGACCCTCGAGTACTACCTGTCGCGCCTGTTCCGTGTTCGCGCGACCTTTTCCGATGCCCAGTCGATCGCCGCCCGCTCTGCCTTCCGGCGGGTCGAGCGCGCCGGCATCGACCTGCTCGTTTTTTTCAGCTTTTGAGGGTTACACTATTGTGGAACCGTCTTTGTGGGATCCGCCTTCACGCGGATTCAATCCGGCCAAAGCCGGATCCCACAGCGACGAATTTGGTGAAGGTACTGTGAACAACTCGAAACTTCTGGTGGTCGTCGGCGTGATCGCGGCAAGCGCGGTCGGATGGGGTGTCGCCCGCTACGTCCGGAGCCTCGACAGCCCTGCTGGGCATTCCGAGGCGGACGGCCACGGGCACGGCGACGAGCCCCTGACGGTGCGGCTGCTGAGCACGCCGACGCCGGTCGCGCCGTTCACCGCGCGCGATCTCGATGGAAAGACGATCTCCTCCGATTCGCTGCGCGGGAAGGTCGTCATCGTCAACTTCTGGGCCACCTGGTGCGCGCCGTGCCGGGCGGAAATTCCCGATCTGGTCGCGCTTCAGGACAAGTATCGCGACCAGCTGCAGATTATCGGCATCTCCCAGGACGAGACCGGACCGGACGTGGTCCGCCAGTTTGCCGCCGAACACCGGATGAACTATCCGACCGTGATGTCGACGCCGGAGCTCGAAAAAATCTTCTCCGGGATCTATGCCCTGCCGACGTCTTTCATCATCGATCGCGACATGCAGGTGGTGGCCAAGCACGTCGGGTTGCTGAATCCCGCCACGACCGAAGCGGAAACGCGGCTGCTGGCCGGACTCGGCACCGATGCGACCGTCGAGTATGTCGAGGACGAGACGAAGGCCTTGATCAGAAACGCTGCCCAGGCGACGAGCATTCCCGGTGTCGACCTCGACGGCTTTTCGCCGGCCGTGAAGGCCGCCGTCCTGGAGAGACTGAACACCGAGTCGTGCACCTGCGGCTGCGGCCTCACGCTGGCGGCGTGCCGGATCAACGATCCCAGCTGCAGCATCAGCCTCCCGATCGCCCAGAAAATCGCCGCGTCGTACCGATAGGAATCGGGTAATTGGATAATCGGGTAATCGAGTAATTGATTGGCCAATTGAGCACGGCCAATTCCCACCAATTCCCAATCAATTACCCGATTACCCATTTACCCGATTATCCAATTCGAGGGTCAGAGCTGCGGGGAACAGCACCCTCAGCGCTGGTTCGGCGGTGAACATGCATCGTGCGTCGTGGCCGCAGGCTGGCACGATCGTCACGGTGTGCCTCGCCCGCAGCTGCCCGTTGACATACGCGGCGAACGCCTGGCCGCGCGCGAGGCGCGTCGGCCCCTGCGCCATCGCGGCGCAGGAGGCGTCGAACGAGGCCACGGGCAGCACGTCGAGCTCGCCCAGCAGGTACGTCGCGGGCCGCTTGGCCAGCTGCCTCCGTAATTGCGCGACGCTCATGTGCTCGGCGTAACCGCTTCGGTCGGCCAGCCCGTAGGGCCAACGGTCGTAGCTGCCGCAGGACCGTTCGCGTAACGGCCTGAACGCCGTCCCGCTCGGGTCGCCTGTTTCGCCTGGATTGATGACGGGCCGCAGCGCATCCGGATACGCGTAACTCGAGGGATTGGCGACGACGTACCGGACCGGGACGCCGAGCGTGTCGTGGACGCGATTGGCCATCTGGTAGCGCGTGACGAACTGGCCGCCTGCCGAGTGGCCCGACACGACAATGGCGCTCAGGTTCGGGAATATCGACTTGCGCGCCACCCTCATCAGGATCTCGTCGGCGAGATCGAACGAGGTGGCCGTCCCGCCGGCCGCGACGCCGCCAGACCGCCAGCTGTTGCCCTCGCACGGCCAGTTGGCCTCCCCCTCTTCGAGCGTGTCGGCGCAACCGACGCCGTTGCGTGACGCGAATCGGGGCGCGATGACGATGGTGTCGTCGAGGGCGCCGGCGAGGTGCGCGGCCGCCAGACCCGTCCTGAAGTAGGCCGCCGCGTCGCGAGACGTGTCGTGGACGATGACGAGGGCACGCGTGATCCGTTCGTTTCGCGCGTCGAGCGGATACGAGCGGTAAACCAAAGACCGGGCAGGACCGCGCCCCACCGTGACCCATTCCGCGCACGTGCTGACGGCCGCAGTGCATGGGCCGGCCGCGGCCGCGGCCGGCATGCCGAGCATCGCGATCACCATGAAGATCCGTACCATCCGTCCCGCCCCTCCGCGTTAGACTACGTCAAGCTTATGACAGCCACCGGTTTCCGCGCGCTCCCCAGCCGGACCGAGCGGACGATTGTAACGGCTCGCGTCGTGCTCGCCGCCTCCTCGCTGTTCGCCGTCTGGCTCGACCCGCCGGGGTCGTCGTCCTCCGCACCGCGACGATCGGCGCCAACGCGGTGTTCGTCGGCAAGACGGGCGCGTATGTCGAATGGAAGGGATTGCCCGCCCACCCGGCTCTGGTCAGGCTTGTCGAAGGGGCGGGTTTGATCTCCCCGGTCCGCGTGAAGGCTCACTATCGCATTCTGATAGCTGCCGTGCTGGGGCTTGCCGAGTCCAACCTCTCCGTGCGTTTCGGGACGGGGCCGTCAGGAACTGGCCGCCCGTCCGCAGGCCTCTGACCTTCGTGCTCGACCTGCTCATCGCGGCCTTCGCTCTGGCGCTCCTGGTGATGACCGGAGGCGTCGACCTGGGCGTGGTGGGCCTCGACGAGGCGGCCAAGCCGATCCTCATCCTCCTGATTCTCATTCCGCTGCGCGTCACGCTCGGGGGACGGTCGTGGCTGGCCGACCTGATACAGGGACGGGGTTCGGCGGGGCTGAGGCTGGCCCGCCTGCTGGCGCTCGGCCGCGTCTCTCCGGCCGTCGCCGATGTAACGTTCGCGCTGGTCGCGACGCGCGTGGCCACCATCTCCATCGCCTTCATCGCCAACCTCCTCTTCGCCCCCTACGGAACGCGCAGTTTCACGCTGCCGTTCGAGCGCCTGAAGTTCGCCGAAGTCTTTGCCGCCTGGGATTCCGGCTGGTACTTCGATATCGCGAGCCGCGGCTACTACTTCAACGCCGACGGTCAGAGCAGCATTGCTTTCTTCCCCTTGTATCCGCTGCTGATGCGTGCCGTCGCCTGGCCCTTCGGCGGAACCGACAGGGCGATCTGGGTGGCGGGGATTCTGGTCTCGAGCGCGGCATTCGCGCTGGCGCTGCTGGCGGTTCACCGCTTGACGCAGCAACTGTTCGGCGACCGCGAGGTCGCACGCCGCACCGTCCTCTACCTCGCGCTGTTTCCGTTTTCGCTCTTTTTCACCGGGGTTTACGCGGAATCGATCTTCCTGCTGACGAGCGTCCTTGCGGTCAGCCGCGCGTACGACGGGCGGTGGTGGCGAGCCGGCCTGTGGGGCGCGCTCGCGACGCTCGCGCGGCCGAACGGGATCCTCATCGGACTGCCGCTGGTGCTGATGGCGCTTGGAGGGCGGCCCGAGGCCCGCGTGCTCGCGCGCCGGTTCGCGGCCCTGCTGCCGGTCCCCGTCGCGCTGGCTGGCTATTGCGCGTACGTGTACACCCTTTCGGGCGATCCGCTGGGATGGCTGTCCGCCCAGGCGCAGTGGGGCTACTCGCTTGGACACCGGCCGTGGCAGCAGCTCGTCCAGCTGATCGCCCAGCTCTTGAAATACGGGTTCTACGACTACTTCTTCGTCTCTCCGCTGGCAGCTTACCGCCTGTTCCATGGCGCCGCGGCGCTGACGTTCCTCGCGCTCACTCCGGCAATTTTCAAGCGGCTCGGCGCGCCGATGGGCGCGTATGTCCTCGTCAGCCTGCTGATCCCGCTCAGCGGCAATGCGCTCGAGGGCATCGGCCGCTACGCGGCCGTCCTCTTTCCGGCCTTCATGGTCGTCGGCAGCTTCACGTCGCCGCGCGTGCACGAGGCGATCCTCGTCGCTTCAGCGCTCTTCCTCGCGCTGTTCGTCTGCCTGTTCGCCACGGGCCGTCCCATTTACTGACACGAGCAGACCGGGCGGCTGAAATCAGTCTTTGAATGTCCAGCGCTTTCGTGGCTTTCGTTTTCTTCGTGTTTTTCGTGGTTGCGTTTCCTCTGCGTGCTCAGCGAGCTCTGCGTTGATCGTCGTTGCCGGGCGCCGGCCATCGCGGCAGATGCCGGAGAACGCCTCCGCGGACATCACGTTTCGGCGCCGTAGGAGATCTGCATGCGCCGGACGGCGAGGCTGGCGATCCACAGGACGAACGCGGTCAGGAGCAGCAACCCGAGAATCGCTCCTGGACGCGAGGCGGGAGCGGCGGGCGCCGCCAGCAACCGGATCAGCGCCGGGGCGTCGTCGCCCATCGGCGCAGGGACGGGACACAGGGACTGCAGGTAGTACAGGACGCTCATCTTCTGCAGCGCATGCGGAAGGATGCCGTTGACCCCCTCCCAGGCGAGCAGCACCGCCGCCGGGACAATGGGATTGCGGACGTACAGTCCGACCGCGAGAAAGACGCTCCCGTAGCCAACGCAGCCGAGCGCGGCAGCAGCCCCATACCAGAACACGTGTCCCATGCCTCCGGCGTTCCAGTAGGCCTGGACTTCGACCCCGTCGTGCGGCCAGATCATAGCCGCAAGCGCGAGCAGGGCGCCGCCGCCGAAGATCGCGGCAGACGCAATCAGCCCGGCCGCATACTTGCCCGCGAGCAGCACCTCGCGCCGCGCCGGCGCGAGAAACCAGAAGTGCAGTGTCCGGTTGCTCATCTCGCCGCGGAAGAGATACATGAAGATGCCCAGACAGCCGAAGAAGATCGCGAGCCGCAGGTAGAAGTGCTGGAAGATGGCCGCGAAGATCGCCCGGTCCTCTTCGAAGTCGAGCACACGGTTGATGTCCCTGCGCTCCAGCTTGCCGTCGACGAACAGAAGCCGGGCGGCCCGCCGCCCGTCGAAGTAGATGATCTCGCGATACTCGGTACGCTCGTCGACGAATCCCGCGCCCGTAGACGACGCGACCGTGGTGAAGGTCTTTCCGTCGTTACTGAGCTGGATGTTGAACTCGCGGGTGTCGGACTCCTCGTTTTCGCCTCCAGCACTGGCGTGCTTCACGACAAAGCGCGTCACGGGGTGAACCGCTCCCAGATCCACCTGCAGGAACAGGGGCAAGTCGTCAGCGCACCACCTGTCGGCCTGACCTCCCGCCACGCTGCCGTTCACGGCCTTCTCCGGCCCCTGATCCTGGCTGCACGGCAAACTTCCAGTGGCGGGACGGTGGAGCGCGAGGTTCACCCGGCCATCCGGCCCGTAGACCTCGAACTCGTAGATCCTGGCCACCGGCTCCCCGCTGTAGGAAGGACGGATGACATTCAGGCGGACGATGCGGGCGTCGACCGTCGGCTCGATCACGTGAGTTGTCGTCCCCGCATTCCCGGTGCGTTGTCGGACGCGCCGGCTCCGCGTCGACCAGCGTTCCTCGGCCGGCTTTCCCAGCCGCTTCTTCACGTCCTCGGCCGATTCTTCCTCCCGGACGCTGTCCATCAGGGCCGGTGTAATCGGGCCGCGCCGGGCGAGCCGCTCGCCCCGGAACTTCGCCTCGAGACCGTGCCCGAAGAAGATCAGCGAGGGCAGGAGCGCCAGCCCATAAACCCATAACGAGCGCTTGGCGAAGAAGACGCGCCGGAGCTCGATCTTTGCGATCGTCCAGGCCTGCCAGGCCCGACCGGACAGGGAACGCGGAGTCACGACTCGCCACCGATCAGATACTCGTACAACGCGTCCACGTTCTCGTCGGCCGGCACCACACTCTCGATCCTGTGGCCGTCGAGCGCGATCCGTCCGAGCGCACGCGCGAACTGTTCCCGGTCCCGGGTCATCACCAGCATGCCGAGCCGGTCGTCGTTCAGTTTGATCTCGGTGACGTGTTCCTCGGCGAACAGCAACGCCGCTACGCCGGATGCGTTCCGGTCGCGGCACCGGACGATGTACTGACTGGGATGCTCCTGGATCTCGTCGCGCACCTTGCGGATCTCTCCTTCGGCCACGATCATCCCGTTGGCGATCAGCACGACCTGGTCGCTGATCACGTCCACTTCCTGGAGGACGTGGCTCGAGAGGATGACGTGCTTTCCCTCGGCGGCCCAGGAGCGGAACAGGTCGATCGTCTCCGCGCGAACCAATGGGTCGAGGCCGTTCAGCGGCTCGTCCAGCACCAGCAGATCGGGATCGTGCGCGATCGCCTGCGCCAGGCGCACCCGCTGCCGCATGCCCTTGGAATACGCCGCGACCTTGCGGTTCGCCGCGTCGGTCAGGCCCAGGCGCTCGAGCGCCTTCCACGCCTTTTCCTCCGCTTCCGATCGCCCGTATCCGAAAAGAAGGAGACCGGTGGTGATGAAGGTGAACCCGGTGGCCCAGCGCGGCGCGGTGTCGTACTGCGTGGCATATCCCGTCGTCCGCATCAGCGCTTCGGGGTCGCGCGGAGAGATCCCGCGCATCAGGATGCGGCCGTGGTCGGGGAAGATCAGGCCGGTCATCAGATTCATCAGCGTCGTCTTGCCGGAGCCGTT
The DNA here is from genome assembly GCA_963749565.1 of uncultured Acidobacteriota bacterium. Taxonomy (GTDB): domain Bacteria; phylum Acidobacteriota; class Vicinamibacteria; order Vicinamibacterales; family CAVVIG01; genus DATLLJ01. Next base: position 223,162 of record CAVVNL010000017.1, on the reverse strand, counting down.
CGGCCCGACGAGGCTGGTGATCCCCGGCGGGATGTTCAACGTGACGCGGTTCACGCCGAGCACCTCGCCGTAGAACTTCGAGACCTCTTCGAAGATCACCGCCGGCCCGGTCATCGGACCACCTCCACCGGCCGCAGCTTGCGTTCGATCACCACGACGAGCAGGAGCACGAAAGTCGCCAGAGCCGCGATGGAGGCGCCGGCCCCCGGGCCCTCGGGCGGATCCACGCCGAGCAGCGTGCACCACACCCGGTTGACCGCCCAGGCTGGATCGAGGACGTGTCCCCACGTCACGCGAAAGACGCTGTCGATCATCTCGGACACGCCGCTCAGGATGAAGAAGAAGGCGAGGCTGACCGCCCCGGCCACGACCCTCCACTTCACGTAGGCGGAACTCGCCATCGCCACCAGGCTCAAGACCAGCAGCCAGAGCAGGAACCCGGCCACCACGCCGACACCCAGCGTCCAGTTCGCCAGGAACCACCAGCCGCCGGCCATGCCGACCTGCAGCCCGAACAGGAGCAGGCCCGGAATCCATGTGACGACCGACAACATGCCGACGATCACGGTCAGCCGCGCCAGGGCGTAGCTCCAGCGCGTGAGGGGCCGGCTGAAGTACAGCGGGAGCGCGTTGTTCGCCAGGTCCGGCGCGACCAGGCCGGGCCCGGCCAGCGCCGCGAGGAACACCGCGCAGGCGCCTTGGACGTACATGAAGATCGAGAAGAACCTGCCGTCAACCTGGATGAACGCGCGAAACTCCGGTTCGAGCCCCTGGAGCAACTCCACATGATTGGTGAGATAGACGAAGCCGGCGCACAGGAGAGGCCAGACGAACGCCGCCATCGTGAGCAGGACGACGAGCCGCTGCTCATAGAGCCTCCGCCAGGCGTAGCGGGGCAGGACCATGAACCGCGTCCAGCGCCCCGTAAGGGGTCCCGCGTATCGCTGATATCCGCGCTTATATACTGCCATTCAGTTAACTAGATTCGGGGGCGGGCCATCCCGCGGCGTCTGCGCCAGGTGGCCCATGGCTTTCAGGAAGATCTCTTCCAGCGTGTCTCGCCGGTGCGTGAGTTTCCTGACCAGCAGGTTCTGCCGCGCCACGAGTCCCCAGATGGCTTCGACCTCGACTCCCGCAGGCAGGACGATACGCCAGCGCCCGCCGCCTTCGGACACGCCCTCGGCGCCGATCTCCGGCAGGGCCATGCGCAAGTGCCGATCGTCGCCGGTCACCTCGAGCTCGACGAACGACCTGTTCGACCGCCGCTCGTCCTCGAGGTTGCAGTGGTGCACGATCGCGCCGTCCTTCAAGATCACCGCCTCGTCGCACACCTGCTCGATGTCGCGCAGCAGATGGGAGCAGATGAGGACGTTCATCCCCTGGTCTTCTTTCATTTCGGCGACGAGCTTGAGCATGCGCCGGCGCGCGGCCGGATCGAGCCCGTTGGTCGGTTCGTCGAGCACGACCAGCTCCGGCCCGTGGACAATCGCCTGGGCGAGCTTGGCCATCTGCTTCATCCCGTACGAGTAGGTCCGCAACTCCCGGTAGCGCGACTCCCCGAGCCCGACGTGGAACAGGACCTCGTGCGCTTTCTCGAGCGCCGCCTTTGGCGGGAGGCCAGACAGCTCCGCCATCTGGCGCAGGAAGGTCACCGCCGTCATCTCCCCGACGAACGAGTCGTTCTCGGGCATGTAGCCGATTCTCGACCGGGCCTCGCCCATGTTGCGCCGGCAGTCCATGCCCAGGATACGGGCGCGTCCGGCGCTGGGCCGGAGAAACCCGAGCAGCGTCAGGATCAGCGTGGACTTGCCCGCCCCGTTGGGCCCGAGCAACCCCACCGCCTTTCCTTTGCCCGAAACGCCGAGACGGCAGGTGATCCCGTGAAGGATCTCCCGCCGTCCCAGTTTGACTTTCAGGTTGTCGAGTTCGACGACCGCTGTGGTTTGCATCCTTAGTCGAGGGGCTTCGCCCCTCGAACTCCCCTACACGCTCTCTCGCGAGCCGCTTCGTCGGCTCGCTCCGTTCGCGTGGCTCACTCGCTGCGCTCGTTCGCGGCCCGGCCTCTCACTGGACGGCGCCGGATTGTTGTCCCAGCGTCGCCCGGCTCAGGCTCCCGATCAGCATCACGTCCATGATCAATCCGGAGATACGAGTACGACTGGCCGCGTGGATCTGTTCGGGCATTCCATCGAACATCACGAGAATCGGATCGCGCCCGGCCGCGAGCTCCCCGACCGCCGGGTTCGAGGTCAGCGTCGACAGGATTCCGAGTGCCCCCTTCGCGTTGAGCCACGCGAAGGCGGCTGGGTGGAGTCCGGCAGACGAAGGGAGTTGGCCGAGGAACGCCGGCGACCAGACGAGCGGAGAGCCGCCGTTCCGTGTCGCGATGGCACGCTCCGCAGACGCGCGATCGGAGGCCGCCACCATGTAGCCTGCATCGTACGTCCAGGTGATACCGAGCGGAAGTCCTCCTGGTTTCATCGTGCTCCAGGTCCGTCCGCCCACGCTCTCCTGCTGGAGCGCGATCCGCTTGCCCTGCTCGTCGGGCCCAAGCTCCGCGTTGAACGTTTCCACCAGCTTCTCGAGGGAGCTGTCGATGACCGCCGGATTGTACGCCACGCTCGCCATGACCCACGTCGGGCCGCTGACCGACAGCCCCGTCACCGCCAGGGCCGCTTCGGTCCCCAACGCCGTGGTCAGGTTCTGGATGAAGCCGGCGCCGAGCTTCTCGTCCATGTTGGCCAGACCCTGTTCGAAGTCCGGCTCCGACCTGGTAATTTGCGCGGTGAACTCCTCGAACAACTGCAGGGGCTCGCGGGTCGACACGTAGCCGGCGAGCAGCGCATCGGCCGGTAGATACTCCGCCGCGCCCCCTGAGCCGGCGTCAGCCATCCACGACCCCATTCCGGTTCGTGCGCCCTGGAACGCGAACGTGACCTCGTTCTCTACCGCACCCGCGGGAGCACGCTGCTCGAGGAAGATGTACTTCATCCCGATCATGCCGGCGAGCTCGATCGGGGGGGCGTCGTCTCCGGACGCCATCGTCACCAATGGAGGCGCATCCATCGCGAGAAGCCAGCCCACGCCGCGCCCGTACCGCTCCCCGATGGCTGCCGCAAACGGGGAGCCGGCGCCCTGCCCCAGGTGCGCGAGGGCCCACGCCAGATGCGACGGCGAGTTTGAAACGACCATCAGCTCGTCGGAAACCGAATACGATGCGGGAGACTCGCCCGCCGCGGCGAAAAGCCCTTCCAGGGCGCTCGCGAGCTCCGCCCGCCTGCCGGGCTGCACCCGGGCCATCACGATCGGCACGGGGTCGTCGATCCGGGAGCCCGGCGAGGCTGGCGCACATGACGATTTCGTCCCCGAGCAGCGGGTTCACCGACTGGACGCGGTCCGTCATCTGTCTCAACAGCTGTCCCGTCTCGGAATTCCACCAGGCGCCAAAGGTCGCGTTCTGGGCCGCCTGCTCCTCGGCGAGGAAAAGGGCCCGGCCGATCGTGACGCCAGGATTTGGAACCGTGCCGTAGACGACGGCGCCTGCGGGGAGATACGAGAGCAGGGCGGAATTGGTTCGCAGTTCGGCGGGGAAATTCGCCAGCTCGCGTTCGATCTTTACGAGCGACGTGAGCAGCTCCAGATAGGACTCCGCCTCGGGGCTCCAGGCAACGGCCATCGCTACCGAGTTCGCCAGCGCCGGGTTGGAGGCCGCCTGCTCGCCGGGGCTCAGAAGCACCTCCCTGCCGGGCTGGTTCACCGCCACCGATCCCTCGACCACCGAAACCACCGAGCCCCCCATGCCGGCGGACACCGCGAAGACGGTTCCCTTCACCGAGGCGACGGAATCGCGGGTCAGGACTCGAAGGTTGCCCCGGCGCTGTTTGGCAGCCTTGACGATGATGTCACCGCGCTGGAGGTGAATCGCCTGGCCGCTCCAGGCGGCGGTCACGAACAGCTCCGTTCGCTCGTTGACATCCACCATCGATCCGTCGGCTAGCCGCAACACCGCGTGGGCTCCCGGGCCCGTGCGGACCGCCTCGTGTTCGCCGATGGCGGCGCCTGTTTCGAGAGAGCCCACGGGCAGGCGGTACAGGCCGCCGTCGGCGGAAACGACCGTGGCCCGCGGGCCGCCGGGAGCCATCATGCCGTCGATGGCGTCGCGTCCGAGATAAAGGACCGCGAAGAGCAGTGCGGCTGCCGCGGCCAGGGCTCCCCGTTGCACCCAGCGGGAGGAGGACCGCAGTGGCATGGCGACGATCGGTCTCTCGCCCTTCATTTCGGCGATTCGGGCGCGACAGCCGGGGCAGCGGCTGAGATGGTCTTCCAACAGGATCCGGCGGCTGTCGCCCAGTTCCTTGCCCAGATACGCGTGGAAGTCCTGGCGGAACTCGGCACAGGTGGCGCTGGTGGGGTTCGTCACCTTCCCCCAGACGCGGGCCCGCGCGGCCTCGAGCGTGCCGGCGTCCACGTCTTCCTCTTTCATCTCCTGTAGTGCTCGTTCCAGATGGTCTTCGGACATGCCGACCTCCTTTCCTATCCGAGGGGCTTCGCCCCTCGGACTCCCCCACACGCTCTCTCGCGAGCCGCTTCGTCGGCTCGCTCCGTTCGCGTGGCTCGCTTCGCTTCGCTCGCTCGCGTCTTTCTTCGCAACCCCTTGCCTCGCCGTAAGCACCGCAGGCGCGCCTAGCGTTCCATCTCGGCCTGCAGCCGATGCCTGATCCGGTGGAGCCTCACGGCCACGTTGTTCTTCTCGATCTTGAACATCCCGGCCAGCTCCTCGATCGACAGCCCCTCGACGTGACGCAGCAGGAACAGGCTGGCGTCCTCGCTGTCCAGGGCGGCGATGCCGCGCCGAAGCCGTTCCTTCAGTAGAAAAGGGGGCTGGACGGCGGCGTGCGGCGCCCGATCGTCGTAAGCCGACTCCGCATGAAGCTCCCGTCGGCGCAGCACGTCGACGGCCGCGTTGACGGCTGCGCGCTTGAAGTAGGCGGCCGGCAGCGCAACGTCCTCGACGTCCCCACTCCGGGCCAGCACGCGCAGGAAGACGATCTGCAGGACGTCCTCGGCGTCGGCCGGATTCCCGGTGACGCGCAGGGCCGCGCGGAACACCGCCTCGTAGTGACGCTCGTACAGCTCGGCCAACCCCGCCAGCGGGGTCGAGGAAGTCATGGGGATCGGCAGCTCGTCGATTTGCGTGATGGCTGTGGGCACCTCGTCCGCCTTACCTACCTTGACGCACGAGGAGGCCGAGTATTACATCGGGTGTGCGCGAATTGTAGCGCCGCAAGCTCTAAGGGACTCTCGTCGCGGGAGAGGCCAGTGACGGCTGGACGTCCCGGAACAGCGCGTCCAGGATGTCCTTGCCGGTGGCCATGCGCCTGGCGACCACCTGTTTTCGGCAGTACGTGGCCAGGCGTCGTGCCATGCGCAGGTAGGGCGTGCGCGAACGATAGTACCGGAGGTTGGTGTGGCCCTGGAGCATGCTCTTGGTGCGGCGATAGGTCTCCGCCGAGAGTGCCGGCTGAGTCTCCCCTGCATGCGCCCGAAAAATACCGATGATCGTGCCGCCGTCCTGTGACAGGCGCACCTCCTCGACCCCGAGTCCCGACGCCCTGGCGATCGCCTCGAGTGTCGCGGGGCTGAAATAGAACAGGTGCGCGACGTGGAACCGCGTGATCGGCGCCTCGAAACGGGCCTCGATGTTCGGCACCTCAACGATCAACCTGCCGTCGTCCCTCAGCCATCGTCGTAGACGGCCGAGCACAGCCTGTGGGGTGTCGACGTGCTCGAGCACGTGGTACATCAGGATGGCGCGGAACGCACCCTCGGGGAAGTCGAAGTCCTGCACGAACCCGGTCTGAACCGGCAACCCGAGAACGGACCGTGCTGCCTCGGAGAGCGCGCGATCGGGCTCGATGCCGGTGGCATCGAAGCCCAGCCGACGGAGCAGGTAGACGAGCTCCCCGCCGCCGCATCCCACGTCGAGAATGGCGTCGCCCGCGGCGAGCCGATGGGCGATGGCGCGATACCGGGCGAGGGCGCCGAGGCCGGCGTGGTAAATCTGCGGGAGGGTTCGCGCCGGCGTGCCCTTATAGTCCTGGCGATATTCCTCCGAGTAGTACGTGCGGACGGCGTGTTCGACTGCAGGAGGGTTGGCCCATACCATTCCGCAGCGGCGGCAGATCGTGGTTCGCAGCGGGCGTCCGTCCCGGGCGCGGCGACTGAGCTCTTCGATGTCGTCCGAATGGCAGAGGACGCACGGCGTGGAAGCGGTCGAGGGAACGAGGGGCATCCTGGCGCTGAAAAATTATCCTTTAGAATACGACCGTGGATGATAGCTTTTCGGTGAGTTGTCCGTACTGCGGCGAGGAGGTCGAGATCTACCTCGAACCCGACGTGCGGGGAAGCTTCGTCCAGGACTGCGAGGTCTGCTGCAACCCGTGGATGGTGCGCGTCTCCGTTGACGGCGACGATCGATACGTCAGCGTCGAGCGGGCAGACGGCTCGGACTGAAACACTCACGCTCGTAGGACAGGAGCGGACACCGGTGAGCCGCCAACCGTCCGGCACAACCCCGCGCTCGCCCTGCGGCGATTTCCTACCCCGTGATCCGTGGGTTCGGAGAGACCCTTGATGCTTGCCAACGATGGACTCCGCTGCAAGTCGTCCGATAATCGCCGCAGCGGCCACCGCCACGAACCGGAATCCGCAGTTCCGGCGCCCGAGCCGATTCGCCGCGAGCGCTGCCGCCGAGTCGCCGTTCGAAGTTTCGGCGCCTGATGCTCCAGGAGTGCCGGGAACAGCGCGCGGTGACCAGGTCGCAACGCGCGGGATCACCGCGCGCTGCGATCCCTACGCTCTGCTCAGACGAACGCAGCCTTCTCCGCAACCGGCGAGATCCCGTCGGGGTTGACCGTCAGGTCCTGTCCGTAGAGCTCGGCCGCCGCATAGGCGCTCGGCGGGGCCGCGTGAGTGGTTGCACCGCGCGAAGTCGAAGCTGATCCCGAGCCGGCCCTCGGAGACCGTGCCTTCCACCTGAAATGCCGGGAAGAGATGGCTCTGGCGCATGAACGCGGGCAGGGCCAGATAGACGAACTCCAGCTTCGTTATCTTGATCCGGTGCCCGGCTGCGTCGTACTGGTCGAGCTCGGGGTCCGTCAACACGCCTACCCCGAGCGCCTCCTCGACAGAGGTCAGCTTGATCGCCGCGTCCTTGCCGAGCGTCCGCCAGGCATGGAACACCCCGCTGAAGCGGGCCTGCCCGGAAGCGGGCTCGGCGAACGCAAGCGTCTTCGCGCCGGCGCCCCGCCCACCGGCACGCCGCCGACCGCGTAAAGGAATTTGATCGTCGCCTGGCCGGCTCCGTGCGCTGATCTCGTTCCCCCTCGCGTCCAGTTGCGCGACCTGATCGAGCTGCACCGCCTTCGGAGGCAACCTCCTTGCCGATCAACCCGAGCGGCTGGAGCATTTCCCTCGTCTGCGAGATCGAGCCTCTTGGAGGCGTCGGGACTGAGCGTCATCCGCTGCCCGTCGACACTGGACTCTAGCAGGCCCTCCCACTTGCGGAGCTCGTCGGTGGCGTCGTGCGTCGCCATGGCATCGCGCGCCCACACCGGCGCCGCTCGCATGAAAGAACGTGATGTCGCCCTGCGGGCTGGCCATCACGAGGCCGTGTTCGAGCTCGACGGAGCGGAGACTACCGAGCTTCATCTGCTCGGCGAGGCGGCCGAGGGAGCCGCGCCGCTCTTCGAGCGTGGGGGCCGCGAGCACGTACACCGGCAACGACGGCGGAAGCGCAGGCAGCCTGGTCTCGATTTCGAGATCGCTGAGTTTCAGTGGCATGTCGTCCTCCTCTTCAGCACGAACCGTGCGCGGTCCAGAATGACCGGTTGGAGATCGGGATCGGCAGGCTCACTCGATGTGAGCAGTTCGTTGTATGTGTCGGCCCCGCTCCCGTTGCAGCGAAGGTAGGCCCAGTCGACATTCGCAGCCCTCGACTGCGCACGTTGGCCAGCTTCCAGGCCTCGCGCACCGTGTACTGCGGCATCCACGGGACGACGGCGTGCAGCTAGGCCGCGTACATCGCGAAATACTGGTCCGCGCGGGTTCTGGCCGCCGCCGCTGTACGAGCTGTTGTGAAAGCCGCACATGTAGTGGAGCCGATCGAATGCGCCGCATCCAGCGGCCGACCGGGTGCGCCGCGGAGTGCTCGAGCAGCTTGCAGGCGTGGGTCGCGAAGATCTCGAGATCGCTCTTGCCTAAGCCGGACCGTGTCCGAGGTCGAAACCGATCCGTTCCACACCGAGAATGAATTCGTGTTGCCGTGCGACGACATCTGCACCGCATCGACGTTGATCGATCTTCTCCGTGTAGTTCGCCGTCTCGACGAAGTCCTTCTCGAGCACGGCCGAGTCGCCGTGGTCCTCCGTCCAGTCGAAGCCGGCGACCGCGTCGAGTGTCGACGCGAATCCCTGCGCCTCGATCCGGCGGCCGTCGATTCCGTCCTTGATTTTCACTTGTGCGTAGCAACACGGTGGAGCCGATGACGCCGTGGTCGTACCGGCCGGCTGCGGCCGTATCGCTCGCCGGGAAGTCGGCTTGCGCTCATACGCGTTCGCTCCCGCGACGACTATTGGGCCATTCGCACGCCGGCCAGGGCCGGTATGCACCGTTCCAGCTCACTCGCATTACACGGATCACCCAGACCGAAGTCGTCGCGCGGAATCGCTCCACCCGACTTCCGGACACGGAGTACGTCGGCGAGCTCTTACGGCCGCTGCCGTCCGGCACGACCACTGCGTTTGGCGGCTGGACGGCATCGGGCGCAGCCAGCCGTCGAGGCCGGCCGGACTCCCCGTGCACGAACTGCGCGGTGAAGGTTCTCATCGCGGCGATCACGGTGACCACGATCCGTGACGGTGGGATCAGCATTGCCGGCGCTTGCCGTGAGTGGACCAAGCTGGCAGCAGCTGTTGATCGTCCGCGGGAGCGGACGAGTCCGAACCGGAAGCGCGCAGTTCCGGCGGCCGACCGGCGGGGTCCCCAACGCGGCAGCCGCGTTGGGGTGCCTCGGCAGGCAGCGGCCGATGCCGTTCAGCCGCCCCACGGCGACGTTATTCCGCTACACGCGTATTGAAAATCGCGTTAGCCGGATTTGCTGGTTCACCCCACGTATGTAGCCGCGTACCGCGCTACATCGATTGACTGAGTAGGTATGGTGTGTGGGTTTTACTTACCGGCAGGAGCGACGGTCGCGGTGTTCACGTCGGGAAGCTGATGCTGGAGCGTGCGCTTGTCCTTACGGAACTCCGTGGCGCCGGTGTAGAACCCGGCGCTCGTCAGCTTCACCGTGATGGGATTCGGGCTCTTGTTCACCCAGTACCAGCCATGGATGCCGGTGAACGGCGCGGTAAAGTTCCCCGCTCCCTTCGCGCCTGCGCTGAGCTCGTAGCTTTCGTAGGCGCCGGCCGGCCCCCCTTCGGGCTCGCCGTGGAACTGGTACTCCACTTCCACCGTCGCGGTCCAGGTGTACACGAGGCCGCCGCCTCTTTCCATGTGGTACTTGAACTCCATCCCCTCGCCCGTCGCGAGCTGGAACTCTCTCGAATCGACCTTGTAGACACGCGTTTGCGGAGTCGTCGTCTTTGACGGGCCCGACGACACGATCGTTGGCTGATCGACCGGCGCGTCGGCCGCCTCGGCGAGCGCCATCAATCCGAGCCTTTCGCCGGTGCCGAAGGGATCGAGCCCGGTACTCGGCCGGCAACACCGTCGTCAACAACACGACGGCGGCAACCAGCAGGGCGAATCCGGCCGCGACCGCGATCTTCTCGCGGGCTTCGATCAGGGCTTCCTTCATGTCGGGGCGTTCTTCAGGCGTCATGATGGCGCCAGCACGTATCCGGACAATTGATAACCGATCAGCAGGAATCCACCGGCCATGAGCGCGGCATTGGTGACGAAGGCGTGCCGGAGAAAGCCGCTTCGCGTGCGCCAGAACGCGAGCGCGATCAGCACGGCGGTCAGCGCCAGCATCTGGCCGATCTCGACGCCCACGTTGAAGCTCACGATGTTGGTGACCAGTCCGTTCCCCGGCAGTTGGAACTCCTGGAGCTTCGTGGCGAGACCGAACCCGTGGAACAAACCGAACGCCAGGACTGCCGCCCGCGTGTCCGGCTGGAAGCCGAGCAGCTTCCTGAACCCGCCCATGTTGTCGAACGCCTTGTAGACCACCGACAGCCCGATGATCGCGTCGATGATGTACGCGTTGGCCTGGATGCCACCCAGCACGCCGCCGAGCAGCGTGAGGCTGTGTCCGACGGTGAACAGGCTGACGTAGAGAAAGACATCCTTCAGCCGGTACAGGAAGAAGATGACGCCGACGAGGAACAGCAGATGGTCGTAACCGGTGACCATGTGCTTGGCGCCGAGGTACAGAAAGGGTCCCACGGCCGCGCCGTCGATGCCCTGCAGGAACGCGGCGTCGCCGCCGGTCACCCCGTGCGCGCCGGCCGCCGCGGGCGCCAGCAGCGCGAGGAAGGAGAGGATCGCGATTCGGCCTGCCATTACGGGTCGTACTTCATGTGGCATGTGTCGCACGATTCATTGAGCGCTTCGCCTGAATTGAGGAGCGCCTCCACGTCGCGGGCCTCCGTCGTTTTCAGCGAGATGATCGCCGCGTCCATCATGGCGCGGGTCATCGTGATCCACTCGTCCTCGTCTACCAGACGATTTCCCATCAAGAGCAGGTTGCCGGCCTCGATGAGCGCCGCCGCGTTGGCGCCGACGAGTGACCACTCGGCCTCGGTCCTGGGCTGACGCTCTTCGGTGCCCTCGACGGTCACGATCGTCGCGACGGAGTCGAAGACTTTCTCCGCAGCCGGGGCGACGATGCCGTCCATGACCTGCTTGACGGTCGCCACCGCGGCTGCCTCCTGCGCGATGCGGGCGTCGGCGCTCGCGCCCATGACGAACAGGCCGACGCTCGCAACGAACAGCAGAACGGTGACCAGATACAGCCAGTGGATGGTTCGCATCGCGTGATCTTCTATTCCCTATTCCCTACTCCCTATTCCCAACTCCCTATTCTTAGCTACGCTTTCTTCTTGGGCTTTTTCTTCTCTTTCCTCATCGATGTGCCCTTGGACATGCGTCACCTCCCTGGACGACTATTCTATGCGAACCGGAGGTCGTCACACACGCCTAACGTCCTCCGATGCGAATCGTCACACCGGTCCTGAGATTGACCGGCAGCGCCGGGAACCCGAATGCCGGCTCGTAGTGCTGGTCGAGGAGGTTCTCGATCGTCGCGTACCACTTGAGGCGCGGATGAATCTGATACGAGCCGCTGAAATCGATCTTCTGGTAGCCGGGATTGAGGTCGTGGTTCGGCAACAGCAGGGTGTTGCCGAAATTGATGTCCGAGCCTTGCAGAAAGGTACTGTCATCTGCCTTTCCGGCAAAGTAACCACTCAGCGCGACCAGCACGGGACCCTGCGCGTACGAGACGAGGAGGCTCCCGGTGTTGGCCGGACGACGGAACGGCCGCTCTCCGATGAGCGGAGCAAACCCGCCGATCGGGATCCCGGGAAACAGCGGGTTGAACTGCGCGGCAATCGATGAACCGGAAAGAGACTTCGTGGTGTCGGCATCGAGATGGGTGTACGAACCGGCAATTCGCACGTTGCCGACCAGCGCATCGACCGACGTCTCCACGCCCTTCGCCTTGAACGACTGCGAGTTCACGTACGCCCCGGAGCCGGCGGCCGTCGCGACGTCCGGCGCGATGCCGAACTGAGGCAGGATCGCCCGGCTGACGAACTCGACGAGGTCGAAGAACTCGTTGTCGAAGTAGGCCACGCGAGCCCGCAGGCGTTCGTGCCACAGGCCTTGTTCGATCCCGATGTCGACGTTCCGGCTGCGCTCCGGAGCCATTGGTCCGATGCCGGCGCTCGCAGCCAGGGCCGCGCCGGCGGGCGTCTGCTGCAACAGGGTGTAGAGCGAGCTATCCACCTGGGAGACGCTGGCCGCCTTGATGCCTTTGCCCGCGTTGAACGTCAGCCGCGTATCGCCCCAGAACTCCGTGGCCATCGGCGTCCGCAGAAACGCCGCAATCGACAGCCGGGGCGAAAAGGCGGACTTGAACGCGTCGTTGTACGCGTATCCCAGTCCGGCGGTGATGTTGACGCGATGCGCCAGCGTGCCGCGGCCCTCCGCCCAGGCCGCGCTGTTGTTGCGGGTCGTGGTGGGATCCGCATCGATGTCGGCGCTCGGGAACCCCTGCTCGCGCTCGTAGTTGGCCCCGCCGGACACGCTGACTTCCTGGCTCACCTGATACGTCGTCTGGCCGTAGATCCCCTGCCGTGCGGCCCGGCTGTTGGACGTGAACGTGCCGAAATCCATGGCGCCACGGCCAGTAGCCGAGAAGCCGTTCGCGCCGGCAATCGTGACCGTGTCGCCAAAACCCACACCGAAGATATCCTCGCCGCTCAACGTCGGGTTTTCGAATTGCGCACGCTGATCGCTCAGTCCGAACCGAATCGAGCTCTGCCACTTGTCAGTGATCTGAGTCTGGCTCGCGATGCCGATGAAATGCTGCCTGTCGGTCTGGAACGAGTCGTCCGGCGTCCCGTAGAAGCTGAGGCTGTTCGGCGATTCGACCCGCCGATCAATCCATCGGGCGGTGCCGGTGACGTCCGTGTTATGGGCAACCGCCACTCCGAGTCGGCCCGCAAAGGTCTTGTTCCGGTACTTGTTATTCGGCAGGTCGTTGTCGGTCGCCAGGTTGGCGAATTCGCCGAAGTAGTCGAACCGGCGAACAACACCCCCGACCGACCCCGACTCCCGGTGCGTCGAGAAATTGCCTCCGTCGAGCGACAGCGACGCTTCGGGAACACCTGTCTGACCTCGCTGCGAGGTGATGCTGATCACCCCGGCTAATGCGTCGCTGCCGAACACCACACTGTTTGCGTCGCGAAGGACCTCGATGCGGTCCACGCCCACCATCGAGAACTCAGCCAGGTCGATGCCGCCGCCGATGCTGTTGGCGGGGATGCCGTCGACGAGTACCTTGTTGAAGTTGGAGTTGCCGCCGCGGATGAACATCGACGTGACGGCTCCGCGAGCCCCGACCTGAACCAGCGATGCACCGGGCACGAGCCGCAGCGCTTCGAGTACGTCGGGCTTGCCCAGCATGCCAAGCGTTGACGAATCGAGCACTGTCACGGCGGAGCCAATCTGCGACGGTAGTAATTCAGTGGCCGAGGCGATCACCGTGACCCCGGTTTCCAACGGACCGAGGGGCAGCGACACATCGACAGTCGAGCCGCGCGCCGCCGGCCACGAACATCGGGCTGGTCGTGCGCGCCTGAAACCCTGCTGCGACGGCCTCGATCTGGTACCGGCCGCTGGTCAACGCGTCGAACGCGAAATCGCCCTGCGCGTCGCTTTTCGTTTCCGTTACGGTCGCGCCGTCGCGCAGAAGCTTGAGCGCGGCTCCTGCGACTCGCGCTCCCAGCGGATCGAACACCGACCCGCTGATCGACGCATCGTCCTGCGCCCAGCCGGGCCTGACGGCAATCGCCAGCAACATTGCCGACGTGATCAGCGTGGCGAGCGCCAGCCGGCTATTTCGTGTGATGGATCCTCGAGTTGTCCAGGCTTTCCTGTCCATGAACGTTACCTCCGCGGGTGAAGCGGTAGACCAACGTCGGCGACAGGGCTGCGCGTGGAGGACGGCGGAGGCCGCAGGTTCCAGTGCACACTTTCTGTCGTCGCAGAAAGTCGACCGCAGAACCCCTGGGTAGGTCTCCTGGCTCGGAAGGGCGAATCGCACGTTGCCGTTGCCGATTCGCTGGCCGCTTCACCTTCCCCGGCCGATGGGCCGAGTGGATGTTCGAAGCGACGCGCCCTCACTCACAGTGGCGGGACCGCGCCGGACTTGCACCGGACTTCCCCGTTATGCCCCTCGTGGGCACCCAAGGCAGCGGGCATGTTAGCACAACGCAAAAATTCTGAAGTTACGCTGCGCGCAAGATCGACGCGTCAGAAACTCTTAAGGCAGCCGTCAGGAAACTCTTAAGACTTTCGCTGCAATACCCTCTGCTAGCATCCGTCCTTCCCGGATTCTTGTTAGTGAGGTCATTTTGCGATGATTACAGCCAGATTTGCGGTCCTGCTGCTGTTGCTCTCCGCTCCAAATCTCTTAGCGCAAACCGTCACTGTCGCCGGACGCGCCACTGATGCGCAGGGCGCGGTGGTCGCCGGCGCTTCCGTGACGCTGACAAGTACGACCACGCGCTCGGCGCAAGCGGGCCAGACGGGAGGCGATGGGACGTTTCAATTCAGGCGGGTTGGTGACCGGTCGTTACGTGCTCGAGATTACGGCCACCGGGTTCTCACGATTCACACAGGAGCTCACGCTGGCCGCGGGTGCGATGAATGTCGACGCCACGCTGCAGATCGCCCCGCTGGCGGAAGACGTGACCGTCCAGGGGGAAGCGGCGGCTCCGCGCCGACGACGAGAATGGACCTGCCGATTCGCGACGTCCCCATCACCGTCAACGCCGTCCAATCCCAGGTCATTCGTGAGCAGGGCGTCAACGATTTGGTCTCCGCGTTGAGAAACGTGAGCGGCGTGACCCCGTACACCAATTACGGGGTGTACGAGTGGACTACATTTCCGCGGGTTCGGCTTCGGCAACTCGGTGCAGCTCGTCGACGGCATGAAGAATGAGGGAAATCGGATCAACAGCCAGCTGGCCAACGTCGAAACCGTCGAAGTGCTGAAAGGCCCGGCCTCGGCCCTCTACGGGAACGAAGCGATTGGAGGCACGATCAACCTGATTCGCAAGAAGCCTTCTGCCCAGCCGGCGTACGACTTCTCGACCACTGTCGGCCGCTGGGCCACCGTCCGCGGAACCGGCGGCGCGACCGGACGCCTGGGTACACGACGCCGTGCTGTACCGGATCGACGTGGGCGGGGACAAGAGCGACGGCTGGCGGCACAACGACGCCACGAAACTGAACGTCACCCCCGCCGTCTACTGGCGGCTCAGCGACCGTGACCAGCTCAACTTCCATTACAACTTCAACCGCGATCGCTTTGCGACCGAAGCCGGCATCCCGCTGGTCGGCACCGCGAACGGCGCTCCGACGCCGACCGCCTCCTTCCCGGATGTGCCCCGAGACCGGCGTTACAACACGCCGCAGGACTTCGCCCTTTCCTTCGACCACAACCTGCAGATCGGCTACACACGCACGCTCAACGACAACTTCGGCGTGCGGAATACCCTCTCCTATCGTCATGTCGACGACGGGTACTTCAGCGCGGAAACGCTCAAGGTGTTAGAGCCCAGCACGGTGCAACGCACATTCCTCTATTTCAAGCACCATCGCCGCCCCGTGACGAATGTGGCCGAATTGACCGGCCAGTTCAGGCTTGGAGTCGAGAATCGACTGGTCGTCGGATGGGAGGGGCAGCGCTACTACAATTTCTCCAATCGCAGCGCGGCCGCCTCCACCGACACCACGCCGATCGATCTTTTCAACCCCGTCGAAACGCATGTCAATCGGACGTTTCCGACCAGCAGGATCGACTATTTCACCAACAACACCAACGCGTTCTATTTTCAGGACCACCTGACGCTGGCGTCGAACCTCAAGGTGCTGGTCGGCGGCCGGCTGGACGTCTTCCGTCGATACAGCCACAACGACCCCGTCGAGAATGGCGTGCAGTCGCTCGGGCCTGAAATCAAGCGGGAGTCGAATCCGTTCACGTCACGGGTCGGTGTCGTGTACCAGCGCCGCACCGCTTCTTCGACCTGTACGGATCGTTCGCCAACTCGTACAAGCCCGTTCTGAACGTGCCGGCCGATGGCGCAAACCTCGAACCTGAAACCGGCGTGCAATACGAGGTGGGACAGCGGTTCCATCTCCTCGACGATCGGATCCAGGTGAATGCGGCGACGTTTCAGATCGTGAAGCGCAACGTGACGTTTTCCCGGCCCGGCGGCCTGTTCGAGCAGGCCGGTAAGCAACGGGGACGCGGCTTCGAGGCCGACATTCAGGCGGCGCCGACAAGGCAGTGGAGACTCAATGCCGGGTATGGATACACCGATGCGGAATACCTGGACTACTTTGTCTCGGCGACTCGCGATCTCAGCGGCAAGATGGTCAAGTCCTCCACGCCGCACGTGTTCAACGTGTGGTCGGCCTACGATTGGGGCAACGGCTTCGGGGCGAGCGGTGGCGTGCGATATCTCAGCCGTGCGTTCGCGGACGACACCGACCTCATCCCGCTCCCGGGTTATGCGGTGGTCGATCTCGCGGTCAGATACAGCCGGGGAGTGGCTGAGCTTACGCCGTCAACGTCACCAATCTGCTGAACCGGGACTACTTCGTCTCGGCGCTTTACGATACGCAGATATTACCCTGGCCAACCGATCGGCGTGATGGCATCGGTACGCTTCCGGATACGGTAGGCCGATGACCGCAGGCAGCCTGAATCACTGGCTCGATTGGCGGCGGATCCTCGTCTACACCCATCGGTGGCTGGAATCGCCGGCTGCCTGCTGTTCGTCGTCTGGTTCGTCTCCGGCGTCGTCATGATGTACGCGCGCATGCCGCGTCTCACGGCCGAAGAACGCCTGATGCGGCTGCCGCCTGCTCGACCTGACGGCCGCACGCGTCTCGCCGGCCGATGCCGGGCAGAGGCTCGAGTTCGCACCCGAGCGGCTTCGGATTGGAATGCTCGGCGATCGCCCCGTGTATCGCTTCGCGGGCGGATCGCGATGGACAACAGTCCTGGCCGATACCGGCGAACACCTGGACGGCCTTACGGCGGACGAAGCGATGGCTCTCGCCCGCCGGTTCATGCCCGAGCACGCCTCGACCATCCGTTACGACTCGCATCTCCCCGATTCCGACCAGTGGACGCTCCTGACGTCGGTCCGCAATCTGATGCCGTTGCACCGCATCGCACTCGGCGACGGCGATCACACATACCTTTACATCTCGGATGCGACCGGCGAAGCGGTCATGAAGTCCACCGGGAGCGAGCGCCGCTGGGCATACCTCGGCGCTATCCCGCACTGGCTGTACTTCACGCCGATTAGGAGCCGGCCGGTTTTCTGGGACCAGCTGATCATCTGGCTCTCGATTGCCGGCTGCATCATGTGCCTGTCGGGTCTGGCGTGGGGCGTCTGGCGGTACTCGCCCTTCGGCCGGTATCGCCTCAAGGGCGTGCGCTCGCACTCGCCCTATGCCGGGCTGATGTGGTGGCACCACTACGCCGGCCTGGCCTTCGGCGCCATCACTTTCACCTGGATCTTCAGCGGCTTGCTGTCGATGACTCCGCTGGACTGGGCGCCGAGCACCTCTCCGACGCGCGAGCAGCGCGAAGCCGTTTCCGGCGGCGCGCTGGGGCTGGATCTAATCACCCTTCCCCGCGTGTCTGAAGCAGTCGCGATCATGCGATCGTCCTCCCTGGCCCCGAGAGAGCTGGAAGTTGTTCAGTTCCAGGGGGAGCCGTTCGTGCTGGCGCACCGTGCGCCGGCCGCCGATCAAGCGGCTCACTGGAAGAATACGGACATCGGCGCGTTTCTGGCGCCCCACCTGTCGCTCGAACATCGCCTCGTCTCGCTGACGGACCCGGAGCCGGCAGCGTTCCACGGCCTCGACGATCAGGCACTGCTCGACGCCGCGCGGGCCGCGATGCCAGGGAGCGTCATCGAGGACGCGACTTGGCTGGACGAGTGACGATGTACGTGATCTACTACAACCGATTCAATGCGCGGCCGCTTCCAGTACTTTGGGTGAAGTATGACGATCCGCTGCGGACATGGCTGTATCTGGATCCCCAGAGTGGACTGATTCTCCAGCGGCTCGAGCCCAGAAGCCGGTTGAATCGCTGGCTGTACAACGGCCTTCACAGTCTGGACTTTCCGTTCCTGTATCATCGGCCGCTCTGGGACATCGTGGTGATCGTGCTCAGCATCGGCGGCACCGCGCTCAGTGCCACGACGCTTGTTGCGGCCTGGCAGCGGCTGAAACGTCATGCGCGCCGGTGATACTGACAAGTCGACCCCGCATTGAGAAATTCAGACAATCTTCAGTATGTCCGGGTGGTGTGGCTCGGTAAGATCTCTGCACGGTCTGTTGAGTCGTCCGTGGAGGCCTGACCGATGTGGTTCCTGGATTGGCGGAAGGTGCTGGTCTACACGCACCGGTGGCTGGGGATTGCCGGGTGCATCCTCTTCGTCGCCTGGTTCATCTCGGGCATCGTGATGATGTACGCGCGGATGCCCGGCCTCGCGAACGAGGAACGTCTGGCCCGCGCGCAGCCGCTCGATCTCACGACGGCGACCGTGTCGCCGGCCGACGCCGCCGACAGCTTTGGCCTTGAAGACGATCGTGTCCAGGTCGGCATGCTCAAGGGTCGTCCCGTCTACCGGTTTGGCGGTGGCCGCGCGCAAACCATCATCTTCGCCGACACCGGAGACTTCTACGAGGGCATGGGGAAGGACGAGGCGTTCGACGTCGCCCGCGCCTATGTTCCCGGATATGCCGGGACCATCCATTACGACGGCTACCTCACCGAGCCCGATCAGTGGACGCTGCAGTCGAACGCCGTGAGGCCGATGCATCGCTTCGCGTTCGACGATGCCGCGGCGACCAAGGTGTATGTGTCCGAGATCACCGGCGATGTGGTGCTGCGGACGACCCGCCGCGAGCGCTTCTGGGGTTACCTGGGTCCGGTCCTGCATTGGGTGTACTTCACGCCGCTGCGGCGCAATGGCCCGGTGTGGTTCGAGTTCATCGTCTGGTCGTCGGTGCTTGGCTGTGTGATGTGCGTGTCGGGTCTCCTCTGGGGCCTGTGGCGTCTTTCGCCGACGAGCCGCTTCCGCTTGAAGCGGGTTCCTTCGGCGTCCCCGTATGCCGGATGGATGAAGTGGCACCACTACGCGGGGCTGCTGTTCGGCGCCGTCACGCTCACCTGGACCTACAGCGGGCTGCTGTCGATGGCCCCGTTCAATTGGTTCACGTCGCCCCCGACGACCCAGGAGCAGCGCGACGCGTCGACGGGCGGACCGCTGCGTCTCGAGCTGCTGACGCTCGACAGCATGCGCGCGGCGATGGCGACAATCTCTCCTTCATTCGTCCCGAAGGAGCTCGACGCGCAGCAGTTCAAGGGCGAGCCGTTCTGGATCGCCTACCGCGCGCCTTCGGCCGGCGAGGCGGTGCAATGGATGAACGCCGGACTGATTCCAAGGGCTCCGCTTCCACGCCTCGAGCATCGCTACGTCTCGGCGGTGCACCCGCAGCGCGGCGCCTTCACGAAGTTCGACGACGGCGCCATGATCGAGATCGCGCAGGCGGCCATGCCCGGCGTTGCGGTCCAGGACGCGGTGTGGCTGCAGGAGTACGACGGCTATTACTACGATTCGCGCGGCTCGCGGAACCTGCCGGTGCTTCGCGTGCGATACGCCGACGAGCACGGCACGTGGCTGTACCTGGATCCGCAGCGCGGCGGCATCGTCCAGCGTTCGGTGTCGATCACGCGGTTGAGGCGCTGGTTGTACCAGGGCCTCCACAGCCTCGATTTCCCGGCCATCTATTTCCGGCGCCCGCTCTGGGACATCGTGGTGATCGCGCTGAGCATCGGCGGGACCGTCCTCAGCATCACGACGATGGTTCCTGCCTGGCGCCGCCTGCGCCGGCTCGCGCGCCGGTTCATGGCGTGGCGCACCGAATCCCGCGCGACGGCACGGCCTGCAGGCCGCGCTCTACCGATTCCGCCGGGCGTTCCCCGATAGGGGCCCCGGGATGCTCAGTCGGATTCGATGGCCAAATCGTCGCCGAGCTCGGAATGGCTGCCGGCGGCGCCCGGAATCGCCGCGCGCCCGAGCGTTCGGCCGAGCACCCGCCAGGCGAGAATCAGCGACGTCACACCAAGCGCCGTGCCGCCGAGCATGAACGTGATCACGACGATGTCCCACAGGGGCCGATAGTTGTACAGCCAGGGAAAATCGAACGAGTGGAGGCCGTGGTACAGCCAGCGGTTCATCCAGCCGTCCGAGCTGTACCCGCCAACAACGCGCCCGGTCTTCGGGCTGATGTAGTAGCGCGTGTCGGCAGCATCGTTCAGCCGCGCGAGGATGACGGGCAGCGGCCGTTGCCGGCGGCGATCCAGGTAATACGCGTCGTACTGCTCGAGCAGGCGAATCTCCGCCAGCCCCCCTCCTGCCGAGCCGCGTTCGTCACGATATCGATGATCCGCTGATGCTCGATCGACGGTTGAGGATTGCCTCCAACAGGCACGATGTACGTGTCGCCGCCGGCAAGCGTCGCCAGGTAGATCGGCTCGCCGGCAAACGAGGTGAACTCCAGTTGCCTGACGTCCTTGACGTCGTCCGCCGGCAGCGCCGCCAACTGCGTGAGGGCCTCTCGCGGGTGGTTCGCCGCGAATGCGCCCATGTCCGCGCGCGCCCGAAGCGCTTCCGGGATGCTGTCGGAGCCAGGCCCGCGCCGCCCGCCGCCCGGCATGGGAAAGGGATCCATCGACAGCATGCCGCTGAAGGCCCAGGTGACGGCCCCAAGCCCGAAGATCAGCCCGAAGAGCGTGTGCCAGCGCTTTTGCCCGCGATACGGAATGCTGGTCGCCACTCCCGCGTTGCGATAGCGCTTCGACGGCGAATACATCCACAGTCCAATCGCGACCCCGAGCAGCGCCGCGAACGTGCCTATTCCGGACGTCCAGATCACGATGCGGCTCCACTCGAGACCGTGCTTGCGCAGCGGCGTGAAGTAGAACCAGTGTGGAATCGCGCCCACGTAGGCGCCGAGCCTCGAGCCGGTCGTCGTGTACTGCACGACCTCCCCGTTG
This sequence comes from uncultured Acidobacteriota bacterium, assembly GCA_963749565.1. Classification (GTDB taxonomy): domain Bacteria; phylum Acidobacteriota; class Vicinamibacteria; order Vicinamibacterales; family CAVVIG01; genus DATLLJ01. The sequence goes on along the minus strand of CAVVNL010000017.1, from coordinate 202,278 downwards.
TTTCCCGACACGTACACCTGCTCCCCGTTCGGCCACGAATACTTCGAGAGCGGGCGCTCGCGGAACACGCCTCCGACGGTCCACTGATCGACTTCTTCGACGGCGTCGATCCGCGCGGCGTCCGCCGGCTGCCCGGTCCAGGCCGCTGCCACGCGCAGCATCAATTCCGGTGAGACCTCGGTCTGAACGTCGCCGGTATCCGCGTAGACGATGCCTGCCGGGCCGAATCGGTAGACGGGGCGGCCGTCGAATGAATTGAGCCGGATCGACGCAGGCAGGGGCCCTTCCTCCACCTTGGCATAGGCCTCCGCTGCTGAAAGGCGGACCCTGGAGGCATCGAGCGCGGGCGATCGCTCGAGGCGATCGGCGGGGCTGACGCCGGGGTAATCCCAATACATGATCCCGATGCCGGACGGGAACCAGATCAGGAACAGGACGCACAGCCCGACGCCGAGCCAGCGGTGAACGAAGATCGCCAATCGCGTCAACACCGCCGAGGGGGCGAAAGATGGCCGGCTCTTCATCGATTGCCGAACATGCTACGGCAGAAAACAGGCAACTCCAACCTGAAGAGTTCCTGAAGTTTTTCCGGGAGTGTGCTAGCGTGAATGCGTGGTCGTCGAGCTGGAAGAGGTCGCGCGCGCGATCCGAGACGATGCGTATGTCTTCGTGCACGCGCCAAGTATGCACGCCGAGCTGGGTTCACTATCCGACTGGCCCGCTTTCGCCGCCAGCTGGAACGACCTCGAGGAGGACAGTTACCTGGCCGAGCGCGGCTGCTTCCGCAAGCGACGCTACGCTGTCTTCGAGATCACCGCGGACGGTACCGAACGCCAGGCGCACCAGCCCCATCGCCAGCACGTCGAGTACAACCCGCTGTTTGGCGGTGTCGAGCGCTGGTTCGCCCCGGTGACGCCGGCTGTTGGCGCGGGGCCGAGCATGCGGGCCGTCCTCGATTTCTGCCGGCGATTGTTCGGCGGGCTCGCGCCGTCTGTCGCGCGTTGGCATGTTGAGGTGCACCAGTTCCGCATCGAAGCCCAATCGGGCGGCCAGGGGTTCCCCACGCCGGAAGGGGTCCACCGCGACGGTGTCGATTTCGTGCTGGTGCTGCTGGTCGCCCGGCGGAACATCGCCAGGGGGACGACCACCGTCCACGACGCCAGCGGGCGGCAGCTTGGCAGCTTCACGCTGACCGATCCGCTGGACGCCGCGCTGCTCGACGACACGCGCGTCGCGCACGGCGTGACGCCGGTCATGCCGCTCGATCCGGCTTTACCTGCCTATCGGGACGTCCTGGTCGTAACCTTCAGGCGGCTCTGATTTCTCCGCCGGACCTGGTGAATTCAGGCCTGCCAGATTGGTGAATCCGTGCCGATCTTGATCTCTGCCGATCTGCGATTCTGCGGTCTCTGTTGAACGTCCGGGTTCGCGTGACGATTTCAGGTGTGCATCCTCGCGGAAGGGCATCGCGCATAGTAGTTTAGGTTGTCAATGCGAGCATGTTCGTATACAAAGGCAACTTCTGGAAGGAGGCTGTATGGCTCAGAAATATGTCATCGTGCGAAGTCCGGCCGACGCTCCGGGTTCCACAACGAGGTCGCGTTCGACGGCCGTTGCGGTGCCGCCGCCCATGACGATCGAGGTCGAGGACATGCAGGCCCGACGCGCGATCGAGATGGAGCGCAGGCGCGAGGTGGTCTCGGTTGCCCCGGTGATGCCGATGAAGCTCATCGCGCCAGTGCCGATGAGCGTCGGCGCGGACCCGCTCGCCGACGCCGCCACCTGGGGCGTCAAAGCGGTCGGCGCGGACAATTCGCCGTTCTCCGGCAACGGCGCGGTCGTCGCGGTTCTCGACACGGGCATCGACCCGAACCATCCCGCATTCGCCGGGGTCCAGCTCGAGCGCAAGAACTTCACCGATGCCAGCGACGACGACGAGCATGGCCATGGAACGCACTGCGCCGGCACGATCTTCGGGCGGGCGGTGAACGGCACGCGGATCGGCGTCGCTCCCGGCGTGAAGAAGGCGCTGATCGGCAAGGTTCTCGGGGGCAACGGCGGCGGCAGCGACGTGGTGCTGCAGGCCATTCAGTGGGCGGTCAATGGGGGCGCCAATGTCGTCTCCATGTCGCTCGGCATCGACTTCCCGGGATTCGTCGCGTCGCTCATGGCGCAGGGACTGCCCGCGGAGCTGGCGACCTCGATCGCGCTCGAGGGCTATCGGTCGAACGTGCTGCTGTTCGAGCGGGTCGCCTCGCTGATCAGGGCACAGAACGCGTTCGGACAGACGTCGCTCCTCGTCGCCGCGGCGGGCAACGAGAGCCAGCGAAACGTGAACCCCGATTTCGAGATCTCCGTCAGCCCGCCTGCCGTCGCGGACGGCATCCTGTCGGTGGCCGCGCTCGGTCAAAGCCCGAACGGGTTCACGGTGGCGCCGTTCTCGAACGTGGGGGCGCGCGTCTCCGGCCCCGGCGTTGGTGTCGTCTCGGCGGCGCCCGGCGGCGGCTTCGCAACGATGAGCGGCACGAGCATGGCGACGCCGCATGTTGCGGGGATCGCGGCGCTCTGGGCCGAGAAGCTCCAGATTCAGGGTCAGCTCAACGGACAGTTGCTCGCCGATCGGCTGGTCGGAGCGACGACGACCGCGGGGTTGAAGACGGGCTTCGATCCAAGCGACATCGGCGCTGGAATCGTTCAGGCGCCGAAGAACTAGGTTCGTCTCGCGTTTAGGTGTAGCGCAGGTCTTTAGACCTGCCCAAACGCTATTCACAGGCAGGACTGAAGTCCTGCGCTACATCCTGTCTCGCTACGCGGCGACCTTCAGGTTGTTGACGACCCGCTTGACGCCGTTCGTCTGGCTCGCCAGCGAGGCCGCCCGGTCCGCCTCGGCACGGGTGCGGACCGTGCCGCTCAGCGTTACGATGCCGTCCTTGGTGTCGACGTCGATCTGCAGCCCCGGGGTCGAGGTGTCGGCGAGGACCTTGGTCTTCACCGCGGCCGTAACGGCGGCGTCGCTGATGACCTCGCCGGTTCGCTCGGCGGCCCTGCCCGCGGCGTCCGCGGCGTCGCTGGCGGCACCGCTCGTCGCCGCCGCGCCGCGCTCGGCGGCATCCTTGGTGGCGTCCACGCCGTCGCGAATCGCGTCGGGCGATGTCGCGGCCGAAGCGTTCACCGCGATGCGGTCGACGACCTGGGTGACCCCATCCGTTTGTCGCGCGAGCGTAACGGCCATATCCTTGGCGGCTTGTGAGTCAACGGTCCCGGTCAGTGTGACCACGCTGCTCGCCGTGTCGACGTCAATCTGGTAAGCCTTGACCGTGTCGTCGGCGGCGAATTTCGTTTTGACGGCTGCCGTGATACCAGGATCTGTTTCCGCGCAGGCCACCGTCATGATCAAACCGGCTGCCGATATCAGACTCGCGAACCTCTTCAGCATGTGCGTCCTCCTTGTGGCAGGCACAGCCCGCCAGAACAGCAAAAAATATGAGCATCATGCGTGCCGTCGGCCGATACGGCCGTGGTGAGGAATGCAGCTCAGCCCGATCATTTTCCGCGGTCGTAGTGCCGTATTCTTGTGCTGAATCAGTAACGGACCAACGACCTCGTCAACGGAGTGCTATGTCCAGAAATATGACAGGAGTCGTGTTCGCCTTCGCCGTCGTGATCCTGACCCTCACCGGGGCGGGGGCGTTCGCGCAGACGCGGGCGCCTGTCATAACCACGGCTGCGGACTTGAGCAGCTCGATCGAGGCCACGGCAGGTGCGATCGCCCCCGCGGTCGTCGAGATCTTCGCGACGACGTTTTCAGCTGGCGCCGGGCTCGTCCCGCGCTCCGCTGACCTGATCACAACCGAGCGCGCGTCCGGATCGGGCGTCATCGTCGACCCCGGCGGCTACATCGTCACCAACGCGCACGTCGTTCGCGGCGCACAACGGGTGCGCGTCGAAGTTCCAGCGCCCCCTGCCGGCAAGTCGATTCTGGCGTCACGCAGCCGCACGGTGATCGGCGAGATCGTCGGGATCGACCTGGAAACGGATCTTGCCGTGATCAAGGTCGCAGAAACGAGCCTGCCGGCCCTCGCATTCGGCGACTCCGACGAGCTGCGGCCCGGCCAGCTCGTGCTCGCGTTCGGCAGTCCGCTCGGCCTCCACAACTCGGTGTCGCTCGGGGTGGTCAGCGCCGTCGCACGGCAGCTCGCGCCCGAGTCACCGATGATCTACGTGCAGACCGACGCGTCCATCAATCCTGGCAGCAGCGGGGGCCCGCTGGTCGACCTGCGCGGGCGGCTGGTTGGCATCAACACGCAAATCTTCTCGCAGAGCGGCGGCAACGAGGGCCTCGGATTTGCCGCGCCGAGCAACATTGTTCGGACCGTGTACGAGCAGATAAGAAAGACGGGGCGTGTGCGTCGCGGCGATATTGGCGTCCGCGCGCAGACGGTGACGCCGGTGCTGGCGGCCGGCCTGAAGCTGGCGCGCGATCAGGGCGTCGTCCTCGCCGATGTCCTGCCTACCGGTCCGGCGGCGCGGGCCGGGCTGCGCCCCGGCGACATCGTGCTCACACTCGACGACAAGCCGATGGAGAACGGCCGGCAGTTTCAGGTCAGCCTTTACCGCCGCCTGGTGGGCGATGTTGTCACGGTCGAGATCCTCCGCGACGGCCAGGTCATGAAAGTGCCGGTGGCGATGGCCGAGCGCAGGGACGCGTTTGCCGGCCTGTCCGAGGCGATCGATCCGCGCCAGAACCTGGTGCCGCGGCTGGGGATCCTCGGCGTGAACCTGGACCAGCGAATCGCGCAGATGGTGCCTGTGCTCCGAGTGCGATCCGGCGTTGTCGTCTCTTCGACCGTCGCGGGCGCGATCGATTCCCGGGAAGGGGGAATGGCTGCGGGCGACGTCGTCTACGCGGTCAACCAGACACCGATCGCGGGGGTCGCAGAGCTGCGGGCGCTGCTCGATGGATTGAAAACAGGCGATCCCGTTGTCCTTCAGCTCGAGCGCCGCGGCGAGCTGATGTACCTGGCCTTCACGGTCGAGTAGGCCGCGTCAGTCATGTGGTGGTCGCCAGGATTGGGGTCCGCTGTGCCCAGCGCAGCTTGGCGGCCTTCGCGCGAGGGTTTGCTCGCTGTTCGGCCGGCGAGGCGCGGATCACCTCGCGGGCGACGTGCGTGTAGACGCCGGCGCGCTCCCCTTCCTCGAACGCCTTCTTCACGCGGCGGTCCTCGCCGGAATGAAACGTGATCAGCGCGGCGCGTCCGCCGGGGCGCAGGCAGCCGGGCAGCTGGCGGAGGAGCGCGTCGAGCGCGCCGAGCTCGTCGTTGACCTCGATGCGCAGCGCCTGAAACACACGGCGCACCGCGAGGTCCGCGTCCTCGATCGGCACGCGCGCCGGAAGCGCGGCGCGCACGGCACCGGCCAGCTCGCCTGTCGTCGCGAATGCCCCGTGCCGAGCCCGATGAGCAACAACCGACATGGCGATTTCGCGCGCGTGCGGCTCGTCCGCATCGGCTTCGAGCGCCGTCGTCAACGTATCAACCGAGGCGCGCTCGAGCCACTGCGCGGCGGACAGCCCCCGCTTCGGGTTCATGCGCATGTCGAGCGGACCATCGGCTTTGAACGAGAAGCCGCGCGACGGATCGTCGATCTGCATCGACGAGACGCCGAGGTCGGCGAACACGAAGTCCGCCCCGTCGCCCCAGCCGGCCTCTTCGATGGCCGCGCGCAGGCCGGCGAAGTTCGTGCGCCGGACGAGCAGAACCTCGTCGCTGAAGCCGAGCCGGCGCAGGCGTGCCTCCGCCTTCGGCAACTCGATCGGATCCGCATCCAGGGCGAGGAGCCGCCCGCCTGGCGAGAGGCGCTCGAGCAAGCGCTGCGCGTGTCCGCCCCAGCCAAGCGTCGCATCCACGCCGCGCTCCCCCGGCTGCGGGGCGAGGGCCGTAAGGACTTCCTCGACGAGGACGGGCACGTGCTGCCCCGCCGGCGTCCGCCCGCGCTCCCGTAGTTGCGCGACGAGCTCGGGGTACTTCTCCGGCGCCAGCTCCTTGTATTTCTCCCCGAACCGCCGCGGGTGCGTCCCACGGTAGCGTGGCCGCCGCTGGTGGGCGGGCTTGGGATCCTCGGGTTCAGTCATTTTCGGTTTGCTGAGACGGCAGACAGAAGCTCTTGTAAGATATTCGTGTATCTTCGTGATCTTCGTGCCTTCGTGGCAAACAAGCGCGCGCAAACAAGCGCGGAATGAAGTCGAGATGGTGCGCTTGATGCATTTATCAATCGCTGAGGAGGCGTGACGATGAAAATGACGGAGTTGTTTCTGTCCGAGCTCGACCGCGAGGTCGAGCGTTCCCGCCGCGTGCTCGAGGAAGTCCCGGCTGGCAAGTACGACTGGAAGCCTCACGACAAGTCGATGGCATTTGGCTACCTCGCGGATATGGTTGCGACGATTCCGACGTGGATCACCATGGAGATCAAGCAGGCCGAACTGGACGTCGCTCCCGCGAGCGGCCCGAGCACGAAGCCAGAGCGCAGGGAGACGAGCGACGTGTTGCTGCAGGCGCTCGACAAGGCGGCCGCCGACGCGCGCTCAGCGCTCGAAGGCACGACCGACGAGCACTTGATGACCCCCTGGAAACTCCTGGCCCGCGGGCAGGTTGTGATTGAAATGGCCCGGCACGCGATGATCCGCGACACCATCAACCACTGGGCGCACCACCGCGGGCAGATGACCGTCTATCTGCGCCTGATGGGCGCGAAGGTCCCCGCCCTTTATGGGCCATCGGCGGACGACAAGAGGTTTCAGTAACCACAGGTGTAGCGCAAGCTGTCTTCAGAGACAGGTGTAGCGCAGGTCTTTAGACCTGCCCGGCTGGCACCGAAGCTGGCTAGCAATCGTCGCGACTAGGCCAGCTTCGTCAATCACGACATGAAGCGACTCGCCAGTCGTCGAGAAACTTCTCGAACGGGTCGAAGTCTCGTGGTGTCCACAATCACCATGCGCTCACCTCGTTGCCCGTTCGAGACGGGACAAAGCGAGATCGCCCTCCCAGCCCACGTTGCCCCGCAAACGGCGGATGCCGCCCTGGCCCCTGGTCTGAATCAACAGACGCAGCGCTTCCTCGACCACCGCCCGCTTCGTCCGCGCACCGCTGCTGCGCATAGCCTGCCGCATCAGACGGTCGTCGATATCAATGTTGGTCCGCATGCCGTACCACCCTATGCGTAAGAGTCACACGCTTGGGTGCATGCGTCAATCGGCGTTGTTGCTACAATCGACGCTGCCCGTGAACGACGACATCCTCATCTTCGGCGGCAGTGGAAGCCCCAGGCTGACCCGCCGGATCTGCGACTACCTGGGGGTGCAGCCGGGCGCCGGCGAAGTGTTGCGTTTCTCGGAGGGCACCCTGTTCGTCCGCGTCAAGGAAAACGTCCGCGGGCGTCGGGTATATCTCGTGCAGTCGACGGTTTTCCCCGCCAACGACAACTTCATGGAGCTGCTCTTCTGGATCGACGCGTTGAAGCGTGCGAGCGCGGAGTCGGTGACGGTCGTCATCCCGTATTTCAGCTACGCCAAGGGAGACAAGAAGGACGAGCCTCGGGTCTCCATTCGTGCCCGTGTCTGCGCTGACGCCATCGAGGTGGCCGGCGGCGATCGTGTCGTGACGCTCGACCTGCACACGTCCCAGATCCAGGGCTTCTTCCGCGTCCCGGTGGACGACCTGTACGCGCAGCCCGTCCTCTGTGAGGAGATTGCCCGCAAGCAACTGTCCGACCTGATCGTCGTCTCCCCGGACACAGGCTTCGTGAAGCGGGCCGGCAAATATGCCGCGCGCCTGGGCACCTCCATCGCCATCGCGATCAAGCAGCGCACCGCGCACGACGAGCGCGCACAGGTCCTGGAGATTATCGGCGAGGTGCGGGGAAAGACGGCCCTGATCGTGGACGACTTCACGATCTCGGCCAGCACCCTCGTCGAGGCGGCGCACAGCCTGGTCGAGCGCGGCGCGAAAGCCGTCCATGTGGCCGTGACCCACGGCGTCTTCACCGCCGGGTCGATGGAGCGGCTCGACCAGAGCCCGATTCAAAGCCTGCTCGTCACCGACTCGGTCGAAACCCAGCCGGTCGTGCTGTCCCGGAAGATCCAGGTCGTCTCCGTTGCGCCGCTCCTCGGGGAAGCGATTCGCCGGATACACAACCGCGAAAGCATCAGCACGCTGCTGCCCGCGTAAGCTAAGAACGACGATTAACGCAGAGACCGCAGAGATCGCGGAGATCGACGGGTGGTGCCATCGGTAGGGACTGTCTCGCCATGCGCTCGACGCATGCGGCGCCGCGTTGATCAGGCCGAACGACAGCTGAGCGCGCCCGGCCGCAACGCCCTCGAAGCGATACCAGCCCTGCTCGTCCGTCGCGCCCAGCCGCACTGGACCGGTGCCGCTGCGGAGCTCCACCGAGACGCCGGGCAGGATACCGCCGGTCTCGTCGCAAACGACCCCGGCGACCTGCGCCGTCTGCGCCGCCGCCATCGCGTGCGACGCCAGGAGGAACAGGGCCGCCGCGAGTCCCAAGCCAACGAGTCGTTTGGGCATCGCGACGTTCTACGTGCGAGCGCGCAAATTGGATGTGGCTGTGTTCCCGACATCCAGAGCTTTAGTGGGCGCTCGTACGCCCATCGACTTGAGGTCGCAATTTGCGACCTCAAGTTCCATGCTTAAGCGCTTCGTGCCGGCGAGGCGCGCTACTCTTTGCCGTTGCCGCCCATGCCGCCCTCTTTGATCACTCGGTTTTCCGGAAACGACGGCTTCTGCGGGATCGCCAAAGGCTGGGGCTGAGTCGGTTTCGGAACCTGCTGTGTCGGCATAAAAGCTTCATTCGCCCTTCAATAGTTGATCCGCAACCCAGAAGAAACCAGCCAAGAAGGTGATCCAGAGCACTGTGAAGAGCCATACCCGACCGATCCGCAAATACTCAACGCGTGTTTCATTGGTCCGAGTGTTCGCGTCCGCTGCCTTGATTGTACTGCGCCAATCTTCACTGAAGTCCTCATGACCGTGCCGCCAGAGCCTTCTACGTAGCTGGTAAATTGCGAATTGCTCTTGTGACTCTTCAACGCCCCGAGCAACGGCAGATACCGTACGTCTGAAGGTGATAGGCGCTCGCCAGGGTACACAGGCACGCGACGACCGACAAGATGTTCAAAACGATCAGGGGTAGGAACGAGCTTGGCCCGGCCACCCTTGGGATTCAAGACCTTGCGCCGATTCAGCGGCAGATTTCGTGCAAACGGAGTAGCGAGCCGCGGCCGGTCTGCGCGAACCCGCCGACGAACCCCGCGCACTCGCTGCCCGAAGCCGCCGGCCGAGAGGGCTTTCCGCTCGAGCAGGTGCCGAACCGCCCTTGAGCTGGCGTTGATCATCAGCCGGCGTGGGCGGCAGAGTCGCGGATGTTAGACTCGTTTCAGCAATGGACATCAGGGACGAAGCGCCCCTCTCCGAGCGCGAGCAGACCGACGAAAGCCTGCGCGCCGAACGCGAGCGGGCGGACGAAGCGCTCGACGAGAAGCTCACGTCCGTCGACGAGACCGCGGACGCGGTCATGGGCCTGGCCCGGGCGCGCGCCGACAAGGTGCTTGCGGCAGCTCGCGCGAAAACGGACCTGCAGTCCGCGACCTCTGCGGTCAGCGCGATTCTCGACAGGGAGAGAGTGCGTGAAGACCAGGCCGTCCGAAAGGAGCGGGCCAGCGCGGACGAAACGCTTCGCGAGGAACGTGCCGAGCACGTGGCCCTCCTCACGATGGAACGCGACGAAACCGACAAGGACCTTTCGAGCGAACGGGCCCGCGCCGACGCTGCGCTTGCGACGCGCGACGAGTTCATGGGCATCGTCAGCCACGACCTCCGGAACATGCTGAATGCCGTGGTGGGCTTCGCGGCGCTGATCGAGAAGGGTGTGTCCGAGGAGAATCACGCGGAGCAGGTTCGCACGCATGCGCAGCGCATCCGGCGCTCCGGCGCCCGGATGAACCGCCTGATCGGAGACCTGGTCGATGTCGCCAGCATCGAAGCGGGCATGCTCGCGGTGACGCGTGAGATTGGCGATCCCGTCCGGGTGGTCACGGAGGCGGTCGATATCTTTCAGGAGTCTGCGTTGGCGAGCGGGGTGTCACTCGTGGCCGAGATCGTGACGCCGATTCCGCCCGCGGCGTTCGATCCCGTGCGGATTCTCCAGGTGCTCACCAATCTTCTCGGCAACGCGATCAAGTTCACGCCGGGCAACGGAAAGATCGTCGTCCGTCTGGAGCGCGTCAAGAATGACGTGCGCATCGCCGTCAGCGACACGGGCGCGGGAATCCCCGCCGATCAGTTGGAGGCGGTGTTCGAGCGATTCCTGCAGGTCGTCAAGAACGATCGACGGGGCGTCGGCCTCGGTCTCTACATCTCCAAGTGCATCGTGCAGGGACACGGCGGACAGATCTGGGCGGAGAGCAAGAGCGGCGAGGGGAGCACGTTCTACTTCACGCTTCCGATCCACGCCGCCGCCTGAGGCGTGCTCCGCACGGCATCACTCCTCACAAGAGACTCTAATAGCTATCCTGATCAGGCTATAACAGCCATATGGAACGGACGAGCATTGCCGACGCCAAGAACGGGCTGAGGGCGCTCATCGAGCGGGTGCGCCACGGCGAGTCGATCATCATCGAGGACCGCGGCGTGCCGGTCGCGCGGCTCGAATCGGTGGCCGCCCCGGGACGTGATGTCGAGGGCCGCGCGGCGCGGCTGCAGCGCCAGGGCGTTTTGCGGCCGCCCCTGTCGTCCCCACCCAGGCGGGTGCTCACCACCCTGCCACCGACACCGAGCGACGGCGCCACCCTGAGTGACGCGGCCATCGCCGAACGGCGCGACGGACGATGAAGTTCTGGGATAGCTCGGCGCTGGTCCCGCTGTTCGCCGCCGAACCGCGCACCCGCGCCGTGCAGTCCCTGTACACGCGCGACCCGGAGGTGGTCGTCTGGTGGGGGACGCTCGTGGAGTGTGCGTCCGCCATCGCGAGGTTGGAACGGGATGGCATGCTGTCAGCGTCGGATGCGGCCGAGTCGTTCGCGCGGCTCGACGCCCTCGCCCCGAGTTGGATGCAGATTGATCCCAGCGACGAGATCCGCGAGTCGGCGCGGCGGTTCCTGCGTGTGCACCCCCTGCGCGCCGCCGATGCCCTGCAACTGGCCGCGGCCCTGGTCACGGCCGAACGCCGCCCGTCGACTCTGGCCTTCGTGACACTCGATGACCGCCTGCGCGAAGCCGCCGGCAAGGAGGGGTTTCTGCTCGAGAACGTGCCGGACCGTTCCTGACGTGACTGGCAATCGGGCGGCGTCTATGACGCGTGACCGAACGAGTGCAGATGCCAGCCTTGTCGACGCCGTCATCAGGGCGGCGTCGCTCTCGTGCTGATCAATTCCGATCGCACGTCGCCACCGGTCATCTTCTCCCACATCTCGCGGTAGGCTTTCAGCTGCGCGTCGTATTTGGTCGTCGTAGAGACGCCGCCGCGATCCGTCTTGTAGTCGATGATGTTCCAGTGGTCCATCGACGCGATGCACGAGGTCCACGATTCCGCTCGTAAGCCCAGGCGTTCCACCTGGAGTGGGCGCGCCAACACAGAATGGCACTTCCTCCTGATGCTCTGAAGCCCTGGCTTTCGCCCAGAAATCCGCCTGCGCCACGGTCTCCACGGTGTCCAGCGCCTCGTCGATGACGACCCGCAGCTGCGGCTCCTCCACCGTCAGCCACATCGCCAGCCGCCGCAGGTCGTCGCGGGTGGCGGTCTTGTGGCGCATGGCGTGCTCGAGCAGACCGTGAATCAACGTGCCCCAGGCCATGCCGGCGTCGGCCCGATGGCTGGGCGTATCGGGAACGACGACGCGGGTCGGATCGTCGGGGTCAGCCTCTTCGGATCGCGCGATCTTCGCGATGTGGCGGGCCTCGGCGGTGACGGAAGTCGCCGACCACGAAGGCATCCGCGCCTGAATGTGGGCGGCATCCCGCATCGCGGACGCCTGCGCATTTGCCGCCGCGGAGAGGTCCGCCGGCTGCGCGGCCGGCGCGCTGACCGTCGCGGGAACCGGGAGCTCGGGCAGCCCGCCAAGGAAAGGCGCGAACGCCTCCCAGGCTCGCACCCCACCGCCGCTGTTGTTCGCCCATCGGCCCACGACGAGCAGGTCGCGGGCGCGCGTCGCGGCAACGTAAAGCAGCCGGCTCTCCTCGGCGACGAGATACGCCTGCTCGTCTTGTTTGAGCTGATCCCAGCCAGCGGGTTGGGCCAGCACCTTCTCGCTGCGGCCGAACTCTGTGGTGATGCTGAAGTAACCGCTCGCGACGAGTCCGTCACGAATAATCCGGACGTCGACGCGCGGCTTGAAGCCGCCGCACGGGTCCGCGAGGAAGACGACCGGCGCTTCGAGTCCCTTCGCCTTGTGCAGGTTCATGACGCGCACGACGTCGCTCTGACCTGGCTCGAGCGGGAGCGACTCGACCTCGCTCGCTGCCTCGCGATCCTCCTCGAGCGCCGCGGCGGCCGCGGCGAGGCTCTGTCCGCCCTCGGCGACCTGACGCACGCGGTCGATCGCGTGCAGCAGGTCCCCCGCCTCCACACAGCCCGTCGTCGTCGCCGCCAGCGCGAGATAGCCGGTGCGCTCGAGAATCCGTTCGAGCGCAGCGCCGGCGGGAAGCATGCGGGTCCAGCGGAACATCTGGTTCAGGGAGGCTAGAGCGGATGGCACGGCCCCGTCGCGCCGGAAGGATTCGCCTGGAAGATGCTGAACCAGCCGCCGGCTTGACGGAACGCGAACAGCTCCTGGTCGCTGATGCCGAAGAGCGGCCCGCGCAGCACCCCGACAAGCGACACGCTGTCCTGCGGATCGCTGAGCGCCCGCAGCAGCAGCGCCAGTTGGCCGACCTCCTCCGATTCGCCGAAGGCGCCGGCCCCGCTCACCTCGACGGGCACCTGCAACGCCTCGAGCGCCTCGGCATAGGCGCCAAGGTTCTTTCTCTTCCGCGTGAGCACGAGGAAGTCGCCGAACGACCGGCGCCCGGCATCCACCTCGGACCTGATGAATTGCGCAATCCGCTCCGCCTCGGCGGCCGGCACTTCTCCCTGGCCACGGCAGCCGGGATGGTCAGGGTGTGGGGGCCGGATGCGGGCTGTGTTCGGCGATGGGGGTCGAGTGGCGCGAACGAGAAGAGAAGCAGTGCGTGATCTCCACCACGGAGGACACAGAGGATACGGAGGGAAGCCACCGGTGGCGGGATCGAGCCGTTGAATGCGGGTTAGGCGAACTCCTGCGCCAGCCGCACGAGCTCCCGATCTGGCTCTCGATAGCTCACGATGCGCACATCCAGGCCGACGCCCACCACCTTGTTCAAGGCGCGCCGCATGGCGTGGTGGATCCACGCTGGCTCGTTGCCGAAGGCTCCACCGCCAAGCAGCGTCAGGAATACGACGTTCGAAGAGTAGCGATGCGCGTTGATGACGGCAGCCCAGAGCGTGGCCTCGTACGCACCTTCGAGGACGAGAACGGCGAAGGGTTTCCAGCGCTCGACGGGGATGCCGGTGTAGCTGGGAGGCAGGGCGGAGCAGAACGCCTGGGAGACAGCGAGGTCTGCTTCCTCGGCATCGGTGACCTGGACGCCGCTGTGGATTCCGATGCGGAGGAGATCGCGGAGCTCGTCCACCCCATCGGCGTCAAGCTCCTCGAGCTTCCGGGTTATCGTCGCCAGGCCCTCCTCCGTGCAGAGGGCGTAGCCGTTGGTCATCGCCCACAGCCGGTCTCCGTCGTTGCCAAGCGCTGCGCCGAGCTCCTTCAGACAATCGACCTGCCGATCCCGCGTTTGCCCGACCTGGCCGTCAATCGGGACGAAATAGTTCCGGTAAACCGTGGCCGCACCCGCCGCGATCGCGCAGGCCGGGCCCTGAGTGTGGTCGTTGATGTAGCGCGTCACGCCGTCCTCCGGAGTGACGTGAGGTGACGCCATCTCCAACAGATTGAACTGGGACGCGACCTGGAACAGCGCGTTCCTGTTGGCCGGGTCGCGATGCATGCTCCTCACGTCGCCGGACACGTTGGAGACCTTGAGCGTGCCAGCGAGCCGGTCGACGACCTTCGCGGCTTCGTGTCGCAGCTCCTTCAGGGATGGGGTTTTCAACTTACCGATCGAGTACGACCGGTTGTTGATCCTCGAGCGAAGCGTCGTCCCGGCGACTTCCAGGTTCCTCTTCGTCTCTTCGTACGAGAGCTCGGGGAATCCCATCAGGTCCTCGAACCACGTCGTAGCCATCTACGATCCCCGTCCCGGGCGCTCAGGCTCCTGCCATTTCCCCCGCCAGCAGGCGGCCGGGCTGGACCCAGTAGGTGTTGCCGTGGGGGCGGTCGGGAGTCATGACTTGTTGAATGTTCTCCATGGGGGCATGCTCTCCACCACGGAGGACACGGGAGGACACGGAGGAAAAGCCCCAGGTACCCTTGGAAAGAGCAACATAGGGTGCGGCCGGACAACCGCCAGCAAGGAGATTCATGCGATGGGTCGGAACAGCGAGCTGATACGGCAATGGACGCTGCTCCGGCAGCTCGCGGCGGTGCGGACGAACACCATTCCGAAGCTGGCCGACGACCTGAGCGTCACCACGCGAACGGTCCGGCGCGACCTGACCGCGCTGCAGGCCGCCGGGTTTCCCATCTACGACGAGACGGTCAACGGCACCAAGTTCTGGCGGCTGGATCCCAAAGGCATGGGCGCGCTGGCGCGCAGCGGGCTGACGTTTGCCGAGCTCTCGGCGCTGTATTTCAGCCGCGCGCTGCTCGAGTGTTTCGCGGGCACGCCGCTGCTCCAGGATCTCCAGGGCGCGCTCGACAAGGTCGAAGCGGTGCTCTCCCCCGCCATGAAGAAGTTCCTCGACCGGCTGCCGCGCGTCATCTCGGCGAAGGCGCCGCACGCGAAGCGCCAGGACAAGCAGACGTATCAGACGACGGCGAAGCTGCTGGAAGCGAGCGTGGCGCAGCGGGTCGTGACGATGCGCTACCACTCGCAGGAGAGCCGGCGCGAGAAAGAGTACATCGTCCACCCGTACCGGCTGGTGCATGCGCAGGGCGGGCTGTACCTGATCGCCTTCGTGCCGGCCTATTCGGAAGTCCGCACGTTCGCCGTCGAGCGGATTCGGCGTGCGACGCCGCAGGAGCAGACGTTCGAGCCGATGGCCGAGCTCGATTCGGACCCGTTCAAGAACTCGCTCGGCGTCCATCGCGGTCCGGCCACGAAGGTCCAGCTCCGGTTTCACCCGCAGATCGCCGACTCGATCAAGGAGCGCACGTGGCACGCGTCGCAGAAGTTCAAGGACCGCGCCGACGGCTCGGTGACGATGACCCTCGAGGTCTCCGACGATTACGCGCTGCACGCCTGGCTCCTCGGCTTCGGCCGCCTGGTGCGCGTCGTCTCCCCCTCCGGGCTCGCCGACTGGATGCAGGAGGAGCTGGATCAGGCGCGCCAGCAGTATGCCGGCGGCGACGCGCGCTGGGCCGACAGCGACGTTCAGCCCGGGTTGCCGTTCCCGTTCGACCGGCTGGTGAACGCGTGAAGGTCCGCAAGCCGCTGATTTTCAACACAAAGGACGCTAAGGACACAAAGGTCGAAAGCCCAGGGTTTGTATGGTCGGAGCACGTTCCACCGAACTGACGACCCCGCGCTGCAGGTTGCGTCCGGTCAGCGCCGACGATGCCGAGCTGTTGCACGAGCTGTGGTCGCAGTCCTGGCGTGCGGCGGTTTCTGTGGGACGACGAAATCATCCCGCTGGCCAGAACACGAGCCGCGATCGAGCAAAGCCAGCGGATGTTCGAGGAACAGGCCTTTGGCTTGTGGGGCGCGTGGGCGCCGGCTTCGCGGACTCTCGTCGGCTTTGGCGGCCTGTGGCACTTTCGCGATCCGCCCGACCTGGAGTTGCTCTACGGCGTGGCGGAGCGCCTCTGGGGGCAAGGCTACGCAGGAGAAATCGCGCAGGCGGTGCTGACGTACTGCTTCGACTCGCTGAACATGCCGGTCGTTCGAGCCAGCACGGACGTCGCCAACAGCGCGTCGGTTCGCGTGCTGGAGAAGTTGGGATTCAGGCTCGTGCGCCGCAGCTCGGCCGGCGGCCTGCCTACCGTGTTCTACGAGATGCGGCCAGGCGGGGGCTGACGGGGCCGCGCGAACAGCTGAAAGCCGTGAGGTGTTTTCAACACAAAGGACACCAAGGACACGAAGGAGCCAGAGCGGAAAACCTCAAACAGTGCGGATTTGAGCTGCAATACGTGCGCATCCACGCTGTAGCTCATCTGGGCTCGACGCGGGGAGCACGAACTTTGCACGAGTCCGCGGCATGAGCGACATCCGATTTCAAAGCTTTGAAGACGACGACCTTGCGGACATCTGGTACGCCCTGGCCGAGGCTGCTGCCCGCCACCCCGAGCATTTCCAGAAACTGCGCGACCAGTGCTTTCAGGAACTGACGGATCGCCGGGGAGAAGGCCTCAACCCGTGGCTCGAGAAACGGCTTAAGGACGTCGCTGGCTCCAAGACTCAGGTCGACGCCGCCCTCTCCGAGGGAGCTCTTCAGGAGGAACAGATCAAATGACAGCCAAGGAATTTCTGGACCTCTCCACGAAGCTCTTCACCGACATGAAGGCCTGGGTGGCGGAGGCGGCCAAAGGCGACACGCTTTCGACGTCAGACCTGGCCATGATCAACGCCTCGATGAAAATCGTGGAGCGCGTCACCTTGAAGGAAGCCGAAGTCAAACCGGAGACGGGCAATTGACCCTGGTGCGATATCCGGGTGCTCGTGCCACGACTGTTCACGCCACGATCAAAGTCGCTGGCTGACCGCCAGGATGTTGCCTTCGGTGTCTTTGAACCAGGCCGTTTTCGCACCGCCCCCCGTCGCGATGCTGTTGACCGTCTTGAGCCCCGGCATGTTGTACTCCTCGAACACCACGCCTCGGGCCTTGAGCTCGGCGACTTCGGCCTCGACATCGTCAACGGTCCAGAACGCGGTGCTGGCCTTCGACGTGCCCGCGCCCGGTGACGGGTACATGAAAACCCAGGAGCCCTTGCCGCACTCGTAGATCACACCTCCCGCGTACTCTTCCTTGGCTTTCAGTCCCAGGGTCCCTTCGTAGAACTTCCGGGCCCGGCCCACGTCCGCTACAGGGATATAGGGAACGATTGGCTGCGTTCTTCAGCATCTGCGTATCCTCCGATCAAATTATGCAGGCATGCGCCAGCAATCCGGCTAAAGCCGGATCCCACGAACGAACAAAGGCAAAGGCAACCACGAAGTCACGAAGACACGAAATGCACGTTAGCAAGTCGTGCCGGACCTGATAAGGTCCGGCCTACTTCAACCCTTCCCTCCGTTTGACTCCGTGTCCTCCGTGGTAGCGCTTCTTCCGTGACCCGCATGGACGAGGGAGAACTTACGCCTGCGCCGTGGCCGCCGGCGCATCGACGCCGGCCCTGAGGTTCCACGAGGTCAACTCCTCGCGCCCGGACGCCTTGAGGTACAGGAACAGCTGCATGCGATAAGCCGCGCAGTCACAGAGCGTGTAGTTCACCATGAACGCCCCGCGTGTGGTCTCGAGGCCTGCACCCACGAGGTCGGCACGGAGGTCGGCGTCCGACACGTCGGACAGGAGCGTCGCGTAGGCATCGGCGTGCGTCGCGATCGCGGCAAGCGCCTGATCGAAGTCCCGCGCCTCGGCCGCCTGCTCGGCCGCGGTCCACGCGGCAGCGTCGAACGCTCCAGCCTTGGCGAACTGCAACGAGCGCGGACCCATCATGCTCAAGTACTTCAGCAGCTCGATCGTGCTGCGCTGCTTCGGCGTCGGGCGGTAGTCGAGTTTCGCGCGATCGACCTTGCCCGCGAGGTGAAGGAGGATACGCGCTTCGTTCTGCAGTGCGGCAACGAGCTCGCTCTTGGTCAGGACCATGGTTCCTCGTTGGAAAACGATGCACGATAGCATGCGGCAGCAATCCGGCTAAAGCCGGATCCCACGAAGAGCGGATCCCACGAACGGCGGATCCCACCAGCAAATCCGGCTAAAGCCGGATCCCACGAAGAGCGGATCCACGAAGAGCGGATCGCTTCAGCGCCAGCCGAGGGTGATGACTTCGAAGTCGCCGGCGGCGAGGCTGCGGAAGGCGGGGTTCAGCTCGTCGTTGTTCCAGCGCGGGTCCATCGTGCCGCTCACGTACATGTCGCTGCCGTTGTCGGCGACGATCAGGCCGTGGGTCTGCATCGCGCGGAAGATGTTGCGGATGTACGCGGGGAACGGCGAGAGGTCTTTCGACGCCTTCAGCCGGAGCCGCGCGCCCATCGGCAGCGCGCCGGCGGTGCTGCCTGCCCGGTGCGAGGCCGGCCAGACGTAGCCGTTCGTCTGGCGGACGGTGGCGCGCAGCGCGTGCGCGATCGGCCCGCGCACGGCCTCGTCGTACCGCACCAGCCCCGGCAGGATCGCCAGGCCCGCGGCATCGGCAGACGTCCAGCCTTCGGGGCGGCGCGCGTTCGACGAGAGGTCGAAGACGGCCCCCGATCCGGCTTCCCATCGCGACTGCGACGGGCTCCATCGCGTCGCGTACAGCTCGAACAGCACCCACCGGTCGCGATCGACGACGAGCAGGTGGCGATCGCCGTCCGAGCCGCCTCCGGCCATTCCGCCTTCGATGAAGTTTGCCTGGGTCCTGGCCGCTTCCGGGATCGGGTATCCTGCCTGCCCGCCGAACCCCGCGTCGCTCTCGCTGCCGTAGTCGACAAACGTCACCGGAACACGAGGCTCCGCGGCGCCGACGCCGACATACGGGATGCCGTACGGAGGCGGACCGAAATCGGGGTGTGAGGTCCGCGTGCGGCCGATGAAGTCGATGTACGCGCTCGACTGCGGATCGACGGGCGCGCTCGAGATGTCCTGGTTCCACCAGTTGTCCGGCGGGAAGAGCGCGCGCCCGCCGAAGTCCTCGGTCAGGATCACATTGCTCGAGGCGCCCGGGCTTGTACCCGGGACTCCCGGCGACGGCCCGGAGGGCGTCGGTGCCGGCTCGCCGCCGCAAGCGGCCGTGACTGCACAGATGCTGACTACGAACTTGAGGTGCATGACGTTCCACGCGGGTCAAGCTTCAGAGGGATACGGTGCCACGAACTCGAACGTGAACACCCTGGCGATCCGGGACAAATCCTTCACGTTGCGCGAGATGAGCACAGCGCCATGTTCCCTGCAGGACCAGGCGATCAGGATGTCGAAGACGAAGCTCCTGCGAACGTCACCGAGCACAATGCCCTCGTCTTCGACGAGACGCGCCAGCGTCGTGCCGAGCGCTTCCCAGGCGGCCGCGGACGGATTCACCAGGCGACGGCGACGAACGTATGGCGACACGACGCGCCGGTCCAGCAATTGCCGATCGTTCGCGTTACCAGCGCCCGCTCGCAACTCGGCGGCGACAACCGTGCTCAAGTAAAGCCTCGGGGCGGCACGAGCGCAGAATTCCGCAAACGCATTCGCCCCGGCATCGGTGCGAGACGCATCGATGAAGCAGCTCGTATCGAGCACGAACTTGCGCGACGCCGCGGCCATCCCGGGTTCAGTCGATGCGCGACAGCGCGAGACGACGTAACGCTCGCGCGCCCAGGACCAGGTCCTTTCGGAAGCCGACGAGGTCGAGCGCCATCTCCACGGCTTCGCGTTCGGTGGCTGCGCCGAGCGATTCTCGCGCCTCCTCCAGGAGCTGTGGATCGAGCCAGAATGCCTTGCGGACCTTCCCGGTTCGCGTGGCTCCAGG
The DNA here is from genome assembly GCA_963749565.1 of uncultured Acidobacteriota bacterium. Lineage (GTDB taxonomy): Bacteria > Acidobacteriota > Vicinamibacteria > Vicinamibacterales > CAVVIG01 > DATLLJ01. The sequence goes on along the minus strand of CAVVNL010000017.1, from coordinate 182,435 downwards.
AATTCCCGTCGCGCCCGTTGCGCCCGTCCGGGCCCTTCGGGAGGGCGGCGTTCGTCGTCTTGTGCGTGTCGAAGTGGGCATGACGCTCCTCAGTCCGTACGCAACATCGTACCGTGTCGTGCGTACGACCCGGCACACGTCCCAGTCCTAGTGTTCCAACGCAGAGATGTCGATTCCGCGGACCGCGATTCGACGAATTAGTGGCGCCGCGCCTGCCGGCTGCTCTGTTCCCGGGCGGAGCCAGGGCCGTTTGGCGGCTGAAGACTGTTCAGCTCGACCTCGATGAATCTGCGCATCGTCGCCTAGTAAGGGCGACGATCGCCTGCTACGCCTGCACAGTCGCCGGGGCATCGACGCCGGCCCTGAGGTTCCACGTGTTCAACTCTTCGTGCCCGGAGGCTTTGAGGTACAGGAACAGCTGCATGCGATAGGCCGCGCAATCACAGAGCGTGTAGCTCACCATGAACGCCCCGCGTGTCGTCTCGACCCCTGCACCAACGAGATCGGCACGGAGGTCGGCGTCCGACACGTCGGACAGGAGCGCCGCGTAGGTATCCGCGTGCGCCGCAATCGCTGCGAGCGTCTGATCGAAGTCCCGCGCCTCGGCTTCCTGCTCGGCCGCGGTCCAGTCGGCCGCGTCGAACGTTCCGGCCTTGACGAATCGCAACGAGCGCGGACCCATCATGCTCAGGGTACTTCAGCAGCTCGATCGTGCTGCGCTGCTTCGGCGTCGGGCGGTAGTCGAGTTTCGCGCGGTCGACCTTGCCGGCGAGGTGAAGCAGGATGCGGGCTTCGTTCTGCAGGGAGGCAACGAGCTCGGTCTTGGTCAGGACCATGGTTTCCTCGAGGGGGAAAACGGGAGCGCAGGATACCACGCGCCGCAGAGCTGGACGGCGCATAGAAAAACACGTTACCACAGAGGACACGGAGCGGAGAACACGGAGACTCCAAATACACGTCCTCGTGATGAATCGCTCCGGGCACGAAACAATCGGCGCGCGTCCATGAAGCGGCTGGACGGCATCCGGCGCGGCGAACCGTCAGAGGGCGGCCGGTCTGGCAACGGAAACTGCGCGCGCAGGTTCTCCTCGCGGCGATTTCCGACCCCATGATCCGTGACGTTCGGGAGCACCCATGTCGGCGCTTGCCATGTACGGTCCAAACCGCAAGCCAGCTGATAATCGCCGCGGCAGCAGTCGAGTACGAACCGGAGAGCGCAGTTCCGGCGCCCGACCCGGTTCGCGGCGGCGGATGCCGTTCAGCCGCCCCACAGCGTGTGCTTCGCTGCGTTCCTTTGACGAAGCAGTACCACGGTGGTTCCAAGAGGCCGATTATGGCCTTTGTCGAATCTGTGGACCTCCATTCGACGTATGGGTAGGAGGTAAGGGCGATGTCAGTGCCGAAGATCACCCCATTCTTGTGGTTCGACACCCAGGCGGAAGAGGCGGCGAATTTCTACGTCTCGATTTTCAAGAGCTCGAAGGTCATAAAGACCACGCGGTACGGAGAAGCAGGGCCGGGGCCCAAAGGCAGCGCGATGACCGTCGTGTTCGAGCTCGATGGGCAGAGATTCATCGCCCTGAACGGCGGCCCCCACTTCAAGTTCACGGAGGCGATCTCGTTCTCGGTGGACTGCAAGACACAGGAAGAAGTGGACACGTTCTGGGAGAAGCTTTCCGAGGGCGGACAAGAGTCGCAATGCGGCTGGCTGAAGGACAAGTATGGTTTGTCCTGGCAAATCAATCCGACGGCCCTTGGCGAGCTGCTGGGCGACCCCGATCCTCAGAAGGCGAAACGGGCGATGGAAGCGATGCTCAAGATGAAGAAGATCGACATCGCGGCCTTGAAGAAAGCCGCCGACGGCTGAGCCGGACCAGCCGCGGGTCGTACGGCGCGCGGCGCGGAACTATACTGCTGCCGTGATTCGCTCGCCCCGCGCCGACGTTGCCCGCGCCACCGGCTGGGGCTTGTTCGTCGCGGCGCTGGTGCTCGCGGGCATCTACTTCGGCAGCCGCCGGCTGCGCGACTTCGACGTCGCGCTCGTCCCTTACGCGGGCGCCAGCGTCTTTTCCGCGTTCGGCCTCGGCTATCGCTACTCGATGTGGCTCACGCAAGCCGCCGACGCGCCTCTACTGGCGGCGCGGCTGGCAGCTGTTCTTCGCGCCGTCGCGCCTGCCGGGCAACCTCTCTCGTCTCGCTCGCCCTCTTCGCGGTGAACATCGTCGCGCAGCGCTTCATCGAGAAACGATCGCCGCTCCGCTGGGCGGCGCACTGGTTCATCTTCTGGGGCTGCATCCTGGCCGCGGCGGTCACCTTCCCGCTGTCGTTCGGCTGGATCCATTTCGAGACCGCCGCCGCTTCGCAGCGAGATGTACGAGGCGTTCGTCTTCGGCATCCACGTCTTCACGTTCGACCTCGACAGCGTGATGGCGCCGCTCGTGTTCAATGTGCTCGACATTTCGGCGGCGCTGGTCCTGATCGGGCGTCTTCCTGGCGATGTGGCGGCGGGTGCAGGACCGGGGCGCCCTGGCGGTGCAGCAGTTCGGCGCCGACCTGCTGCCGCTGGTGATGCTGTTCGCGGTCTCGGTTACCGGCATCTTCCTGACCGTCTCGACCCACCTGATGCAGGGGCTGCACTTCGTCTTCCTCTCGCAGCTGCACGCGGTCACCGTGATCTTCACCCTGCTCTATCTGCCGTTCGGCAAGTTCTTCCACATCTTCCAGCGGCCGGCGCAGCTCGGCGTCGCCTTCTATCGCGAGGCTGGCGCGCGAGGCGAGCCGGCGCGCTGCGCGCGGTGCGGCCAGCCGTTCGCCTCGCGGATGCACATCGACGATCTCAAGAAGGTCGAGGGCGAGCTGGGAATCCGGTACGAATCGGTCCGCCTGAAGGCGGACACGGCGGACGTCGCATCCGCCCACTACCAGGACATCTGCCCCGCCTGCCGGCGCAAGAACCTCGCGCTGACGCAGGACGCGCTCTGGAGTCGCGGCGCGTAATGGCCAGGCTCGCCGGCCTCCATTCCGGACCTGGTGAACGCGTTCGGTCCGCATCTCAACCGCGAGCCCGCCGGCGGCTGGACCACGCGCGGCGAGCCCGACCGGATCGTCTCGACCCACTGCTGCTTCTGCGGCCAGCAGTGCGGCATCCAGCTCAAGGTCAAGGACGAGAAGATCGTCGGCTTCGAGCCGTGGGAGGAGTTCCCGTTCAACAAGGGGAAGCTCTGTCCCAAGGGCGTCAAGCGCTACATGCAGGACGAGCACCCCGACCGGCTGCTGACGCCGCTCGCCCGCGACGAAGCGCGCGGCTTCCAGCCGATCGACTGGGACGCCGCGCTCGACCGGACGGCGCGCGAGATCCAGCGCATCCAGGCGGCGCACGGCCGCGACGCCTTCGCGGTGCTCACCGGCGCCTCGCTCACCAACGAGAAGGCGTACCTGATGGGCAAGTTCGCGCGCGTCGCCGCTGCGGACCGCCAACATCGACTACAACGGCCGGCTCTGCATGGTGTCGGCGGCCGCCGCCTCGAAGAAGATCCTCGGCATCGACCGCAGCGCCAACCCGTGGAGCGACATCCCGAAGGCGAAGGTGATTCTCGTCGCCGGCGCCAACATCGCCGAGTGCGCCCCGATCACCACCGACTACCTCTGGCAGGCGCGCGAGAACGGCGCGAAGCTCATCGTGCTCGATCCGCGGATGACGCCGATCGCGCGGACCGCGGATCTCTTCATCCCGGTCCGCTCGGGCGGCGACATCGGCGTGTTCAACGGCATGCTCCACGTGATGATGCGAGCGCGGCTGGATCGACCGCGATTTCATCGCCGCGCACACGACCGGCTGGGACGCGGTCGAGGCGATCGTCGAGCGCTACACGCCCGGAGTACGCCGCGACGATCGCCGGGCGTGCCCGCCGTCGATGATCGTCCGCGCCGCGGAGATGTGGGGACCGGCCGAGACGAGCTTCCTGCTGCACGCCCGCGGCATCGAGCACCACTCGAAAGGCGTCGAGAACTGCATGGCGGCCATCAACCTGGTGGTGGCCACCGGCCGCATCGGCCGCGAGGGCTGCGGCTACGCGATGATCACCGGCCAGGGCAACGGCCAGGGCGGGCGCGAGCAGGGCCAGAAGTGCGATCAGCTCCCGGGCGCGCGCGACATCGAGAACCCGGCGCATCGCGAGTACATCGCCGGCGTCTGGGGCGTCGAGGAATCGACGATCCCGCACACGGGGTTGTCGGCGGTGCCGCTGCTCGAGGCCATCCACGACGGCCGCATCAAGGGCCTGCTCCTCCTCTGCTTCAACCCGGCCGTGTCGCTGCCCGACGGCGATTTCATCCGCGAAGCGCTGGGCCGGCTCGAGTTCTTCGCGGTGATCGACTTCTTCCTGTCCGAGACGGCGCGCTACGCGGACATCGTGCTGCCCGGCTCGCTGATGGAGGAGGACGAAGGGACGACGACCAACGTCGAGGGGCGCGTCATCCACCACCGGCAGGTCGTTCGACCCGCCGGCGGGCGCGCGCGAGGACTGGCGAATCATCTGCGACCTCGCGCGACGCCTCGGCGCCGGCGACAAGTTCCCGTACCAGTCGACCGCACGACATCTTCGAAGAGCTGCGCGTGGCCTCGAAAGGCGGCGTCGCCGACTACGCCGGCATCACGTGGGAGCGCATCGACCGCGAGATGGGCGTCTTCTGGCCCTGCCCGTCGCTCGATCATCCCGGGCACGCCGCGCCTGTACGAAGGCTGGCACTTCGGCCACGCCGACGGCAAGGCGCATTTTCAGCCGGCCGACTGGCGGCCCGCCGCGGAGGAGCCCGACGCCGAGTACCCGGTCGTGCTCACGACCGGCCGGGTGGTGTCGCAGTACCTGTCCGGCACGCAGACGCGCCGCATCGGCGCGCTCGTCGATCAGTACCCGCAGCCGCGCTGCGAGATCCACCCGCGCCTGGCCGACTCGCTCGGTATCGCGGACGGCGACTTCGTACGGGTCGAGAGCCGGCGCGGCGCGGTCGTCGTGCGGGCGCAGGTCGTGAAGACCATCCGGCCCGACACCGTGTTCGTCCCCTATCACTGGCCGCTCGACCGATCGGCGAACAACTGCACGATCCGCGCAATCGATCCGGTTTCGAAGATTCCCGAGTTCAAGATCTGCGCGGTGCGCGTCTCGAAGGCGGCGGATCCGGCCGGCGACATCGCCGCGCTCGACCCGGCGGCCGGAGGCATCCGGTGAGCGAGCTGGCCTTCTTCATCGATTACTCGCGCTGCATCGGATGCCAGGCCTGCGTGCAGGCGTGCGAGGAATGCGACACGCACCGCGGGCCAGTCGCTGATCCACCTCGAGACCATCGAGCGGCGCGACAGCGTGCAGACGGCGCCGCAGGTGTGCATGCACTGCGAGGATCCGATCTGCGCGCAGGTCTGCCCGGCCGACGCCATCAAGCAGACGCCGGACGGCGTCGTCCAGAGCTCGCTCAAGCCGCGCTGCATCGGCTGCTCGAACTGCGTGCTCGCGTGCCCGTTCGGCGTGCCGAAGTACTTCGGCGACGCCGGACCAGATGATGAAGTGCGACTATTGCTACGACCGGACCAGCACGGGGCGCCGGCCGATGTGCGCCACCGTCTGCCCGTCGGGGGCGCTCGCCTTCACGACCATCGAGGAGATCATGCGGACGCGCCAGGGGCGCGCCGGTCAACGACTGGCAGTTCGGCGACCAGCACGTGCGGACGAAGGTGTTCGTGCTCGTGCCGACCGAGGTGACCCACGTGAACGTCGCGGTGATCCCGCTGAGCGCGCTGCGGCGGCCGGCGCAGCCGCCGGCCGATCCCTACGACGTCGCTGCGCTGCTGGAGATGGGCTGATGGCTGACCGGCCGGGCGAGCCCCACCTGGACAACAGCACTGCGGTGGCCGGGCGTCCGCGCTGGCGCGACGACTTCCCGGTCCGGTGGGACGAAGACAACTACATGACCCGCCGGGAGCTGGCGAAGTTCCTGACGCTCGGATCCGGCCTGCTGGCCGGCGTGAACGCGCTGATCGCGTTCCTCGGCCTCTCCAGCGATACGCCCGCCGCGCCCGGTGCGGCGCATCGCCGCCGCCGGCGAGATCCCTGCGGGGGGCTCGATGCTGTTCCGCTACCCGACCGCCGAGGACCCGTGCATCCTCGTGCGCGGCGCGGACGGCCGGCTCGACGCCTTTTCGCAGGTCTGCACGCACCTGGCGTGCGCGGTCGTACATCAGCCCGGCGCGCGGGAGCTGGAGTGTCCGTGCCACAAGGGGTCGTTTTCCACGACCGACGGCCGCCCGCTCGCAGGGCCGCCCACCCGGCGGCTGCCGCGCATCGTCATCGAAGAGCGCGGCGGCGATCTGGTGGCGACCGGGATCGAGGTGTGACGTGGAGACGCGCGAGCAGGGCTCGACCCTTTTTGCCGCGGTGCTCGTCCTGATCGCAACGCTCGTGGTGATCCAGCTGTGGCTGGTCGCGGCGGCGCTCGACGCCCTGCAGTCGCGGGAGATCGCCGTCCTTGTGCCGGCGGCCCTCGCTTCGGCAGTCCTGTTCGCGGCGAGCGGCGGGTTGCTCTGGTATGTGGTGTCGTTCGACGACCGCCTGCGCCACTGGGGTCCGCGTGGCTGACCAGCAGGCGCCGCGCCCCGCGCTCGCCGCTCACGCGCCCGAGGTCGCCACTAGCCTGGCGGCGCGCTTTCAGCTGACGCATCTCCTGACACGCTATTCCGAGCGTCCGATCTGGGCGCTTTTCATGTTTCTGAACGGCTTCGTCACGATCGCGCTGCTCGCCGCGGTCGCGATGGTCTCGCGCACGCCGTTCGTCTTCCCGTCGCTCGGGCCGACGGCGTTCCTGTTCTTCTTCACGCCTCGCGTGCCCGGCAGCCAGCCCGCGCAATACCATTTACGGCCACGCGATCGGCATCCTGTGCGGCTACGGCGCGCTGTGGCTGTTCGGGCTGCAGCACGCGCCGCCGGCGATTGCGACCGGCGTATCGGCCGGCCGCGTCGGGGCGGCGGCGTTATCGCTCGCCTCGACCGGCGCGCTGATGATTCTGCTGAAAGCCGCGCACCCGCCGGCGGGGGCCACGACCCTGATCATCTCGCTCGGAATCGTGACCCAGCCGTCTCATCTGCTGGTGATCGAGATCGCTGTCGCCATCCTGACGCTCCAGGCGATCGCCATCAACCGGCTCGCGGGTATCGACTACCCCCTGTGGGCCTGGCGCGAAACCACCTCCAGCCCGCCGGCCGGTGCGCCACCGCGAGGACATCGCTGATACCGCGAAGCCGTGGTCCATTGGCGATGGCCCCGACACCTCGCTCCCAGTTGCCGCCGCGCCTGCTGCCCGTCCTCTACTTCGGCGCGGCACACGCGGCGCTCGCGCTGGCATTCGCCGCGATCGCGCTCGATCCGCGCGGCGTGTCCGGCTTCTTCTATCACGCCCGGATGCTCGCGATCGTCCACCTGGTGACCCTCGGCTGGATCACCGCCTCAATCCTCGGATCGCTCTACATCGTCGGCCCGATCGCCCTGCGCGTCCGGTTCCCGGCGACCTGGATCGACTACACCGCGTTCGGCCTCGTCCTGATCGGAATCGTCGGGATGGTGTCGCACTTCTGGCTCGACGAGTACGGAGGCATGGCGTGGTCGGCGGTCACGGCCGGCGCCGGCATCCTCGTCGTCGGGCGTCAACATCGTGCGCCGGCTACCCGGCGCGACGCTGCCCGCGGGCGGTCAGCGCGCACATCGTGCTCGCCTTCGTCGAACGTGCTCGGAGCAGCCACGCTGGGGATTCTTCTCGGGTTCGACAAGGTGTATCACTTCCTGCCGGGGTACGTGCTGGCGAACGTATTCGCGCACGCGCACCTCGCCGCGATCGGCTGGGCGTCGATGATGGTGGTGGGCGTCGCCTACCGGCTGCTGCCGATGGTTCTGCCGGCGGCGATGCCGAATGGCCCGCGCCTCTGGATCAGCGCGGTTCTCCTGCAGACCGGCATCTCGGGGCTCGTCGTGGCGCTGCTGATTCCGCAGCCGGTTCACCTGGGTGTTCGCGGTGATCATCGTTGCCGGGTTCGCCGCGTTCTTCTTCCAGGTCGCCTGGATGTTGCGGCGCCCGCGCCCGCGGCCGCCCGGGCTGCGCAAGCCCGATCCCGCGGTCGGGCACGCCGCGCGCGGCGCTTGCGTCGCTGGCAGTCGCCTCTGCGCTCGGCATCTGGCTGACCATTGCCGAACCTTCTTCGTCCACGCTGCGCATCGCGATGGCGTACGGCGTGCTCGGGCTGGTCGGCTTCCTGGCGCAGATGGTCGTCGGGATGGAAGGCCGTCTGCTGCCGATCTTCGCGTGGTACTGGGCGTACGCCAACACCGGATTCAAGGGGCCGGTGCCTTCGCAGCACGACATGCCGCTGGCGAAGCGGGCAGGAGCTGGTGTTCGTGTTGTGGCTGTTCGGGGTCCCGGCGCTCGCCGGCGGGCTCGCGTTCGACGCCGTCCCGTTCGTCCGCGCCGCCGCGTGGTGTCTGCTGGCGGCCACGCTGCTCGACTCGGTGAACGTCTTCCGCATCCTGCGGCACGCGTTCGTCAGGCCGGGGCGAGATCGCGCAGCATGACGAGCAGCATGCGGCACGGCTCCGGCGCCTCGAGGGCGTGCGGCGCGCCGGCCGGCATGCGCACGATGGTGCCCGGCGTGGCGAGCACGGGGGTGCCGCTGATCGTGACGGTCAGGGATCCCTCGAGCACCATCACGAGGGCGTCGAATGGCGACGTGTGCTCGGCGAGCCCCTGCCCCGTGTCGAACGCGAACAGCGTGAGATTGCCGCCGGCGGTCTTCGCCAGAATGCGACTCGCGATCCCCTGATCGGTGGCGGTGATGAGCGACTGCAGCGAGAGTGCTTCGGCGGGCGGAATGAATTGAGTCATAGTGGCCACGACATCATGGTAGACCCTCTCGCCGGCTCGGCGTGGAGCACGCCGGGAACGGTCGACGGATTCGTCCGGTCGCCGCCGAACTCGGGTACTGATGACGTTCGCGGAACAGGAGCTCCGCCGCGGCGGGAGCGCCCGCGCGCTGGATCTCGGTTGCGGGGCGGGGCGGAACGCCGTGCCGCTCGCACGGCTCGGCTGGATGGTCACCGGCACCGACCTCTCGTGGCCGATGCTATCCGCCGCCGCGAGGCGCGTACAGGACGACCAAGACGACCAACTCGGGGGCCGGCTTCACCTGGTCCTGGCGCCCATGGACGTGCTTCCGGTCCGCGACCGCAGCTGCGACCTGGTGATCGCGCACGGCATCTGGAACCTCGCACGGTCGGCGGCCGATTTCCGGCGGGCGGTTTGCGAGGCGGCGCGCGTGGCCAGGCCCGGGGCGGGGCTGTTCGTGTTTACCTTCTCGCGCAACACGCTCGCGCCGGGCGCCGAGCCGGTCCCCGGAGAGCCGTTCGTGTTCACCCAGTTCTCGGGCGAGCCACAATGTTTTCTCACCGAGGAGCAGCTTTTCTCCGAGCTGGGCGCCGCCGGTTTCGTGCGCGATCCGTCCGTTCCCCTCACGGAGTACAACCGCCCGCGGCCGGGGATGCTCGCCAGTGGCGCGCCGGTGATCTACGAAGCTGCCTTCCGCTTCGAGAATTAGAGCCGCTTTCACATCGCTGAGCGCGGTATGCGACAACGTACAGTCGTGTCCGCCTTCAGGCGGACCGGCACGGTCCGGCTAAAGCCGGACACCACGCGTAGTATCTTCTTTGTTTTCTCTGCGATCTCTGCGGCCTCTGCGTTCAACGTCGTCCTCTGACCCGTGACGACTATCGGGCGGCTGCGGTCGTGCCGCCTGAATCCGGAACGAGCATCCGGATCATGCCGTCCTGCCTGCGACGTGATGAAGAGCTCCCCGTCGCGGCTGCGGCTGATGTGCAGGTCCGCCCGGGTGACGGTCGCGCCGTTGGTCGCCTCGATGAGCTCCCGGAACGTCACGTAGCGTGCGATTGCCGCCCGCGTCACGCACGTACAGCTGGATTTCTTCCACCGGCGCCACGGTCTGCGGAATCCCATCGTCGGCCTTCTTCATCGCGGCGAGGTCGGCCGCGAACAGGCGGCCGCGGACGATGTCGCCGAAGACGAACTTGCCGCGGAGCGCGGGAATGCGGCCGTGGTAGGCGAATCCACCCGTCACCGCCTGCCCGTCGTTGTGGTCGTACATCGCGACCGGGTAGGTGAACTCGTCCTTCGTCCGCCCGTCCAGGATCTCCGCCGGCAGCGGGAAGAGCTGGTTGAGCGCGCCGCCGGGTCTCGTGATGCCGTTCTCGAACAGCCCCTCGCGCTTCATCCAGCCGTAGTTGTTGCCGTTGTGGACGATGTTGATTTCCTCGATGTGGTTCATCCCGATATCCGAGGCGAACATCGTCCCGTCGGTGAGATCCCAGGACAGCCGATGGGCGTTCCGGAATCCGTAGGCGTAGATCTCACCGAACGTCTTCGGATCGCCGTCCGCGGCGAACTTGTTGATCGCCGGAATCGTGTAGTCGCCGAGTCCCTTCATGCCCTTGGACACCGACGGACTGCGCGGGTCGATGCGCAGAATGGCGCCGATGACCGTGTCGAGGCGCTGCGCCTGGCTGGGATTGTTCGCATGCGGTCCCCCGCCGTTGCTGAACCCCAGATCGCTGCCGCTCGTGTAGAGCAGACCGTAGTCGGGCGCCCCCGGCTTCGCCGTCGGGTTGAACTCGAGATTGCCGAATCGGATGGGTGAGGTTCGTGACGATGTGGGCCAACGCGGAGCAGTTCGCGCCTGGTGCCCTCGAAGGTGTTCGCCGTCGGGTTCGTGGCGCGCCACTCCGTGATGATGTTGTGGTAGTTCACGTCGGCCGGCGTGAACCCCGGCGGGATGAAGTTCGGCGTCGCGGGATTGCCCATCGCGCGTTCGGCGTGCACCGTGTAGAACAACCCGTTCCGCGCGAATTCCGGATGGAAGTCGAATCCGATGAACCCGCTCTCCAGCCTGTTGTAGACAGCGAGCGGGAAGGCGGCGCCGACGTTCGCATACACGGAGGGCTGGTTGCTTGCCGATCGAGCAGGTACAGCAACCCGCGCGAGTCGTTGGCGAACCGGCGGCCGTCCGGAAGGTCGCGGACGAAGCTGACGCGCGCCCAGCCGGCCGGCACGACGTCCTGATCGGCGGGGCGCAGCCCGCGCGTATCGGGCAGGCGCACCACGTCCCTGACCTCGACGCTCAGGCCACGCTTCACGATCGGCGCCGGAATCGGATTGGTGATCTGCGCGTGAATGGCGCCGGCGGCGCAGAGCGCCACGAACAGAAGCATGCACGAGCGGCAGCGGTGAACGCATAAACCCTCCCACAACCGCTGATTATCGCTGAAGTGGCGCTGTCGTCAACGGGAGCGGCCCACGGATGCCAGGCGCTGCCGCGCCCTGGCTCAGCCCGCGCGCTCCCTTGCAAACAATCGGTCGAGCAGGTCGGTCAGGTGGCTGAAGTCGACGGGCTTGACGACGTGCGCGTCGAAGCCGGCCACGCGCGTCCGTTCACGATCCGAGGCCTGCCCGTATCCGGTCATCGCGACGAGCAGCGGCCGCCTGCCTGGCGCGCCCGCGACCAGTTGCTCCGCCAACTCGTACCCGTCCATCAGCGGCAGGCCGAGATCGAGGAGCGCCAGGTCGGGGCAGAATGTCCCGGCCATTTCAAGAGCGGCAGGACCGTCGAATGCCACGCGCGTGGCATGTCCGACGGATTCGAGCGCCTCCGCCGTGAGACGGGCCGCATCGATGTTGTCGTCGACGACCAGAATCCGCCGCCCGGTGGGCATCGCCGGATGCGCCGTGCCGGCGACGGATGCTGCTGGCCCGCCTGGCGCGCGGACGCGTTCCGACGCGACTGGAAAACGCATGACGAACTCGCTTCCCTTTCCCAGACCGTCGCTGTGGGCCTTGATCGTGCCTCCGTGCAGCTGGACCAGACTCCGGACAATCGTCAACCCGAGCCCGAGCCCGCCCTGCGCGCGATCCAATGCCTGCCGCTCCTGAGTGAACAAGTCGAATATTTGCGGCAGCATCTCGGCGGAAATCCCGATGCCCGTATCCCTGATCCGCAGCTCGACCTGCTGCTCGTGCCGGCGGGCGGACACATGTATCTCTCCGCGCGGCTCGGTGTACTTCGCGGCATTCGACAGCACGTTCACGACGATTTGGGTCAGCCGCGTAACGTCGCCGCTCACCATCAGCCCGGCGCGCGGGATGTCGATCTGCAGCCGATGGTGGCGTTCTTCGAGGAGTGGGCTTGCCGTTTCGACGGCCGCCGCCACGACGTCCGCGATCTCGACGGTCTGCCGGCGGAGATCGATCTTTCCCCGGGTGATGCGCGACACATCCAGCAGGTCGTCGACCAGCCGAACCAGATGCCGCACCTGTCGATCGATAACGGTGCGTTCCTTCACGCGCGCCGTCGCCGCGGAGGGTCATCAACTGGAGCGCCGTGAGAATCGGCGCCAGCGGATTCCTGAGCTCGTGTCCCAGCATGGCCATGAACTCGTCTTTCGTCCGGTTGGCCGCCTCGGCAGCGGCACGGAGGCGGCTCATCTCGTTGCGCGCGGTGACCTCGTCGGTCACGTCGAACGCCATCACGAGGATGCCCTCGATGGCGCCGTCCACGTCCCGCAGCGGCGCGAACACGAAATTGAAGTACACCGTGTCGAGCGTGCCGCGTCCGTGCCGATCGACCCGTATCGGCGTTTCCTTTCCGACGTACTCAACCCCCGAGCGCAGCACGCCCTCCAGCAGCGCCTTGAACGGCTGATCCGCAAGCTCCGGCAGCGCGTCGGCAAGCGGCCGCCCGAGCACTTCGTGCTCGGCGCGTCCCCACACCTGGCAGGTCAACGGATTCGCCAGCTCGATCACGTGCTCCGGCCCCTTCAGGATGACGATCGGCGTGGGCGCCTGCATGAAGAGCGACCGAAGATGCTCTTTCTGAAGCTCCGCCTCGCGGCGCGCGCTCGAAAGCGCGAGGAGCGAACGGACGCGTGCGGTAAGCTCGCGCGCATTGAACGGCTTGGTGACGTAGTCGTCCGCGCCTGCGCCCAGCCCGGAGATCCGCGCGTCCTCGCCGGCGCGGGCAGACAGCATGAGGACCGGCACGGCCCGCGTGCGAGGGTCGCTCCTGAGCGCCCGCAGCAGCGCGAACCCGTCGAGGCCGGGCATCATGACATCCGTCACCACCAGATCAGGCGGCTCGGCGCGCACCGCGTCCAGCGCGGCCCGGCCGTCCGTAGCGGTCTCGACGTCCCAGTCACATAGCAGCTGGCTCAGGTAATCGCGCATGTCGGCGTTGTCGTCGACGACGAGAATCCGTTCGCGCGCCCCGCGTCGGGGCTCCTTGCCAGACGGCACCCCGGGCATGCCGGCGGAATTACCCGCCGGGCGTTCCAGACGACCAGGTGACGGGGGCAGCCAGCGCCGCGCTTCGTCGACGAACGGCGCCGTGCCGATCGTGGTCGACGCGAGGGATCGCTCGCCGTCGATGCGCTCCCCGGGCAGGTGTGCCCGCCCCGTCGGGTATCCGCACGATGAAGCACGACCCTTCGTCGACCCGGCTCGTTACCGTGATCGTGCCTCCATGGAGTCGCACGAGCTCGACCGTCAGGGCCAGGCCGATGCCCGAGCCCTCGTGCGTTCGCGACCTGGCGCCTTCCACACGATGGAATCGCTCGAACACGCGCGGCAGCTCTTCCTCGGGGATACCGGCACCGGTGTCCCGAACAGTGAGCTCCACGAGACGATCCCGTTGCCGGAGCTCGATCCGCACCGATCCCTCGAACGTGAACTTGAATGCGTTGGAGAGAAGATTGAGGACGATCTTCTCCCACATGTCCCGATCGACGTAGACCGGTTCGTCGATGGATTCGCAGTCGACCTCGAACCGCAGGCCCGCGTGCTCGATGGCCGATCGAAAGGCGCCGGCGAGCTCCCGGGTGAGCGACGCGACATCGATCTGGGTGTAAGACGCCTGGGCCCGGCCCGCCTCGATGCGCGAAAAATCGAGCAGAGCGTTCACCAGCTTCAGCAGGCGTCCGGCATTGCGATGCAGGATGTCCACTTGCGCATGCTGCGGCGCGGTCAGCCGCCCGTGGACCTCCGTGAGAAGGTCTTCCGCCGGCCCCAGCATCAACGTGAGCGGCGTTCTGAACTCGTGACTGACATTGCTGAAGAATGCCGTCTTCGCGCGATCGATCTCGGACAGCGCTTCGGCGCGACGCCGCGCCTCCTCGAGGGCCACCGCATTGCTGATCGCGGTCGCAATGTGATCCGCCGCCAGCTCGAAGAAGTCCCGGTATCGATCGTCGAGCGCGCGGCGCGGGCTGACGCCGGCGACCAGCACCCCGTAGGGGTGATCGAGACCGGGTCGCGTCAACGGGAGGAGGATGGCCGTGTGCGCGTGCTCATCCTGCGGCCCTCCGGGGAGCGGGCCGAGACGCTGCTCGAAATCAGAGACGACCATGGCCTTGCCCGTTCGAACGACCTCGGCCAGACGCCAGATGTCGCTCGTATCCGAGGCGAGGTGCGCCGCCTCGACGCCTGCCGGATGGCCGGGCGGAATGCCGATGGCGCACACGCGCCGGCCGATCGTCCCGTCGTGCTCCAGCAGGTAGATGAGGGCGAACGGCACGTCGATGGGATTGGCGCCGAAGACCTGCGCGGCGTTCACACACGCCTGTTCCGGTGTCGTCGCGTCGGACGCGCGACGCGCGAGCTCGCGCAGCGTCGCGAGGCGACGCTCGCCTTCGACGCGCCCCGTCGTTTCCGCAACCACCGCCAGCACGCCGCCCACGCCGCCGGTTTCGTCCCGGATCGGACTGTACGACAGCGTGAACCAGCAGTTCTCCAGGTAGCCGTTCCGATCGAGCGGGAGCAACCAGTCGTCGACCGCAAAGGCTTCCCCCCGGCGGACGCGCTCGAACTCGGGACCGACCACCGACCAGACTTCGGGAAAGATCTCGGCCCCCGGAGCGCCCAGCGCGGCCGGATGTTTCGTGCCGAGAATCGGCCGGTACCTGTCGTTGTAGAAGAAACGGAACTCGGGTCCCCACGCGACGACCATGGCAAAGCGCGATTCGAGCATGATGCTGATGGCGGTGCGCAGGCTCTGCGGCCAGTCGGCCACTGAACCGAAGACGGTCTGGCGCCAGTCGGTCGCACGCATCAACGCCCCCATGTCGCCGCCGCCCGCCAGACAATCCAGGGGCGACGGCCGAAGGGCTTCGACCGTGGCGTCGGGATGAAGCGGTTGAGGATCCACGGTCACGAGGCCTTGCACGCCGGACAATCGATTTCGAAGGTCAATGTCTCGGCGCCGCGGCGGATCAGGTACGTGGACTTGCCCGGCCCGAGCCCGCGGATGGCGCGTCGCAGGTCGTCCTCCGTGGTAATCGTCTCGCCGTTGATCGCCGCTACGCCGTCGCCGACATGGAGTCCGGCCGCTTGTGCCGGGCCGCTTTCGATGCGCCAGACGACGGGGCCAGGCGGGAGGCCTGTCCCGAGAACATTCTGCGGCTGGACGAACGCGATATGCAGCCCCAACCCTATAGCCTCAAACACCCTCATCGCGGATGTCGCGCCGCCGCTCTGCTGCAGCAAGGACTTGACGATATCTTCCAGGCCATCGGTAGGATCCTTGGCCGTTGAAGGTGGCGAAGCGCCCCGGGAAGGCTGGACGGATGGCTCCTGTGTCCGGTCGGGTCTCACTGGCGGTCGCTGTGTTCCGATGACGTACGCCGCATACGTCACGCCGGCGAGCAGCAGAATCGAAAGGCCCGCGAGCGGCCGCGGTCGGCGAAGCCACGGTCGTTCTCGTTCGATGAGGGTCTCGTCCTCCTGGACGGGTGGTATTCGGTACCGACTGCGGGCGCGGCGGGCTGCGCGAGGATCTCGGCGATCCGTTCGGCGAGCCTGTCCAGCTCGGCGTGTGGCGTCGCGGGTTGCCAGTCTGCCAGGTCGGCGCCGGTCAGCAGCCGAAACGCGAGCGGTGCCTCCACCGGGTCGAGCATCACTGGAACAAGAATGCCCTTGCGCTTGCCTTCCGAGGCTTCACTTCGCACCCATTCGGACTGAATGGAGGACCGGGACCACAGCACGACGACGCAGCCGGCTGCGGCGATCGCGTCCTCAATCACCTTGTCGAAGGATTGGCCAAGGGGAATCTTCCGGTCCCACCAGACCGACCAGCCGCGAAGCTGGAGCGCATCGGCGAGCGCCTTCGCGCGCGCCCGATCCTCGGTCGCATAGCTGAGAAAGATGTCAGCCATTCAACGATGCTCGACGTGGCGACCAGGATGGTAGCGCAAGCTCTACCTCACGGCTAGGACAACTATGCCGGCTGGGGATGCTGCTATCCTATATCCACGCGCCCGGCGCGGTCGCCACCATGCCTCCATTCGCGCCGCCGCCCGCCCGATGCCTGTAGATCCGGTCACCGAAAGCCAGTTACGTCTCGCCGCCATCGTCTCGGGGTCCGACGATGCGATCATCGGCGAGGATACGGTCGGGACGATCACCTCGTGGAATCGAGCGGCCGAGCGGATCTTCGGGTTCACGGAGGCTGAGGCGGTCGGCCAGTCGATTCGCCTGATAGTGCCCCCGGACCTGCACCAGGAAGAGGACGCTGTTCTGGAGCGTATTCGTGGCGGTGAAAGCGTCACGCACTTCGAGACGGCCCGCACACGCAAGGATGGCGAGCGCATCACCGTGTCGATGACTGTCTCGCCGATCCAGGCGCCGGACGGCACCGTCATTGGCGCCTCCGAGATTGCGCGCGACCTCACCGAAGTCAAGCGCCTCGAGCGCCATGCGCGGCATTTTGCGGCGATCGTCGACTCGAGCGACGACGCGATCATCAGCAAGGATCTCGACGGGACGGTCACCACGTGGAACCGGGCGGCGGAACGCCTGTTCGGGTACGAGGCGTCCGAGATCGTCGGTCGCTCCATTCGCCTCATCGTGCCCCCCGACCGGCAAGCGGAAGAGGATCACGTCCTGGCGACCGTGGCGCGAGGCGAGTCGGTGGATCACTTCGAGACGATCAGGGTCCGGAAAGACGGTACGCTCGTGCCGATTTCCCTCACCGTTTCGCCCATTCGCTCGGCGGCCGGCGAGATCATCGGCGCGTCGAAAATCGCGCGCGACCTGACCTACAGCCAGCGGTCGCAGCGCGATGCCCTGCAGCTTGCCGCGATCGTCGACTCGAGCGACGACGCGATCGTCAGCAAGGATCTGAACAGCATCGTCACTTCCTGGAATGCGGCGGCCGAAGCCATGTTCGGATACTCCGCCTCCGAGATGCGAGGGCAATCCATCCGCCGGATCATTCCGCAGGATCGGCAGCAGGAAGAAGACGAAGTGTTGTCGCGCATCAGGCGCGGGGAGCGCGTGGAACATTACGAAACCATTCGCCAGCGGAAGGACGGCACGCTGATTCCCGTGTCGCTGACCGTCTCTCCGATCCGGAACCCGGACGGCACGGTGATCGGCGCGTCGAAAATCGCCCGGGATATCAGCGACCGGAAGCGCGCGGAGGAGGAGCGCCAGCGCCTGCTGCTCATCGCGCGCGATTCGAGCCGGCTCAAGGATGAATTCCTCGGGACGCTGTCCCACGAGCTGCGGACGCCGCTCAATGCGATCGTCGGCTACCTCCGCATGATCCAATCGGGCCTGCTCAGCGGGGAGAAGCTGGCGCGGGCACTCGACACGGCTGCCCGGAACGCCGCCTCCCTGACGCAGATTATCGAAGACGTGCTCGACGTCTCCCGCATCATCTCCGGAAAGGTTCGTCTGGACCTGCAACCGGTGGAGCTCCCCAGTGTCATCGAACAGGCCATCGAGACCATCCGGCCGGCCGCCGATGCCAAGGGGATCCGCCTCGAACCGAGCCTGGATCCGCGCGCCGGTCCGGTGTCGGGGGACCCCGAGCGCCTCCGGCAGATTCTGTGGAATCTCCTGTCCAACGCGGTGAAATTCACTCCACGGGGCGGCCGGGTCCAGATTCGTCTCGAGCGCGTGAACTCCCACGTGGAAATCACGGTGAGCGATACCGGCGCCGGCATTTCGGCGGAGTTTCTTCCTTACGTGTTCGACCGGTTCCGCCAGGCGGATGCAGGCATCGGCCGGGAGCACGGCGGCCTCGGCCTCGGGCTGGCGATTTCCCGCCACCTGGTGGAGCTCCAGGGTGGGCGCATTGCCGGCGCGAGCGACGGCCCGGGCAAGGGGTCGACCTTCCGGGTCGAGCTGCCGGTGAGGATCGTGCACGGCGCGTCGTCCGAGTTGCGCGAGCATCCCCAGGCCGCACACACCGCTCCCCGCATCGTCGTGCCCACAGCTCGAGGGAATTCGGATTCTCGCGGTCGATGACGACCGCGACGCGCTCGCGCTGATCCGCGAGATTCTCGAAGTGGCCGGAGCAACCATCACAACCGCCGACTCAGGGCACGACGCGCTGGAGCTGATCGAACGCACGCGGCCGCATGTGCTGCTCGCCGATCTGGGCATGCCGCAGATGACCGGGTTCGAGCTGATCGATCGGATCCGTCGTTCCGAGACGGCGTGGATTCGAGAGATACCCGCCGCCGCGTTCACCGCGTTCGCCCGGTCCGAGGATCGCGCGAAAGCCCTGCGCAGCGGCTTCCAGATGCACTTGACGAAGCCGATCGAACCCGGGGAACTGATGGCGGCAATGGCGGCGCTGGCCAAACGCACGCACGACAGGGACTAGAGGCGAGTCAGCCGCGCAGCGCCTGCTGCAGGGTGTTGAGAATCGTGCCGATTGTGTAGGGCTTGGGCAAGAAATATCGCAGACGCACGCCAACGGCATCGGCGGCCTCCGCCGTGGACATCAGGCCACTCGAACCGATGATGCGGACGCGAGGATTCATCTTCAGGAGCCCGGCGATGAGCGCGGGGCCGTCCATGACCGGCATCGCCATGTCGGTCAGCACGGCGGCAATCTCCCCCTCGTGCCGGACGTAGAGCGCGAGGGCTTCGGCACCATTGCAGGCCACCACGACGCGGTACCCGAACCGCTCGAGCGTCCGTTGCGCGACCATGCGGATGGCTTCCTCATCGTCTACCACCAGGATCAGTTCCCCGTTGCCGCGGGGCAGGCCGGTGTTTTCCGCGGCGACTTCATCCGTCTGGGGCAACCTGGTGGTGGCGGGCAGATAGACGCTGAACGACGTCCCCTTGCCTTCCACGCTCTGAAGGTGCACGAAACCGCCGTGGCTTTTCACGATGCCGAGGGCGGTGGACAGGCCGAGACCTGTACCTTTGCCGATGTCCTGCGTGGTAAAGAACGGTTCGAATACCCTGTCCTGGATTTCCCGCGGGATACCGGTGCCGGTGTCCTCAACCGTCACCCGCACGTACGGGCCCGGGCGGGACTCGGGGTTCATTTTCGTGTCCGTCTCGCTTCAGAACGACGTTCTCCATGTTGACGGTGAGCGTCCCCCCCTCGGGCATTGCATTCCGCGCATTGACGCAGAGGTTCAGGAACACCTGGTGAATCTGGGTGGGATCGCCCGTGATGGTCCAGAGGCCGCGCACGGGAACCAGGTGCACGTCGATCGACTTGGGGAAGGTGTCCCGCATGACCTTGAGCAAGTCGCCCACCAGGTGGACAGGATTGACCGCGACGCGCTGGCCGTCGACGCCTCGGGCGAAGGAGAGCACCTGCCCGACGAGGTCGGCCGCGCGTTGAACGCCGCCTTGCAGCGTGGCCAGCAGGGTGAGGCTTCCCTCGTCGGTAACCTGCTCGCTGAGGATCTCGATCGACATCATGATCGGCGCGAGCACGTTGTTCAGGTCGTGCGCGATGCCGCCGGCCAGCGTGCCGATGCCTTCCATCCGCTGCGCCCGCAGGAACTGTGATTCGAGGGCTCTCTTCTCGGTGACGTCGCGCATCGAGCTGAAGGTGGCTGGTTCCTCGCCGTACATGATTGACGTGCCCTGGACCTCCACGTCCATCGCCGTTCCGTCCATCTTGAGAAGCTTTTCTTCGATCAGCGGCAGTCCGCCGCCGACCTCGGCATCGTGCGTCACCCGCTCGCGTACGATGCGGCGAAAATCCGGGTGGACGAACTCGAGAACCGATCGGCCGAGCAGGTCCTGCGCGCACGTCGCGCCAAACATCCTGACGGCAGCCGGATTGACGAAAAGAATTGTCCCGCGACGGGTGACGGCGAGCGATTCGGGCGACCATTCCACGAGGGCGCGGTACCGTCCCTCGCTCTGCTGCAGCGCGGTCTCCGCGCGCTTGCGTTCGGTGATATCAGTGACGATTCCGATGTGGCGGATCAGACTGTCTGCAGGATCCCGGACTTGAAAACCGCGGACGCGAACCCAGCGGATCCCGCCGTCGGGACGGACGATGCGATACTCGATGTCCAGATTAGGTGCTTTCCCGGTAAGCGCCTCGAAGGCGCTCAGGACACGCTCGCGGTCGTCGGGAAAGATGAAATCGGCCCACTGCTCCGGATTGGCATGGAGGCTTGCCACCGAACGGCCCCAGATTCGCTCGAAGGCCGGGCTGATGTAGTGCAGCTCGCGCATGTCGGGAGAGCGGATCCAGAACGCATCGCTGATGTGGTCCGCCAGCTGGTGGAATTTTTCGTCGCTCGCACGTAACGCGTTCTCCGTCCGCTTCCGCTCGGTGATGACCGTCGCCGACGGGATGAGGAACGTCACTTCCCCGTCCTCGTTCAGTAACGGCTGCAGGGAGAAGTCGACGTCGATGAGATGATCGTCCGCCGTGCACAGCTGCGTATCGTACCGCGAGCCTTCCCCGCGGGAGGCACGCGCAATGGCGTCACGCAGTTGCTGGCGAACCGGCTGCGAGTGCGACCAGTAGTAGGCGTCCTCGAACGGCTTGCCGAGGACGTCTTCGGACCTCAGGCCGGCCGCGGCGAGCGCGGGCCGGTTGGCCTCGACGAGGATGCCCTGGGGCGTCATCAGTCCCACGAACATCGACGGCCCCAGCCCGTCGATGAGATCGCGCAGGCGCCGTTCGCTCTGCTGGGCGCGTGCGTCCGCCAGCTGATGCTCCCCCGCGGCGATGTCGGCTCGCCGGCGCGCACGATGCAGGCCCTCCATCGACACACTAATGACCACGCCGGCCAGCGCGCCGAACAATTGTTCCCAGTGCTCGCCTGCTGAAGCCATCCAGAAGCCTTGACGGAAGGACGGCAACAGGTAATAGGTCATCCCGGTGGCCATCAGCCCGCCACGCAACCCGCCCGTGTACGCACTGAGCACGATCGGCACGGTAAGCATCACCAGCGTGGCGCGCTCTCCCAGGCGCGCGTAGAGCGTGAAATGCACTGCGAGCGTCGCCGCGCTCGTTGCCAGTGCAAACACATACGCCTGCCATGGCGTCAGGAGACCGGTTCCGAAACGACGCCTGATTGGCGAATCGAACGCGCGCGCCGCCCTCCGAATCTCCTCGACGGCGGCTGCCTGCGTCATGGAGCCTGGTGTTCGCCAGGCCGATCGAGCACATCCCGCACCCGCGCCAGCAGCTGATTCGGCGTGAACGGCTTGTGAATCAGGTCGATGCCGGGTTTCAGGACGCCGTGCCTGACGATCGCGTCGTCCGTATAGCCCGACGTGTAGAGCACCCGGATGGATCCGTCGTGTTCCAGGACCCTGTCGAAGAGCTCGCGTCCGTTCATGTGCGGCATGACGACGTCGGTCAGCAGGAGATGCACGCGGGCCGGACAATCCCCGAGCAGCTTCAACGCCGTGGGGCCGTCCGCGGCCTCCAGCACGTCGTAGCCGCGGCGCTGCAGCGTCACACGGACGACGTCCCGCAGCTCCTGCTGGTCCTCGACGAGGAGGATGGTTTCGCTGCCGGCTAGCGTGGGGACGGTCGTGTCCGCAACAGCAACGATCTGAGGATCGGCCGAGACACTGGGCAGATCGACCATGAACGACGTGCCCTCGCCAGGCGTGCTCTCGACCCAGATGTACCCGCCGCTCTGTTTGACGATGCCGTAGACGGTGGCGAGACCGAGCCCCGTGCCCTTCCCGCGCTCCTTGGTGGTGAAGAACGGCTCGAACAGCCGCGCCAGCACGTCCGGGCCCATGCCGATGCCGGTGTCGCTGAGCATCAGGCGGACGTGCGGCCCTTTCGCGGATCCGGGATGCGCCGCGACGAAGGCCTCGTTCAGCACGACGCTTTCAGTGGTGATCCGGAGCGTGCCCCCCGACGGCATCGCGTCGCGGGCGTTGACGGCAAGGTTCATGATGACCTGCTCGATCTGGCCCGGGTCGGCCTTGATGCGGCGGACGCGATCGCCGAGCGCCGGAATCAAGGTGATGTCCTCGCCGATAACGCGGCCGAGCATGGTCTGCATGCCGCCGACCAGGGTGTTCAGGTCGAGGACCTGCGGCTCGAGAATCTGCTGGCGGCTGAAGGCCAGCAGCTGCCGGGTCAACAACGCCGCGCTTCGTCCGGCATTGACGATCTCCTGGACGTCCTCGCGCATCTGCCCGTCCGGCGGGAGCTCGGCGAGGGTCATCTCGCCAAAGCCCAGGATCGCCGTCAACAGGTTATTGAAATCGTGGGCGATCCCGCTGGCGAGCCGGCCAATCCCTTCCATCTTCTGCGCCTGGCGGACCTGCGCCTCGAGCGTCTTCCGCTCCGTGATGTCTTCGGCAATGCCCGCGAGCCGATACACCTCCCCCGCGTCGTTATAGATGGGAAAGGCTCGCGAACGCAGGGATCGCTCCGCGCCGTCGGGCCGCACGATCCGGTACTCGAGATCGTACGGCGCTGGTGTCCCGCCGGGCCTGACCTCCTTGAGGATGCGCGCCCGGTCGTCCGCATGTATGGCGTCGCCCCAGGATTTGGGATTGACGTACAGGCTTGCGCAGCTGCGGCCGAAGATCTCCTCGTACGCAGGGCTCACGTAGAACATCTGCGTCGTCTGCGGATCTCTGAGATAGAAGATGTCGCGGCTCGCCTCGGCGAGCTGGCGAAAGCGCGCCTCGCTCTCGCCGAGCTGGGCCGTGCTCGCCCGCAGCGCCTCTTCGTCCTGCCGGTGCCGCGTCCAGTCGGTCGTCATGCCCAGTGTCCCGGCCCATGCTCCGTCGGCATTCCGAACCGGGTTCGTCTTCAGCAGCGTCCACAACTCGGATCCATCTTTTCGCAGGTACGCGACTTCATGCTCTTCCGCGATGCCCTGGCGCGAACGCTCGACCCGTAGCGCCGCCGCCGCCTTCCCCGCCTCGGGCACGATCGCGAACAGTGACGTTCCGATCATCTCTTCGGGCCGGTAGCCGAGCATTTCAGCGAACCGCCGATTCACGAACGTCAATGTGGATTCCGCATTCACGACCGAGATGCCTTCCGCTGCGGTCTCCACGATGCGGCGGTAGCGCTCCTCGCTCTCCCGAAGCGCCTCCTGCGCCTTGGAGAGCAGCACCGGGCTGTGACTCCTGGAATCGACAACCGCATCGATCTGGCCGGAAAGCAGCGCTTCGATGGTCGCTTCGGCTTCGGACAGCCGCTGGGCGAGGTCTCGCGTCGTGGAGCTTCTCGGCGGCGTTCATTTGCCAGACAGGGCCAGGAGCACCTGGTTCGTGTCGCTGAGGCTGCCGATCACGCGTTGAACCGGCAGCGGCAACAGCTTCAGGAGCGTCGGGGTGACGATGATGCCGTCGGCCAGCGCCCGTTTCGGATGCTCGAGCAGATCGACGATTTCGAGCTCGTGCCCCGAGGCGAAATGCTCGTCGCAGATCGCCCTGCGTATTGGCGATGGCGCGCACCGAGTTCGGCGCGTTGCCCGCGACATACAGACGCAAGCCGAAGCCCGGGAGTTTTCGCGTGGCGTTTGGCCACGTCAGGACGCTCCCGCGGTCGCTGTCCTTGGCGACGCCGTCTCTTCGCGCCGGTTCGCGTGCCGATGCGGCCGTCCTCGTCGGCGTGGCGCATCTTGCGCAGCACCGCGCGGTCGGTCTTCAACAGCTTGGACGCCGATCCGGTGGCGTCGGCCAGGACGGCGATCTCGGCGCTGCGGGCCTCCATTTCCGTTTGCACGACCTGAAGGCGCGCGGCCGCTTCGGCCTGCGACGAGCTGCAGCTGCAGACGCTTGAGCTCCGCGGCAACCTTGGTGCGCTTCGCCCCCGCCAGCTCTTCCTGTTCCCACTCCCAGCGGGCCACACCCATGAGCACCTTGCCCTGGGCGACGAAGACATCGGTGAGGGTGACGCCGTCGTTGGAGAGCGTCAGCTCCCGCACCTGGTTCGAGTGCCCGGTGCCGCGCGACTTGACGATCGTCAGGGCGCGGTTGCGCTCGCCATCCTGCACGACGTAGGAGAGGTGGATCCAGGTGTCGGCGATGGTCGAGATGCCGGTGGCCGTCGCCTCGTCGGTGCTGAGCCCGTCCATCAAGGACGTATTCACGACGGTGATCCCCTCTCCCTTGAGAAAGTCCAGGAACTGCTGGGCCGCATCGGCCGAGGCCAGGTGCGACAGCTTGGTCGGACAGCGCCGAGAGCGGATCGATGACCAGGCAGCGGGGACTGTGCTCGCGCACCTTTGCGCGCAGCGCGCCGAACTGATCTTCGACGTTCGGTCCCCGCGTGCGCGTGGAATACATCTCGAGCAGGCCCGACTTCACGATGCGGGGCGAGGTGAATGCCCACCGATTGGAGATTGCGCACGATCTGCGCGGCGCCTTCGTCGAAGCTCACGTACAACGTGCGCTCGCCGCGTTTGCAGGCGGCGGCGGCGAACAGCCCGGACAGCGTCGACTTGGCGGTGCCGGGCGCGCCCGAGATGAGGACGTTGCTGCCGCGGTGATAGCCGCCATTCAGCATGTGGTCGAGACGCGGAAGCCCCGACGAGATCCGCTCGTCGGTGACCTCGTACTTGAGCTCGGTGGGACCGCGATTGGTCAGCTGCATGCCCTCCGCGGTGAGCGTGATCGGAAACTCGTCGCCCGTAAAGCCCGAGCCGCGGTACTTCATGACCCGGAGATTGCGGAAGGCCGACCCGTCCACGCACCTGATGCCGGAGCACGACCACGCAATCGACCATGAACTGCAGGAAACCGTAGCGGTGGTCGGCGTCGGCCCCGCCGGCCTTCTGCGTGATGATGCCGGTCAGCCCCGTCTGCGCCAGCCAGTCGCGGATGCGGTAGATCTCGCGGCGCTCCGCGACCGGGTCGTCGAGCAGGCCGAGCAGCACGTCGATCCCGTCGAAGACGATGCGCGTCGCATGAATCTCTTCGGCCTTGGCCTGAAGGAGCGTTGAGCATGCCGATCAGGTCGAACTCGCCGGCCTTGACGACCTCTGGAGAGAGCTGCGCATCCAGGAAGAAGAGCTTCTTCTTGACGAGCGCCGGAAGATCCCATCCGAACGTGGCGGCGTTGGCGACGATCTGGCGTCGCGCTCTCCTCGAAGGCGACGAAGATGCCCGCCTCCTTCGTCCGATGGGCGCCATTGACCAGCGCCTGGAGCGCAAAGACGGTCTTGCCGCAACCCGGTCCACCCATCACGAGGGTCGTTCGTCCGCGAGGCAGCCCGCCGTCGGTGATTTCGTCGAATCCCTTGATCCCGGTGAGCAGCTTGGTCACGCTGCCGTGCGGAGACTTGATCTTCATTACCGTCCTTTTTCAAGAGCTCGCGCGCGTGTAACGTCCCGTTCACGCGACCGCCGCTCGATCTATCGGTCGAATTCACGTGGGGGATGCGCTTGTCTGAATCCTCACCGCGTCCGCGCGCGTGAGGAACGGGGATGGTGCGCCGGCTCTGCCGCAACCAGCTGAGGTCTACTTCTGAACCAGCATCATCTTCAGCTTCGCTTTCTTCGATGCCTCGTTCGGATTCGTGGTCGCTCCTGCCAGCCACCGTTCGACCTGCTGAAGAGAGATCGCATGCTTGCTTCCCGGTTCTCGAACCTCGACGTCCAGGACCGTCGCAGGCCCGACGTTTTCGCTCCAGATGTTCTGATTGAGCCGGCGGACGCCGAGGACGGCGGCCTCATACAGGGACTCCGCCTCCACCTCGACAGAATGGCGGACACCGGAGGGCCCGTTGAAGCTCACGACGCATACTTTGGCCGACATACGGCCTGAATAGTAGCAGATTCGTTATTTATTCGCCCAGTGCGCTGACTTCAGGGCTCTCGATACGGTTCGAAGTCCTGCCAGATCTGCCGGAGCACCTTCGGGTCGACCGGCCGGGTGTCGCCTTTCGCTGGTTCCTTCTCCGAGAACAGCACGAGCTTGACGGGCCCGCAGTGCGGACCGAGCGCGCCGGGGTCCAGAACGTACAGACCTTCATAGAACGCATCGGTCTCGGAGACGCGGTGTTCGAGCTTGAACGGGTGGATCGGTGTCACCTCGGCGTCGCCGCAGAAGACGCGCATCCGCGAAAAGCCCGACTTGACGCGCTTGATCGGGGGCAGGGCGACACCCTGTGTCTGCGCGGCGCCGCGGGCAACCGTCGTCCAGAAGCTTTCGACCAGCTTCGGCGTCACGCGAATCAGCAGCACCGGCGGAAACTCCGCCACGTACTCGGACCAGTTGGCGAAGTCCTCGAGCGGGCGCACCACTCTCGGATCCGCATTCGTTGTACGTCCCCTCTCCGACTGATGCGCGGCGTAGACGAGCACGGGCGTCATGAACGCGACGTCGAAGTCGGAGGAGGACATCTGGTATGCGCTCAGGCTGCCCCCGCGGCGTAGCGCCGCATCCTTGAGCGCGCTCAACGGAGACGGCCGCACCGGCTCCACGGGAAGATGCGTTCCGTCCGGCGGCGCCGCATCCCTCATCGCTTTCTCCGCCGATGCGACGACCTCGCACGCAGCGTCGATGCGTACGACCCGGGAGGCCACGCGCCCGTTCGCATTCCTGTCGTCCACGATGGTCGTGATCCCGACCACGCCTCCGCCGGCCGTGAAGACGGGGCCGCCCGCGCTATCGGACGAGAGCCTGAAGTCGGATACGATCGCACGCGGCTCCACGCGGCTGACGATTCCTGACGTCATGCCCTTCTGCTCGTGAAGCGGAGCGCCAATCGTGAAGAGCTCCTCCCCGTTCGCGACGGGCGGCTTCGCCGCTTGCGCGCATCCCAGCGGCACGGACCGCAATGAGTCCGACGACCTTCGGATCGATCCAGAGGACCGCGACATCCCGTACCGGATCCGCCACGAGGACGCTCGCCGCCACTTTGACGTCCGGCGAGAGCTGCACTTCCACAGATGTAGCGGTGCCGATCGCCCGCTGGTTCGTCGCAATGAGTCCCCTGGCGTCGATCAGGAACCCCGACGCACGGGTCAGCGGAGTCCACAGGGCCACGACGCTGTCCTGCCATTGAGGCAGAAGGAACGAGGGGTCGGACTCCAACGGCGCCGCGGCGGAGGCCGCAGAAGTGGCGGGCTCGACCTCCGCGTTGTCAGCTGTCAGCTCGAGGACTGCGTCGCGGCCGGCGACGATGTCCACGAGCTGCGTCCACAGGTAGGTATTGCCGTGGAATACGACAGGCAGGTCCGATTCCACGGTGTAGTTCCCCGGGCGCAACCTGACGTCGGCGGTGCCATCCGGCGCCGTGACGATCCGCCGGGGCGGCGCGCTTGCCGGATTCTCGCTGATGAGCAGCGCATGGCGCGGCACCGGTGTGGGTTTCCCCCCGGCGTCGACTACGACAATTTTTATGTGAAGGACACTGAGCGCCTGGCCGGAGGCCGCCGCGGGCGAGCCGACGAAAACGAGCGTCGCGAAGAGCAGCGCGCGGAGCATGAGCCATCGTCCCCCCCGCGACCCGCCGATGTCAACGCGATCCCTGGAACCGCAATAGAAATGTCCCGTTCTTAGCGATAGAAAGTCCCTTCTGAACGAGCGATACGGCCTGTGGCAGCTTGTGCAAAACCCGTTCTGGGGGTTTTCCAAGCACGGTGGGCGCGTTCTGTGCGTCCACGGCTGCGTCAGCTTCCACAGGCTCTTCACGGCTGGGCCGCCCTAACCCGGGCGCGCTCACGATCGATCGCCCGGGTGTCGCGCCGCCACGGATGGTCCGCGCTCGGCCGAGCGGGCCGATGCGGGGCGGTGGACGACGGCGTTCGCCTCGCGGCCGGCATGGCTTCGCCGGCGCGGCGATCTCCGTCCACTGAATGAGGCGGTCCCGATAGCGAATCTCAATCGCGCCACGCGCGTTCTCGCGCACCATCACCGTGCTCCGCGCCGGCGCCTGCTGGCTCTGCCGCGCCACTCGAAAATAGCGCGTGTCGTAGCGGATCACCCTGTCGTTGGACAGCACGCGAGTTTCCTCGAGCTGCAACACGCGATCGAGCGTGGGACGACTCGGCGTCCGCCGATGAAAGTCCTCAGTCGACACGGGGGCCTGCGCGCAGCGGGCGTTGTGCTCAGGCAGATACGTCATCTCCAGGAACGCATTCGCCGCGGGCGCGTCCGCGATCCCCAGCCGTCGCAATTTCTTCACCAGGCGATCCTGATGCGTCCCGTGATTGCGCTCGTCCCGTCCCTTGGCCTGCGGCGAACGCGCGGCGATGATCTGAATCCCCAACGACGCGCACATGCGGCCGAACTGCGTCAACGCCACGGCGCCCGTCACCCGCTCCTCCGCGTTCGGCTCTCGCACATAGACACTTTTCCAATCCGTATAAAGCGCTAGCGGCACCCCGTAGCGCTCTATCCACCGGCGCAAGACGTTGGCCACCGCCCAGATTGTTTCCTCGTCGCCGAGCCGCGCCAGCGTCCGGACCGGTCGCATCGTCGACCAGGTTCATCAGGCAGCCACGCGCGGCGCGATCCTCGCACCACCGGTGGAAACTGCCATCGAGCTGCACCAGCTCGCCGAAATGTGCCTTGCGCTCCCGGCGCTGGCGATGCGGCGATCGTTTGCCTGAACTTCCGAGACGGGCCGGTGTCGAACGGCCATGAGTCAAGAAGGTTCGTCCATGGCACCGAACCATCACTCGCTGCGCGCTCGGGTCCGCCCTGCGCGGGCCGATGAACGGGACAGTTCGACCTCGGCGTCCAGCCCGCATCACGTGTTCAGCTGAGTTTCCTCCCCCGCAACAACGCACACGGGACTTTCTCGAAATGTGCTATTTTGAGTAGTCCGCTGCCGCATCGAAATTGCCGATGCCGCCCGTCATGCTCCACGACTTCATCGCCGCCAACCGTGACAGAATCATCACCCGCTGCAGGGAGAAGGCGAACGCGCGTTCGGATGCTCCGCCGGTGCCGGAGATGATTGAACGGGGCGTGCCGGTGCTGCTGGACCAACTGGTGGGCGTGCTGCGCTCCGGGCTGGACCCAGGCCCGGAGATTTCCGATACCGCGCTGCTGCACGGGCGCGACCTTCTGCGCGCCGGGTTCTCCGTTTCAGAGGTGGTTCATACCTACGGTGACGTCTGTCAATCTGTCACCGAGCTGGCGGTGGAGTTGAACGCGACCATCAGCGCCGAGCACTTTCGTCTGCTCAACAAGTGCCTCGACGACGCCATCGCCAGCGCGGTGACCGAGTTTGGGCGAGAACAAGGTCAGTCGGCCGCCGATGGAACGCCCGGCCCCCTGCCCCAGCGCCTTCAGTTGCGGAACCTGAGCGCAGCGGCACTGGTCGCGTTCGAGGCCCTGAAGACGGGACAAGTTGGCGTCGCCGGAAGCACGGGAGCCGCGCTCCATCGCCACCTCATCGACATACTCGCCCTCGCCGACCACCTGGTGGCGGATACTCTTCTGGCGCAGCGACAAATCAGCGGCAAACACTAGGGCGGCACGGCGCAACGGCGCGGGCGGAGACGATTTCCTCGATAGACCCTGGCGCGAAGCCCGTCCCTCTCATTCCGAAGAATACACACTCGCGCTGAGCCAGCGACACGTCATTCCTCGCATTTCGTCGCAAGGAGGACTTGCGATGAAGAGAATCACCGTCACGCTTCTACTCTGCCTGCTCGCGCAACCGTATGCCCGAGGTGCCGAGCCGGATTCGCAGTCGTCAGTCCCGCCTCAGCGGGTTGATGCGAACACGTTGAGAGAAGCGGTCAGGGTCGAAGCCAGGCGTCTGACGCTGTCCGTTCCCTCTCGCGGATTGCAACAGTCTGAGCAGGCCGTGAAGAAGGTCGACGAGCGCAACTGGTGTCGTCGACATCTGGTGGGATGCGGGGCGCTGGTGGGCCTCGCTGCGGGGTTCGTCGCGGGCTTGGCCTGGGCACCCGAGGACTTCGGAGCATTGCCCTCCGCGCTCGTTTTGGGAGCCTATGGCACCGGCATCGGGGCCGCGACGGGCGGAATTATTTGGGCCTACACCGACCGCCAGCCGTAATTTGCGCGGTGGGGATACGCAGCTACTTCGTTTCCGGCATGAGCGTCACTCGCACGTAATTGTCCGTGTCCAGGTACCGCTGCGCGGCCTGCTGAATCACGGCGCCGCTCAGTTCGGACATCTGCTGCGGCGCCTTGACCGCAGCGCCGACGTTGGCCCCGTCTCCGTCGTCGTAGCGGCGCGAGATCTGGGCGAGCAGGTACCCGTTATCCTCGCTGTCCTTCTCGAAGTCCTGCGCCAGAATGCTCGCGCACAACGGACACCTGGCCCGGCATCAGCAGCGTCTGCCTGACGACTTCGACCTCTGTCATCACGCGCTGGACGAGACTCTGCGTGCGCGCCGGATCGCAGGTCCAGTCGATCCGCAGGCGGTATTCGGGCCTCGGGATCTTTGCCGATTGCGACTGGACGGTGATGCTGTAGGTCCCGCCGAGCTCTTCACGAATCGCCTCACTCAGTCGCGACTGGAGCAGGAGCGTCACCACCTGAAGGGAAAGCTTGTTCGCATCGTTGTACTCGAACGGGCCGCCGAACACGATCGCGACCTCGCTCTTCGGCGCGATTCCCTTCTCGACCGTCTTCTCGATCACGCCTCTTGGCGCCGTAACTCCGATATCGCGCCACGTCTCGTTTCCACGAGTGGCCGGCAAGGCGGCGATGTAGGTCTCGACGAGCGGCCTGATGCTCTCGGGCGTGAAGGTGCCGACGAACACGAAGGTGAAGTGGCTCGCGTCGGCGAAGCGCGCTTTGTAGAACGCCAGCGACTTCTCGAGGTTCCATTGCGCCACGGTTTCCGGCGTCTCTGGCTGTCGTCGAGGACTCCCACCGGTGAGCGCCGTGTTGACAGCCTGATCGAATACCGCCTCCGGGCTCGCCATCCGGTTTGCCAGCAGCGCCTGCGCCTGCGACTTCATCGCGGCGAATGCCACTGGATCGGCGCGCGGCTGCGTGAAGCGAAGGTAGATCAGCTGGAACATCGTCTCGAGGTCCTGCGGCGTCGCCCCGCCTCCCATCCCTTTGTTGATCTCGTTGATGAAGGGCTGGACGCCGACCGCCCTGCCGTTCAGGACTCTGTCGAGCGCCACGGCGTTGAAGCGGCCGACGCCACCCGCGGGGATCACATCGTCCGCGGCCCTGGCGGAAATAAATTCGTCGTCGCTCGCCAGCGATGTGCCGCCCGGGGCCGCCGCCCGGAAAAGGATCTGATCCGATTTCAGCGTCGTCGGCTTGAGCACGACCGTTGCGCCATTCGACAGCGTCCATTCGGTGATCCCGGCCTCGGCGTGGACTGCCGTCTTCACGATGCTGCCGCGCGCCGGCGGCGCGTCCATGAGCATCTCGCCCGCACCTCCGTCGACATACCGCTCCACCCGCTTCTCGGACGCGGCTTTGACGACGGCGGCGAGCTCGGTTTCGGCCGGCAGGACAACACCGGCCCGTTCCGGGGCCGAGATGACGATGAGCCGGTTGCCTTCGGGGAACCAGTCGTCGGCGAGCGCGTTCATTTCGCTCAACGTGATGTCGGGGATGAAGCGCCGGCGAAAGGCGAGCTCCTGCCAGATCGTCGGCAGCGCCTCCTGCTGGAGGAAGTTGCGTGTGTACTCGTCGGCGCGGCTGGACGACTCGCGGTCGGACCCTTCCGCGACGCTGCGTTCGTAGCTGGCCATGTTCGCCTGCTTCGCCCTGGCGAGCTCGCTGGCCTCAAACCCGAAACGTCTGACGCGCAGGAGCTCGGTCGCCAGGGCATCGAGGCCTGGCGCCACGCCGTCGTTCGAGACGAGCGCCTGAACGACCGCTTCGTCCCTGGTCCTTGGCGCCGGAAAGAGCGACCGATTCGCGATCGCCCGCAGGAACGGCGGCTTCTCGCTCTGACCGAGCTCGTCGAGCCGCGCGCTGAGCATGTCGGCGAACAGCTGATCCTTCATGATCTCGCGATAGCCGCCGACCGAGCCCTGGTTGCGCGCCGGCCGCAGATTCGAGACTTCGATCGAAGTCGCGGTGGTTTCTTTGTCGGTCACAACCGCGTAGCGCGTGCCCGGATGCTCCGGAGCGTCGAATATCGGCCTCGACCGCTCAGGCTCCGGATTGGTGAGCGGCAGGAAGTGCTGCACGATCATCCGCCCGACGGCGTTGCGATCGACGTCGCCGACCACGATCACGGCCATGAGGTCCGGACGATACCAATCGCGATAGAACCGCAGCAGCTGCTCGCGTGTCGCGCCCTGGATAATCTCCGGGGTGCCGATGGGAGCCCGGTCCGCATAGCGCGATCCTTCGAGCTGGGCGCGGCGGATCTTGTCCGCCGTGCGCTCGTCGGCGCCCAGGTTTCCCCGCCACTCGGCAAGGACGATCGGACGCTGGCGTTCGATGCCGGCCGGATCGAAGGTGGCGGCCCCCGCCCAGTCCTCCAGGATCGTCAGCGCCTGGTCGAGGGCGCCTGGCACATCCGTCGGCACGCGCAGGGAGTACTGCGTTTCGTCGAAGCTCGTTGCCGCATTCGCGTCCGCGCCGATGCTCAGTCCGAGCGCGCCGAGAAATCTGTTGATGCCCTGTCCGGGGAAATGCGTCGTGCCCTCGAACTGCATGTGCTCGACGAAATGTGCCAGCCCCCGCTGATCGTCGTCTTCAAGCACTGAGCCCGCCTTGACGACCAGGCGCAATTCCGCCTGGCGCGCCGGCTTCGGGTTTGGCCGCACGTAGAACCTGAGACCGTTGGGAAGCGCGCCGACGAGGACCTCAGGGTCGACCGGCATCTGGTCTGTGAGGGCGTAAGAAGCGACCGACGCCGCAGAGGTCTCGCGCCCGGCCGCCGGCGTTTGCGCAAACGCGACGGGAACAGCGGTCGCGAGCACGAAGGCGACGACTCCTCGTGCAACGTTCCTGAGGTAGAAGTTCATAGTCCTTATCTTATCGGACGGAGTCCGCGGCGCCGAGCGAGTGTGAAGTGAGCATCTCGACCAACTCGGCTCGTGCGTACAGCGAAATGGCCGGCATCCGACCGGCCATTCAGATCTACCGTTGTGTTCCAGCCCGCGCTTTCACGAACGGCTTTCTTAGAAAATGTGGTCGGTTCGAAGGATATGAACCTCCGACCCCTCGGTTCCGAACCGAGCTATTTCAGCGTGTTTCTCGAAGGATTTTCCGATTTCTTCGGCCCGGGTAGATCCGGAACGATGCCCCGCCACTTTGAGCCGACTCCGCTCAGTTCGAGGTAGCCACTCGTCGGGCGCCGTGGCAGTGCTACAATGTATACATTTCACTATATACGAGCACAGATGACCACAACTCTTTCAGTGCGGATCGACAGCGACACCAAGGACCAACTCGAGGCGCTCGCAAAGCGCTCACGTCGCTCCAAATCGTTTCTCGCGGCTGAAGCCATTGCCGCCTACGTGGAAGCGGAGGCATGGCAATTGGATGAGATTCAAGCTGGCCTCCAGGAACTCGATAGCGGGCGCGCCGTGGCGCACGAGGACGTGTCGAAGTGGCTCCGATCCTGGGGCAAGAAGCGTGAGCGAAAGGCGCCTCGCGCGTGACTGTCGTCTGGTCGCCGCGGGCGATCGGCCATCTCGCTGCCCTTCGTGACTATATTGCCCGCGAGAACCCTGGCGCGGCAGCCCGCACGGCTACGACGTTACTCGCTGCGGTCGATCGCTTGGCGGAGTTACCGAATCTGGGGCGGCCCGGTCGGGTATCCGGCACTCGTGAGCTCGTGGTGCCAGGCACACGGTACGTTATTCCGTACCGAGTGCGCGGCGAGCGTCTGGAGATCATCGCGGTGTTCCATGGCCGCCAGCGCTGGCCAAGGCGCCTATAAGCGATCGGACACGGCTCAGATCCGGCTCCCTCGCACAACGGTGATCCGAATGGCCACGAAGCCCGGTTTCCGCCGGGCGCTCAACGAACGCGATTTGCCGCCGAAATCCCGATATCGTCCACCGGTAATGAACGAGGCGGAATCTGGAGAATTTCTGAGTGATTCGGAGAATGTCCGGTGTTGGATTTTGGAATCGCCCACAAAAAAGGCCCTCAACCGACGATGACCGTCGATGGAAGGCCGATTTATTGATCAGAATTGGTCGGGGCGAGAGGATTTGAACCTCCGACCCCTCGGTCCCGAACCGAACGGGTTCGGCTGAAGTTTCGAATGATTTCCGCGTTTCAGCGAGCCGGGTAGCGTCAGGGTAACGATCCGAAAGCGCCAACGGCCTGCCTTGGCCGGCCATCGACCATACCTCGGCGCTACAATGATCTCAGCCATGAACTACCAGGACCGCATCGTCCGTGACCCGCAGATCGTCGGCGGCGAACCCGTCCTCAAGGGTACGCGCGTCACCCTTAAGACCGTGCTCGCCTGCCTCGCCGAAGGTGCGACGACGGCGGAGATTCTCGCCGACTTCCCTACCCTCGCTGAAGAGGACGTGCGAGCGGCCATCGCCTTTGCTGCTGCGTCCGCCCAGGAGGATCTGCCTTTGGCCGAAACGCCGGTCAAACGGTGAGGATCAAACTCGACGAGAATCTGCCTGACCGCCTCGTTGCTGTCCTCACGACACTCGGTCACGACGTGGATACGGTTCACGGAGAGCAACTGACCGGTCGTGCTGATCCAGACGTCTGGAGCGCAGCACAATCGGCGCGGCGTTTTGTCATCACGCAGGATCTGGATTTCTCGGACATTCGCCGCTACACACCCGGGACGCACGCGGGTCTTCTGCTCGTTCGCTTGCCCAAACCAGGTCGGAATGCATTGCTTGACCGCGTGACCGCGTTGTTCCGCACGGAGCAGATCGAGAATTGGGCGAGATGCCTTGTGGTCGCGACGGACCAGAAGGTCCGCATCAGACGGCCACAGCGGCCCGACGAACCCTGATCACTGGGGCCAACGTCCGATGCCGCCCGAGACTACGGATGACTGGCTCGAACGACCTTGAGCGCATGAGTCGTCACTCTCGGCGTTCGGCGGGCGGTCAATGCTCGAAGAATCCCGTCGAGAACCGTATCGAGTTCCTTGGCGAAGTCCTCGGCGAGAAAACGGAGCACCAGATATCCGTTCTCTTGCAGGAGCTGGTCCTTGCGCCGATCGCGACGGTACGCGACCGCATCTGCCAAATGTTGCCCGCCGTCTACTTCGACCACAACATGTGAATCCGCGCACAGCAGGTCGACTTCCATCCTGCCCCAGCCGTCGAACGCGATTGGAAGGTCGGCGTTCATCAGAAATCGTCCGCGCGTCTCCCGCAACGTTTCGAGCCGTCGATAGAGGAAAGCCTCGGACGCACTTCGGGCGCGTTTGGCGCCTTCGGCTTCTGGAGGAATCGGACGAGCGGCCGTGACGAACAAATTCGCGAGCGGCGTATCAACGCCATCTCGAACGAGTCGACGCACGCTGGCAGCGTAGTCGCGTTTCCAGAGTGGATCAGCCGGCAACGTCACGTCTGCCGGCCAGCCCGGAATTGCGCTGGCCGGAACGACAATCGTGTAGCCGACAGCCTCATAGCCGCGGCAACGGCGATCAAACATTCGCGCCAGCAGGGGCACGTTCAGGTCCGCGTAGTCGTAGACCCGGACGTCACGCTTGCCATCGTAGAGGCGATGCAGTCTGCCGACGTACTGCGCGATCGTCCCCCGCCATGAAACCGGAAGCGTCAGAAACAACGTGTCCAATCGCGGATCGTCGAATCCCTCCCCTATGTATTTGCCAGTCGCCAGGATAACGCGACCTTCTTTCCGTGGGATGGCTGCCAGTCGCTCGGCCTCTGTCCGCCGCCGTTTCTTCCCCATTCCCCCTCGCAGGACCACGACGTGAGGAATACTTGTCGAAAGCAGACCCTCGAAACGCTCGAGGTGCTCGTTGCGTTCGGTGAGGATGAGCGGCGAGCGTCCGTCCCGCACGGCCTGAGCGACCTCCTCGCAGATCGCTCGATTCCGACTCTCGTCGTCCACCAGGAGTTGATAAAGCGATTGGAACTCGATCCGTTTATCCGTACCTGTGGTGCTGCCGGTCTGAAACATGGTTGGGCGAACGATGACCGTGTGTTCGAACGGTCGTGCCGCCGCCTGCGCTTTGGCGTCCACCCGATGCCGCACGGAGCCGCATTGCATGAAAATGATTGGATGATGACCGTCCTTGCGTGACACGGTCGCGGACAGACCAAGGATGAATCGCGCCTTCGCCCGACGGACCACCTGTTCAAAGCTGTGCGCTGAAAGATGGTGGCATTCATCGACGATCACCTGGCCGTACTCGGCGACGCAATCGTTCACGACATCCTTGCGGACGAGGCTCTGAATGACCGCTACATCGAGCAGCCCGGTCGGCTTGTTGCGGCCGCCGCCCATGCTGCCAACCGACTTCGCCGGGAGGTCGAGAAACGTCGCCAGACGCTCGATCCATTGGTCCAAGAGCTGGCGCCGATGCACGAGCACCAACGTATTGACGCCGCGCTGGGCGATCAGCCAGGCAGCGACGACGGTCTTGCCGAACGCCGTCGTGGCGGCCAAGACACCAGTGTCGTGCTTCAGCATCGCCTCGGCCGCGAGCTTCTGCTCTGTTCGGAGCTCGCCTTGAAAGGTGGCGTGCAGCGGATGTCCGCTGAAACGCTCGTCGCGGATCACCGGGCGAATATTCAAGTCGATCAGGACCTTACGAACGTCTTCGAGACATCCGCGTGGCAAGCTGATGTGTTGTGATTGTTCTTCAGCGCCACTGATGATCCGGGGCTTCGCGTAAGTAGGCAGGCGCATCGCCTGGGTCTTATAGAACTCTGGATTCTGGAACGCAGCGACACGCAGCAACCGGTTTCGAAGACCCGGAGCCAAACCGTCTTTGGCGACGTAGATCTCGTTTCCGAGGATCAATTCGAGTGCCCGCGGAAGGTCACCGACAATCGGTGGGTCTATTCGGCGACGCGACGGCGTCGCCGTCCACGGTGCTGGATCGTCATCTTCCGCCGGCGGAAGGCGC
Source organism: uncultured Acidobacteriota bacterium (assembly GCA_963749565.1). Taxonomy (GTDB): domain Bacteria; phylum Acidobacteriota; class Vicinamibacteria; order Vicinamibacterales; family CAVVIG01; genus DATLLJ01. The sequence goes on along the minus strand of CAVVNL010000017.1, from coordinate 145,135 downwards.
ACGCCTAGGACGCGCCCACGTCGATCAGCGTCGCGCGCGATCGCTTCCAGATGCGCGCGCTCGATGCGCTGCACGGTTGACAGAAATGCCCATTGGTCGCGATGCGGTACTGCCTGGTCGTCAAGGAAAACGCTGTTGCCGTCCCCTCGGGCGTGCTTCTGCAGCGGCAGCGCGATCAGATTGCCAAATCCTCCGTGGGGCAACGTATCTTGATTCGGGAAGAACCGATCGTACGAGTCGAACCCGATATCCGGCCGGCGCTCCATTGTCTCTGTCAAGATGTAGGAGCCGACCTTCCGCGCAACCGCCGCAGGTACCGCCTCGTCAAACATCAGCCAGACATGTCCGCCGCGCCCCGAGCGCGACCGCTCAAGCGCAACAGAAAGACCCAATCCTCGGCACGTCTCAATGTACGTAGTCGAATCTTCCAGCCAACCGCTCTTGTCGAAGTCTACGGCCAGGAAGAAGCACGTCTCATCCAAGAGCATTGGATAGACGCCAGCCACGAAGCGCTGTCCGGCGTCGTCATAACCGGACAGGTGCCACCGAATCACATCGTCGGTCACTGGGAGGAAGCGACGATTCGGACACTCCGCGCACTTGATGCGCGGTTTTTCGCAGATACCCCGTACCCACTCGTTGGCGCAGGCTGGGGCGTAGCCGGACTTGCCGGTTTTTCGGCTCTCGAATCGACGCGGATACACGTCCTCTCGTCCGCGGAACAGCGAGCGGAATAGCGCGATCTTCGCCTCCGGCGAGGAGAGTTGATGAATGGGAGTCGGACTCTGATGCACTGATCGCCCGGACCGGCGCGATGATGTCATCGTCCGGACAATGCGATCAACGGTCAATTGTCAGTGCAGGAATCGGTGTCCGACCACGAGTCGGGTAGCGTCGAGGGTAGCACTTTGCCTGGAGGAGTCGAGGGGATGGACCGGTCGCAAGCGACTGAGGCGAAAAATCTCGAACGATTTAGGCTGGAGGCGGAATTTGAAGCGCCGGCCACTCGGTTCCAGAACTCGAATCCGGAGGAAAAACCGAGTGACCCGGCAGGCTGAAACTTCGCAGATTTTCTTAAAAATTGGTCGGGGCGAGAGGATTTGAACCTCCGACCCCTCGGTCCCGAACCGAGTGCTCTACCAGGCTGAGCCACGCCCCGACAAGACGTGTAATGAACGGGCAATCATATCAATCAATTACCCGATTACCAAATTACTCGATTACCAGATTCTCCATCGTCAGTTCCTCGACCGCCGCCAGCGCGTGGTGCGCCGTCAGATCGGGGTGGAGCGGCGTCACCGACACGTAGCCGTCGTGCACGGCCTGATAATCCGACCGATCGTGCGGCTGCCAGGCGTCCTCCCCTTCCTCGATCCAGTAGTACGGCCGCCCTTTCGGATCGCGGCGCTCGCCGACCGACGTGATGTGGTTCCGCGCCGCCTGGACCGTCACGCGGCAGGCCCTTGGGCCGCCCCGCCGGGACATTGATGTTGAGAAACGTCCGCGGCGGCAGCGGGCGCTGCAGCAGCGCCTCGCCGAGCGTCGCGGCCGCGCGCGCGGCGGGACCGAAGTCGTAGGCGCCGCGTCGTCGCCCGCAGCGAGATCGCCATCGAGGGCACGCCGAGCAGCGCCCCTTCGAACGCGCCGGCAATCGTCCCCGAGTACGTCACATCGTCGCCGAGGTTCCACCCCTTGTTGATGCCGGACACGACGAGATCCGGCAGCGCGCGGATCACCTGCGCGATCGCGATGTTCACGCAGTCGGTCGGCGTGCCGTCCACCGCGAACACATCGTCGGCGATCCGCTCGAGCCGGAGCGGCCGCCGCAGCGTCAGCGCGTGGCCGATGGCGCTCGCTTCGAGCACGGGCGCGACGATCGTCACCGCACCGAGCGGGCGGAGCGCCTCCGCCAGCGCCGTGATCCCCTCGGAACGATAGCCATCATCGTTGGTGACGAGAATTCGTCTCATGTGATCGATCGATTATAGCTATAGCAACGAGGTCAGGCGGCGGCCGGCGCTACGGTCGGGTCGCGTGACGGAAGCACGACAAACAGCAGCGCGGTCGCAAGCAGCGCAAGCGCGCTGCCAAGGCCGAACGCCGCCGCCGTGCCGTACGCGCTCCAGACGAAGCCGAAGAGAAGGCTCGCCGCAAGCGCGCCGAAGCCCGTCACGGCGTTGTATATACCGAACGCAAAGCCGCGCCGGTCGGGCGGCGCCAGGTCGGCGATCAGCGCTTTCTCGGTGCCTTCCGCAAAGCCGAAGTAGAACCCGTACAACAGAAACCAGCCGAAGAGCGCGGTGATGGTTGTGCTCACCGCGAAACCGGCGTACACCACCGCGTAGACGAGCCACCCGGTCGCGATCACCGTGCGGCGGCCCGACCCGATCCGACCAGCTGCCGCCAACCATCGAGACGCTCGCCTTCACCACGTGCAACGCCGCCCACATCAGCGGCACGAACCGTACGGAGCCGGCCGAATCCGTGAGCTTCAGCAGGAGGAACGCGTCGGTGGAGTTGCCGAGCATGAACAGCGTCAGGACCAGCATGAAGCGGGTGAACGATTGGGGAAGGGGCGCGACGGCAGGAGTCACGGCAGGACTGAAGTCCTGCGCTACGTCACGACGATGGTCGGCAGGACTAAAGTCCTGCGCTACATCAGGGCGATGGTCCTCGGCATCTGGTTCCCGGACGAGGAATATCAGGCCGACGGCAATGGCGCCCGGAATGATCGTCAGCGCGAACAGGAGGCGGTACCGATCGGGATAGAAGAACAGGAACAACGACGCCAGCGCGGGCCCGACGATGGCGCCGGCGTGATCCATTCCGCGATGAAAGCCGTACACCTTTCCACGCGTCGCCGGCGTGGTCCAGGCGGCCAGCATGGCGTCGCGCGGCGCGCCCCGGATGCCCTTTCCCACCCGGTCGAGCACACGCACGCCGAACACCTGCGTCCACGTGGTCGTAACGGCGATGAACGGCCGCGCGAAGGATGAGATGCTGTAGCCAAGCAGCACCAGCGGCCGCTTGGTCCGCGACCGATCCGCGACATGGCCGGCCCAGAATCTTCAACAGGCTGTTGACCGCCTCGGCGGCGCCTTCGATGATGCCGAGCGAGACCGCGCCCGTGCGGAGCACGCGCGTGAGAAAGAACGGCAGGAGCGGATAGATGGCTTCGGTCGCTGCGTCGGTCGCGAGGCTCACCCAGCCGAGGAGCCAGACGGGACGTGGAAGCTTCGATGACGATGACGATGGCATTTTAGATTGCTGACTTCAGATTTCAGATTGAATTCTGCAATCAATCAGCAATCTGAAATCAGCAATCTGCAATTATCTGTCTCTTCTGTACGGCGCCACCGGCCCTCCGGCAACGGAGGCGACGTAGATCTCGTCCTGGTTGCCTGTTCGTGCTCGATAGACGGGAAATCCACGGCGTTCGCCCACTTGCACGAAGCGGTCGGCCGACATACGGCACGGCCGGTCCGGAGCTGGTCCACCGGGCGCCCTCGTGCTCCAACCACACTTGAAGAACAGCGGGTTTGCCGGCGGCAGCCGTCGAAGCGGCTGGCGGTACGGCTGCCGGAGCGACAGGGAAATCGGCTGCGCTGATCGGACGCGAAGCTTGCACCGGTGCCGGCACGAACATGATGTCCCCGGTCGGCGTGACGCTCGCTACGCTACCGCCAGGACCGCCAGGACCCCCAGGACCCACAGGCCCCACCGGCACCGGCACGCGCACCCCGACGAATTCGTCACCCTCGCGTTGTATCGGAAACGACGGAGGGCGGCTTCCCACCGTGCCTGCCAGGTCTCCGTCGCGCGGGCGTTCGTACGGGCGGAGAAGGTTGCCCCCGATCGGGACGTAGACGATGGTGAACGGCGAGAGCGTGGCGTCCTCGTAGAGCGGCACTCCCTCGAAAGAGCCGGTCCGCGCCATCACGTAGCCGTCGAAGAACACGGTCGGGCCAATCGGAAAGTAGAACGCGCCCGCGTGGAAGACCGGATCGCCGCGCAGCTGCCACGCCGCGGTTGCGGCGGTCACCGACGGATACGGGTTCGGCCGCACGAACACCTGAGCTGTTCCGATACTTGGCAACAGCACAGCCATAGATAGCACCCAGCCGATCGTGAATTTCCGCATGACGCCCTCCGGCAGTTTGATGCTCAACACGCGTGCCACTCACGAACGGGTCCGGCTGAAGCCGGACACCACGTACTACGGCGAACGATCCGGCTACGGCACGTCCAGAAGCCGGACACCACAACGGACGAGCGACGATACAATCAAAGAGACGCGATGTCCACACTGGCCGAATTGCTCGCGCGGACGACCCGCGAGGGCACTTTGTACGACCGGCTCCCCGACGGCCGCCTCCGTTGTTACGCGTGCGGCCATTGCTGCCCCCTGCCCGAGGGCGCCATCGGCGTCTGCAAGGTGCGCTTCAACCAGGACGGGCGCCTGCGGGTGCCGTGGGGCTACGTCGGCGGCGTCCAGTGCGATCCCATCGAGAAGAAGCCCTTCTTCCACGCGCACCCGGGCGCACTGGCTTACAGCTTCGGGATGCTCGGCTGCGACCTGCACTGCGGGTACTGCCAGAACTGGGTGACGTCTCAGGCGCTGCGCGATCCGCGGGCGATCGCGCCGCCGCTCGAAGCCTCGCCCGAAGGGCTCGTCGCGGACGCCGTGCGCCTGGGCGCGCGCGTGATCGTCAGCACTTACAACGAGCCGCTGATCACCAGCGAATGGGCCGTCGCCGTCTTCAAGGAAGCCAGGGCCGCGGGGCTGATGACGGGTTACGTCTCGAACGGCAACGGGACGCCGCAGGTGCTCGAATATCTGCGGCCGTGGGTCGATCTCTACAAGGTCGACCTCAAGAGCTTCGACGACCGCCATTACCGCGAGCTCGGAGGACGGCTCGAGCCGATCCTCGACACGATCCGGCGTCTGCACGCGATGGGGTTCTGGGTCGAAATCGTGACGCTGCTCATCCCGGGATTCAACGACAGCCGCGACGAGCTGACGCGGCTCACGGCCTTCGTCGCCGGCGTGTCGCCCGACATTCCCTGGCACGTCACGGCGTTCCATGGCGACTACAAGATGACCGATCCGCAGAACACGGACGCGGAGATGCTGCTCGCGGCCGCCGATATCGGCCGGGCGAACGGGCTCCGCTACGTGTACGCCGGCAACCTGCCCGGCCAGGTCGGCACGCTCGAGGACACCCACTGCGCCGGGTGCGGCGAGCTGCTCGTCGCCCGGTACGGCTATCTGGTCAGGAAATACCGCCTGACCGCCGACGGCCGCTGCCCCGCCTGTGCGGCCACGGTGCCTGGCCGGTGGGGCCCGCGGTTCGAGGGACAGATCGCGTCGCGCCCATTCAGAGCCGAAGGCGGCGCGCGGCTGATCGTCTCAAGTGTAGCCAAGCCTCAAGTCTGAGGGTCCTGAGACTTCAGCGAGCCTGAGACTCGCGACCTGCACGTGGGATAATCGACGATGCCGCTCCTCGACACCTTCGGGCGCCCGCTGCGCAATCTGCGCCTGTCGGTCACCGACCGCTGCAACCTGCGCTGCGCGTACTGCATGCCGGAGAAGGACTACGTCTGGCTGCCGCGCGAGGACGTCCTGAGCTTCGAGGAAATCAGCACCCTCGTCGATGTCTTCGTCTCACTCGGCGTGGACAAGCTCCGGCTCACCGGCGGCGAGCCGCTCCTGCGGCGGGACCTGGAAGCGCTGGTGCGCATGCTGGCGGCAAAGCCCGGCCTCGCCGATCTCGCGCTGACCACCAACGGCGTGCTGCTCTCCGCGCAGGCCGATGCGCTTCGCGCCGCCGGGCTCGGACGCATCACGGTCAGCCTCGACACGCTTCGCGCCGATCGCTTCAAGGAGTTGACGCGGTTCGACTCGCTCGACGCGGTGCTCGACGGTATGGACGCGGCGTCGCGGGCGTTCGGCCGTTTCAAGATCGACAGCGTGATCATCCGCGGCGTCAACGACGACGAGCTGGCGGATCTGATTGAATTCGGCCGCAGGCAGAACGCCGAGGTGCGGTTCATCGAGTACATGGACGTCGGCGGCGCCACGCGCTGGTCGACCGCGGACGTGATGCCCCGGCGCGAGATGCTGGAGAGCACTCGCGGCCCGCTACGGAACCATCGAGCCGATCGTCGAAGTCTCGTCCGCGCCCGCGGATCGATTCGCGCTGCCCGACGGCACGGTCTTCGGCATCATCTCTTCCACAACCGACCCCTTCTGCGGCAGTTGCGATCGCAGCCGGCTGACCGCCGACGGCATGTGGTATCTCTGCCTGTATGCGTCGCGCGGCATCGATCTGCGAGAGGCGCTGCGCCGCGGCGCGACGACCGACGATCTGGCCGTCCTCATTACGGACCGGTGGAAGGCGCGCAACGACCGCGGAGCCGAGGATCGGCTCGCACTCGGCGAGCGGCGGGCGTTCGTCCCCCTCACAGACTTGCGGAAGGATCCTCACCTCGAGATGCATACGAGGGGCGGGTAGGGCCGAGCATCTCGCGCACTTTCGCCGCGAGGGCGGCCGACTGAAACGGCTTGTTCAGGAACCCGACGCCCCGGTTGTGCAGTTCCGGCGACGGCATCCCGGCGTAGCCCGAGATGAAGAGCACGCGCAGCGCGGGACGGATGGCGACCAGACGCTGCGCGAGCGCCGGCCCTCCCATCAGCGGCATGACGACATCGGTGACGAGCAGGTCGATGCCGTCACCGTGTCGATCGAAGAGCTCGCACGCCGCGACCGGGGACGCCGTTTCCACGACTGTGTAGCCCTGCCGCCGCAGCACGGCGGCGACGATCGTTCGCACGGCTTCTTCGTCCTCGACGAGCAGGATGGTTTCGTCACCCCGCGCCGACTCGACGGGCACGGCACGCGCCGGCTCGACGGCGGTCCTGAAGGCGATGGCCGGGAAGTGCATCGCGAACGCCGCACCGCGCCCCGGTTCGCTCGCGACGTCGATCCACCCCCGGCTCTGATGCACGATGCCGTGAACCGAAGCGAGCCCGAGGCCCGTGCCCTTGCCCTGCTCCTTCGTGGTGAAGAACGGCTCGAACAGGTGCGGCCGTGCGCTGTCCGCGATGCCGGAGCCGTTGTCGGCCACCCTCAGCCGCACGTACGCCGGGGCCGGCTCGGCGTTGGGAGGAAGCTGGACCTCGGACGCCGACAGCCGCGTGACGTCGAGGCGAATCCATCCGCCGCCCGGCAGCGCGTCGCGGGCGTTCAGAACAAGGTTGACAATCGCCTGCTCGATCTGCGCCGGATCGACCTTGACGAGCGCCGGTTCGTCAGCCACCTCGCAGTGCAGCGTGATGTCCTCTCGAATCAGCCGCCTCAGCATGCTCTGCAGGCCGAGAACGGTCTGATTCAAATCCACGTCCTGCGGCAGCAGCACCTGCTTGCGGCTGAACGCCAGTAACTGATGGGTGAGAGTAGCAGCGCGCTGGCCGGCCTTCTGGATTTCCTCGAGGGCGGGACGATCGGGATCCTCCGCAGGACGATCGCTCAGCAGCAGCTCCGTGAACCCGAGGATCGCGGTGAGCAGGTTGTTGAAGTCGTGGGCAATGCCGCCGGCGAGCCGGCCGATGCTCTCCAACTTCTCCAGATGCAGCCGCGCTTCGAGCGCGCCTTGTTGGGGGGAGTCGTTCACGTCTGGATCAGGCGCGCCAACGGCGTTTAGTCAAAGTCAAGGCACGGACGCATGCACGAGGTCAATCAGGCGACGCCATGATAGCGGATAACCTCAACCGGATTGTGGTGAAAAAGTGTGCAATCGCTGTCCCTACCCATGGCAACGTTCTTGCGGCCCTCCCGGGGCGGTATATCCCTGACACCCATCAACTCGGTGCTCATCGTAGACGACGAACCAGCAGTTCGCGACCTGATGTCGCGATGGGTGGAGGCGCTCGGAATGCGCCCGACCACCGCGGCGAACGCCAGCGAGGCGCTCGACACGCTGCGCGCCAGGCGCTACGACCTGGCGGTCGTCGACGTCGTGATGCCCGGGCGCGACGGCCTGTGGCTCGCCACCGAGATGCAGCGCGATTATCCGGACACAGCCGTCATTATTTCGACGGCGTACACCGAGCTCATCAGCACCGCCACTTCACGACCGGACATGGCCGATCTACTCGTCAAGCCGTTCGAGCGCGACCGCTTCAAGCTGGCGCTCGAGCGGGGACGCCAGTGGCACAAGCAGGCGCTCGAGGAGCTGCAGTGGCATGCGGTGCTGGCCAAGGAGCTGCGCGAGCGCACCGAGGAGCTGTGCACGGCGCTCACCGCGGGCGCCCACGAGCCCGCTGACGAGTGGCTGACGGCCGTGATGGCCGAGCGCGCGCCGGACGTGCTGCGCCACTGCAATCGCGTCGCGCGCCACGCGGCTGCCGTGGGCCGCGAGATGTCGCTCGACGCGGCAGCCATCGACAGGCTCGAGCTCGCGTCGCGCCTCCACGATGTCGGGAAAGTGGCCATGCCCGAGGCGCTTCTCACCAAGCCGTCAGCCCTGGCGCCCGGGGAGGCGGCCATCATGGAACGTCACGTGGTTGCCGGCGCGGAAATCCTTGCCTGCGCGCCCACGCTCGCGCCGATCGCTCCCATCGTCCTGGCGAGCCACGAATGGTTCGACGGCCGCGGCTATCCAGGGCATCAGGCGGGCGAGGCCATCCCGCTGGCCAGCCGCATCATCGGGGTCATCGACGCCTACGACTTGATGACCGAGACCGGCGGCGATCGCAGGCCCGTGGACCGCGCCGGCGCGATGGAGGCGCTCCTCCGCGCCAGCGGCACACAGTTCGATCCAGCTGCGCTCGCCGCCTTTCTGCGGCTCTTGAAAAACACTGAAGAACTCGGGACCAGGGACTGGGGATTTAAAGGTTAGGAACCAGGGACTAGGGACCAGGGTCCAGGGACCAGCCCGCAGGCACGGGAGTTGTGTACGTCACACGACGGATGAGTCAGCATTCGCGCCTCCAGAGCCGTCATATGTTGCGCAATGTGTTGATCGTTGATGACGATCTCGGCACCCGCGAGCTTCTGACTGCCGTGCTCTCAGGTGAGGGATTTCACGTCGTCGTCGCCGAAGACGGTCTCGAAGGGTTGCATATGCTGAGGACCGTCCGCCACCGGGCGCCGGACGTGCCCTGCCTGGTGCTGCTCGATCTCGCGATGCCGAGACTTGGCGGATTCGCCTTTCGTCGTGCGCAACTCGCGGATCCGAGGGTCGCCAACGTGCCAGTCGTCGTCATCTCCGGAGCCGTCGATCTGGAGAAGCGCGCGCTGTCGATGGGGGCCGTCGCGGTTGTCCCCAAGCCCATCAACTTCGAAGTCCTGACCGACGTCGTGCAGCGCTATTGCTCCCTGGCGGGATTGCTACGGGTGCCGGCCGATGGCCTGACGAACGGCTGACGCGAGAACGGCGCCCAGGGCGGCGGCAGCCAGCACGAGCGACGTGGGCGCCCGCTCGTTGATGACGATGGCCGCGAGGCCGCCGAGAAGGCCGCCGATACCCACTGTGGAAAGGGCGTCGACCATCGCGTTCAGAATTGAACGTCGCGGACACCGATGATGCTCGGTGAGCGCCCCAAAACACCTGGGACAGGTTGCCATCCACTGGATAGTATCGGAACACCAGGTTTACAAGGTTAATAGCTGCAGGTTCTGCACGAGGCGGTGAAGAAAAAGGCCTACATCGGTCACGAGGCCGATCGTCTGGGACGAGCCACGATCGGCGAGTTTCGTGACCACCGCCGGATTGATGTCCACGCACACCATCCGGACCCACGCCGGCAGCATGTTCCCGACGCCAATTCCGTGCAGCATGGTCGACAGCACGATGACCAGCTTGACGTCGCCGAGCGCGGCCGCGTACTGATCCTGCGCTTCGCAAAGATCCATGATCGTGTCGGGGATCGGCCCGTCGTCGCGGACGCTGCCTGCCAGCACGTACTTCACATCGTGCCGGATGCACTCGAACATGATGCCCGACGTGAGCACACCCCGGGTCACCGCCTGCGCCAGGCCGCCCGCCCGGCAGATGGTATTGATGGCGCGCATGTGGTGCCGGTGGCCGCCGTGGATCGCTTTGCCGGTCTCGAGATCCACGCCGAGCGATGTCCCGAACAACGCGTGCTCCACATCGTGCACGGCGAGGGCATTGCCAGCCAGCAGGACGTCCACGTAGCCCGCCCGAATCAGATCGCCGAAATATGATGCGCCCCCCGTATGCACGAGCACGGGCCCGGCGACGAACGCGATCTTCCCACCACTGCGCTTGACGTCGGCCATCATCGCGGCGATGCGCGTGACGCCGACTTCGACCCGGCGCTCCGACGAGATCTCGTTCGTCATGAACGCGAAGCCCAGGCGGTCGCGTTCCTGGAACTCCGGCACCGCTTTCACGCCCTCCACCCCGCACACGACCGGGTCGCCGGTCCGCACGTCGCGCAGCTTGCGGCACAAGGCCCTGCCGTCCTCGATGACGATGACCGAATCCATCCGCTGGCTCTCCACTTCCAGCCAGCGGCCGCCGTGGCGCACGTGTGTCTTGAGGTTGGTCGTGGAATAGAAATCGTCCGGCACACAGCCGTTGCGGTCCGCCTGCCGGATCAGCGCATCGCTCGCGCGCGCGATCTGGCACCCCAGCGGCACGAGCTCCTCGAGCACGCGGTGAAGCCCGTCCTCGGTCGACGACGCAATCCGCATCGAGATGAAGGACGGCTCGTCGTTGGTTCGCCCGATCGTGAACTGCAGCACTTCGAACGACGCGTCCCACTTGATGACGGTATCGAAGATCACGTTCAGGAGCTGCGAGTCGATCAAATGCCCTTCGGCCTCGACGACCTCGCTGTGCGCGGCCTCTTCAGTCATGTTCGTCAGCGAAGGATGGGAAGCGCGAGCGGCGGTTCGACGTGGAAGTCGAGAGCCGCGATATCGGCCAGCGCCCGGTTCAGCACAGACGACGAGCAGGCTTCGAGCGTCGCCACGAACGGCAGGCGATCCTTCCGGTAGCGCGGCAGCTGGACGACCGCTTCGACGTTGATGTCGTGACGGGCGAAGACCGCAAAGATATCGGCCAGGATGCCGGGGCGATCCGCGACGGTGAACCGCACGTAATGCGGCGCGACGAAGTCGTTCGACACTTCGTGAACGGGCAACGCCGCCGACTCGCTCGCCGCCAGGTCCACGGCGGCACCGCTCGTGGTCTGCCGGCGGATTGACAGCAGGTCGGAAACGACGGCCACGGCCGTGGGCGCTCCCCCGGCTCCGAAGCCCGAAAACGAGGTCTCGCCGCCGAATACGCCGCGCACGGTCACCACGTTCTGGCTGCCGTCTATGCGTCCAAAGCTCGAATTGAGCGGCACGAGGGCGGGACTGACGACCGCGAACACGCGCCCGTCGTCCTGGACGGCCGCCCGGGCGATCTGCCGGATGGTGCAGCCGATCTCGCGCGCGTACTGAAAATCGACGATGTCGATCGGACGAATGGATTGCTTGGTGATGTCGCCAACGCGCACCGGCCGCCGCAGGCCGACCGCCGCGATGATCGCCAGCTTCGCGGCGGCATCGGCGCCGTCGACGTCCTCGGTCGGATCCGCCTCGGCAAAGCCGGCCGCCTGCGCCTCCGCGAGCGCCTCGGCGAACGGCAGTTCCGCGGTCTGCATCCGGCTGAGGATGTACGCGCACGTGCCGTTCAGGATGCCGCGCACCTCGACAAGGCGATCCCCGGCGAGGCCTTCCTGCAGCGCGCGAAGCACCGGAATGCCGCCTGCGACCGACGCCTCGAACCGCAGCTGCTGACCGCGCACGCGGGCCAGGTCGCCGAGCTCCGCGCCGTAATGGGCGATGAGTTGCTTGTTGGCGGTCACCACCGACTTGCCCGAGAGCAGCGCCGCACGGACCCACTCGTAGGCCGGATGCAGGCCGCCGACGAGCTCGACGACAACGTCCACGTCGCTCGTCAGCACGTCGTCGACGCTTTCGGTCCACGTGATCGAGGAAGGCACCCAGTCGACGCGCTTCGCGGCGATGCCGCGGTTGAAAATGTGCACGAGCTGAACGCGCGGCACATGTCCGTCGCAGAGAATCTTGGTGACGGACTGGCCGACGGTGCCGAACCCGAGCAGGCTGACGCGAACGGTGTCACCGGTGAGGGACATCACACTCCGTAGCCGTAACCAGGCTCTTCGGCCTGCAGGTCCATGGCACCCTCGCCGTTGTTGGCATCGTCGACATTATCTCTTGGGACCGACGGTGGATCACAACGTACCGCCTCGTCGCCCTCAGGTCGAGCTGCCGTCGTCATGTCGCCGGTCGTCGTCTGTACGTCGTTCGCGTGCCCCATGTTTCCTCCTGGAAAAACAAAAAGGCCATCACCCTTGTTTCAGGTGATGGCCCTTTGTCGATTTTCTTGCGTCGCTCTTGGCTACATCACCGTGTTGTCCGTCAACGGCAGTCGCAGGCCGATGCCCGGAATGAGGACGGTCGTAGGGCCAAGGATGGATGACACCACGAGCGGGTTGGCGGCGGACACCGGGGTGACTTCCACGAAGCTCATGGCGTAAGGCCGCTAGAAAACCACGAAACACGATGCGAAGTCAACTAGTCCAACGGTCCGGCTGAAGCCGGACACACGAATACAACGATCACCGCAGAGTTCGCAGAGACCGCGAGAAACTCCTGATCTGCGTGTTCAGCGTTTTCTGCGTTGTGCATCGTCGCTTCGAAGGCTGGCGATCAGCTCCATGAGATCCTGCGGGAGCGGCGCCTCGAACGTCAGCGGTGCCCCTGAAGCGGGGTGTTTCACGCTCAGGCGCGCGGCATGGAGCGCCTGGCGCGGGAAGTCGATGGGCCGCAGATTCTCCGGACCGAACACATACCGCTGCTCCCCCACCAGCGTGTGCCCGCGCAGACGCGCCTGGATCCGGATCTGGTTGCGCTTGCCCGTGACGAGCCGGACTTCGATTAACGACGTGCCGGCGTAGCGCTCGACGACCCGGTACTCGCTCGTCGCCTCCTTGCCCTGCGGATCGCGCGGGTGCGTCTCCTTCTGAATGAGAGAACGCTGATCCCACGTCAGGTGATCGCGCCACGTGCCCGACGGCGGCGTGGGCTGGCCGTACACCACCGCCTGATAGACCCGCTCGGGCTGGTGCCTCAGGAACTGCTGCTTCAACGTCGCCTGTGCCGCCGCGTGCTTGGCAAAGACGACCACGCCGGACGTATCGCGATCGATGCGATGCACGGTGAAGGGCCGTCTGGTCCGGTGCGAGCGCAGATGGCGCTCGATCTGGTCGAAGACGGACTCGGCTTCGCTCTTTCGCTCGAGCGGCACGGCAAGCAGCCCGGGCGGCTTGTTGACCGCGATCAGATCGTCGTCTTCGTACAGAATGCTGAGATCGCCAGACCGGTGGGGAGCGGACCGGCGCTTCGAGCTGCCGGGACGATCCATCCACACTCGGACGCGATCTCCGGCAGACAGCCGCTTCGATGCGTCGGCGGCCGATGCCTCGGCATCATTGACGAACACCTTCCCTCGCTCGATCGCCGTGCCGGCCCGGCTGCGCGACCCGAGCCGATCGTCCGCGGCAAGAAACTTATCGAGACGGACGCCCGCAGTGCCGGTGTCGACGGTCCAGTGAGAATCAGACATTGGCTTCGGGCTCAGGGCTCCGAGGCTCCGGGCCGGAAGCCAGAGTCCCCAGGACCTGGAGTCTAGCCTGTATACTTTTCAAGTGCGGCGTCTTCACAGCGGAATCGGATGAGCACGCTGTCAGTGGTGCGCCGGTGGCTCTTCGCGGTACTCGCGCTGGGCGTGGCTGGCACAGGCACGGAGCTGTTGCTCATCGAACACTACGAAGATCCGTTGCAGTTCGTGCCCCTGGCCACGATCGCGATCGCCGTGCTCGTGATCGTGTGGCACGCCGCCGCCGGCGGAGCGCCGAGCGTTCGCGCGCTCCAGGCCACGATGGTGCTGTTTCTCTTCGCGGGGTCCGCCGGCATGTGGTTTCATTTTCGGGGGGAGCGGAGTTCCAGCTGGAGATCGACCCGGCACAGAGCCGCTGGAACGTCTTCACGAAGGTGATGCGGGCGAAAGCGCCGCCGGTCCTCGCATCGGGCGTCATGGTGCAATTGGGTCTTCTCGGGCTGGTTTACGCCTATCGGCATCCTGCCCTGAACACGGAGCTCTTGATCGGAGGAGGGTAAATGATCAGAAGACACTCGTTCGTTCCTTTCGTCGGCGGGCTGGCCCTCGTGACATTGGCGATGACGACCACCAGCGCCCAGGTGGGCAAGGGTCTTCTCGATCCCGAACGTGGCAGGCGAAAAAGAGCTCGCGGGGCTGCCGCATATGACCCCCGTCATCGTGAAAGCCATGCTCGAAAGGCGGCCCTTCATGAGCGCCACCGAGCTCAATGCCTTCCTGCTCGGCCAGAAGCTGACGCCGGCGCAGGCCGCGGACTTCTACCGCAAGGCGTTCGTTCACGTGAACCTGAATACGGCCACGAGCGACGAAATCCTCCTGATTCCCGGTGCGGGCGCCCGGATGGCGCGTGAGTTCGCGGAGTACCGGCCCTGGAAGACATGGGGCCAGTTCGACAAGGAGATCTCGAAGTACGTCGGTCAGCCTGAAACCGACCGGCTCAAGCAATACGTGTTCATCCCCGTCAACCTGAACACCGCGACCGACGAGGACATCCTCAGCATCCCGGGCGCCGGATCCCGCATGGTCCGGGAGTTCAAGGAATACCGCCCCTGGAAAGCCAAAGCGCAGTTCGACAAAGAGATCGCGAAATACGTGGGGGCGAAGGAAACCGAGCGGCTCTGGAGATACGTGGTGATTCAGTAGGGGGAACCAGATCGCCGTAGGGCAGAGGGCAACGCCCTCTGCCCTGTCGTGCGTTGGTTATTGTGGGGCCGGGGCGGCAGGAGCGGGCGCCGCCAGCGCCTTGATCTGATTCTCGGTGAACCTGAAATCGGCCTTGTCCATGCCGTGTCGGACGCTGAACGGCTTCGAGATGTCGATAAGGACCGGGAAGGCGACGATGCCGTCAATCTTATCGCCGAGCTTCAGTCTCAGCCTGCCCTTGGTGAAGTTGTTGATGCTGGTATTCGTTCCCATGTGCGTCGTGCCGCCCTGTTCGAGCACGAAATTCGAGGTGTCGAACTCGGCGTTGACCTCCACGGTTCCCTGGACATACACCAACGTCTGCTGACCCGCCCGGGCGCGCATCGAAAACATCATCGGCGGCTGGAAAAGGAGCGGCACTGTCTTGGCATTAAGGTGAATGATAGTGAGCGGCACGTCCTCGCTCATCATCACCTTCGAGTAATCCTTCATGATCTGGGCGACGTCCTGCCCGGCGACAGCCAGCGGGAGGCAGAATGCGACGACGGTGGCGATAAGGAGTTTTTTCATTTGAAAGGCTCGCGCTCCTGAAAAGTAGACAAAGCCAGGTTGGGGTTCGTTCTCTAGTATATATCCTCCCGACGTGCAAAACCCGGCGCGCGGGGACAGCCCCGAAGCTCTGGAATAATTGGAGGGCAGGGACCAGCGAGCGCGGCAAAGCCGGCGTCGACGCGTACCGAGTGGCTTCGTTACGATGCCGGGCGTGCGGCAGGCGCGGTCGCGTTCAGACGCTCGATGACTGCGCTCGTCAAATCGAGTGCGGGCGCGGCCCAGAGAACCGACGTATCCTGATTCAACACGATCTCGAGGCTGTGACGCTTTGCGAGATCCTCGAGCACGGACTTCAGCCGCGTGCGCAGCTCGCCCTGAACCTGCGCCTGCATCGTTTGGATATCCACTTGCGCCTGCGCCGTTGCCTGTTCGAGCTCGGTCCGCTGCCGCTCCTCCTGCTCCCGCAACCTTTTGCCTTGGAACATACCCGCCGGCTCGCCGAGCTGACGCCTGGTCTCGGCGAGCGCCTGCTGCCTCGCTCGCAGCTCTCCGGTCTTCTGCTGTTGCGTCGTCTTGAGTTGCTCGGCGGCGGCCTTCGCCTCGGTGGCGTCGCTCAGGACCCGCTGCATGCTGACGTAGCCGATCGGCCGTGTCGCGAATGACGGGTGCTGCTGAGCGGCCGCGACCGACAGCAGAACCACCACCAGAACGATCGGTGTCAAGAGTGTCTTCATGAGCGGATACCTCTAAGACGCCCGGTCATGGGACACGGCGACACCGTCCCTGGCCGTCGTGATGAAATGGCCGTGCTCCCCCGCCCAGTCGAGGGTGTGTGTGTCACACAGCAGCTTGACCGCGCAGATGGTTCGCGACAACAGCCGGTGCGTCGCAGAATGCTGGCAACCACCGTCCGCCGTGCAACCCGAAACGAGGTGCCCGGGCAGAGGGGTGATGCTGAAACCTCTGCCACTCAACGTCAGGGCAAGATTCGGACTGGGCATTTGCACCTCTTTGGATAAGGTGCATTGTAAGACGCCGGGACAGGCGGCGGGATCGACCGTATCAATCGGTCACAAAGTAGCGCGCAAAGGATACCGCGAGGGGATGTGCGATTTCTGCGCACGCCGTTCGACCAGCCGCCGCCCACCGGCATTCGCGCGCGCGCCGCACACATCGATAATGCGATCGGTCGAGATCGAGGTGCGGCGGCTTTCGAGCCATTGCTCGAGCGCCCACATCATGTCGGCGAGGTCGGCTGACGGATCCACACGCATCAGCACCGTATAAGTTGGCGCACCGACGAGCGACAGCTGGACCCATGTGTGAGCGCCCTCTGGCACGACGCAGTAGACACGCAGCTGCCAGCCATTCTCGGCGGGCCCGACGTATCGGCTGTCCAGCAACTCGTACCAAGGCGTCGCAGCGTAGCTCGTCATGGGGACCGGCTGAGGCAATGATGATGCCAGCCCAGCATTTGGCGAGGCGAAGAGATCTAGCGGCCGTATTTCACTCTAACCGTTCCAACTAATAAGCCTACGGGATCGGGGCGGTCTTGGGGCGCGACACCGCTCCACGAGCCGATTGGCGCAAAAACCTGACACAGCGAGTAGATTTGTCCCTGCGGGGAGACAGCGCTCCACGTTTTCACGGCACGCCGATAGCTGCCTCAATCGCGCTCGTCGCGCGCCCCTTCAGTTGATTCCGTACCCTGGCCGTCGCTCGCAAGAGCGAGCCGTTCCTTCCGGCGAAGCTGGGTCTGGCGTCCTCCCACGCGACCCGCCTGACGCGACTCCTCCACCGTCCAGGTACGGGCGTTCCCCGCGCGATGGGCCGCCCGGCCGCCAGCCCTGGATATTTCCACGCGCTTGTCCAAATCCATCGACGCGAAGCCCCGGTTCGCCTTGCTCATCGGTTTCTCTCCACAAAGCGGATCGCCCAGCCATTGGAGGACCGCCTCCGGTTAAGAGAGCAACCGGAACGCCGAAAGCGGCCGGCAGCAATCTTTTCGTTAAGTCGTGGCAGCCCCATCACTTGACGCGTTGGATGCTTTGTCCGGATGACGGGCACGACGTGCCGAAGTGCCGGCCAGTCGGCAGTGCCGAGGATTTCGGCACCAGCAGCCGGCCGGGGGATGGCCCTACAGAACCCGGGCACCGAGAACGTCGCGCCTCGACCAATGCGGTCAACAAAGAACTGCTACACGCGATCTCCGGACAGCTTCACCTGGTCGTTCCCTTCGATCATCTGATGCTCGTCCTGCACGACCCTCCGACCGACAAGATGCACCTTGTCGTGATCGAGCCGTCCGATACCGCCTTTGCGCCGTTCACGCCGATACCTCTCAACGACTGGGGGCCGGCGCGGAGCGTCTGGGAGACGCAGCTCACCGCGGTCGTTCCGCTCACGACCGAAGCGCTCCTCGGGACGGAGCTCGAGTTCATTCGCGAGCATGGCGCACGGGTCACCAGCTGGCTCCCTCTGACCACCGCCCACCGGCGCGTCGGGGTCCTCGGCCTCGGCAGCGGGAACGCGGACAGTTATCCCACCGACGCCGTGGCGTTCATGGAACAGGTCGCGGCGCACGTGGCCCTCGCCGTGGACAACGCCATCAACTTCGACGATGCGCAGCGCTTCCAGGCGGAACTGCGCGACGAGCGAGACCGCCTGCGCCTGTTGCTCGAAGTCAACAATCTTCTCGTGTCGCGGTTGCACTACCCCGAGCTCCTCGAGGTCTTGTCGAACTCGCTGGACCGGGTGGTAAAGCACCATTCCGCCAGTCTCGCTCTTTTCGATCAGGCCTCTGGGCAACTTCGGCTTCAGGCGTTGACCTACACCGACACGAAGGGAGTGCTCGAGCCGAACGTGTTGCTGCCGCTCGACGGAACGCCTGCTGGCGTCGTTTTTCAGTCGGGGGTCGCGACCGTCTTTCGCAGGGGCGATCTCGAGCGTCTTGGCGCCGGCGCAGCTCCAACGCCCATCTCCGCCGACTCGCAGTCGGCCTGCAGCGTGCCGCTCGTCACGCGAAGCGCCACACTCGGCACGCTGAACGTCGTCAGCGCCGATCCCGAGGCGTTCGTGCCGGCGGAAATCGAAATGCTGAAGCAGATCTCCACGCAGATCGCCATCGCGGTCGAGAACGCGCTCGCGTACCAGGAGGTGAACGGCATCAGGGAACAGCTCGCCCAGACGAACCTGTATCTGAAGGACGAGATCCACCTGCAGCACGACTTCAGCGAGATGATCGGCGAGGGTCCCGCCCTCAAGCGCGTGCTTCAGGCCGTCGAGACCGTCGCGCCGACCGATGCGACCGTGCTGCTTCGCGGCGAGACCGGCACGGGCAAGGAGCTTCTCGCGCGCGCGATTCACAATCTCAGCCCGCGCAACGACCGGACCTTCGTCCGCCTGAACGCGGCGGCGCTGCCGGCCACTCTCATCGAAAGCGAGTTGTTCGGTTACGAGAAGGGGGCGTTCACCGGGGCGACGTCCACCCGGATCGGGCGCCTGGAGCTCGCTCATCGCGGCACGCTGTTTCTCGACGAAGTGGGTGACGTTCCGCTGGAGATCCAACCCAAGCTGCTGCGTCTACTGCAGGAGCGCGAGTTCGAGCGGCTGGGCAGCACCCGGACGCAGCGCGTTGATATCCGTCTCATCGCGGCCACCAACCGCGACCTGGAACAGATGATCGGCGAGGGGTTGTTCCGGAGCGACCTCTTTTACCGGCTGAACGTGTTTCCGATGCAGGTGCCGGCGCTCCGCGACCGGCGCGAGGACATCCCGGCCCTCGTGCGCCACTTCGTCGAGCGGTTCGGACTCCGGATGAAGCGTCACATCACCACCATCCCCCCTTCGACGATGGATGCGCTGCAGCGCGCCTACTGGCCGGGTAATATCCGCGAGCTCGAAAACGTCATCGAGCGCGCCGTCATCCTCTCACCAGGCCCTACGCTCCAGGTTCCCCTGTCCGATCTGCAACCGGCCTCGCCGCGCGGTCCTGTCGAATCGAGCGCCGTCGTCGGTCACCTGCGCAATGCCGATCGCGAGTTGATTCTCCGGGCGCTGCGCGACTGCAACGGCGTGGTTGGCGGTCCGGGTGGCGCCGCGACGAAGCTGGGCCTGAAGCGGACGACCCTCCAGTCCATGATGGGAAAGCTGGGCATTACCCGGCATTCCGGGAACTAATCAGCTCTACGACCACATCCGTAATGGACAGCCTATAGAAGCCACTAACTGACATAACAGAACTGTATGTATCTTTAGAGCTTGAGTTCTGGGCGGTGCTTCAAGTAGAATCCTTCTCGACCCACTTATGCACGAGCTGATACACGAGCGGCCGACACTTATCGGGAACAGCCCGGCCATGCGCAATCTCGAAATCGAGGTCGCCTCGGCCGCACGTTCGCACGCCAAGGTTCTCGTCACGGGCGAAACGGGCGTCGGCAAGGAAGTGATCGCGCGCACGATTCATCAACGGAGCGCCCGGCAGGCCGGTCCGTTCGTCACCATCAACTGCGCCGGGGTACCGGACTCGCTGCTCGAGTCGGAGTTCTTCGGACACGCGAAGGGCAGCTTCACGGGCGCGTTCCGCGACAATGCCGGCCTGTTACGGCAGGCACATGGCGGCACGATCCTCCTCGATGAAGTGGCAGAGATGAGCATCCGCATGCAGGCGCTGCTCCTGCGCTTTCTCGAGACGGGAGAACTTCAGACGGTCGGCGGCGGCCGCGCGGGCGGGGCGGTCGTGGACGTACGAGTGATTACCGCGACCAATCGCGATCTCTCCGAGGCTGTCACGGCGCGCGAGTTCCGTGCCGACCTGTTCTATCGATTGAACGTGTTGTGCGTCAACGTGCCGCCGCTCCGCAACCGGGGCGCGGACGTGCAGCCCCTCGTCGAGCACTATCTCGAGGTGTTCGCGAGCCAGCACCACACGGCCACTCCGGCGTTGTCTCAGGCCGCACTCGACCACCTGACCGCACACACATGGCCTGGCAACGTGCGCGAGCTGAAAAACGTCGTCGAGCGCCTCGTTCTCCGCACCACGGGCGCGATCGTCGAGCCGCATCATCTCCCGGCCGAGATCATCGCTGCCGCCACCGCCGCTCAGACGCCGGCGGAGCCGCTCTCCACGTCGCATCAATCCCGTGTCAACGCGCTGCTCAATCGCCTGCTGGTCGAGAAGGAATCCTTCTGGACGACGGTCTATCCGAGCTTCATGATGCGTGACATCACGCGTGATGATCTCCGGTTCATCGTGCAGACGGGCCTCGAACGCACCCGCGGCAGCTACCGGCTGCTGGTCGAACACTTCAACATGCCCGCCGGGGACTACAAGCGCGTGCTCGGCTTCCTGCGGCAGCACGATTGCCACCTCCCCTTCCAGCGGTTTCGTTTAAACAGCGCCAGACGGCCGTCGGACGTCTGACCGCGTCTCCTGCACGCAACAGGCGCGGCCGCTTTGAGAGTGTTTCCTCCCCAACTCGCGCCGCTTCCGCGTGGGGTCGACTACTTTCCCGCCGAATACATCAAAGCTCATCCATACTGTGTTATGGTAACCAGCCCAACAGTATCGGAGCCGCAACACATGCCCCGGATAGACGCACTCGACCGCCGCATCGGCCTGGACCGCCGCACAGGATCCGATCGTCGTGGCCAAACTATCGGCACGCACGCTATTGCGATCGCGATCGTCGATCGCCGTGGAGCACCTGCGGGAGCCGGAAAGGATCGTCGCGCCATCGAACGGCGGGCAGTCGCATTGCGCAATCGAACGGAGCCGTCCCTACCAGACCCGGTGGGAGACGTCGAGCCGCAGCTCGCCTGTCCCGTCTGCCATGGCGACCTCGAATACGAGGTGATGCTCTCGTGGATTTCGCCCGCTTACACGGTCGATACCGGGTATTGTGCCGCGTGCTCGCGCCGATTCCTCAGGACGCGCAACACGGGCCGGTACGACGCCGTGTCATGGGCGCCGTTGTGCCGCGTCTGCCGCGAACCGGTTGTTTTCGTGCGCGCGCTCAATGGCCGCCGCAAGACCGTGTACCACTGTCCCATGCACCCCAAGGCGGTGTGGGAACACGACACGGTCACCGACGAGTGGGAGACTCGGGCCTGACCTGCGAGAGCGCCTCACCAGCACCAGAAGGCGAGGCACACCGAGGGACCGGGCGGCAGATCCCGCCGCATCCGCCTCACCATGGCCTTGACCGAACTATCCGAGGCGACCCACAGGACCGTTCCGGTCGCGCCCTGGCGGACGGTGAGCGTCCGGCCCGGCACGAGCGAGATGGTGACGTCGGCCCCTTTGGCGGCATTCAACAACCTGAAATGATCCCACTTCTGAAGCTCGCCTCGCAGCTCGCGAAACGGCTTCTCGGTGGCCGGGCCCGGCGTCATGTTGATCAGGAACGCCGTTCTCGCCTGGGCGAAGGGGGGCGGCGCCGCCGGTCGCGCGTCGACAGGGCGCCCGGCTTGCGCGCCGAGCGATCCCGTCACGGAGAGCATCAGCGCGGCGGCCAGCAGGATCTTCATGTTCGATTACCTCGGGTCTGCGAAATGGAGGAGGAGGGTTCCGGCAGCGCCACGATGAGCACGTGCTTGTTCGGGCACTCGTACGCCCTGGTCACGCCCGAGGCCGAATCGCCAGTGTGCCGCGCCATCCTCGAGCACCGCTCGCAGCAACGTGACAGCGTCGCCGGCGGCGCCCAACCTGGAGTCGGGCCAGGAGGCGCATCGTCGCCTATCTGCACTCGCACGTATCACCTCGGTACGGCGATCCGGAGGGAGTCTGATCGCCGCTGGAGCGGGCTACAAAATCGATACCAGTCGGGCGGCGGCCGTTGTGCGACCGAGTGCGTGGAGCACGCCGGAAAAGGTCGCGCAACGTAGACTTTATGATCCGCTCGGCCAGCCTTTTGGAAGGGACAAATTGAAAATGACCCACGGGAGCGGATGAGCGGCTGGCACCTAGCGTTGCGGATCGGCAACGCGCTGGGGGCCGGAGGTCCACGACCGTTACGCGAGTCCCAGCGATGGCGACAGATTATTAATGGCGACAGGCAATCGTCGGACAGCTCCCCTCATCGACAGGAGACGTGTGCCGCGCGGCGGCCGTCGCCCGACCGATCGTCCAGGACGTTATCCGACGCTGCTCGTCGCCGAAAGCTACGCGCCTGTCCGGCGGCCGTTCGTGCGGTATCTCGAACACTTCAGTTTCCGAGTCACCCAGGCAACCAACGGTGACGAGCTCCTGGAAGCCGTGGCCCGCGTGCCTCCGCACGTCATCCTGACAGAGGTCGCCCTGCCGCACATGGACGTTCAGCGCCTCACCCAGTGGCTGGAGAACAGCCACACGCGAAGCATCCCGGTGATCGTCATGGCTGACGCGTTCAACGAGGGTTCGGACGCCAGGCTCGGCAATCCTGCCGGCGTCCTCATCAAGCCCTTTCCGCTGTCGACGATGCTCGACGAAGTGCGCCGCGTCCTGCGACGGCAATAACCGGTTTCTTCGAGCGATCGGAAGGCGCCGGCCGCTGTATCAGCCGCGCGACGCGATGTGTCGATGCGGAGACGCCCGCCCTGAATGCCGCGATAACGGGCTAAACTAGCCATTCTTCCCCGCCAGAACATGCGCGCGCAAGCGCGCCGTAAAGAGGAGTCGGACCACGTATGAACAGGCCCACTGTGGATGCGGCGTCGGCTGCCCGCGGCGTCGAGCCCGGATTGCTCCAGCGGATCAAGAGCGAGTTCCTGGAAATGCCAGGGTTGCGCCTCACCAGGCCGCAGGCGGGCCGGTTGTGGGGGTTGGACGACGTCGCGTGCTCGGCACTGCTTGCCTCACTCGTCGATTCGCAGTTTCTGTTTCAGACGCGCGACGGCGCGTTCATGCGCATCGAGCTTGACCAGACGAGGGCGCGTCCCGCGACGGGCAGGGGGCGTTCGGCCGTTGCATAGCCCGTTGACGCGGAGCTCACAGACTGTGCAACCTTCGTCACGAGACGTGATAAATCTGACACAGAAGTTTACGTTGCGCGGTCGCTTCTGATTGATCGCCCGACGGCCGCGCGGTAGCATCCATTCACTCAACCCGGACAGAAAAGTCTGACTGCCTTCATATGACACCAATGACACCCCGAAGTCCTCGCATCGGTGTAGCACGACAGCCTGCGTTCGTCGGTTCGAGTCCGCCGATGCAGGCACTACATCTCGATATCGCGTCGGCGGCCCGATCGCACGCGAAGGTCCTGCTCACCGGCGAGACGGGAGTCGGCAAAGAGGTGGTCGCCAGGACCGTTCATGAGCGCAGCGCCCGTCAGGCCCAGCCCTTCGTGACGATCAACTGCGCCGGCGTGCCCGATTCGCTGCTCGAATCGGAGCTGTTCGGTCATACCCGCGGCAGTTTCACCGACGCATACCGTGACCAGCCCGGCCTGCTCCGCCAGGCCCACGGGGGGACGGTGTTTCTCGACGAAGTTGGCGAGACCAGCCTGCGCATGCAGGCGCTCCTGCTGCGCTTCCTGGAGACCGGGGAGATCCAGACGATCGGCGGGGGCGCCGGCCGGGCGCCGGTCGACGTCCGTGTCATTACCGCCACGAACCGCAATCTCGCCGAGGCCGTTGCGGCGCGCGAGTTCCGCGAAGACCTGTACTACCGTCTGAACGTCCTGCATCTCCACATTCCTCCCCTGCGCGACCGGGGCGACGACATCGAACGCCTGCTGGAGTACTACCTCGAGGACTTCGCCGATCAGCACGGGACGCAGCCGCTCACGCTCTCGCGTGCCGCGCTCGACCTGCTGATGTCGTACTCCTGGCCCGGAAACGTTCGCGAGCTCAGGAACGTCGTCGAACGGCTCGTATTGCGAGTGACGGGGTCAGTCGTCGAGCCTTCACACGTGCCCCAGGAGATTCTGAAAGCCGACGCGGCGGGCCATGACGAACCCGAACGGGCCAACGTGTCGCATCAGCAGCGCATCACCGTCGCGCTCGATCGGCTCCTGAAACAGAAGGAGTCGTTCTGGGTGACCGTCTATCCGATGTTCATGTCCCGCGATATCACGCGCGACGATCTGCGGTTCATCGTGCGCGCCGGGCTCGAGCAGACACGAGGGAGCTACCGGGTCCTCCTCGATCTCTTCAACATGGCGCCGGAGGACTACAAGCGATTCCTCGGCTTTCTGCGCCAGCACGATTGTCATCTGCCGTTTCAGCGGTTCAGAATGCTGAACCCGGGTTCCCGCGCCGCCGTGACCCGACCCGCGCCCGCGCCCACTCCCGTCACCGCTTCGTGATCCGATGGGGCCGGTCGTCGCTCGCGAACACCTGTTCGGCAACGCAATGCTGGTGGTCTTCTGCACCGCGCAGGTGCTCGACGGCGTCCTGACTTACCTGGGAATCATGACCTACGGCCTGCAGGCCGAGGGGAATCCGATCGTCGCCTGGTACATCGCCCAACTGGGCGCCGGCCTCGCGATTGCCGCCGCGAAGGGCTTTGCCACCATCTGCGCCGCGACCCTGCACCTCCACTCGAGACATCGCACGCTTGGCCTGCTGACGATCCTGTATCTCGCCGCCGCGGTCTGGCCCTGGATGCGTCTGCTGGGCCACTGAGACACCCCTCATCATTCGGCTGTGACGTCAGCGCTCGGCGTCCGGCCCTCACGTCAATCCCCGCCTGCTCCTGCCCGATAGTTTTCCCGTGGGTAAGGCTGACTATTGTCTGGCGATCCCGGGACTATTTGTTCGCCGAAAGCCCGACTTCTCTGAAACGGCGAGTATCTCGAGCATTCCGCACGGCGCCATCCTTCGTCCAGGTCGAGAGGCCACGGCAGTGTGCTTGCAGTAACGGCTTTCACACAATCTAACGCTGGCTGACCTAACGCTGGCTTGACGCCGCATGAACGCGCGCGATCGCGTCCACCGAGCAACGAGGTGTTCTGCAGATGCGAATCGGCATCGTCGGCGGCGGCCTGATGGGACTCGTCCTCGCCTACCGGCTTGCCGGAAAGGGGCACTGCGTCACGGTGCTGGAGCGCGACCGGCAGCTCGGAGGGCTGGCCACCTATCACGACTACGGCGCCTTCGTGTGGGATCGCTTCTACCACGTCATCCTGCCATCCGATATCCACTTGATCTCGCTACTCTCGGACCTCGGGCTCGCCGCCAAGCTCCGCTGGTCCGGCACGTCGACTGGTTTCTACGTCGATGGACGCGTGTTCTCCATCAGCACATCCCTCGAATTCCTGAAGTTCCCGCTGATCAGTCTCGTCGGCAAGGCCCGGCTCGCGATGACGATGCTGTACTGTGCGTGGCTCAGCGACTGGAAGCGGCTCGATGCGATTCCGCTCGACAGGTGGCTGATTCGGATGTGCGGACGGGCGACGTATTCGAAGCTGTGGCAGCCACTGCTGCTGGCCAAGCTCGGCGAACACTACAAGCGCGTCTCGGCGGTGTTCATCTGGGCCTATATCAAGCGGCTGTTCGGCGCACGCCATTCAACAGCGCAACGTGAATCGCTGGGGTACGTGTCCGGCGGCTACCGCACGGTGCTGGCGCGGCTCGACGAAGAGATCGCGACCGCTGGAGGGGACGCGCGGACATCCGTCGCGGTCCGGGAAATCGGGACAGACAGCGGGCCCGGCGTGTGGATCGATCACGACGGAGGCCGGGAGCACTTCGACAAGGTAATTTTCACCAGCCCCCTGGACGTCCTGGGCAAGGTTGCCGGTCCGGACCTGGTCGGTCTCGACGGCGGCGGCCGCGTCGAATATCTGGGCGTCGTCTGCGGCGTTCTGGTGACGCGCCGCCCGCTCATGCCCTTCTACGTACTGAACATCGCGGAGCCGCGCGTGCCGTTCACGGGAATCATCGGCATGAGCAACGTCGCGCCAATCGAGGAGACGGGAGGGCGGTACGTCACCTTTCTGCCGAAATACGTCATCTCCGACGACCCGCTGCTCCGTGCACCCGACGAACAGGTGCGAGCCTCGTTCCTCGAGGGCCTTCATTTCATGTTCCCCGACCGCGACTGGAGCGATGTCGAGACCCTGCACATCAACCGCGCCTTCAAGGTGCAGCCACTACAGGTGATTGGCTACTCGGCGCTCGTCCCGACCGTCGCAACCCGGCATCCGGACTTCTACGTCCTGAACACGTCGCAGTTCGTCAACTGCACGCTCAACAACAACGAGGTCGTCGGTGCGGTGGACGCATTCGTCCGCGAACATGAGGCCGGCTTCCGGGAGTCCCGCGCCGCCGTCTCCTCTCCCGTCACCATTTTCGCAGAGGCCACGATCCAGTAATGAGCACCGCCACTCCGGTCACGCCCTACTTCGTCCACGAGTCGGCGTTCGTCGACGAGCCGAGCAGCATCGGCGAGGGGACCAGGATCTGGCACTTCTCGCACATCATGGCGCACTCGGTGATCGGGCTCAATTGCAACTTCGGCCAGAACGTCGTCGTTTCGCCGAACTGCATTATCGGCAACAACGTGAAGGTCCAGAACAACGTCTCGATCTACACGGGAGTCGAGCTGGAAGACGACGTCTTCTGCGGTCCCTCGATGGTCTTCACCAATGTGATCAATCCGCGCAGTCACGTCGCGCGCAAGGACGAGTACCGGCGCACATTGGTGCGGCGCGGCGCCAGCATCGGCGCCAATGTGACGATCGTGTGCGGGGTGACGCTCGGGAAGTACTGCTTCATCGGCGCCGGGGCCGTCGTGAGCCGCGACGTGCCGGACTACGCGCTGATCGTCGGGAATCCTGGACGCCTGCGCGGGTGGATGTGCGCCTGCGGGATCAAGCTGCCGCTCGACCCGACCGCCGACGGCAACGGTCAGGCCACCTGCAGCAGTTGCGGCGCTACCTACCGGAAAGAGGGACCCGCCGTCACGCCGGTCGATGAGATCGGCGCGTCATGAAGATTGTGAGCATCGTGGGTGCGCGCCCGCAATTCGTCAAGGTCTGGCCGATCGCCTCGTGCATCGACAGGCACCACGGCGATTGCCTGGTCAACCACTCCATCATCCACACCGGGCAGCACTACACGCACGCCATGTCCGCGGCGTTCTTCGACGAGCTGGCGATTCCCGAGCCGGCCGTCAACCTCGGCGTGGGCTCAGGGCCACATGGGGCGCAGACCGGACAGATGATGAACGAGCTCGAGCGCGTGCTCGAGGGGGCGCGGCCGGACGCCGTTCTCGTGTACGGCGACACGAACTCCACGCTCGCCGGGGCCCTCGCAGCGTCCAAGCTGCACATCCCGCTGGTACACGTGGAAGCCGGCCTTCGCAGCCGCGATCGCCGGATGCCGGAAGAGATCAATCGCCTCGTCGCCGACCACGTCTCGGACCTGTTGCTCGCCCCGACCGCAGCCGCGGTCGAGAATCTGGAGCTAGAAGGCCTGGCCGATCGGACGGTGTGGACGGGCGACGTCATGTACGACGCGTGGGTGGCCAGCAGGCCGCTCGTGCGCGAGCGGCTGGCAGCGACGCTGCGGCGCTTCGCCGTCGAGCCGGGGCAATTCGCCCTCGCGACGGTGCACCGCGCCGGCAACGTGGACGACAGACTCGCCTCGGTGCTGGAGGGTCTCAACACCGTTGCGGCCGGCGGCCTGCCGGTGCTCTTTCCGGTTCACCCCCGCACCGCGAAAGCAATTGCCGCGAACCCCCAGAGAGGCCTCGACGCCCGGTTGCGCCTGATCGACCCGGTCTCCTACCTCGAGATGCTGTGCCTGCTCGACGCCGCCCGCGTCGTGCTCACCGACTCTGGAGGGCTGCAGAAAGAGGCGTTCTTCGCGGGGTGTCCGTGCATCACGCTGCGCGAGGAAACCGAATGGGTCGAGACGGTCCGTTGGGGGGCCAATCTCGTGGCGGGTTTCGACGCAGGCCGCATCGCCGGGGCGCTCCGGCAGTGGGAAGACACGATGCCGCAGCGCGAGGCCCTGGCCAGCCGGGCCTCGCAATGCTTCGGCGAGGGACGCGCCGCCGAGCGCACGCTTGCGGCGGTTGTACAGCTTTACGCCGGCCGTGGCGCGCCTCCGGCGCGTCCGATGGCCGACGCCATGACGAGGTAGATAAATGCACCGGGCACACGAACTTTCCACGGTCTGTCTCGCGGTCGCCGGTGTCGGCGGGTGGGGCCGCAACCTGGCCAGGAACTACTCGCAGATTCCCGGCTGCGATTTCAGGTACATCTGCGACACGAGCCCCGCCGCTCTCACGAGAATGCAGGCGACAACTCCGGGGGCGCTGGCCACCACCTCGTTCGATCAGCTGTTGCGAGACCCGGTCGTCCAGGCTGTGGTGGTCGCCACCCCGGCGGGCACGCACTACGCGCTCTGCAAGGCCGCGCTGCTGGCGGGCAAGGATGTCTACGTCGAGAAACCGTTCGTGCTCGAGGTCGCCCAGGCCGAGGAACTGGTTCACCTCGCCAAACAGGAAGGCCGCATCCTGATGGTCGGCCACCTGCTCGAGTACCACCCGGTCGTCAATCGCCTGAAGGAGATGATCGTCTCGAAAGAGCTGGGCGACATCTACTACCTCTACAACCAGCGCGTGAACCTCGGGACGATTCGCAACGACGAGAACGCGCTGTGGAACTTCGCGCCGCACGACATTTCGTCGATTCTGTACCTGCTCGACATGGAACCGACCGACGTGGCGGCCAGGGGGCAGTCGTATCTGAAACGCGGCGTGGAGGACACGGTGTTCATCACGCTGAACTTCAACGATCGCGCGATGGCGCACATCCACGTGAGCTGGCTCGATCCGCACAAGATCCGGAAGATGACGATCGTCGGCAGCCAGAAGATGGCGGTCTTCGACGACTTCGACGCGAATGAAAAGCTGCGGTTGTACGACAAAGGCGCGGCATACAACAGCGACTACAACAGCTACGCCGAATACGTGACGATGCGATTCGGCGACATCACCATCCCGTATCTGAAGATGGGCGAGCCGCTGGAGCTGGAGTGCCTGCACTTTCTCGAGTGCGTCCGTGAGCGCAGGCAACCGCGCAGCGATGGCAACGACGGACTGCGTGTCGTCAGAGTGCTCGACGCGGCCCAGCGATCGCTGCGGAGCAACGGAACGCCGATCGTGCTCGAGCCGGCATTATGCGGAGTCTGAAAGTGACGAAGCCGCTGCTCAGCCTCTCGCTGGATCTGGACGACAAGTGGTCGTACCTGAAGACGCATGGCGACCCGTCATGGGCGTCGCTGCCGTCGTACCTTGGGTTGGTGGTCCCGAGAATCCTCGGTTTCCTCGCGGCGCGGAAGCTGAAGATTACATTTTTTGTGGTCGGACAGGACGCGGATGTGCCGAGGAACCGGCCGCTGTTCGCCGAGATTGCAGGCCATGGCCATGAAATCGCCAACCATAGTTTTCACCACGAGCCGTGGCTGCAGGCGTATTCGGAAGAGCGTTTCGAGGCTGAACTGGCGAAGGCCGAGGAGGCCATCGAGGCGGCGACCGGCCGGCGGACCGTCGGCTTTCGAGGGCCGGGCTTCAGCCTGTCCGAAGCCGGGCCTCGCGTCCTGGCCCGCCGCGGCTATCTGTACGACGCGTCCACGTTCCCGACGTTTGTCGGTCCGCTCGCCAGGGCGTACACGTTTCTGCACAGCCGCTACACGCGCGAGCAGAAGAAGGAACGGGCGGCGCTCTTCGGGTCGTTGAGGGACGCCGTGCGTCCGAACACACCCTACATCCTGCACGGGCAGGGAACGCCGCCGATTGTTGAAATTCCCGTCACGACCCTTCCGTTTCTGCGGGTTCCGATTCACGTGAGCTACGTCATGTACCTGGCGACCGTGTCGCCGGCGCTCGCCGTCGGCTACTTTGCCGCGGCGCTGGCCCTTTGCAGAGCGACCGGGGTCCAGCCCTCCGTTCTCCTGCATCCTACCGACTTCCTTCGTCCGGAGGAGGCGCCCGAAATGGCGTACTTCCCGGCGATGCGCCTCCCGACTGCCATCAAGCAGCGTGTTCTCGAGGCCGTCGTGCAGAAGATGACGGATCGCTTCGAGGTTGTGACCATGGAAGCGCACGCGGCGGCGGTGGTGCGGCGTGCGGGAGCGACAGCAATCGTCCACGAGGGCGAGGCCGCACTGCGCGGCGACGCGCCCAGGGCGCCTGTGCGGCTGGGAGGGCATTCCTGATGTCTCCGTCCCCGCAGGCACCGCAACGCCAGCATATTCTGACCATCGCCCTGGAGGATTACTTTCAGGTCGGCGTCTTCAATCAGCTCATTCAACGCGGACAGTGGAACCGCTTTGAAACCCGCTTCGAGAGCAACACGCTCCAGGCCCTGAGGCTGCTCGACGAACATGACGTGAAGGCGACGTTCTTCGTGTCGGGCTGGATCGCGGACCACTATCCCGAACTGGTCCGGCGGGTGGCGGACCGGGGGCATGAGATCGCCAGCAAGGGCTATTACCATCGCAGCATCAGGCAGATGTCCCCGCTGGAGTTCCGCGAGGATCTCCGGCGTGCGCGCGAGGCATTGGAGCGGGCGTCCGGAAAACAGGTGCTCGGCTATCGCGTCGCCCACGAATGGTTCACGCCGGCGGATTTCTGGGCGCTCGATGTGCTCGCCGAAGAGGGCTACGCGTACGACTCCAGCATCGGCCCGTTGCTTCGGCGGTTCGCCCGCGAGCCGCACCGGCGGTTCCTGCACGCGCACTGCTACGGGGACCGGCGGATCTGGGAGTTTCCGATGTCGGCGTGCTCCATTTTCGGATGCCACATTCCGATCGGTGGTGGTAACTACTTCCGCCAGTTTCCCCACACGGTGCTGAAGCGCCTCGTGCGCTACTGGGACCGTCATTACGACGCGCCGTTCGTCATGTACTTCCATGTGTGGGAACTGGATCGCAACCAGCCGCATATCACGGCGGCGCCGCTCCTGCACAGGCTTCGGCACTACCGGAATCTCGGGAAGATGTCGTGGGTGATCGATGATTATCTTTCCAAGTACCGGTTCACCGGCATCGCCGACTACCTCGGGCTGCCCCAGATGGATATCACGCCATCGATTGCCCCTTCGGATGCGGTGATCCGGCCGGCCACGATCCTGGTACGGACTCCAGCCATTGAAGCGGCTGACAGGATCCCCGTTACCGTCGTCGTTCCCTGTTACAACGAGGCGGTCGTCCTGCCCTACCTCTCGAGAACGCTCGACACGCTCGGTGTCACGATGCGTGACCGCTACGAGCTTCGTTTGATCTTCGTGGACGACTGCAGCACGGACGACACCTGGCGGATGCTGAACGAGCTGTTCGGTGGTCGAGCGGACTCCACGATCGTGCGTCACGAACGCAATCAAGGCGCAGGAGCGGCCATCCTGACCGGGATTCGCCAGGCCCGCACGGAGATTGTCTGCTCGATCGACTGCGACTGTACCTACGACCCGAGCGAGCTCCCGCAGATGATTCCGCTGCTGACGGACCAGAACGACATGGTCACCGGTTCGCCGTATCACCATCTCGGGGGCGTCAGGAACGTGCCGGCGGCTCGCCTGCTGCTCTCCAAAGGCGCGTCGTTCCTGTACCGCCGGGTCCTGCCCGTGAAGCTGGCGACTTACACGAGCTTCTTCAGGGTCTACCGCCGCTCGGCCGTAGTGGAGCTGCCGCTGCGTGAAGGCGGCTTTCTCGGCGTGGCCGAGATGCTGGGGCTGCTGGCACTACGCGGAGCAGGGATCGTCGAACACCCGACCATCCTGCAGGTTCGAATTCTTGGGCGCTCCAAGATCCCCAAGCTGAAAACCATCGTTGGCCACGTGCGCCTGCTGGTGCGGCTGCTGCGGCTGCGGATGGGCCCGCCGGGTGAAATCGCGCTCCCCTCGCAGGTGGTGCGCCATTCCGGCATTGCCACGCCCGGGACTTACACAACCACTGAAATGACTTGGAAGAAGGTTTCTTGAAGATCATCGTCACCGGTGTCGCCGGATTCCTGGGTTCCAACCTGCTCACGAAGCTGCTGGCCTGTGGCCATGAGGTCATCGGCATCGACAACCTCTCGATGGGCTCCGTCGAGAACATCAGGCCACATCTCGGCAACCCGGCGTTTCATTTCGAGCGGCGTGACGTGACGGAGATTTCCACCTTCGACCGCATCGGAGAGGGCTACGAGTGCATCGTCCACCTCGCCGCCTTCAAGATCCCCCGGTACGGGAATGCCCTCGACACGCTGCGCATCAACCAGCGAGGCAGCGAGAACGCGCTCGAATTCGCGCGCCGAGCCCGGGCGAAGTGCGTGCTCGCGTCCACATCGGACGTTTACGGGCGCAACCCGAAAGTGCCCTTCAACGAAGACGACGACCTGGTCATCGGAAGCTCGAAGGTCGCCCGCTGGGCCTACGCCGCATCGAAGATTTTCGATGAGCACCTCGGCCTTGCGTACGCCGAAAGCGCCGGGATTCCTGTGACGATCCTCCGCTTCTTCGGCTCGTACGGCCCGAACCAGCACCTGAGCTGGTGGGGCGGCCCTCCGCCCGTGTTCATCGACGCCGTGCTGAAGGGCGAGGCCATACCGATCCACGGCGACGGCCTGCAGACGCGCAGCTTCACGTACGTCAGCGACACTGTCGAGGGGATCTACGCGGCCACCGTCAACCCGGCTGCCAACGGGGAGATCATCAACATCGGCAGCGCCGAAGAGGTCACGATTCTGCGTCTCGCCGAGATGATCAAACGGATCAGCGGTACGCCTGGTGACTTGAAACTGTCGTTCGTGCCGTACGAGTCGTTCACGGGCCGTGCGTACCAGGACGTCCGCCGGCGTGTGCCGGACACGACCCGGTGTGAACGGATACTTGGTGTCAAGGCAGCAGTCCCACTCGTTGACGGGCTCCGGCGAACGATCGAGTGGCAGCGGCGAGTCACCGCCGATCGCCTTCTTCTACACGTAGGCTGATGCCGGGCGCTCTCTTTTAACCCTTTACATGCACTATCCTTTCTCGACTCCCCGGGCCATCCTGGCACGGCAACGCCTCGCGCCCCGATGGTGGGCCGCGGGCGTCGCGATCGCGATCCTCTATTGTGTGTTTCTTTTCCCCAGCCCGGATTTCAATCTCTACAACAAAGACGACGCGAGTCTATTCCTGACGCTCGGCATCAATCTGGTCGAACAGCTGCGTTACACCACTGACACGTTCCCGTCCAGTCAGGAGGCGTACGGACGACACGGAGCATGGCCTGTCGTTTTTCCTGCATTGCTCGCGCTGGTCGTTTACGGGTTCGGCACGTCCTGGTACGCGCTGAAGTTCACGATGGTCATCCTCGGCCTCTCGAACCTGGCGCTGCTGTCGCGACTCTGGCGGGATCAGCCGGCAGCGCGCTGGGCGATTCTGTTGACCGCACTCAACCCGGCATACTTTCTCTTCAGTCACGTCACCATGAGCGAGATCCCCTTCATGCTGACGTGCACACTCACGCTGCTCGCACTCAAACGGGCGACCTCTCCCGCGGCAGCCAGCGTCGCCGGCGGGATCGCCGCCGTTGCATTCCTCACGCGGGGATACGGGATCAGCTTCCTGCCCGCCGGCATCCTGTATTTTCTGATTCGTCCTGAGCGGCTCCCGATGAGACTCCGCATGGCCGTGTCGTTTTCGGTGCCGCTTTTGGTAGCCATCATCGGCTGGAAATTTTTCGCGGCGTGGCACACAACCGGCGTGCCGCTGGACTACGTCACAGCACGATTCGGCGAGGGTGCATCTTCCATGCTCAGCCTTCTGAGCCGGGGATGGGTCCCGTATGTGCAGGAATTCTCCTGGTACCACGGGCGCTATCCGTTGCATCTCCTTGTTCCGCTGCTCTCATGGCCGGACGGCCTGGCGAGCAACGCCGTGGCCCTCGTCTCGACGGGGTCTCTGCTCGTCGCGGCATATGGCTGGTGGCTCTCCGTTCGTCGTGGACCGGGCCCTGTAGAAGTCTGGCTGCCATTCGGCATCGGCATCCTCCTGATCGGATTGCCGAATCCCCGGCAATGGGTGACCTACCTGCCCTTCATCCTGTTCTACTGGGTGATTGTCCTCGACCACCTCGCCATGGCGGCACCCATGCGTGTTGCGAGGCGTTGCGCCATTGCCGGGCTCGTTCTGGTCACCGCCTTCGGGCTTGGCCGGCACCTCGCAGCGCCCGATGCGCTGCGTTTTCACAATCGCGAATGGCGCGAGTACCGTGATATCGCTGCCTGGGCCTCAGGCGCGCTGCCGACAAACGCGATCGTCGTTGCGCCGGTGGCGCACAATTTCAGGGTTGCATCAAATCGCCGCACCTACCGGCTCGAGAGCGTTCAGGCGGACGCCTGGCCACCGGGCGATTTGCTCGACGTGCCCGACCTCTATCTTTTCTGCCCGGACGACAGTCGCGACCCGGTGCTTCAGCGCGTCAAAGGCGCGTGCGCGTCATTGATTGGTTCCGGGCGGTTCGACGCCGTGCGGGCAGGAGACACCCTCACTTTGTACCGGTTCCGACCAAGCTCGACCGGGTACTCCAAAGAGAGCAACGATACCCGCTACAATCCACCAGACGAAGGCGTCAAGACTGTGCGTCCCGCGGCCGGGCACTCGAATTTGAGCAGCTCCTTGAGGTGACCATGAAAGTACCGATGCTCGATCTCCACGCGCAATACGCCCCCATTCGCGACCAGGTGCTCGAAGCGGTCACGCGTGTCTGTGATAGCCAGCGCTTCATCATGGGGCCGGAGGTCGAGTCGCTCGAAACGGAGCTCGCCGCGGCTCTCGGCGCGAAGCATGCCATCGGCGTGTCCTCCGGGACCGACGCGCTGCTCGTCGCCCTCATGGCCCTCGGCGTCGGCCCGGGCGACGAAGTCGTGACCACGACGTACTCATTCTTCGCCACGATCGGCGCGATCAGCCGCCTCGGCGCGCAGCCGGTGCTCGTCGATATCGAGGCCGATGGCTTCAACATCGACCCGGCGGCTGTTCACGCGGCGATTACGCCGCGTACGAAAGCCATCATCCCGGTGCATCTCTTTGGCCTGATGGCGGAGATGGATGCCCTGACGGCCATCGCGCAGGCCGCCCAGGTCCCTCTGGTGGAGGATGCTGCTCAAGCCATCGGCGCCGAGTATCGCGGTCGCGGCGCCGGAACGATCGGACTCCTCGGATGTTTCTCGTTCTTCCCGAGCAAGAACCTCGGGGCTTTCGGCGATGCCGGTCTCGTCACGACGCTCGACGACACGATGGCGGCTCGCGTGCGTCTCTTGCGGACGCACGGCGCCAAACCGCAGTATTACCACAGCGTTATCGGAGGGAACTTCCGGCTGGACGCGTTGCAGGCCGCGGTGCTCCGGGTGAAGCAGCGGTATCTCGCGGATTGGACGACCGCGCGGCAGCGCAACGCTGACCGGTATCGGCAGTTGTTCCAGGCGGCAGACCTCGACGGCGTCGTCGGCCTGCCGCTCGAGCGCGCCGGCCAGACGCATATCTACAATCAGTTCGTCGTGCGGCTTCCGGATCGCGATGGCGTTCGCGCCAAGCTCGAAGCCGAAGGCATCGGGACCGCCGTCTACTATCCGGTTCCGTTTCATCTGCAGGAATGCCTGGCGTCCCTGGGCCTTCGCGAGGGTTCATTTCCTCGTGCGGAAGCCGCCGCGCGTGAATCGCTCGCCCTTCCGATTTATCCGGAGCTGACCGAAGACCAGCAGGCGTACGTCGTCGCCTCCTTGAAACGGGCGCTGGGCAAGGCAAAGCCTGGAGTGCTTTCTCACGCAGGCGCGGCCTGAGTCCGGAAGAGTGGAAGGAAGAAACGATCGCGAGGATGTTTCAGCGGCCGGTGGAGCGGATGTCCTGGTGCGGGTGAATGGCGGCGAACACGTCGCCGTCCTGCGTGCAGCGCAGCACGAGCCGTCTGAATGGCTCTTTTCGCGCGCCGATGGCGACCGTGAACTCGAAGACGATCTGGTCGCCTTCCGCACGGATGTCGGGCATCGCTCCGGGTCGTCGATCGGTGGTGTCTGTTCGCCGAGGCATGCTGCTCTTCTCGCAACCGTGGTGCCATCACCGGAATGAGGCGGAAGCGCAGGATCGGTCCGCAAGTCGGGGGGTGACCCGACTATTGTCGGGCCACGGCCCCAATCCATCAGTCGGGCAACTGAGCCGTCCGTGAAATTCGGACCCAGTTCGTGGACGTGAGCGAGAGCGGCTGGCCACCCGCGCAAGCGTCGCGGGCCGCCACGGAGAGTCGCGGCAGATGCTCCAGCACCGGCCGGAGCCCCCGAGAGCGCGCGTTGGCAATCACCTGCGTCAGCTGATCGTCGATGAGGAAGGAGCCGCACGTGCGGCATCGGACGCCAAAGCTGTCAACGTCCGCGGCCCGGATGTCGGAGAGGTGGGAGCAGAGCGGGCAGGAATCGCGGCCGAGGGGCACAGCATCAACCGTATCAATCGGGATGCCACCGCGGCCGCAGGGATTCACGCCGAAACGGCGGTAAATGTGGGAGCAGTTGGTCCGAAGTTGCGCCCGGACGCCGACTTTGTTCTGAGCTTCCCGCCTTCTGGAGATGCGCACACGGACCGGGCGAACAGTGCTGGTGGAACGGCGACGCCGGGCGAGCGCATTCGCGCCCAGTGCGCCTCAGCTCAGAAGGTGTCGTGGGTCATACGCCGGCGACAGCCTGTGAGTTGGCGGGCGTTTACCGGCGCCGCGTTCCGCCACCCAGGCGAGCAAGCGGCAAGCCATTTTACGGTCCGGACTCCGGCGCATTCCAAGGGGGCGTGTCGAGCGGCGAGGGAAAAAGTCGCCGCCAGGGGGACTAAAGTCTCACGGTGTCAGGGCTCCGCCTGACTCGATTCTTGCCGTCGCGTTTCGCCGCATACAGCGCCTCGTCGGCACGGGCGATCAGGTCTTCCCCGCTGGTCCCGGTCCCGGTGGCGATCCCGATGCTGGCCGTGACCCTCAGGTCGTCAGACCACGGGCCGATCAGCGGACGCGAGCCTTCCACGTCTTGCCGAATACGCTCGGCGATCTGGGCGCTGCTATCCGAGCTGCTTCCGGGCATGAGGATCGCGAACTCATCGCCGCCAAACCGGGCGCACACGTCGAACAAGCGGACCGAACGCCGCAGCACGTCTCCGACGACGCGCAGGACGGCGTCGCCGCCCGGATGGCCGAGCCGGTCGTTCAGCTGCTTGAAGTTGTCGACGTCGAGCATCACCGCGGTCAGCGGGGCGCCCTGCCGCCGGGCACGCTCGAGCTCTTCCTCGAGGCGCTGCATGAAGTGACGGCGATTGAACAGCCCGGTGAGCATGTCGATCGCGGCCTCTCGAGTCACGGTCTGCGAGCGCTCGATCGCCCGCATGCGATCCAGCGCCAGCGCGGCAACCCCGGCCAGACCGCGCATGGTCCCGAGATCGCGGCGCTCGAACGGCTCCCCGGTTCGCTGATCGGCCACGCTGACAACGCCGAGCGCGCCGCCAACTCCGAGCAGCGGGACCGACATGAACGACGGCGTGCGATACCGCAGACGCGGCTTCGCCAGGGCGAGCTGCGTGCGGATGTCGTCCACGTGAAGCGGCCTGCGCGACAGGAACACCGAGCCGATGATGCCGATGCCAGGCGGAAATCGCAGATGCTTGACGAGAATCGCGGGATATCCACTGGTCGCGGCGATCACGAGCGCGCGTTCCTCGTCGTCGTACACCGACAGGGACGCCTTCCTCGCGCCGACGGCCCGGGCGCAGGCATTCACGATCAGCTGATACAGCTTGTCCCGGTCGTTCGTACGGGCGAGGCGGCGCGCGAGCGCATAGGCGGCGGTCAGCCCGGCGTTCGAATGTCTCGCGGGCCGAGCCATCGCCGGTGCCAGCGCGGTCGACAGCGCCTCGGCGAATTCCAGGAGGAGCTTGACGGACAGCGTCCAGTCGCCCGCGAAGGCGAGGACCAGCGCCTTCCCGCCTGGCCCGCGCAGCGAGAGACAGGTCCAGCGCTCCCGGCCGGCAAGCGCTACGTCCGTGACGACGTGCTCGTATTCATCGGTGCGGACAGCCGCCTGCCACGCGCCGCCCAAAACCGCCGCGCCGGGAACGTTCCGCTCCGCGGCGATCGCCAGCCACGAGCCGGCGCGCCGCTCGATCAACACGGTCGGCACGTCGAGAACGGCCGAGAGCCGCGCAACCAGCGTACGGCCCGCAGCCTCGCGATCGGGGACCGACGACAGGATGGCGCCCAATGCGTGCAGCTCCTGGAGCTGGTCGGGCAGGATCAGGTTGATCATGGACACGGCGTGACTTTAGTCCTGGTTCAAGGTGACTTTGTTCTGACAAACAGCACGATTCGCCCACTCCGATAACCTCGTTGTCGGAATACGAATTGCACTACCCCTGGCGCCGGTACGATCTCCGGCAGTTGAAACTCGAACCAGCACACCAAACACCCATGATACGAAGGCCACAATTCCTTTCACTACTGGCTGGAGCGATTCTGCTCTGTGGCAACAACGATGCCGCGGCGCAGTCGCCCTCAAACGTTCTCGTCGTCATCAACGAGGCAAGCCGGGAGAGCCAGACGATCGGGGACTACTACATAGGCAAGCGGAGCATTCCGGCAGGGAACGTGTGTCGGCTGACGGCGAAGACCGACGAGACAATTCAGCGAGCCGAGTTCGACCAGCAGATTCAGCTGCCGATCAGCAGATGCATCTCGGCGACAGGCGGTCAGGACCGCATCCTCTACATCGTGCTCACCAAGGGCGTGCCGATGCGCGTCGAAGGAACGGGCGGACGCGACACCACAGTTGCGAGCGTCGACTCGGAGCTGACGCTGTTGTATCGGCGTATGACCGGCCTGCTCAACCGTCCAGAGGGCCCGGTGCCGAACCCGTACTTCGCGGGAACCGCCGCCGACGCCGGGTTCAAGCCGTTCAGCCACGAGTCGTTCGATATTTTCCTGGTGACGCGTCTCGATGGCTTCTCGGTGGACGATGTGCTCAAGTTGATCGATCGGGGGAGCGCGCCCGCTTCGAGCGGCCGGATCGTGCTGGACGGCCGGCCGTCATGGCAGGACAAAGGCAACGCATGGCTGCGCGACGCGGCGGATGCGCTCGGGGCCGCCGGTTACGACGGCCCGGTGGAGTTCGACGACACCGCCAAAGTTGTGACGGAACGGACCGGTGTGCTCGGCTACTACTCGTGGGGTTCGAACGACCCCACCATCAAGGGCCGTCACTTCGGCTTTGGTTTCGCGCCCGGCGCGCTGGCGGCGATGTTCGTGAGCTCCGATGCCCGGACGTTCAGGGAGCCGCCCGCCGACTGGACGATTGGAAACTGGGAAGACAAGCAGAGCTACTTTGCCGGGTCTCCGCAGTCGCTGACGGGCGACCTGATTCGCGCTGGCGTCACCGGCACGGCGGGGCATGTGGCCGAGCCGTTCCTGGACGCGACGATTCGCCCCGACCTCCTGTTTCCCGCCTACGTCAAAGGCGCGAACCTGGCCGAGGCCTTCTATCGCGCGATGCCCTATCTGAGCTGGCAGACGGTCGTGATCGGCGACCCGTTGTGCGCCCCCTTCCGGCAACAGTCGCTCGCGGCGACTGATATCGACAAAGGCCTCGACGGGCAGACGGAGCTGTCCGTGTTCTTCTCAGAGAGGCGGCTGCAGACGATGCTGCGCAGCGGGTTCAAGCGCGAGGCGCTCGCCCTCTCGCTGCGGGCGGAGGCGCGACTGGCGCGTCAGGATGTCGCCGGCGGCATGCAGGCGCTCGAAGAAGCCACTGCGTCGGATCCACGTCTCGCCGGACCCCATGCCCTCCTCGCATCCTTCTACACGCAAAAGGGCGAACACGACAAGGCGATCGACCGCTACCGGACGCTGCTGACGCTCGTGCCCAACGATCCGGTAGCACTCAACAACCTCGCCTACGCGCTCGCCGTCCATCGTCACGCGCCAGAGGAGGGGCTCGTCCTCGCACAGCGCGCCACGTCGCTCGCCCGTAACAACCCGATGCTGAATGACACCCTCGGTTGGATTCAGCACCTGCTGGGGCACGAGCAGGACGCGCTGGCGTCGATGCGAATCGCGCTGGCCGGTGCGCCGAACAGCGCCGAGGTCCGGTGGCATGCCGCCGTGGTCATGGCCGCCACCGACGACCTGCAGCAAGCGGCTACCGAGCTCGACGCGGCGCTGAAGCTCGATCCCACGCTGGCCGCGCAGAACGAGGATGTCCGCAAGCTTCAGGCGATGCTGGCGGCGCGCACCCTCGCACGGTGACGCGCTCGCCAGTAGAGCGCCCGCACTGTCAGCGCGCCGCCGTCGGGTCGACTATCGTCGCCATCACATCGATCCGCTCGCCGCCGCTGGTGAACACCAGATGGAACGTGCCGAGGAACGGAACCGGCGGCTGCCACGTCAATTGCCCGTTGGCGGCGTCGAACGTCGACCCGCTCGGCAGCGCGCGTAGCTCGTCGCCCACTATCTGATAGCCGGCGTCCACCTTCCCGCCCAGGTCGAGCGCGATGCGGCTGCCCGCCGGGAACTGCACGGGATAGCGCCCGCTCGAATCCAGCGTCACCGTCGTCATTGCCACGTCGTCGCGCCCCGCCCGGACGAGCACCAACCGCGATGCCTCGAACGAGACGTCGAGGTCGCTCGTCAGGCCCAGCGCCTTGGCGCGCTCGGACGTCGCGCCCTCCGGCGCGACGACAGACCCGGCGCGTACTGTGAAGAACTGGCTGCCGATCCCGCCGACGTTCCCCCGGTTGTCGATGACATCCCACCCGGTTGTGTGCAGTCCGTCTGCGAGGCCGAGTGCGTTGACGTCGACGTAGTACGCCGCGAGCGCCGCACTGCTGTCACACCGCCCCCGGAAAGCGGCGGCGATGCCGGCGTCCGCCGGTCCGGGGAACCAATTTGCACCCAGTGTCAACGGCATCGAGACGCCGTCGATGTACACCCGGTAGGCGGCAGTTGCCGTCGTGGCGATGCACTTGCCGTGCTGCGTCATCGCCCAGCCGACATTCGCGTAGATCGACGTCGTCACGGCCGGGTCCTGGTCGGGCGCCTCAATCGCGCCGAAGGGGCGCTTCGCGGAATCGTTGTCCAGCGTGATCGTCTTCGTTCCGAGCAGCGTGTGACGATTTTCGACGTTTACCGCGTACGCCGAGAGGGTGAATGTCCCCTGCCCTCCCTGCCCGGTGCCGTTTGGCAGGTGCGGCAACGCGTTGGTGGACATCAAGTAGCCCCATCCCGCGCGGTAGGCCTGCGGATTTGCCGGATTCGACGTCTCTACGTCGGAGCGCGCTCCGGCGAGAAACGATGCGTCCGCCACGAACACGAAGTCGGCGGGGCCGTCGGGCGTCGCCGCGGAGCAGGCACCCGCCGGTCGATCAATTGCCTCCACGCAGTTGCGCCAGAGTTGCACCTGATCGATGCCGCTGTCGTCCAGCGCCCATCCGGCAATCGGGATTGCGCCAGTCACGCCGGTCGCGTTGTCGGTCGGAGCGTCGAACGCGCCAAGAGACACCGACGCCTGGAGTGCCATCGTATCCGTCTCGACCGCGGTCGCGCGGACCGCATCCATGCCCGAGGGGGACACGGGCTGCACCGTGATGGAGCTACTGATGGCGAGCAGCGTGGATCCCGCCCCAAAGAACCGGACCTGATACGTCCCGGGCGTTGCCGGGGCGACTAACGAGAGCGTCGCCGCAGTGATGCCCCACCGCGGGGGGCGTCGTCGAGCCGTTGAGATATGCCCAGGTGACGTAGCTGCTATTCGGGGCGGTGGTCGCGGCGAGCGCGACCCAGTCACCCGGTCCCACCCGGCGCGTTGGCGACAGTGAGGCTGATGGCGCCTCGCGCAACGACCGTCGTCGGCAGCCACGGTCACCGTCGGTCCTGCCGCCCATCGTCGTTCGTGATCGTGCCGGTCCCGGACGCGGCGCCGAGGACGGCGTTGATCGGACCACTCAAGGTGACGCTGAACGTTTCGTTCGGCTCCACTGTCGTGTCACCGTTGAGGGTGACGTTGATCGGGCGCGTGCTGACACCAGGCGCGAAGGTCAGGACTCCGCTCGCCGCGACGTAATCGCTGCCGGCAGTGGCCGTGCCGTTGACCGTCGTGTAATTGACCGTAACGGTCTGGTGCTGATGGGCGACAGGGTCGCCGTGAGGGTAGCTGCGGAGGTGCCGCTCTGGCCCTCGGTGACGCTGACGCTATTGACGGTCAGGGCGGGCAACGCCTGTACCGTGATCGTGTTGC
Organism: uncultured Acidobacteriota bacterium; assembly: GCA_963749565.1. GTDB lineage: Bacteria > Acidobacteriota > Vicinamibacteria > Vicinamibacterales > CAVVIG01 > DATLLJ01. The sequence continues at coordinate 102,507 of CAVVNL010000017.1, read as the reverse complement.
TGGTGGCGACGGGGGTCACCATCAGGTCGTTGGCAAAGAACCGGACCTGATACGTGCCCGGCGTCGCCGGGGCCGTGAATTCAACGAAGCGTCGCGCATGCCCATCGCGGGGGTGTGGTCGAGCCGTTGAGATATGCCAGGTGACGTAGCTGCTATTGGGGGCGGTGGTGGGACGAGCGCGACCCAGTCACCCGGGTTACCCGGCCCGTTGGCGACAGAGGCCGTGATGGCGCTCCCGGAGCTGACCGTCGTCGAGCCACGCGTCACCGTCGGCGGGGGCGGCCGTATCGTCGTTGTGATCGTGCCGATGCTGGTCGCCGTGCCGAGCACGGCGTTGATCCCGCCCCCAAAGACGTGACGCTGAACGTCCCGTTCGGCGCCAACGTCAGGTCGCCGATTGAGCCCACGCCGTGGGGGCGTGCTGACGCCGGGCGCGAAGGTCAGGACGCCGCTCGCCGCGACTATTCGCTGCCGGCGGTCGCGGTGCCGTTGGCCGGTCCCGTAACTGACCGTCCACCGTCTGCGTGTTGATCGGCGACAGTGTCACCTGATGGCGGCCGCGCGTCGTGCCACTCTGACCGTCGTCGCAGCCGACGGTCACCGTCGGCGGGGTCGGCGGCGGCTGTACGGTGATGGAGCTACTGATGGCGAGCAGCGTGGATCCCGTCCGAAAGAACCGGACCTGATATGTGCCGGGCGTTGCCGGGGCGACCAACGAGAGCGTCGCCGCAGTGAGCCCCACGGCGGGGGGCGTCGTTGAGCCGCTGAGATATGCCCAGGTGACGTAGCTGCTATTCGGGGCGGTGGTCGCGGCAAGCGCGACCCAGTCGCCCGTTTTGCCAGAGCCGTTGGCAACCGTGACGACGATCGCGTTTCCCCCGATGACCGTCGTCGGCGACGCGGTCACCGTCGGTGCTGCCGCAGCATCGTCGTTCGTGATCGTGCCCGTCCCGGACGCGGTGCCGAGGACGGCGTTTGATGGGCCGCTCAACGTGACACTGAACGTCTCGTTCGGCTCTACCGTCGTGTCGCCATTCACGGTGACGCTGATCGGGCGAGTGCTGACACCTGGCGCGAAGGTCAGGACTCCGGTCGCTGCGACGTAATCGCTGCCGGCAGTCGCCGTGCCATTGACCGTCGTGTAGTTGACCGTGACGGTCTGCGCGCTGACGGGTGACAGCGTCGCCGTGAAAGCGGCGGGCGTGGTGCCGCTGTGGCCCTCGGGTAACGAAGCGTTTCCGATGGCGAGGCTCGAGAGTATCGTCGTTCGTAATCGTGCCGGTCCCGGACGCGGTGCCGAGGATGGCGTTGGCCGCGGCACTCAACGTGACGCTGAATGTCTCGTTCGGCTCCACGGTCGTATCGCCATTCACAGTGACGCTGATCGGGCGCGTGCTGACACCGGGCGCGAAGGTCAGGACTCCGCTCGCCGCGACGTAATCGCTGCCAGCCGTCGCCGTGCCGTTGCTGGTCGTGTAACTGACCGTGACCGTCTGCGTGCTGACGGGCGACAGGGTCACCGTGAAGGCGGCCGCGGTGGTGCCGCTCTGGCCTTCGGTGACGCTGATGCCATTGACGGCCAGAGCCGGCAGCGCCTGTACGTTAATCGTATTGCTGATGGCGGCGGGTATACCCATCAGGTCGTCGGCATAGATCCGGACGTTGTAGCTGCCCGGGGTCGTCGGCGCCGTGAATTGCAGCGTGGCGCTGGGCATGCCGGCCGCCGGGGGCGTTTCCGAGCCGTTGAAGTACTGCCACGCGACGAAGCCGGTATCGGGGGCACCCGTGGGATACAGCCCGGCCCAGTCCCGTGGGTTGCCTGGCCCGTTGGCCACGATAGTCGTGATCACGCTCCCGGGAGTGACCGTTGCCGGCGACGCGGTTACCGTCGGTGGTGCCGCCGCATCGTCGTTCATGATCGTGCCAGTCCCGGACGCGGTGCCGAGGACGGCGTTGAGCGCGCCACTCAAGGTGACACTGAATGTTTCGTTCGGCTCTACCGTCGTGTCGCCGTTGAGGGTGACGCCGATCGGGCGCGTGCTGACACCGGGCGCGAACGTCAGAATTCCGTTCGCCGCGACGTAGTCGCTGCCGCCAGTGGCCGTGCCGTTGACCGTCGTGTAATTGACCGTGACCGTCTGCGTGCTCGCCGGCGACAGGGTCGCCGTAAAAGTGGCCAGCGCCGTGCCGCTTGCGCCTTCCGTCACGTTGACGTTATTCAGATTCAGCACGCTCGGCGTCACACCCGTGGGCGCGACTCCATCGACTTCCACGGAGAAGGAGCTCTGAAGCTGGTCGTGGTTATAAGCCTTGAGAGCAAAGTAATAGCGCTGACCTGCAGTCAGGCCAGTCGCTGTCCACGTCGTCTGATTGCCGACAGTGACCTCGTTTGTATAAACACCGGATGTCGTCCCGTAAGACACGATGTAGCCGGCCAGATCGGATTCTGCGTTCGCATCCCACGCCAGAGAAATCGAGGCTGCCTCCAACGAAGTGCCGAGCAGCAAAAGAATCACGAGCGTGCCTATGGCGCGAGTGACTGCATTGAATGTAGTCGTACCTGGTGGCCCGGTCGGCGCTAGGGTTCGGAGGCACACCACGGGCGTATTGGCTTTGTTCACAATTTTTCCTTGTCTGTGGAAACGCTGGAGAACGTGCGGGCTGCTCACACGTAAGGGCAAGGCGTGGGCCGCGAAAGCGTTGTGACTGATTCCGCTACTCGACCGTTTGAGAAGCTGTCGATTTTCTGGAGCGAAACGCGTCGTCTCTCGAGAACAGGCCCGCTGTTCCTCGTGGCGAGTGGCGCCCGCAGGGGCCTGCGGCGGGCAGGTTCCGGTTACGGATTTCGTCGCCCGTTACGAGATCGTCAGCGGCGATCGCGAAGAACAAAGTCGGCGGGTCGAGTGGCATCTCGGCAGTTGCCCGGCTTCGGCGGGGCGGGCCGTGCTCACCCTATGTGATGGTCTGTGAGTGGCTTGGAGCGAAATGGCTGGCGCGCGATCGATCTCTGGGGATCGTGGCAGCCGCGTTGCTATTGGGACATCAGCGCTTAGTTCGTGTACCCGACTGGAGAACCGAAATGTCTGTCGCCCGATATGCTGGTCGCGCCATCCTTGCTCTTGCGGTCGTCACAGTGGCCAACGTTCGGCCGGCTTCGGCGTCGATTTGCGACCTCTCTTCAGCGGTGTCCAACCCGGGTTTGACGTGCGGGCCGACGGGCCAGGTGGATTGGTCGAGCACGAACTCATCGTCGAATTTTTCGATGGGCGCCATCTTCACGGCCGATGATCCGCATCCAACGGGAACCGGGTACATCAGATCGTTCGTGCGGCTCCAGTCGAACGGGACGGAACAGGGCTATAACACGAACGCCAGGCCCGTGCAGTTCGACGAAAAGACCGATCCGAACTTCACGCGTGCGATCACGCTGTCGGAAGTCCCGATTGTGACCAGGGGCGGCGTCGATTACCGGGAGTTCTTCCTCGACATCAACGAGAATGCCAGCACGCAGGGCTCCAGGCTCTCACTGGACCAGTTGAAAATCTTCCTGGGACCCAACGGGTCTCTGAACAACTACACAGGCGGCGCACTGACGAATGCGAACCTGGTCTACAGCCTCGACACCGGGCTGTGCATCGGCGCGTGCAACACCGCGGGCGGTTGGGAATTCAAGAACAACTGGATCAAGCTGGATTACAACCTGATTGGTGGCGGCAGCGGAACCGGCGATATGGCCGCATATATCCCCAATGTGTTTTTTGCCGCCCAGGACACCAACGCGAACCCGTACGTGTATCTGTATTCGCAGTTCGGCACCAACGATGCCTCGAACGCCGGGTTCGAGGAATGGTGGGTGAACTCCCCGATGGCACCACCACCGCAAAACCCGGTTCCTGAACCCGCGAGCCTGCTGCTGTTCGGGACAGGGCTGGTCGCCGTCGCCAGGAGCGTGAACCGGCGGAAGGGCGCCCGCGCCCAAAAAACCGAGACGGTAGCGACAAAAGTCGCGCAGGCGGCGGACTAGCGCCTGGATCGTCCGGCCCCGAGCGCCGGCAAACCCGCAGAACTCTGGTTCTTATCAGCGAATCGCCAAAATCGACGGGCTCGCGGCTTCCGGAAGAGACTTTGCTCACACTGGACGCGTGCCCCTCAGACGCATCACCCTTTCCGTCCTTGTGGCGGTCATCGCGACGACCGCCGCCTGCGATCGGGATCCTGAGAAGCTGAAGCTCGCCCACATCCGATCGGGCGACGCGTACGCCGCCCGGCAGGCCTACAACGAGGCAATCATCGAGTACCGGCGGGCCACTTTGATTGCGCCCAAGGACGGGGGGGCGCGATTCAAGCTGGCGGAAACCTACGCCGCCGCGGGTGATGTGCGCAACTCGCTGCCCGAGTACGTCCGGGCCGCCGACCTGCTTCCGAACGATGCCGATCTCCAGTTGAAGGCAGGCAACCTGCTGTTGCTGGGTGGCCGGTTTCAGGACGCGAAAACACGGGCGCGGGTCGTGCTCAAGCAGAACCCGAACGACTTCCGCGCCCTCGTGCTGCTTGGCAACGCTCTCGCGGGCCTTCGCGTGCTCGACGACGCGGTCGACGTCGCGGAACGGGCGGCCGTGCTCCAGCCTGACCGCGCGGGGCTGCTCACGAACCTCGGTACGCTCCGTCTCGCCAAGGGGGAGCGGGATCTCGCCCAGGCCGCCTTTATCCGGGCCGTGTCGGTCGCCGGAAACGACCCGAGACCGTATGTGGCGCTCGCAAACTTCTATCGATCGATGGGCCGCCTGTCCGACGCCCAGCGTGCGCTCGAGCAAGCGCACCAGATCGAACCGACCAATCTTGTCGTCAACCGGACGCTCGGATCGCTCCTGATCGAGGCAAACCGGGCAAGCGAGGCGGAACCCTATTTCAAGGCCGCGGCCGAGATCGGCAAAGACGCGGGCGCCCGCCTGGCGCTGTCGGATTATTACCTCGCCGTCAAACGGTTCGACGAGGCAGCCGCCGTTCTCAACGCGCTCGCCGGCGATAAGAACAGCTTCAGTGCCGCGAAGATGCGGCTGGCCCTCGTGGAGCTCGCGTGGGGCCGGCGTGCCGATGCGTACAAGTCGATTGACGCGCTGCTCGTCAAGTCGCCGCGTGACGCGTCCGCGATGGCGTTCAAGGCCAGGCTGCTGATCGCGGACTTCCGAATCGACGAGGCGGACGCCCTCATCAAGACCGCCTTGTCGATTGACCCGCGGTCCGCACAGGTGCAGTTCATGCTCGGCAAGGTCAGGACCGCCCAGAACAAGCTCGAAGATGCGCGAAGAGCTCTCAACGAAGCATTCAACCTCGAGCCGTTCGCCGTAGACGCGGCGATGGAACTGGCGCGCCTGCATCTGCAGCGGCGGGAGATCGACACGTCGATTGGGTTTGCCGAAAAGAGCGTGAAGAACCAGCCGGAGAACATCGAGGCGCGCTTGACGCTCGTCAGAAGCCTGATGGTGCGCTCGGAAGACTACCCGCGCGCAGAACAGGAAGTCACGGCACTGCTCGAGCGCTTCCCCGCCCAGGCGGTCGTCCATACGGCGTGGGGCAACATTTCCATCCTCAATCGTCAGCCGGTCCTCGCGCGCCAGGCCTACGAACGGGCGCTCCAGCTCGATCCGGATTCCGTAGAGGCCCTGGGCGGACTGATGGCGCTCGATGCCGGTGCCAACAAGCTTGCCGACTCGCTCACGCGCCTGGACGCGCGCCTCGCGGCGTCGCCGAACAACTCCGGATTGCTGATGCTGACGGCGAGAGGCTGGCTGCTGGCCCGCGACGTCGGCAGGGCCGAGCAACTTCTGAAGCGGGCGATCGACGCCGATCAGGGACGGCTGGACGCATACATCACGCTGGGCCAGCTCTACATCAGCCGCGGGCGCCTCGAGGACGCGATCGCGGAATTCGGGAAGCTCGCGGCACTCGACAAGGGCTCCATCCCGGCGGCGACGATGATGGGCGTGCTCTACAACGCGCAGAAGAAGCCCGACGAGGGAATCAAATGGTTCGAGCGCGCGGTCGCCATCGATCCCCGCGCGGCGGCGGTGGCCAGCAACAACCTCGCCTGGATGTACGCGGAGGGCCGCGGCAGCCTCGATGTGGCGCTGCAGTACGCGCGCTATGCCACCTCGCAGGTTCCCGAGAACGCATCGTTCAGCGACACCCTCGGATGGGTCTACTACAAGAAACAGATGATCCAACAGGCGATCAAGGCGTTCGAGGTGAGTGTTTCGCTCGAGCCGGGGAACGCCGAGTTCCACTATCACCTGGGCCTGGCCGGTGCGGCCAACGGGGACGATGCCAAGGCCAGACGCTCTCTGGAACAGGCACTGAAGATCACGCCCCGGGCGACGTGGGCCGCCGACGCGCAGAAGACGCTCAAGACACTCGTTTACTAACCGCTGAACCGGATTTGGTGCTTATGACAAACCGATCTCGAGAACTGACAGTGCTGGCGATGGCCGCCACGAGCCTTGTGGTGTTGTATTTCGATGTCCTGGTCAAGCTCGTCGACGCCTGGACGAACGACGGCAACTACTCGCACGGATTCCTGATCGTGCCGCTCGCCGGTTATTTCGCCTGGGAACGCCGCGATCGGCTGGCGCGGGCGGCCAGGCAACCAAGCATCCTCGGCTTCATCGTCGTCGCCGGAAGCCTGGCCGTGCTGGTCGTCGGGATTCTGGGGTCCGAGCTTTTTCTGACACGCATCTCGCTGCTCGGCGCGATCGGCGGCAGCCTGCTCTTTCTCTTCGGATGGCAGGTCATCCGGATTCTCGCCTTCCCTCTCGGCATCCTGCTGCTGATGGTTCCGCTTCCGGCGATCATCTTCAACCAGATCACGTTCCCGCTGCAGCTCTGGGCGTCGGAGTTCGGGGAGTTCGTGCTCAACACGTCGCGCATTCCGGTCCTGCGGGAAGGCAACGTGCTGATTCTCGCCAACACGACACTCGAAGTCGCCGAAGCCTGCAGCGGCATTCGATCGCTCATCTCGCTGCTGACGCTCGGTATCGTGTTCGGGTATTTCACCGACTCCCGCCAGACCGTCCGGACGCTGATCGCCCTCTCCACGATCCCGATCGCGATTTTCGCCAACGGGGTCAGGGTGGCCGGGACGGGGATTGCCGCGCATTACTTCGGCTCAGCCGCGGCCGAGGGCTTCTTCCACGAGTTCTCCGGATGGCTGCTCTTCCTGGTCGCCTTCGCGCTGCTCGCGCTCGCGCAGCGCATCATCATCAGTTCGATACCGGCTCCGCCGTTTTCCGTGAAACCGGAAGCGGCCGCCGCATAGGTGCAGCATGCTTAAACGCGCAATCCTTCTCACCACCGTCTTCCTGGCAACGCTCGGCCTGGTCGCTCAGGCAAGCAAGTCGGAAGTCGTCCCGATTCGTTCGTCGTTCGTCACGTTTCCGATGGAGATTGACGGCTGGAGAGGCCGCCAGGAGCCGGCTTTCGCGGACGATATCCTGGCCATTCTGGGCGTCGACGACTACCTGACCCGATCGTACTTCAGCCCGGAGGGGGCGGTTGGTCTCTACATCGGCTACTGGGGCACCCAGAGCCAGGGGGACACCGTGCACTCGCCGCTCAATTGCCTTCCGGGCGCCGGCTGGGCGCCGCTGTCGAGGGGCACGCTTCAGATCGACGTGTCGGATACACCTGGCGCGTCGCCGCGCCAGGTCTCCGTCAATCGGTACGTCATTTCAAAGGGACTCGATCGGCAACTGGTCCTCTACTGGTACCAGAGCCACGGGCGGGTCGTCGCCAGCGAGTACACCGGCAAGTTCTATCTCGTGAGGGACGCCATCGAGCTCAATCGCACCGACGCGGCAATGGTCCGCGTCATCATCCCGCTCGGACCCGACGATGCCGACGGGGCGGAGGCCGAGCGCAAGGGCGTGATGTTCGTCAAGTCGTTATTCCCGGTACTGAATACGTACCTTCCTGTTTGAGGTTCAGATGATCGTAAGACGTCACATCGCTTCGTCGGCCGCCGCCTGTCTTCTGACCGCGATCTTCGTGAGCGCCTGCGGCAAGGTCGATGCGACCGAGCACGCGCGCCAGGGCAATGAGTACCTCGACCAGGAGAAATATGCTGAGGCGATCGTCGAGTTCCGTGGAGCCCTTCAAGAGGATCCGAAGCTTGGCGCCGTGCGCCTGAAGCTGGGCGACAGCTACATCCGCACCAAAGACTTCAGGAACGCGCTTCGCGAATACGTGCGGGCGGCCGACCTCCTGCCGAATGACATCGACGCCCAGGTCAAGGCGGGAGAGCTCCTGCTCATGGCCGGCGCGTTCGAAGACGTGAAGGCGCGGGCGGACGCCGCACTCGCACTCGATCCGAAGCACACCAAAGCCCAGATCCTCCGCGGCAACGCACTGGCGGGCCTCAAGGATCTCGACGGCGCCATGAGCGAATTCGAACAGGCGGTCGCGATCGATCCGACTGAGACCGGCGCTTACGCAAGCATCGGTGCGCTGCAGTTCGCGAAGGGTCGGATCGAGGATGCGGAGGCGACCTTCAAGAAAGCGGTGGAAACCGCACCGGAGTCCGTCGAGGCCCTGCTGGGGCTCGCCAACTTCTACTGGGCATCCAAACGACCCCAGGAATCGGAGGAGGCGATGAAGAGCGCGCTTCTGATCGATCCGAAGAACGTCGTCGCCAACCGCGCCCTCGGCCTGCTCTATATGGGCACTGGCCGTGCGAATGAAGCCGAACCCTTCTTCGTGGCGATCGCAAATGCCTCGAGCGATGCCGCGGGCAAGCTCGCCCTCGCCGATTACTACGCGATGGTCAAGCGTCCGGAAGATTCGCGGAAGCTCCTGCGTGAGCTGTCCGGTCAGGAGGCGTCCTACGCCGTCGCGACGACGCGCCTCGCGGCCCTCGACGCCGCAGCCGGCAATCGCGCGCAGGCCCAGGCCATCCTTAATGAACTGCTCGGCAAGCACCCGAAGGACGCGCCAGCTCTATTGCTCCACGCCCGGCTCCTGGTCGCGGACAACAAGCGCGAGGACGCCCTCGCGCCGCTGAAGACCGTGATCGCGGGCGACCCGGGCTCGCCGGCCGCCGCACAGGCCTATTTCATTTCCGGCCAGATCCACGCCTCGACCGATCGGATCAAAGAGGCGATTGAGTCGTTCGAGCAGGTCCTGAAGCTTCAGCCCAGGCCGCTTGCCGCAGATCTGGCGCTGGCGCGCCTCCATCTGGCGACCGGGGCGACCGACAAGTCGATGACGTACGCCCGACAGGCTCTCGCCATACAGCCCGACAACCCGGATGCTCGAGCCCTCCTGATCCGGAACTACATCCGGCGCGGCGAGCGCGCGAAGGCGAAAGAGGACCTGGCGGTGCTTCAGAAGGCGTTTCCGAGCTCGCCTGGCGTTCACAACCTCGAAGCACTGATCCACCTGGCCAACCGGGAGCTGGATGCGGCCCGCGCGTCGTACACCCGGACCGTCCAACTCTCTCCCAACGACGCGGAGGCGACCGCCGGGCTGCTCGGCCTCGACATCGCGACCGGTCACGCAAAGGAAGCCTCGGCGCGGCTCGACGAGGGGCTCTCGCGCGGCACACCGACGGCGTCGGCGTTATTGCTGGCGGCTCGAACCTACGCCATGGCGGGCGACGCCGCGAAAACGGAAACGGCGCTTCGTCAGGCCATCGAGGTCGACCCGTCCCGGTCGCAGGCGTACGGAATGCTGGGGCAACTGTACTTCAGCCAGAAGCGACTCGCCGAAGCGGAGGAAAGCTTTCGAGAGGTCACCAGGCGCAACCCCAATTCGATGGCCGCGGGGACGATGCTCGGCATGCTTCTGCAACAGCAGGGAAACGCTCCCGAAGCCGAGAAGGAGTATCTGCGAGTCCTGAGCATCGACAGCCGGGCGGCGGTGGCCGCGAACAACCTGGCCTGGATGTATCTCGAAGCGACCCGTCTCGACGAAGCGTTGCAGCTCGCGCAGACCGCGCAGCAGCAGTTGCCCGACGATCCGCGCGTCAGCGACACGCTGGGGTGGATCTACTTCAAGAAGAACATGCTCCCGGTCGCGATCCAGCAGCTCGAGTCGAGCGTGGAGAAAGCGCCGAAGGACGCGACGTTCAAGTACCACCTGGGCATGGCCTACAAACAGGCGGGCAACTGGGACAAAGCCAGGAAGTCGCTCAAGGAGGCTCTCTCGCTTTCGCCATCGTTCGATGGCGCCGACGAGGCGAAGCAGGCGCTGTCGATTATCGGCGCTTGAAGGTATCCGAACCGAGACTTATAGCTCCGCACGCGGTGAATTCAAATGGGACACGAAAACAGGCGGGCTTCGAAGTAGCTCTTTCTGAACAACTTACTCTCTTTCGTAACAGGCACGCAGGTTGCTCTCGAGGTTGGCTGTTCAACTCAGGTCCTGCCCGCGGGTGGTCCGACGGGCTGGCGTGTTTCGCGTCAACGAATCGAGGAGAGTTGACATGCAGAAGTTTTCCGGTCTCAAACGGTTCGATCGTCACCACGGCCCTGGCAGGCGTGGCGATGGCTACAGCGGCCCCGCCCGCGCAGGCAGCCATGATTCTACAGTTGTCGGATGGAGTCGATACCGTGACGGTCCAGGACGGGGGCATCAGGGACAGTAACCCTACCGTGGGGGTGATCACGTGGATTGGAACGCTTCGGTGACTTGGTGGTCAACGTCTCGACGGCTCTTTCCAAGCCGGCTATCTGGGACTGCCGAATCAGCCGAATTGGATCTCAATTCGGTTAACGTCTACGATGCGGACGGCGTCGGCACGTCCGACGTCCTCTGACCCTGGAGCTGGTGGATACCGGCTTCACCGCGGGCATCGGTCTGCCCGGCATGTTGACCGCCCTGAATCGGCGGGACCCACCGAGCACGGTCATCGGCGAGGCGACAGCAGAACCTGTGCAACACTCCTGCGGAATCGAGAGGCTTCTCTGCGACAACATCCTCGGTCGGTCCCTGCTTGCTGGCGGCCCCGTTCGTTCGCCTTGATACGTCCCGCACACCACGTTCTCTACCATGACGCGCTGTTCCTTCCTACAGATGAACGTGCTCACTTCTCATTCGGACGGCCGTCTACAGCGGCGACTTCCATCTGCATAACTCGCCTGTGCCCGAACCCGGATCGATGATTCTGCTCGGCACTGGTCTTCTTGGACTTGCCAGGACCGCGCGCCGGCGTTCCAGAAGGGCCTGCGGCCGCGACCCACGTCTTACGCTCTGAAACACGGTTGTCGGAACACGGGACGGCGAGTGGAACGCCACTCGCCGTCCTCCCATAGCCACGATTATGCACTGCCCGGCCGCGTCACTCTCCGTGCTCGCGCTGGTCGTCAGCGATGCTTGGTCTCGGCATGCACGAGCGCCGACAGGCAGAAGCAGCGCATCTTCGAGCAAGGAAATAAATACTCCGACGCCGGCGAATACCGGGCAGCAATCATCGAGTACCGGAAAGCCGTTGCAGCTCGACGAGAAATTCGGACGAAGCCCGCTACCGGCTCGCCACAGCCTATCAAGAGGCGGGCGATACTGGCCAAGCGCTGCGCGAGATCGTCCGCGCCGCCGACCTGCTGCCTGCCAATACAAGGTGCGCAGCTGCAGGCTGGCCGTCTGCTGATGTTCACGGGTCACTTCGAAGACGCCGCCTCCAGGGCGCGCGCCGTGATCGAGCGTGACCCCTGAACGTCGACGCGCTCGTGATGCTCGGAAATGCGGCGCGGCCTCAACCGACTCGGATAAGACGCTGCGCGGTGCTCGAGCAGGCGATCGAGCAGCTTCCTTCCGAGCCCCGGCTACAGAGGTCGATGGGCGCGCTTCGAAGCGCGGCGAGGCGACAACCAGGCCGCTGAGTCGGCATTCACGCGGGCCATTGACATCGCACCGCAGTCGGCTCGAGGCACGCCAGGCACTGTCCACCTACTACTGGTCGACAGGACGGACGCGGATGCCGAACGGACCCTCACCGAGGCGCCTATCGGTCGATTCCGCGCAGGTCGAGATCAGCCGCGATCTGGCGATCCTCTATTTCATGGAAGGCCGGACCAGGAGGCGGAGCCCACCTCATCAAGCTGGTCGCCAAATTCCCGACAGAAGTGCCGCTCCGGCTGGCCCTCGGCGACCTTACGTGCGGGCGCACCGCTTCGACGAAGCCATCAAAGTCTACGAGCCGCTCATCGAGCGAGCCGGACGTCTTCCCTTCGGCCATGGCGCGGATGGCTCACGCCGATTACGAGGCCCAACCGCATCGCTCGCATATAGCCGGCTGACGGACGCGATCAAGCAGGCGCCGACGAGCTTCCGACCTCCACACGATGCATGCCCGGCTCCTGCTTGCCGACAAGAAACCGCGGGAAGCCGAGGCCGCGGCGCCGCATTGCACTGCAGCGACGCCCGAACGGTTTCAGGCGATGTACCTGCTGGGCACGGCCCTCGTCGATCAGGGAAGAGGCAGATGAAGCGCTCCCCGTGCTGCAGCAGACGGCAGCCGCTGCCCCCGACGCGACCGGTCCCAAGATGCAATTGGGACGGATCTATCTCAGTCGTGGCGACGTGAAAAGCGCTCTGACGTTCGCCCGCGATGCGGTCGCGGTCGCTCCGAATCAGGCGCTGCCGCGGCGCTGCTGGTCCGCGTGCTCGTTGCTCAGCGCGATGCCGTCGGTGCCGCGGCAGGCCCTGACCGCTGCTCCAGGCGTTTTCGCAGTCCGCGGAAGTCCAGACCGCGGCAGGCGACGTCGCGTTCGTAAAGGGCGACCGGGAAGCCGCTCGCCGCGCCTACACTCGTGCGTTGGACATGAATCCTGCGCTCGGTCGATGCCCTGGACGGAATGGCCTGCGGTCCATCTCAGCACCGGGAAGACGGCCGAGGCGCTTTCGCTCGCCAGAAAATCCGTCGCAGCCTATCCAACTGATCCCCGTCTTCTGATCGTCGGCGGCACGCACGCATCTCGCCGCAAAGGACGCACCTCAGGCGGAAGCACTGCTGCAGCAAGCGATCAAGCTTTCCCCCTCGTCGCTTGAAGCCTATGGCCTGCTCGCAGGTCTGTATTTCCAGCAGGAACGTCTCGACGAGGCAAGGGCACAGTTCGAGCTGCTGGCACGCAACAGCCGGCGGCCGTGGGTCCGCCGACCATGCTCGGCATCATCCTGCAGCTTCAGGGGAAGCCGAAAGAGGCCGAGGCCCTCTACGAACGGCTGCTGCAGACAAGTCCGAACGCTCCGGTCGCCGCAAACAATCTCGCGATGCTCCTGGTCGAGTCCGGCGGGAATCTCGACCTCGCCCTCAACCACGCCCAAACGGCCAGGAAGGCACTGCCCAACGACGCCGACATCACCGATACGCTCGGCCTGGTGTATTACAAGAAAGGCCTCAATTCGCTGGCGGTCACGGCGTTCGAGCAGAGCACGACGCTTCAACCCGGCCAGCCTGAGTACTGGCTGCACCTGGGCCAGGCTCATGTAGCGGCAGGCAACAAGGTGAAGGCGCGCGCAGCGCTCCAGCAGGCGCTCAAGCTGAATCCCAAGTTCGCAGGGGCGGAGGAGGCGCGGCGAGCGCTGGACGGCCTCGACAAGCGGGCTGGGATCCGCGGGCGGAAGTCAGCCGATCGGCTGACTTTCTTCCCGGCGGAACCCCGACTACCGGTAATGGACGAACCCTCGTGTTCGTAACCACTTACCGAAACGACGGTCGCCGGGTCCGCTCGATGGCTGAAGGATTGCTCCACTGGCTCCGATGACCGGATTCAATCTCCTCGTAGCGGACATCCGCGAGATGGTGTCCGAGCAGATCGGGTTTCGCGAGCTGCTCTACCAGATGACGCGGCGCGATCTGTTGTTGCGCTACAAGCAGACGATCATGGGGTTCGGGTGGGCGATCTTCATGCCGCTCGTCAACACCGCCGTTTTTTCGGTCATCTTCACCCGCATCGCTCCGCTCGACACGGCGGCTGCCCTATCCGCTGTTCGCCTACTGCGGGCTCCTGGCGTGGAACTTCTCGGCCTCCTCCTTCCGGTTTGCGGTGAACTCCCTGACGAGCAACACCAACCTGGTGACGAAGGTGTACTTCCCGAGGGAGATCTTTCCCATTTCCGCGGTGCTGGTATCCCTGGTGGACTTCGCCGTCGGCTCGCTGGTGCTCGTCGGACTGATGGCCTACTACCAGGTCGCCCCGTCGTGGACGATTCTGGCGCTGCCCGCCGTCCTGCTCGTGCATCGTGATGTTCACGATGGCGGTGTCGCTGATTCTCGCGATGGCCAACCTCTTCTATCGCGACGTCAAGTACCTGTTCGAGATCGTCATCACGATCTGGATGTTCGCAACGTCGGTCGTGTACCCGGTGACGATGATCGGAGGCACGCTGTCGACGAGTGCTCCGCCTCAACCCGATGACCCCCATCATCGACGCGTATCGCGACGTCATCCTGATCGGACGGCTGCCGGATCCGGTCTCCTTCGGATGGGCGGCGGCGTGCGCCACCGTGCTGCTCGCGTGCGCCTGGCTTGCCTTCCACCGCGCAGAGTTCCAGTTCGCCGAGAATATCTAGGGCAAATGCAACCACGAAGACACGAAGACACGTAAAGAACGTAGGGTGTGTTCTTTCGTGCTTTCGCGTTTTCGTGGCTGCATTTGAGTCGTGGGATCCGGCTGTCAGCCGGATTTGGAATCGGTCCGCCTGAAGCGGACTCCACGCGGGCAGCAGGACGCGTGCGAATCAGCCGGCAGCGGACAGCGGCGCGGCATCCTGGCAGTCCGCGCTCAGGCGGCCCCAGTGCTCAAGGACCCAGACGGCCCACAGCGTGTATGCGTGATCCGCGGCCCGGCCTGGTGGTCGTCACACCCACCTGCTGGACGGCGATAACGTTCGCACGGGTTGAACACGGATTTGGGTTTCAACCGATGCGGACCGCGTGGAGAACATCCGCCGTATCGCGGAAGTGTCGCGGCCGATGGTGGATGACGGCCTAATCGTGCTGGGCTCGTTCATGTCGCCGTTCCGCGCGGAGAGCCGAATGGCGCGCGAGCTGTTCGGAGCGGGCGAGTTCATCGAGGTGTTCGTCGATGCGCCGCTCGCGGTTGCCGAGAGCCGGGACCGGTTTCTAGAAGAAGGCGCGGCGCGGCGACCTCCAGAACTTCACCGGCGTCGATTCGCCGTGCGGGAAGCCGGAGCGCCCTGAGGTGCGGCTGGACACGGCCCGTCTTACACCCGAACGCGCGGCGGACATCGTTCTCGACCAGCTCCCGCGCGCCGGCGTCGTCGACACTACTAGCTATGGCCGCCTGCCTCCGTCCTCGGACGTAGGCGACTCTAAGTTGTCCGTAGCACGTGTTGGAGCCGGTGACGCGGTGGTCGCACCGGCCGGCTGTGACCGTATCGGAGTCCCCGTATCGCTCGCCGGGAAGTCGGAACTCCGCTCGTACCACTCTCGGTTCCGCGACGATTCGACCGCCGGTCAGGGCTGGCATGCACCGCTTCGCGCTCGGTGTGCCGAGGCGGCGCCGGCGGGCACAGTACGGGTACGACGGAGGAGCCGCGCGGTCTACGACGACGGCTCTCACATGCGGCCAGGCGACTTCACGCGCTGGCTCCTCCAGCTTGACGACCCGGCTGAAACGCTTACCCCCGAGATCGCGCGGGGCGCGCATGGCGTTGACTGAAGCTGAATCGACGCGGACAGCGGCTGCGCAGGCCGAAGGCGCCGTTTTTTCGCGAGAGTTCCGACGCGGGCGCGGACCGAGGCCCTCGTTAGTTCGCAGCCTTTGCGCCGGGCGCTCGCAGCGCGGCCGCCCGGCTCGGCGCGTGTCTCGCCCAGGTACTCGTGGAACCACGCGGCAAACTGCCCGCTGATCTTATCGCTGCCGGCTACGCTCAAGTGGACGTCGTCGGCAAAGTCCTCGAGACCATAGCCCGCGGGCTCGAAGGACTCGATGTCAAGCGCGGGATATTCGCGCCGAAGAGCCGCCACGTATGCCGTAAATTGCGCCCGGAAGCCGTCGGCTCCAGGCGTCTCCAGCTGGTAAGGCGGCGCCGGCGGAAGCAGCAGAACGATCTGGATCTGATGAAGGGCGGCCACGTTCAGGAATTCTTCGGAGCCATCGTTCTCCTGCGGCGTTCACGGCCCACGTCCGGCGTCCCTGCGTTCCCTGGTAGTTGGCCTGGGATTGATCCTTGAACGCGGAAACCATTCCGGCACGGTCCCTCATTTCCGCCCTGGTGGCTTGGTTGCGCGCCCGGGTGTGACTGGCCGGTCCGACCTCTCGCATCGACTCGAAAATCCAGTTATCCAGCGCCTCGCGATAGCGAAACGAGGGGAGGAGGCGGTTTTGCGCGAATCCGAAACTGAGCGGAAGGTTCCAGTAATAGAACCGGCTTTCCAGGAAGTCAGACCATGAAGCCCAGGACCGGTAGTAGGGCCCGCGAAACCAGCTCTCGCGCTCGACGATCACCTGCCGGAACTCGACGACGGCCACCGACGGGGACTTTCCAGCCGAGATCCGTTCGCGGAGCAGCTGTGTCTCGTGTTGCAGCATCATCCCGTTGAGCGCCAGGTTGACGACGCGAACGCCCGGGGCATCACGATTCGTAACAGTCGGATCCAATCCGTGGAACAGGACGCTGGTGCCAAAAATGGCGACCTCCCCGTCGAGCCCCCCTTCAGCCATGAGTGCCCGTTTTGTTTCCCACTGCCAGGCGGCCTGATCCGCAAACCACTCACGATGGCGCGCGACCGTCAGTTCGACGAGCACGACCAGAGCGAGGAAGGCGATTGCCGCGATTGGCACGCGCCGCGGCCGAAAACGTTCGTGCGGACTGAGCTCAGAACTGGAAGTAGATGAACTGGACGCCATCGACTGCTCCAAAAATAACAGTGAGATAGAAGAGGGTCAGATATACGGCCGTACGCACGGGCCAGGGCCACGTGAGGGCGACCAGCAGATTCTTCGACTTCACCTGAAACCATTGCATCAAGATCAGCGGCCAGCAAAACCACACGACATGCGCCAGCAGGCCGGCCTGGCTCGAGGCCTGGCCCCACCCCGTGAACAGGGCGGCAGTCATGCTGGCGATTTGCGCCCCCGACTCGGCGCGAAACAGGAGCCAGCCGTAGCAGACAAGGTGGAAGAACAACGCCCACGACGCCACCAGGGCGGCTTTCTGCCAGGCCCCGCGCCGCGGCGTCACGCGAGCGACGTACGGCTCCAACAGCTGGTAGCCGCAGAGGAGAACGCCCTGATAGCAGCCCCAGAGCAGGAAGTTCATCCGCGCACCGTGCCACATCCCGCCCAGGATCATGGTCAGGAGCAGGTTCCGATAGATGAGTGCGGGCCGGCCGCGATTGCCACCGAGCGGAATGTACAAATAGTCCCGGAGCCACGAGCTGAGGCTGATGTGCCACCGGCGCCAGAACTCGCTCGGGTTCCTCGCTATGTACGGCACGTTGAAATTGACGGTGATCTCAATTCCGAGCAGCCTGCTCGTGCCTCGCGCGATGTCGCTATAGGCGCTGAAGTCGCTGTAGATCTGGATGGCAAAGGCGTACGTCGCAAAAAGCACTTCCGGTCCGCTCGGATTGGCTCCGAGCGCGTAGGTCCCCTTGACGAACCGCTCAAGGTTGTCGGCGATGAAGATCTTCTTGAAGAGGCCCCAGCCGATAAGGAAGACGCCCGATTGGACGCGGGTCCAATCGAAGGTCCGCGGGCGCTGCAGTTGCGGCAGCAGCCACGTCGCCTGCTGAATCGGCCCGGCGACGAGATGCGGGAAAAACGACACGAACAGCAGGTAGTCCGGAAAGTAATCCGTGGGCTCCAGATGTCCGCGATAAACATCGATGGTGTAGCTCATCGCCTGGAACGTGTAAAAGGAGATCCCGGCAGGAACCGCGATGCCCAGCAGCCACAGGTCCACGTCCAGGCCCAGTGAAGCCAGCCCGCTCGCCGCGCTCGAAACGAAGAAGTCGAAGTATTTGAAGAACCCGAGCAGGATTAGGTTGACGATCATGCTCACGGCCAGGAAGTACTTCGGCTGTCTCTCAGGGCGGAGGTTATGCCCGACGAGAGTCGTGAAGGCCAGCACTCCGATCGCCCCAAACGCCGCCCCGCAGATGCGCCAGTCGCCGGCGGGGTCGAAAAGCCCTCGCCACGGAGTCGGCTCGGCCCACCCTCCAACGAAGGCCCGGGCCGGTAACACCATCGACCACACCGCAGACCAGTCGATCGGTGCGCACAACAGGAACGTGCCGGCGAGCATGCCGGCCATGAAAATCGCGCCGTTCTGACGCGATGGGCGCCTGTGCACGATCCCCAGTCCGCCGATGTAATCCACCGACGCCGAATACATGAGGAGAAATAGAAAACGGTGGTCCCACGAACCGTAAAAGAACAGGCCGGCCGAAAGAAGCATCAGATTCTGAAGACGCTTCTCCCGTATTCCGTAGTACAGGACGAGTACTATTCCGAGAAGGATGGCGTAGGCGCCGCTGTTGAAATTCACCTGCGGCAGCCCTACCCGGCGGCGGACAACGGCGCGGCATCCTGGCGGCTCGCGCTCAGGCGGCTCCAGCGTTCCAGCACCCAGATTGCCCACAGCGCATATGAGTGATCGGCGCGCCCGGCCTGGTGGTCTTCCAGGAGCGCGCTGTACACGTGACGTCTCGACCCAGTCGCGAACGTGCGAACCCGCACCCAGCACTTCGTCCCGGAACTGCCCGGCGTATGGGCCGGCAATCCACTCCCCGATCGGCATGGTGAAGCCGGCCTTGGGCAAATCGAGAATCTCGGGCGGGAGGCGGCGGCGGCCGATCGTCCGGAGAAGATGCTTCGGCGCCAGACCGTGGCATTTTCGTCGCCGGCGGCACCGAGAAGCCGAACTCCACGATCCGGCGGTCCAGCAGCGGCGCTCGCACCTCGAGCGCATGCACCATGCTCATGCGATCGACCTTCACGAGCACGTCATTCGGCAGGTAGATCTTCAGGTCGGCATATTGGGCGCGCTGCAAATCATGCGGCGAGGGGCAGCGCCGGTAGGTGTCGGTGATCGCGGCCGACGCCGGCGTTTCACAGAGCAACGGATCGAGCCCCAGGAGCTGGCGCGCCCGCTCGGGCTTGAGGAAACAGAGATCGCGGTAATAGGCGGAGGCGGGATCCCTGGCCAGGTTACCGAGCAGCCCACCCAGCCGCAGCGCGCGAGGCAGCCGGGGCGACGCCGGCCAGTGGTTCGATGCCCAGCGGGCCGCCCGCCTGACAGCGGGCTGCCGGAAGGCCGGCCGCAGCCGTCCTTCGATCGCGTGCGGAATGTACCGGAAATCGTATCCGCCGAACACCTCGTCGCCGCCGTCACCGCTGAGCGCCACGGTTACATGACGACGGGTCGCGGCCGAGACATAGTAGGTGGGCACGGCCGACGCGTCGGCAAACGGTTCGTCGAAGGCGCCGACGACTGTATCGAAAATGCTGTCGAGCTCAGGGCGAATCACGTCTTCGTGATGGTCCGTGCGGTGTCGCGCGGCCGTCAGGCGCGCGGCGGCCAGCTCGTTGTGCCGACGGCCGTCGAACCCCACCGTGGTAGTCGTTACTGGACGGCTCATCGCGTCCGCCATATGGGAGACGACCAGCCCCGAATCGACGCCCCCCGAGAGAAACGCGCCGAGCGGCACTTCGCTTTCGAGCCGCTCGCGCACGCGTTCGCCCAGCATCGCGTCGAGCTCGGGCGCCAGCGCGTCGATCGATCGGCGATCGTCGTCGAACCGCTCGACATCCCAGTACTGCCTGACGTCCACGCCGCGGCGCGAGAACCTGAGCCAGTGTCCCGGCTCGAGCTTTCGGACGTGGCGATAGACCGTGCGCGGGGCGAGGATATAGCCGAGCGATAAATACTCTTCGAACGTGCCGTGATCGATCTCGCCGTTCCAGGCAGGGCTCCTGGTGAGCGCCTTGATCTCGCTGCCGAAGTGCAGCGTCCGATCGAACATCGCATAGAAGAGCGGCTTCTTGCCGAGGCGATCGCGTGCCAGCAGCAGCTCGCGCCTGCGCTGATCGTAGATGGCGAACGCGAACATGCCTTCCAGACGCCGGATAGCAGTCGGTTCCCCACTCTTCGTAGGCGTGAATAATCGTCTCGGTGTCCGATGCCGTCCGGAAGCGATGGCCGCGCGGCTCGAGCTGCTGCCGCAGATCGCGGTGGTTGTAGACCTCGCCGTTGAAGACGATCCAGACGCTGCCGTCCTCGTTCTCCATCGGCTGATGGCCGCCGGCGCGGTCGATGATGGCCAGCCGGCGGTGACCGAGCGCGGCGTGCGCATCGGTAAACACCCCGCCGCCGTCAGGGCCGCGGTGCCTGAGGCGATCGGTCATCGAATTGATCGAGGCGCGAATATCGGGGTTCAGTGCATCCGAGACCGCGACCACGCCGCAGATTCCACACACGATTGCATTGCTCCAGTCAGCAGACGCCGCGTCACCACCGTGGTGTCGTCGTTCGCCATAGCGCTCGTACCCGCGCAGATACCGGTCCACCATCCGATCGATCGCAAAATGCCGCTTGACACGCCAGCGGGCGGCCTCTCCCATCGTGTGGCGCAGCTGCGGATCGCGCAGCAGTCGGGCCATGGCGAACGCCAGGTGCCGGGGCGATCGCGCCGGCACGAGCAGGCCGGTCTCGCCGTCGACGACCACCTCGGGATTGCCGCCAACGTAAGTGGCGACCACCGGCAGGGTCGCGGCCATCGCCTCGAGCACGGTTAGCGAGATCCCCTCGTGCGTCGACGAATTCACATAGACGTCGCAGGCCGGCAGAATGCCCCGGGCATCGCTGCGGTAGCCGACGAAATGGACGGATCCCGCGACGTCGAGCGAGTGCGCGAGCGCCTGCAGGGCGGGCCGCTCCGGGCCCTCGCCCACGATGACGAGGTGTGGGTGGATAGCCCCTCGGACCGCGGCGTGGGCCTCGAGCAGAGACGCGAGGTTCTTGACCGGATCGAGGCGTCCGATCGTCCCGACGACCAGCGCGTCGCCCGGAATGCCGAGCTCACGACGCACCGCGGCGCGCGCCTCGCGCGTAGGCCGGGCGCCGGCGTCTATGCCGTTGTGAACGACTTCGATCCGACGCGCCGGAAATCCTTCGGCCACCATGTGGCGCTTCAGATCGTCGGAAACCGCGTAGATGCTCGACGGCAGGCGGCCAATCATCGGGTTGACCCCCTGACGCTTCCTGGATGGCCCCGCGTCAGACAGGCGTCCGTGCTCGGTGAAGAGCACGCCGAGGCGGCGGGTGAGGCAACTGGCGAGCACACCGTACACGAACGGTGAATAGTGATGGCAGTGAAGCGCGTCGACCCGATATTGGCGGGCGAGCTGTGCGATCCTGCGAGCCAGCGACGGATGGAAACCGGGCTGACGGCCGATGACGTGAACCGGAATCCCCAGGTCGGCGACTTCCGACGCCCACTCCCCGGCTTCGTCCAGACAACACACGACCGATCTCGTCGCGCCGGCAAGGCGGCGACAGATCTCGATAACCAGGCGTTCAGTGCCGCCCGGACCCAGCGATAACACGACCTGCATGACAGTGGACATAGTGGGCTGCAAAGGCCGATCGATTGCAAGGCAACGACCAGTCTGGACCCTGTAGATCCGGGGCGTTAGAGACATAACCCGATTAAGTCGGGCCACGGGATGACTTTTGTCGCACGCTTTGCCGACAGTGCCGTGGCCGCCCGCGGCAAAATCGCCTTCCCTGCTCTCAAGACGCACCGGGGATGCTGGCCGAGGACTTGCTCCGAACCCTGTCACTCGACGCAAGTCGCGGTCCCAAATCCATGTCGCACCCACGTGTGCGCGGTCGGAGCATGACTGAATGAGCGATCCGGCGGTTCTTTTTGACGGCGTCTCGAAGAAATTCCGCCTCGGTGAGCGGCACGACAGCCTGCGCGACTTCCTGCCAACGTTCGTCAAGGGCGCGGTACGCCGGCCACCGCCCGGGGAACTCGAACGCAAGGAGTTCTGGGCTCTGCGCGATGTGACCTTCGCGGTCAAGGGCGGCGAGGCGCTCGGCGTGATCGGTCCCAACGGGGCGGGAAAGTCGACCGTTCTCAAGCTCCTTACCAAGATCCTCAAACCGACTCGCGGCCGCTGTTCGGTCCGGGGGCGCGTCGGCTCGCTCATCGAGGTGGCAGCCGGCTTTCATCCCGATTTGACGGGCCGCGAAAACATCTTTCTGCAAGCCGCGATCATGGGCATGAAGCGCGCGGAGATCGTACAGAAGCTTGAACAGGTGGTCGAGTTCGCCGGTGTCGGCGAGTTCATCGATACACCCATCAAGCGGTATTCGTCGGGGATGAACGCCCGACTCGGCTTCTCCATCGCGGCGCACCTCGATCCGGACGTACTGCTGATCGACGAGGTGCTGGCGGTCGGCGACATGGCGTTCCAGGAACGCTGCTATGAGCGCATGCGTCATTTCTGTGATTCAGGAGTGGCGATCGTGCTGATCTCGCACAACCTCGCGGCGATTGCGTCGCTCTGCACGCACACGCTCGTCCTGCGCGGCGGCGAGGCCCAGACGCTCGGCCCCACGCAGGACAGCCTCGCGACCTACGCCAGGTTGATGCATCCGGCCTCCGGCGCCGGTGCCACGCCGGGCGAAGCCATCGTCGAGGTGCTGACTCCGGCGATGGAACCGGTGAGCACCGTGAGCGCCGGCGACGAGCTGCTGGTCCGGTCAGTCGTCAAGGTGGACTCGTTCGACGGGACGCTCGCGTGGGGGATCAGAATTCGGCGCGTCGAGTCCGGCGAAGTCGTGTTCTTCACCACCAGCCCGTCGCTTGGCTCCCCCTCGATCCCCTGGGCGAACGGCTCCGCGATCGAAACGCACTGGCAGTTCACCGCCAATCTTGGCCGCGGGCTTTACTCAATCGAGCTCGTATTCTTTAACCGCCAGACGCGAGAAGCGATCATTCGCCTGAGCCACGCTGCACAGTTCGCGGTCAAGGAGACTCAAAGCGAAGAAGGCGTGACCTATCTGCGGGCGAAGACGTGGTCCACCGCGGCCTCATCCGCCACCTCGGTTGCCGGCTCACCTGATGTCAAACGCCCCGTGCTCGTCTGAGCGGCGAGCGACGCCAGCCGCGGCGTCGCCCGCAGGCGTCCTGCTGCTCAGCGAGCTTTTTCCACCTGCGATCGGCGGGAGCGCCGAGCTCCTGTGGAACGTGTATTCGCGGATCGACGGCTTTCCGGTCACCGTTCTGACGAACGACTCGGCAGTTCCGTTCCCCGCGCATAATCCAGGCGCCCTGAAGGTTCACCGGCGGCCCATGACATACGCGCGTTGGGGAATGCTCCACTCGAAAGCGCTGGGACGTCACCTGCACATCGCCGCGGCGACCCGCCAGCTGTCGTCGACGGCCAGCGTTGTCCACTGCGGGCGCGCGCTGCCTGAAGGGCTCGACGCGCTGCTGGCGGGCGTTACGACCCGCAGACCGTACATCTGCTGGACGCATGGCGAGGAACTGGCCTTCGTACGCTCCTCCCGTGAGTTGACGTGGTTGATGCACGTGGTGGTTCGGCGCGCAGCGGCCCTTGTCGCCAACAGTCGCAACACGGCCGCGCAACTCGAGCAGTGGGGCGCGCCCATCGAGCGGGTGCACGTTATCTACCCGGGCGTCGATACGGTGCGGTTCCATCCCGGTGGTCAGGAGGCCCTCGCCCTGCGCGCCAGGCTGGCCAGACCCGGTGAGCTGCTCCTGCTGACGGTCGGCCGCCTGCAACGGCGGAAGGGCCACGATCACGTGATCGAGGCGCTGGCCGGCATGACCGCGTCCCACCCGCACCTTCGGTACCTCATCGTCGGCGACGGCGAAGAGCGCGCAGCGCTCGAACAGCTGGTCATCGCCCGATCGCTGAACGATCGCGTGACGTTCGCGGGGAGCGTGCCGGCATCAGAGCTTGCGGCGTACTACGGGGCGGCTGACCTGTTCGTTCACCCGAACCGCCTCGACGGCGGCGATTTCGAAGGCTTCGGCATGGTCTTTCTCGAAGCCGCGGCCGCCGGTCTGCCGGTCATCGGCGGCGCCACCGGTGGCGTGCCTGAAGCCGTCGCCGCCGGCCGCACGGGCCTGCTTGTCTCGGGAACCTGTATCGAAGAGTTGCGGACCGCCCTTGCCCGTCTGGCGGATTCCGCCGAGCTCCGCCAATCGATGGGATGCCAGGGACGCACCCGCGCGCAGGCCGAGTTCAGCTGGACCGCGGCGGCGCGGAAGGTCGCGTCGCTGCACGAGCGCCTCACCAACACACCTCGCTGAACCGGTCAGCGCGGCGGGCTGGCGACGCTGCCGTCTCCGCGCCGTGCCGCCTCGACGCGGCCATCGGCGACGGTGAACCGCACTGTCGTAGCTGTCAGGTTGCCTTGACCGTCGCGAATGGTGGCGGTTATGTGGGCCTCTCCTGCGGCGGCCAACGGCGGCGTCACCGCAATCGAGAAGATTCCATCGCCGAGGAAACGTCCGAGCCCGGCGAGCTCGGTGCCGGGGCGACGGCCGGCGACGCTGACGTCGGCGGTTACTGAGAGGCTTCGACCATTCACCCCCGTGTAGGCATCAGCAATGCCGATCCGGATTTCCGTGATCGGCTGATCGTTGCGGTTCGGACGCGGGCTACTGATCGTCAGCGTCGGCCGCGTTTCGTCGAGAAACCATCCGTAACCAGGACGACCGTTCTCGCGCCCGAGATCGATCGGGGCTCCCAGATCAATCCATCGGACAATCGTCAGTTTCTCTTCGCCGGTGAGCGGCGGAACGCCGCTGTCTGGCGGCGGCATCATGGCGCCGGTGTAATCCACATCCGCGTCACGAGGATTGGCGCCCCGAGGCAATGTGGCGGCGTCCCCTGGGGCGGTTTCGGTCGGATGATCCGTGTTCGCCCACCCATCGAGCCGCCGGCCGAAGATCTTCCAGACCAGCAGGCTGCGACGGCTTTGAAACTTGCGGACGTAGCGGCTGGCGTTCGTCTGCCGCCACGCCCCCGCCGAGCGGCCGATAACCCCACCGGGCACCCTCGTCGAGTGCCAGCCGGGCGTAGTCGCCCGGCAACGTGTGCGACATCGAGCCCGGAAGGTCTTTGTACATCGCGTAGTCGTCCAGGACCAGATTTCCCGCGGCGGCTGGATTTTCACGGCTGTGACAACCGACGCAGCTCCGCCGAAGGATGGGACGAATGTCGCGATAAAACTCGACGTCCACCGCGCCTCCGGGCACCGACCTGGCCGTCGGATCATGACTTGCGGAGGGAGTCAGGAGGAGCGCCTGTCCGGTCAGATCTGCCGGTTGTAGCCGGCACGGCCCGCCGCCGTGCGCTCGAATTCGAGCGGCAGCTGGCTGTGCGCGTGGCAGCCGCCGCAGTCGGTGCGCACTTCGCCGGGCCGCACCTGGTGCCAGGTCTGCGCCATCGTCAGGACCAGGCCGTTCCGGTCGAGCATCTGGAACGTGAACGGCGTGTCGGCGGGAATCTTCGCGAGGAAGCTCGTGTCGGGATTGCCTTCGGGATCGAGCAGCGGCTCGCCGTCCGCTCCGATCTTCCGCAGCGGGATCTCGCCGAGGATGCGCAGCCGCTCCTTCGCATGGCTGAAGAAATGGCTGCCCGCGCGTTCGGGCCGTAGCTGCGATGCGTGTCGGCTCCATGGCGACGATGCGCACCGCCCAGATGTCGCTGTTCGAGTACTTGCCGGCGTCGGCGCCCTGCCAGACCCAGTTGCTGCTCTGGCCGTTCTCCGCGGTATTGAAGGCGTCGAGCCCGTCGAAGCTCGACCACGGCGGCACGAGCCCGGAAAGCTCTCGCGCTTGTAGAAGCTGCTCGTGCCGACGAGTCCGTACGGCGTTCCCGCGGGCAATTCCGCCGTGCAGCGTTCCGTCGTTCGGCAGCCACGGCAGCGTCGCCGGTTCGTCGACGCCGTGCATCGCGCTGTACGGCACGACGGCGCGCGGCCACGCTTCGTTGTAGTTGCGGGTCGTTCTTGATGAGGACGAGATCGCTCGGCGCTGCGCGCCGTTCGCCGCCGGGCATCAGGTAGAGCCCGCCGTCGTAGTAGGGCATGGCGGTCGGGCGATCGAGATCGTTGGCGGGCCCGGGCGTCCAGACCAGCGAGCAGATCGTTGCGCGGGGCGCCGGACGGATGCGTGAACTTGCCCGACGCGCACGCCGCCCTGCGCCGACCGGCGCGGCCTCGTCGTCGCCGTGCGTGAACGGCGTGATCGAGTACATGCCGCGCGGGCTGAACGGCATCCGGAAGCGTAGCGGAAGCCGGCCCGATGCTGGGTCTTCTCGATCGCCGGATTCTCCTTCGGGAACGCGCTGGAGAAGGCCGGTCTCCCGCCCGGCGGTTTCGCAGGCAACGGTAGAGCGCGCCGAAGCCGTTGTTGTTGAGGTTGTAGTAGTCCACGACCACGAGGTCGCCGTTGCCGAGCTGCGTCATGAAATGGAACGCCTGCCCGTCGTGGAACGCGCTGACGACCGGCTCCCAGTGGCGCCCGTCCGGCTGAATCGCCCAGATGCCCCACAGCCGGCTGTCGCGCAGGCCCTGGCTCTCGTAGCGTGCTGAACATCAGCCGCCCGTCCCGCAGCGGCGTCGGGTGCAGCGCGCTGCCGATGTGTCATCGGCGCGATCGGCGTGACGTTCTCGCCGTCCTCGTCCATGACGAAGAGCTGCAGGGTCGGTGCTGGTGTAGCCCTTGGGCGGCACGAAGCCGTTGCGGTTGCTGGTGAAGGCGATGCTGCCGCCGGCCACCGGGGCGGGCCCGAGGTTCAGGATGCCGTAGCCGAGGGTATCTCTGGACGCGGACGCGCCGGCATACCCCGTTCGATCCCAGTTGCCCGCGCCGGTGTTGGGCGTGAACTCCCGGAGCGTGAGCCGCTGACGCGCGCGCGTCCCGAGATGGATGCGGTAGATGTCCGCGCCGTCCTAGCGGCAGCTCGCGCTGGTCGTTCAGGCGGTCCGGCTGCAGATCGGGGAAGTACGCGTAGTAGCACCACTGCGCGTCGAACGAGACGAAGGGATCGGTGACCGCGCCGTCCGCCGGCGACCAGCACTTCCTCGCTGCCGTCCGGATGCAGCAGCATGAGATCGGCGCCCGGATCGAGGGCGGCCGGGTGGAAGACCTCGGGCCAGCGTGCCCGTCGGTCTCGCCGTAGCGCGGCTGGCGGACGTAGACGATGTCGTAATCGACGACCACGGGAGTCGCCTGGCCCACCAGAAGCAGGACCGTCGAACACAGCACGAGGACGGTCGAAGCCCCCCAAACCCGGATGGACACGGTGCGACGTGCGCCGCGATCCGGCATGTGCATTTTCATGAAAATTGCAAAATAGCAGCCACGGCGACGAAGCGCAGCGAGGACTGCGAGCGTTACAAGTCCCCTCAGAGCCTGACTTTAGTCGGCCTGCGGCGCAGCTTAGGCGACGAGGCCAGAATATAGATTGGCGTAGTTGCGGAGGAAGCCCTGGACACCGAAACAGCTCTCCGCCAGCCGCCTCGCCTCTGTTCGACGCCGCTCGAAGTCCGCCCGGAGGGTCTCGAGGCCGGCGCTCAGCGCCTCGACCGTCCGCGGCATCGAAACCCCCGCCTTCCTATCCGCCACGAGCCCGGCGATCCCGCAGGTGTCACTGAGCAGGACAGGACGACCGCAGGCGAAGCTTTCGATGATCGAATTGGGACACGACTTGCCAAACCCTACCTGAAAGAAGCACGCGGTCGCGTGGACGCTCGCGTAAACCTCCGCCATGTGGCGCCCCTGGCGGCGCTCCACGATGAAGTTTGCGGACGGGTTCAGTCTCTGGAGTTGATTGTGGGCCCCGATGGTGTCGCCCCATCCGCGCCATAAGACGACGACCTCGATATCGCGATGGCGGCGGGCCAGTTCGACGAGGAGCGCAATCCCCAGGCCTCGATCTCGCCAGGATCGGCTGGCGAGCTCGCAAATAGCAGGCGAAACGGCTCCTTCGGCGGCATGGGTGCGGGGCTGAACCGCACGAGATCGACGCCCGGGTACACGACGCGAATCCGATCGTCGGCGATACCGGCGGTGCGCAGCCCAGCGGCAATCGGTTCGCTTTCAGCGGCAAACACACTCACACGGTCATAGATTCGGGGCTCCAGAGGCTTGCCGGGAACGACCACCGTGAACACGAACGGACGGCGGCCAAGGGAGCGCAGAAGGTGCCATCCATCGAGGTGCCCGAAGGCGTGCGTCACCTGCCCTTGGGGCTCGATGCACGCGGCGAGCGCGCGGAATGCGATCCACTGACGACCGGAGAGCCGCCAGACTCCGTCGGTTGGCACCAGGGCCGAGCGGTTCCCCGGTGAAAATGCCACCACTGAGGCACGCCGATCATGGGATCGCCGCAGGATCTCAACTTCCTTTGAAATCGCCTCTCGCTCTGGATCCCAGGTACGGTTAGTACGTTACGCGCGGACGCATCTAACGATCCATTCGAGCGGCGGGCCGCCACCGATGCGTTCGACAACCTCCATGGCGGTTCGCGCCAGCAGTCGAGAGCGTGGGGCCACGATACTGCAGGCTAGACAGGAGCGAATACCGCCGCTGCACCCCGTGCAGATCCGTAACCCGAAAGCCGGCATCCTCGAGTTCTCCTTCAAGCGCTTCGCGTTGAAACAGGGCGTCGTAGTGCCGATGCGCCCCCGCGTGCGCTTCGCGCCTCACGGGCGCCGAGACTTCCTCGTTGACCGCGTCAAATATCAGACTGCCCCCGGGCCTGAGCACGCGCGCGATCTGCGCGTACAGGCGCCTGCGGTCATCCTGTTCGAAGTGCCGGATAAGCCTGAAGGTGTAGACGCAGTCGAACGTCGACGCGAATGGGAGCGAGAACGCGTCGCCGTGGATGAACTCACACCGGCTGGAGAACTCCGCCCCAAGCCGGCGCCTGGCCTCTGCCAACATCTGCGCGCTCGCATCGATCAGGACCGGATGTGCGCCGAGAAACGGAGCCACGTCGGCGGTCAGCCGGGCGGGCCCTGGCGCGATTTCCAGGACCCTCTGTGGCTCGAGTTCCCGAAGGAGGCGGGTCAGATAGGCGACCTGGCGCGCGTGAAGCAGCGCGCCCAGCGGCTCCACGAAACGCTCCTCGACATACCGTCCGGCGACCCCCGAGTCGCGATAGGCATCACGAATCTGCACACTGCCTTGAAACATCAACTTCTCCAGGTGACCGATTGCGCCTTGTCCTTCAAGCGGTGAAGCGAATGTCGTGCCGCCCCCCCCCGCCTGGCGACCGCCCGCGGAAAGTCGCGGCGAGCCCGAACGAAGTCTGACTAGGTCGAGACTTCTTTGCGCCACCCTCAATGTCGTGGGCTGGCGAACTCCTTGCTCCATCCCGGCCATCTCATGCTGTCACCACTTTCGACGCTCGACTCGGCCTGGCCTGCCGATCAGGTGCCATCCACCGCGACCGCGGCCATCTCCGGCCGCTGGTGCCTCCCGCTGATCATCGGGGTGGCGCTCGTGGTTCGCCTCGCCGCGTTGTGGGCGAGCGCCGGCATGGAGCTCCAAATCGTTGACGAGCAGCACTATCACCAGTTGGCCACGAGCCTCGCGCGTGGCGATGGCTTCGCGTGGGGGCCGTCGCGGCCGACGTCCCTCCGGCCGCCTTTGTATCCGGCGCTGATTGCCGGCATCTGGCGCGTGACTGGCAGCGACAGCCTCCAGGCCGTCCGGGGCGTTCAGGTGGTCCTCGCACTCACGTCGATCTGGCTCTTGTATCTGCTCGGTGCGCGTTTGTTCGATCGCGTCACGGCGGCCACCGCCGCGCTCGCCTTCGCTTTGTACCCGTCCCTGATCTTCTCGGGCGTGCTGCTTCTGACCGAGGTGCTGTTCGTCACGCTCCTGCTCGCCGCCCTGTATCTGACAGTCGTGCTGCTCGAACGGCCGTCATGGGGGGTCGCGCTGGGCAGCGGTGTGGCTTTCGGCCTTGGCGCGCTCACCCGGTCCGTGCTCTGGCCCTTTGTCCTGGTGCTCGTGATTTTCGTCGCGTTCGCGCTCCGGCTCCCGATTCGCGCCCGGGCGAAGTGCTGCGTGCTCCTCTTTGCCGGCTTTGCATGGGTCGTCGCACCATGGTCGGTTCGGAACACGAGGCTTCAAGGCACCTTCACCGTCGTCGACACCATGGGCGGGCTCAACCTGCTGATGGGGAACTACGAGCACACGCCTGAGGACCGGATGTGGGACGGGTGTCTTGACGGGCGCGCAGAGTTGGGACGAACCGCTGGCACTCGCTCCCGCCCTCAGAACGGATGGACCGAAGGCACAAAGGAACACTGGGCGCAAAGTCGCGCGGTGCAGTTCATGATCGCCCACCCGCTCGTGACCGCACGGCGGTCCGTACTGAAGTTCGCGGACTTCTGGGGGCTGGAGCGCGATTGGATTGCCGGCGTTACAAAGGGGCTACTACCAGCCGCCGCGTGGTTCGCGGTCTTATCGGGCGCCGCCGTGCTGATCGCGTTTCCGGCCATCCTGCTCGCCGCCATCGCCGGCCTGTTTCGGCGCCGCCCGCCTTCCGCCGCGCGCACTGGCTGTTCGTCGTGCTGATTCTGTTCGTCGCCGCGATCCACAGTGTCACGTTCGGCCATGCGCGTACCACCTGCCCCTGATACCGATTCTCATCCTCTATGCGGCGGCGGCGGTCCGGCATGGCGCGGCTCTTTTCCGGACGCTGAGCGTCCAGACGATCGTCGCTCCGGGGATCGTGATGGGTATGGCGGCTCTGATCTGGGGTCGCGAAGTCTTGTCCGCGACGCGGACCACGTCGCCGCGCTGTTTCGCATCTTGAGTGGCGGCGTATGACACCCATCCGCGCGGCACTCTTCGACGTCGACGGCACGCTGTATCACCAGTTGCCGGTTCGCTTGTGCATGGCCGTCGAGATGGCGCTGCACTTTGCGGCGCTCGGGGCCCCTTGGCACTGCGGCGGCAGGCAGCGACGCTGCTCGCCTTCCGCAAGGTCCGTGAGGAGCTTCGCAGGTCGGTCACACGAGGCTCGCGCTCGCCGACCTGCAGTTCGAAGAGACCGCCCGCAGAACGGCCGTCGCGCCCGGCGATGTCCGGCGGCTGGTCGAAGAGTGGATGCTGGACCGGCCGAACAAGTATCTCAGGCACGCGCGCCGTCGCGACGTCGTGTCGCTCGTCGCCGGACTTGCCGCGCCGCGGCGTCCGGCTCGGCGCGTTTTCCGACTATCCGGCCGGAACGAGAAACTCGAGGCGCTCGGCCTTGGCGGTCGCGTTCTCGCCGACGCTCTGCGCCACCGACCCCGAGATCAACGCGTTCAAGCCGCATCCGCGCGGATTCCTGCGCGCGTGCGAGCTGTGGGGACTGCCGCCGGCCGAAGTCCTCTACGTCGGCGATCGCGCCGGACGTCGACGCGGCCGGCGCCGCGGCCGCCGGCATGCGCCTGCGCTGATCATCTCGGCGGACGCACGCGATCGGCGGCAGTGGACTACGTCCGCGTAGCAGGATTCAGAGGCTGCACCGTGTCCTCGACCCTCGCTGAACGGCGCCGCATGACGTCGGCGCGGACGTCTGCGGCCGTACGTCCAGATCGCGCGCGTCGATCACTGGTTCAAGAACGCGTTCATGCTGCTCGGCGTGGTGCTGGCGGTGTTCTACCAGCCGGAGCTGTCGTCGCTGGGCGCAGCGCTCGTCGCCGCTCGCGCTCGCGGTGCTCGCGACCTGCCTCGTCGCGTCGAGCAACTACGTGCTCAACGAGCTGCTCGACGGCCCGACGCGACCGGCTGCATCCGGAGAAGCGCCACCGGCCGGTGCCGTCCGGGCCGCTCAAGCCCGCGCATCGCCTACGCCGAGTGGCTGCTGCTCGGCGGCCGCCGGGCTCGGCCTGGCGCTGCACGCTGAACTGCTACTTCGTCGCTGTCGGCGCTCTGGCTGTGGGTGATGGGCATCGCTCTACAACGTGCCGCCGGTCCGCACGAAGGAGTGGCCGTACCTCGACGTGCTCAGCGAGTCGGTCAACAACCCGATCCGCCTGCTGCTCGGCTGGTTCGCGCTGGTCACGACGCACGTGCCGCCGCTGTCGCTGGTGATCTCCTACTGGATGGTCGGCGCGTTCTTCATGGCGATGAAGCGCTACGCGGAGTACCGGCACATCGGCGACCCGCGCGTCGCCGCCGCGCTACCGGCGCTCGTTCGCGTACTACACCGAGGAGCGGCTGCTCGTCAGCATGTTCTTCTACGCGACCGCCTGCGCGCTGTTCGCCGGCATCTTCATCGTCCGCTATCACCTCGAGCTGATTCTGTTCGCGCCGTTCGCCGCCGGCGTGTTCGCGTACTACCTGCAGCATCGGCATGCAGCCGGACAGCCCGGTGCAGAACCCCGAGAAGCTCTACCGGCAGCGCGGCTTCTTCGCCTACATGGTCGCTGTGCGCCGCTGCTGTTCGTGCTGCTGATGTTCACGTCAGATTCCGCGCTGTACGAGCTGTTCAACGTCGAGCCGTCGCACGATCGACCCGCTGTGGACGATCGGGAACTCCCCCAAGTAACCGCAAATGCTGCGCACAATCTTCGTCCTCCTGCTCGCGGCGTTCGGGACGGCTTCCGCCTTCTCCGGGGCGTTCAACGGCCTCCTGTACTACCTGTGGGTCGCCCATTTCCGGCCCGAATCCTGGGTGTGGGGCGGCCTCTTCACAGCCTCAACCTGTCGATGATTGCCGGCATCATGACGGTGATCGCCGCGCTTCTCGGACGCGACAGCTTCGGCTTCGATCTGCGCACGGCCTCCTGCTCGCGTTTGGCCTCCAGAATATCCTGTCCACGGCGTTCTCTCCGCATTTCGCGACGCCTGGCCGCCGTTCATCGATTCCTCAAGTCGCTCGTCATCGTCTATCTGATTCTGACGCTCGTCACCGACACCGACCAGCTTCGCGCGTGTTCATGGCCATTGCCCTCTCGCTGGGCTTCGAAGGCGCCAAGCAGGGATGGGCGGGGATGATTCTGAGCCCCGGCACGCAGAACGTCAACGAGGTCGCCCACCTGGGGGACAACAACGCCGTCGCCGTCGGGATGCTGATGGTCGTCTCGATGATGATCGCGCTGGCGGGTACATCCAACCGGAGGTGGGAACGGCATTGCTACCAGTTCCTCGCGCTTGGCATCCTCTACCGCGCGTTATCGACCTATTCGCGCGGCGGCCTGCTGGCAGCTGTCGCGATGGGCATCTGGTTTCTGTTTCGATCGAAGCAGAGAGCCTTTGCCTTGACCAGCCTTGTGCTGGCGAGCGCGCTGATCTTGCCGATTCTCCCAGGCGAGTTCTGGGATCGCATGAGCACGATCGACGACGCACATCAAGACATCGACAGCGCCGACGGCTCGATCCAGGGCCGGCTGCATTTCTGGTCGGTGGCCCTCGTGATGGCCGAGCAGAACCCGATTCTCGGCGTCGGCAACTTCGGATACAACGCCGCCTACGACCAATACGACCCTTCGGGCGGCACCTTCGGCACCGACCGGTCGGTCCACAGTTCATGGTTCGGGACGCTTGCCGAGCTGGGCTACCCGGGCTTGATCGTCTTCGTCTTGATCGTCCTCTCGGGGTTCACCGCATGCTTCCGCGCGCGGGCCGCGGTCGCGCGAGGGGCGCCGAAAGAGCTCGAGAACTACGCACTGGCGCTCGAAATGGGGTTGGTCGCCTTCGCCGTCGGCGGCAGCTTCGTGATTCTTCAATACAACGAGCTGGTATGGCACTTCATCGGTTTGACGATGGCCGTCCGGCTGATCGCCGTGCGCGCGGAAGCGCGTGAAACGGCAGCAGAGCCGAACGCGACCGCCGCGGCGACCGTGGGTCGTCTTCACGGATGGGCCACGTGAACGCGGGCGACACACGTTCCGAAGGACGACCTGGAGGATTCACATGTTTCTCGCTGTATACACTAAACGGCTCGACATGCTTCGCGCATGGGCCCGTCACGACGCCGACACGTTTCGGAACTTCGTTCGGACGATGAAGGCTCTGGGCTTTTCCTGCGACCCGACCACGCGTGTGCTCGACGTCGGGTGCGGGCTGAACACGCCGATGACGCTCATGCTCCATTCGGCGGGAATCCCGGTGACCGGCATCGATCGGCAGATTGGTCACCGCTGGGGACTTGGGTTCCGGGCGGCGAGGTCCGGAGACTACCTCAAGGAGAGCGGTCTTCGGCGGACACTCCGCAAGGCCGCGGGCGAGGCCGTCTATGACCGTACCTACTACCGGCAACTCTCCGACGCGCTCGAGATGAAGCTGACCGAGGACGGTTTGTCTCTCGTGAAGGGGAACATCGAGAAGCTTCCGTTCGAGTCAGCGAGCTTCGACGTCGTTCATTCGAACGCCACCTGGGAGCATGTCGTCGACGTGCCCGCGGCCACCGTTGAAATCGCGCGTGTCCTGAAACCCGGCGGCTGCGCATACCTCGAAATTCATCTGTTCCCATCACTGTCCGGTGGCCACGATCTGCCGTGGATCGTGCCGGGTACGATCGAGCTCGAGGGCATCACACCCTGGCGTCACCTGCGCGATCGGTCATGGACTGAGCCCGTCGGCCTGAACCGCTTCCGCGAACGCGACTATCGAACGATGTTCGAGGGGATCGCCGGCGTGGAGATCGCCGACTGGCAGACGGAATTCCGTGAGGGTGAGCTGTTCGTCACCGACGACATCCTCTCGGAGCTGCCGGACTACACCGCCGAGGAGCTGACCAAGCGCAGCATCATCGTCGTTCTGAGGAGAACCGCGCCGGCCGTGGTCACGTCGGCACAGCGGCCAGGAATGCAACGCGAGCTTGCGGCGGGGGTTCGCTAACGTGCCGGGCGTGTTCGGCATTGTTCGGCGGAATCCCGATTCCAGTATCCGGGCATCTTTTGGGAAGATGTTAACCGGGCCGGAGCTCGTGCACGAGACACTCGTCGACCCAGGCGGCCGCTGGGCCCTCGGGCGTCTGCATCTCGGCGTGCTCAATCCCGAACCGCAACTACGCCACGCCGGATCCGTGCTCGCCTTGTTCCATGGCGACCTGAACAACGAACACGAGCTGCAATCGGCGCGCGCCCGCGACGGCCAACCGGCGGCCCGGGGAACCTCGGGGCTCATCAGGGCCCTCTATGACGAGCATGGCGCCGGCACCGGCGCCCGGCTGAGCGGCGCCTTCTGCGCCGCCGTCCTGGACACCAACAGGCGCGAGCTTCATCTCATCACCGATCCGCTTGGCTCCTATCCCCTGGTACTGGACAGTGGGGCCGGACGGTCTCGTCTTCGGATCCGAGCTCCGGGCGGTGCTGCGCGCCGCGGGGGTTCCGCGTGCGATCAATCCGCGCGCGGTCGCCGACTACCTGGTGTTTGGCTTTCCATTCGGCACCAAGACGCTGGCGGCCGGCGTCGACCTGGTGCCTCCCGGAACAACCCTGACCTATCGCTGGGAAACTGGAGAGGTCGTCACCCACCGTTACGCCGACGTCGCGGACGCGTTCGGCGTATCCAGCGGAAACAGGGAGAAGTACTTCGAGGAGCTCGCCGATCGATTCGGCGGCGCGGTCGAACGAACATTCGATGGCGACCACCGTTTCGGCCTCTCGCTGTCCGGGGGGATGGACAGCCGGGCAATCCTGAGCACGGTCAACGGCCGCGCCGAAACACTCACCACGTACACGCTCGGGGTCGAAGGTTGCGCCGACCAGGTGATCGCCGAACAGCTCTCATCGCTGACCGGTACCCGGCACCTGTTCTTCGAGCTGAACGATAGCTACCTCGCCGACTTTCTGCCAAACCTCTCGCGCATGGTGTCGTTGACCGACGGCATGTACCTCAGCCACGGTCTGACCGAGATTCTCGCGCTCAACTTCATCGACACGGCCGGTATCGACGTGCTGATCCGCGGTCACGGCGGCGAGCTGGCCAAGGCGAGCCTCGCCTGGCCGTTCCACACCGACGCGCGCATCCACGCGATGAAAACCGCCGGCGAGTTCGTGCCGTACCTGCTCGCTCGCGCCAACTACATCAGCCCGGGGCTCGATCTGGGCACGCTGTTCACGGCTGACTGGGCAAAACAGGTCGATGGCGGCGCCCGCGCCTCGTTGGAGGAATCGATCGGTCATCTGCCGCTGACACCAGCCGACATGTGCAGCTATGTCTACCTGATGGAGCACCACAGGCGCTTCACGGTGGGGTCGCTCGAATTGTTCCGCCATCGCGTCGAGGTGCGGCTGCCCTTCGTCGACTACGATTTCCTGCGGCTGCTGTTCAAGGCGCCCGCGCAGTGGCGCGACCCCCTCGACATTCACCGCGCGCTGACGTTCCGGCACAACCCCCGGCTGCTGCGCGTCCGCAATTCGAACACCGGCGCCCGGGCCGATGCCGGTCCGCTGGCCGAAGCCGCGTTCGACAAGCTCAACACCATTTTCAAGCGATTGAACGTTCCGGGCTATCGGCACTATCACAACTTCGACGCATGGATGAAGAAGCGCCTGCTCGAATCGGTCCAGTCCGTTCTTCTCGACCCGCAGGCTCTGGACCGCGGAATCTTCCGCGAATCCGCGCTGCGCCGCGTCATCGACGAAACCAGAACGGGCGCTGCAGACCATGGCTATCTCCTCCAGGTGATGCTCATCGTCGAGCTGTGGCAGCGTGAGAACCTGTGAGCGGCATCCGGGCGCTGATCGTGTGCTTCGTCGCTGTTGCTGCCCTGCAGGCACAGGACACGTTGCCGTCCGGTTCGACGCGAACGGCGTGCCCGCGCTGCGCCTGGACGGCGCCCGTCACCCCGAGAACCGTTCGCGTGACGACGGTGGCTCAGCTCGAGGCTGCGGCTCGCACGGCGCAACCGGGGACGACGATTCTCGTCGGCGATGGCCACTACCGCCTCACCTCGATGCTGGATATCGCCGCGCCGCACGTCGTGCTCCGCGGCGAGAGCGGCGATGCCGCGCGGGTCGTGCTCCACGGCGACGGAATGACCGAACGCCGTGTCGGCGTGGCCATTTCGGTCAGCGCGCCGGACGTGGCGATTGCCGACCTGACGGCCGGGTTCGTCGGATACCACGGTATCCAGGTCAGGGGAGAGCGCGGCGCGTCGAGGGCGGTCCTCCACAACGTGCACGTCCTGGACACGGGCCAGCAGCTGGTCAAAGGCAGCGTCGCTTCCGGTCGCGTCCATGCCGACGACGGGCTGGTTGCCTGTTCTCTGTTCGAGTACACCGATCACGCGCCGAGCAGTTACACCAACGGAGTCGATATTCTCGCCGGCCGCGGATGGACCGTCCGGGACAACCGGTTCGAACGAATCCGCGGCCCCGCGTCGGGCAGATGGGCCGCCGGGCCTGCCGTTCTCTTCTGGGCGAACTCGCAAGACACCGTCGTCGAGCGGAACGTCATCGTCGACAGCTTTCGGGGAATCGCGTTGGGGCTCGCGCCAGGGGGAAGCGATCTGGCCAGGGATGGCGAGCGAGTGATCGACCACCAAGGCGGCCGCATCCGCAACAACACGGTCGTCAATCTTCACGCGTGGGCGGATGAGGGCATCGAGGCCAACAGTGCGCCCGGCGTGTCGATCGAAAACAACACCGTGCTGACCGAAGGCAGCGTCAACTGGTCGATCAGCCTGCGTTTTCCGGCTACCGGTGCGACCGTTCGAAACAACCTCACCAGCCTCCCAATCGTCTTGCGCAACGGCGGGCGCGCCGAGCTCGAAGGGAACGTGGAAGGCGCCCGCTCCGACTGGTTCGTCAACGCGCCCGCGGGGGACCTCCGCCTGAACCTCGCCCACCGCGAGGTCCTGCGAGCCGGGGCGTTCGAGTTCGGTCCGACCGCCCCGGGAGCCGCCCGATGACGGCCGCGAGGCTCCCAGTGGTGTCGTTCATCATCCCCGTGCGGGACGACGCACGCCGCCTCAAGGCGTGCCTGGCGAGCATCGAGCGGACGGACTACCCGCGCGGGCTCGTCGAGATCGTCGTTGTCGACAACGGATCCGTGGACGACTCGGCGCGCGTCGCACGCGAGGCCGGCGCCATCGTGCTGTCGATGACGAAAGGCAGGGTAGCTGCCCTGCGAAATGCCGGCGCGGCCGCCGCGCAGGGGCGCGTGCTCGCCTTTGTCGACGCCGATCACGAAATCGGCCCGCGGTGGGTGCACGGCGCCGTTTCCGCACTCGCCGACTCGTCGGTGGCCGGCGCGGGGTTGCCGGTACTCGCCTCCGCCTGGCGCGAACTGGGTGCAGCGACGCTACGACGGCCTGCGGTCGCGTCCGCTCGAGCGTGAGGACGCGTTGTGGCTGGGCAGCGGGAATCTCGCGGTGAAATGGGAAGCGTTCCAATCGATTGGCGGGTTCGACGCGTCGCTCGAAACGTGCGAGGACGTCGATTTCTGTCAGCGTCTCCAGGTCGCGGGCCACCGCCTGGTTGCCGAACCCGACATGCGCAGCGTCCATATGGGCGATCCGTCGAGCCTCGGGGCGGTCTTTTTCGGTGAACTGTGGCGCGGGCGCGACAACCTTCAGGTGACGCTCAGGGGACCGTGGACATTCCGGCATCTTCGAAGCACCGCGGTACCGCTCATCGACATCGCGGCGCTTGCGGTCGGCGTGATCGCCCTCCTCTTGGGCGTACCGTGGCTTGCGATGTTCGCCGCGCTGGTCATGGTCACGCTGGCGGCTGCCAAAGCCTCGTCCATGGTGCGACGCGATCCGGCTCCGAGCCTTCTGCACGCCGTGCAGGCGCTTACCGTTGCCTTTACCTACGACACGGGGCGGGCGCTGGCGCTGCTGGCGCGCGCCGGACATCGGTCGCGCCGATCGGCGGAACACTGAACATGTCGCAGCCGATCCGCATTCTCGAGCTTCGCAGCGTTCGCGGGACCGGCGGCGGTCCGGAGAAGACGATTCTCCAGGGCGCCGCCCGGAGCGATCCCGCGCGTTTCGCGGTGACGGTCTGCTACCTCCGCGACAGCCGCGACGACGCCTTTGGCGTCTCGAACTGCGCCGCGGGGCTGGCCGTCGACTACGTCGAGATCGAAGAACGGCACTCGTTCGATCCGCGCGTCTGGAACAGCCTGCGCCGGCTCGTGAAGGAACGCCAGATCGATCTCGTGCACTCGCACGAATACAAGACCAACCTTCTGGCCTGGCTGCTCTGGAAAAGGGGCGGCATCGTTCCGCTGTCCACCGTTCACGGCTGGACCGGACACACGCCACGCGAGCGAAAACTGTACTACCCGGTCGATAAACGA
Source organism: uncultured Acidobacteriota bacterium (assembly GCA_963749565.1). Taxonomy (GTDB): domain Bacteria; phylum Acidobacteriota; class Vicinamibacteria; order Vicinamibacterales; family CAVVIG01; genus DATLLJ01. The sequence goes on along the minus strand of CAVVNL010000017.1, from coordinate 63,235 downwards.
CTGCTCGCGAGATTCCCGCGACTGGTCGCCGTGTCGTCCGAGATCGGCGCGGAGCTCGTCCGTCACGGAGCCAGACCGGGCCGCGTGACGACCATCCTCAATGGAATCGACCACGATGCCTTCCGGCGCGATCCGGCACGCGAAGCTGCAGCGCGCGAGTCCCTGGGGATCGACCCGCGAGCCACCGTGATCGGTGCGGTCGGCCGCCTCGAGCCCCAGAAGCGATTCGACCTGCTCCTCGAGGCATTCGCCTAGCTCCGGCTGAACCGGCCTGATCTCCAGCTCGTGATTGCCGGCGCGGGCAGCGAGCGCCCCGCGCTCCATCGCCTCGCGCGCGATCTGCGCCTGGAGCGGTCGTGCCTGTTCACTGGCCATACCAGCGACATCGTCGGACTCCATCACGCGTTCGACCTGTTCGTGCAGTCGTCCGATTACGAGGGCACGCCGAATGCGGTGCTCGAATCGATGGCGCTCGAGACGCCCACCGTGGCCACAACCGCCGGAGGCACCGCCGAGCTCATGAGCGACGGCGTGCACGGCGTGCTGGTGCCGCCGGGAAGCGCTACCCTCCTGGCCGCCGCGATCGCTGGGGCACTGGCAGACCGCACGGCCGCGCGCCAACGCGCCATTGCCGCGCGCCGCCGCATCGAGCGGGAGCTCTCGTTCGACGCCAGGATGCGACGGCTGGAGGCTATCTACACCGAGCTCGTGAGCTCGGATCCCGGACCGGCGGCACTGGCGAGGGCCTGCGGGTGAGCGAGACGTTGCGGACAGGCGTCAAGCGGCTCGTGCATTTGCTCGCTCTGGCCATGGTTGCGCCTTCTCTCGCGTCGTTCGCACTGCGAAGCCGCGTGCTCGGGGCCGACCATGCGTTGGAGGGATCCACCCAGATGTGGGCCTGCGTGCCGGGGCTCGCCGGACAGTACCTCCGCCGAGCCTTCCTGATGCACGCGATCGCCCACTGTGCGCCGACGGCCGTAATCGAGTTCGGAACCATCTTCTCGTCGGTCCGGGCACGCATCGACGCGTACGCTTACATCGGACCGCGCTGTCATCTCGGCTGGGTGCACCTCGAGCGTGATGTGCTGCTGGCGGCGGGAGTGCACGTGCCGAGCGGTGCGAATACGCACGGGATCGCACGCCTCGACGTCCCCATCCGGGAGCAGCCGGGCATGAAACACGAGGTGCGGATCGGCGCCGGTTCGTGGATCGGCAGCGCCGCGGTCGTGATGGCCGATGTCGGCCGCGACACGATCGTCGGCGCCGGCGCCGTCGTCACTCGTCGGCTGCCGGACCGCGTCATCGCGAACGGCGTGCCGGCCCGTGTGGTTCGCGATCGGGAACCGGCGCTCGCGAGAGGCAACGGCTGACGCATGCGCATCCTCTACCTGACGCACCGCCTTCCATATGCCCCCAACCGCGGCGATCGCGTGCGGGCGTTCCACGTGCTGAAGCTGCTGTCCAGCCGCGCGGACGTAGACCTTGTGTCACTCGTCCACGATCGCGAGGAAGCGACCCATGTTGACGACCTGCGTCACATGACGGCGACCACCACCGTGGTGCCTGCTGCATCGCGGCTGAGAGCTTTCCCTCGAGCCATGCAGACGCTTCCCACGAGCCGCCCCCTGACGCACGTCCTGCTCGATGCGCCGACGCTCGACCGATCGTTGCGGGATGTGTTCAACCGCTGCCGCCCCGACCTCGTGCTTGCGTACTGCTCCGGCATGGCACGCTTCGCCCTCGAGCGCGCCGCTCGACGACGTGCCATTCGTGCTGGATCTCGTGGACGTCGACTCCCAGAAGTGGACAGAGCTGGCGGAGCGATCGGCCGGTCCGCTCGGCTGGGTCTATCGGCGCGAGGCGCGCCACCTCGGCGCCTTCGAGGCGCTCGCCATGACGCGGGCCGCGGCCACGACGGTCGTCAATCAGCGCGAGGCCGACGCGGCGCGAGCCCTGGCGCCGCGAGCCAACATTCAGGTGATCGGCAACGGCGTGGATCTCCATGCGCTTCGGCCGCCCGCTGGCGCAGCCCGCGAGGAGCGGGTCGTGTTCTGCGGCGTGATGAACTACCGGCCTAACGAGGATGGCGCAATCTGGCTTGCAACGCGGGTATGGCCCCTGGTTCTGGCGCACCGCCCCCATGCCAGGCTGACGCTGGTCGGCTCCAATCCGACCACGCGGCTCCAGTCGGCATGCCGGGGGAACGCGACGATCGAGCTGACGGGAACCGTACCCGACGTCCGTCCGTTTCTCTGGCGCTCGAAGCTGGCGGTGGCGCCTCTGCAGGTGGCGAGGGGTCTTCAGAACAAGGTCCTGGAGGCGTTCGCCGCCGGTCTGCCGGTTGTCGCGACCCCGGCGGTCGCCGACGGCCTGCCGGCCGCAGTACGGCAGGCCTGCTCCATCGCAGCCGCACCGGAACCCTTTGCGGCAGCCATCTGTGAACTGCTCGAGTTGAACGACGAGGAACGGAGCGCTAAGGTAGCTGTCGCCGCCGTTGAAGAGCTCGACTGGACCACATCCTTGACGCCGCTTTGGTCGCTGCTGGAGCGCGCAGCGCGACGGGATGGAGCGACCTGCGAGCCACCTTGTCTCGGACGAATAGCATGACGATCTTCCCCTACGAGCAATTCGACGTGTCGGAAATCCACACCTACCCCCTTGCCTCGCGCACGAGCAAGGCCCACGCTGCCGACTTCGGCCGGCCTGTACGAGTCTGATATGAGCCTCGGCAGGTTTATCGACTCGCTGCCGAATATCCTCGCGGCGGCGGACCTGAAGGCGGTAGTCGCGGCGATCGTTCGAGCCAAACGCAGCCAGTGCGGCGTGCTCTGGGGATTGGGCGCGCATGTGATCAAGACCGGCCTGGGTCCAATCCTGATTGACCTCATGGAGCGCGGGTTCGTGTCCGCGATTGCGACCAACGGTGCGGTCGTGATTCACGACTTCGAGGTAGCGCTTTCCGGCGCCACATCGGAGAACGTGGACGAGGCGATTGGACGCGGACAGTTCGGCATGGCCGACGAAACAGGCCGTCTTCTGAACGGCGCCATCAACGAGGGAGTTGCAGCCGGCCTGGGGATCGGACAGTCGATCGTACGAATATTCGAGAAGGAATCTCCCCGGTTCGCCGACCAGAGCATTCTCGCAGCCGCGGCCCGACTGCGTATTCCAGTCACCGTGCACGTCGCGATCGGCACCGACATCATCCATATGCACCCGACCGCCTCGGGGGCCGCTTTGGGCGAGGGCAGCCTGCGCGACTTCCGCTATTTCGTGTCGAACGTGCGGCGTCTCGAGGGTGGCGTCTACCTGAACTGCGGTTCCGCCGTGGTGCTGCCCGAGGTGTTCCTGAAAGCGGTCGCGCTTGTGCGCAACCGCGGAGCAGCGCTCGCGAATTTGACGACGGTCAATCTGGATTTCGTCCGGATGTACCGTCCGCAGACCAACGTCGTGACCCGGCCCGTCGCCGGCAGCGGCCGTGGCTTCTCGCTCGTCGGTCATCACGAGATCATGATTCCGCTCCTCGCGGCGGCCGTTACGGAGGCCGACCGGACAGTCGAGCGTTCCGGCGGCGAAGCGCCACGGTGATCCATCCCGCGAAGAGTCGCGCAATTGGTTGACAATAGTCGGTCCGTGTGACGACTTCCGATCGTCAGCTCGGCGCGCCAGCTCTGGGTCGACCCCGAGGACTGGACGACACTTTGCTTCATGAGATCCCTCGTGGACCGGTGTGGCTCCACCCCCTTATCGCCGATGGCACCTGAAACGTATGAGCAAACAACACTTCGCCTCTCTTGTCGCTTCGCCACATGGGTTATCCGCCACGGGTTTGCGTGACCGATCTCGAAAAGCCCTGACCCTTGACGGGCGGGCACGGACTGCTTTGCTCGTCCTTAGGACACGACTGGTCGAATGGCTTCAGTTCGAGTCGCCGCTGAGAGTCTTCGCGGCGGTGGCAGGGATGGCTGTCGGTGGCTTGCTCTACCTTGCTCGGCGGCCGCACTCGGCGATGTCCCTATTCAGCACGCTCCATCGTGCGGCCTATTCCGCGTCAGTGAGCCGCCTGATCGAATGGGTGATCCGCTCCGGGGCCGCCCGGGTACCGAGTCCGTCTCTTGATCGTGTGTATCGCGATTACGTAGAGAAACTGATCCCCACCCCCATCACCCTCAAGTTTTTTGACGACCCAGGCACGCTACTTGGCCCGCTGGCGACGGTCCTGAAGTCGCCGGCAAACGGGGAAAAGGGCATTGTCGTTCTGCAGTACTCGCACATTCTTCCGCTCTTCGCCAGGCTGTTCGATCTCGACGCAATCGCGCAGCGTTACCACGTTGTCCTCGAGCCGAGCTGGAGCGGCTTCTGCGACCTGAATGTGCTCTGCTACACGTCGTATAAGTTCCCGATATTCGTGCAGGCATATGAACCCCGCGATGCGGAATTCGTCAGGCGCACAAACTCGAATCTTCATATAGTTCCGACGTCGACCAATTGGTGGGTGGACCATCGTGTGTTCCGACCACTGCCAGGTGTCACCAAAGACGTTGACATCATCATGGTGGCCGGCTGGGGCGCCTATAAACGCCACGAGCGCTTCTTCGCCGCCCTCCGTACATTGCGCCGCCGAGGGGTGACGCCTCGTGTGCTGCTCATCGGTTACAACGTCGGGCTGACGAAAGACGCGATTGTCGCGCTCGCCGGCTTCCATGGCGTCCTCGACCAGATCGAGTGGCACGAAGGCCTGACGCAGACCCAGGTCAACTATCACCTGAATCGCGCGAAGATCCACGTCATCTGGTCCCGCAAGGAAGGTGTCAATCGGGCCATTCTGGAAGGAATGTTCGCCGGCGTCCCATGCATCATCCGCGACGGGTTCAACTACGGCTATCGGTATCCGTACGTCAACGACGCGACCGGCTGTTTCTCAGCTGAAGACGAGCTGCCGGATACGATCGTCAGGATGCTCGGCACGTATACAGACTACGCGCCGCGGAGATGGGCGATGGAACACATGTCGTGCCAGTTGGCGACCAACGTTCTCGCAGAATCGATCGGACAGGTTGCGCGTGCGGCAGGCGAGCGATGGGCCGGTGACGTCGCGGTCAAGCTGAACGGCCTCGATTCCGTGTATTACTGGGACGAAGGGGACATGCAACGATTTGCCCCGGACTACGACTTTCTACGGTCAGCCATTCGGCGGCATTGAGACAAGCGTTTTCAGAGGACACGACGAAACGATGAGCAACCTACTGAAGCAATGCATCCGGCGGCCGATTAACGCTCTGGGGTATGCGATTCGTGATATCGGAACGGGCGTTGGAGGAATCGATCTCCTGCACGATGCGCGGACTCTTCTCGGCGGTGCAGAATCGCCGGTTCTGTTCGATATCGGCGCCAATCTCGGACAGACCACACAGGCGATGCTCAAGGCGTTTCGGTCGCCTCATATTTACGCGTTCGAGCCATCGCCACGCACTTTTGCGTCGCTGCGACGAACCGTCGCTCAGCAGACACATGTTCGCGCCGAGCAGCTGGCTATGGGGGAGCGCGCGGGCACGCTACCCTTCCACGTGACCCAGGATCATTCCGTGAATGATTCGCTCTTGACACCGACATGGCCCGATGACGGATCGGTCGTCACGGTCGCTGTCGAGACGATCGACGGCTATTGCACCCGGCATCGAATCGACGAGATCGCTCTGCTCAAAATCGATGCACAAGGCTACGATTTGAACGTGCTGAAGGGCGCCCGTCAGATGTTCGACGCTCGAAGAATCGCGCTTTACTCGTGCGAAGCCAACATGACGCCGATGTACGACGGTCAGACGACTCTCCTGGAGCTCCTGGTCTTCGCCCAGAGCGTTGGATACGACCTGGTCGGCTTTTACGAACAGACGTACGTCAACAATACACTTGGCTACCTTGACGCCCTTTTCGTCAGGGGGAAATCGACGCCGACATCTGCCATTTCGTGACCGGATTTGTTGCTCGAACGCGGACCACAAAACCAACAAAACCAGCTCAGGGACCGCTTTTGATTGCCCGGCCCAGTGTGTACCTCATGTCGATGGCGACTTTGACGTCTTCGCCGGCGGGCTTCTGCCGCGTGGCGCCGTACACCAGAATAGGCTGACTTCCTGATGCCTCGGAGCGGATGGCGTTGGCAAGATGCCAGCGATCGCCGCCACGAGTGACCGCCTCCGTCAGCAGTTCGTGGTGCCGCAGATCGTCACCGACGGATTCGTCGATCACCACGAAGTCAACCGGCACGCTCTCGAGATAGTCCTCGACAGCGCCGGCGTCGGCATAGAGCAGTTCGTAGCGCGCGCCGTGCCACGTGCTGCGGCTGAGCATTTTTTCCGCTCGCAGAACAATGTGGCCCGGCCTTGCCTCGCGCATCGCGATTTCCACGATCAGCATCCCTCCACCGTTCCCGCGGGAAGAGGCCAGGACCACGCACCGCCCGCAATCGGGACGCTGGAGGAGATACTCGGCGATTTCCGTGAAACCGTAATGGGCCTTCCACGAGATCGTGAAGGCGGTCGCCACGAAGATGGCGGCCGCGCCCGAGGCGAGCGCGAGCCCGCGACCGGCAGATCCCAGACCAGGCACCAGATCAAATCGCCGGGAGGCCCACGCGATGCCGTACGCCGACAGCCAGAGAATCGCCGGCAGCGCGCTCAGCAGGTAGCGGCTCGAGGGTTCGAGTGGCGCGGCGATATGGAACAGCAGAACAGCGGCGGGCAGCGCCGCCATCGTGGCGGCGATGTTCTGGATCGGCCGCCCGTTGAATCGTCGCGCCATGATAGCCGCCAGCCCGGCGACGGCACACGCAAGCACGCCGACGCCGGTGTCCTCGGCGATCATCTGCGCGTACAGCCGAGCGTGCTTCCACATCGACGGGTCGAACGTCACGGTGGTCTGGAGCATCCGCCAGCTGTAAAGCTGCCAGGGTCCACCCACGAGCACCATGATCGACGGTCCCAGCCAGAACGTGCGGGAGGTCACAAGGCGCCATCGTCCGGCGATCAGCGCCGACAGCAGGGGAACCGCAAACAGTGCGATGCCGTTGCCCTTGGTCAGCAGACAGAGGCTGCCCAGGACACCGAACGCGGTCGCGTCCTGCCACCTGGCGCTGTCCATGTAGCGGGCCCAGCACAGCGTCGCCCAGAAGCCGAGCAGCGCAACCTGCGTGTCGGCCAGCACGCTGTTGGCGCCCTGTTGCGTGGTCGGAAGCATCACGAACAAGAGAGCGACGCCCATCCCGGCGAACGGACCCCAGCTGCGTCGGGCCACGACGTAAAGCGACATCGCCAGCAGCGACGTCAACAGCGCCATGAGCATCAGGATCGACACGCGCGAGACCGGAAACACGAGCATCCAGACGGCTTCGACGACATGGAAGAGCGGCGGCCAGATCCCGAAGGCCACCTTTGGATAATGGGTGTAGTAGTTGGTCGCGAACGCCAGGGGGTCTGATGGCAAGCCGGCGGCGACGTAGTCCCGGATCAAGAGGCCGGTGATGAAGTGAGCGGGCTCGTCCGCCCCGCTCAACTCCGCCACAAAGGCACCGCTCCACGCCTGCAGGCACACGACGCCGGCAAAGAGAAACAGGAACGGGATCGACCGCCGTGTCAGGTGACGAAGGCAGTCGATCATCGGCGCAGGAGGGACGTCAAGCGACCCGATCGAAGGGACTCCGGGGGGTGCTCTCGTAAGAACCGATCATCAACGACGACCGAGTCCGTCTGACCGACAGCGGCGGAACCACGCTGCGCAGGAAGGACAGGAGCCGGCGCTCCACGCCTTCGACCAGATAGTCGGGACCGGCCAGAAAACCTGTCACGTGCTGCCCGAAGGCTCCCCGAATACGAAGATCCCACCGCCCCGGTGTGTCGACGGCGGACAGGCGCACGTACCAGGCGCCCACGAGGTGGCTGAACCGTTGGCGCACCGTCTGCTCGATGGCCACGACGATCGCCGCGTCCGCGACGTCGGACACCTCGACCTCAATCGTGTTCTTGACGGGCAGGCGACGGCGGGGGATTCCAGTGCCGTGCCGCCAGTTCCGGGGGAGTCGTGTTCGTTGCCGTAAACCCATCGCTTGATCTCCGGAGCGTCCCCTTCGGGACGCGAATGCTTCACCCCTGACCACCCGTCCGATGCAATCGCACCGGACCAATTCCCTCCGCGGGCCGACTAAAGTCCCTCGGATCCGCGACTTTGTGACCGCCGACCCCGTCAAATCGCCTTGCTTCGCCCCCACTGGCTGGACGTTACCTTGCTAAATGTTCAAGTCCTGCGCCACCCGAAGCCCTGAGAAACCCAGTGGATGCCATCGCCCAACTTATCAAGTCCTTCATCCCCGGCTCGCTGTGGTTCCTCCTCGCCACGGCGACCCTGGCGCTGGGACTCTTGTGCGGTCCAGGACGCCGCAGCCGCATCGCCGGCCGCCTGCTCCTCGCCCTCGTCGTGGGCGCGTATTGGGTCGCCAGCGTGCCGGCCGTTGCCGATGCCGTGCAGCGCGGCTACCCATCCGTCCCCGTTCCCCCGGTTATCGCCGCCGGCCACGATTCCGGCATCGCGCTGGTCGTTCTCGGCGCCGGCCTCCGGACGTATCGATCCGGCGGCGAGGAAATCGCGGTTCCGACGGCGCAAAGCGCGTTCAACGTCCTGCGGGGCGGTCAACTATATCGCCAGATGGGCGAACCCGTGGTGATCGTCTCCGGCGGCATTGCCGACGCCTCGAGTACAACGCGCCCGGGAAGCCGACGTCCTGGCGGCGCTGCTCCGTGAGGCAGGGGTGCCGGAGGAACGCATGGTCCTCGAGCGAAAATCGAATACCACCTACACGCAGGCGGTGCACGTGGCGGCGATCGCAAAGGCCCGCGGCATTCGCGAACTCCTCGTCATCACGTCCCCCGCGCATCTGCGGAGAACCATCCCCGCGTTTCGCGCCCAGGGCGTCAGCGCGGCTGGATATCCCGCCGACTTCATGTCCGAGCGCCGTCTCCCCGTGCGTCGATGGCTGCCGGCCGAGTTCTGGTCGGACGTCACACGGGACGCAGTGTACGACTACTTCGCGTGGTTCTACTACTGGAGCCAGGGCCGGTTGACGTCGTGAGCCGATCGCCGCTCCTGCGGTTGCTATGGCTGCTGTCGGCGCTGTTCATCGTCTACGGCACGACCATCCCTTTTGACTTCGTCGTCGACCGCCAGCTCGCGATCGAGAAGCTTTCCCTGGTGACGCTCAACCCGCTCGTGTCTCCGGACACCGGGCGGCGGATATCCGTGCCGGATGTCGTGCAGAACCTTCTGCTCTTCGTCCCGTTCGGCATTCTCGGCATGGCGGTGCTCGGCCCCAGGCTGTCGTGGGCGCTTCGCCTGGTGCTGCTCGCGGGCCTCGCCGCCACGTTGAGCACGTTTGTCGAGGCCCTTCAGCTTTTCACCGCCGATCGGACATCGTCGCTTTCCGATGTCGTCGCCAACACGGCTGGCGCACTTGCCGGCGGCGTGGCGGGGCTGGCGACGGTTGATGTTTTCAGGCGCGCGGTCAGGATCCTGCGAGAGCTGGGCGTGGCAGAGCCGCCCGCGTTCTATCCCACGATGGTCGCCGTGTTGGTGGTCTGCATCGCCGCGTGGGAGCCATTCGACGTCACGCTGGACGTCGGCAGCATCTGGTGGAAACTGAAGGCGTTCGGCGGCGACCCGTGGCAGAGCGGCGTGCCAGGAGACGAAGCGGTGCAGGTGCTGCGCTATGCCTGGTGTGCGCTGCTGATGTCCGCCTGGCTGGCCCAAATGGACGTGCGCGCCTCGCTGTCGCGGGCCGTGATCGTGTGCAGTCTCGCCGGCATTGCCCTCGAGGGCAGCCAGTTGTTCATCGGGGCCCGGATGCCCAGCCTCGAATCCGCTCTTGTGAACATCGCGGGCGCGCTCGTCGGAGGGCTCCTCTGGATCGTCGTTCCCCGCATTCGCCCGCCGCAGCTTTGGGTCCCCCTTCTCGCCGCCGCCATCTGGCTTGGCGCAGCGATGCAGCTGTTGAGTCCCTTTTCCGTGTCGCCCGAATACAAGGCGTTCCTGTGGATGCCGTTTCTCGGCCAATACGCGAATACGACGACAGAGACGCTGAGCCATACCTTCGAGCTCGTGCTGCTCTACTTTCCCTTGGGGTTCGCGCTGCCCTGGATTACTACGCGCGCGCGCCTGTACCCCGCCGCGATGCTCCTTGCCGCCGCGATGGCGTTTCCGCTCGAGTATTTTCAGGGCTGGATTGTCGGGCGGTTTCCAGACGTGACAGGGGTGATGCTGGCGATGCTCGGGGCCCTGGCGGGTGCGTGGACGGGCGGAGCAGGCTGGACGCGCTTCCGCGCGGCGATCGCGCGACGGGACAAGCTATCGAGTCAGCGCCTGGTGTGGCCGCCGATCCTCGATGAGCCGACCGGCCGTCAGAAACCGGGCCAGTTCGTCGGCGATCAATTGGTGGGCACGCGGTGTCATATGACCGACATCGCCGAAGTACAGCCTTTCCGATCGAACGGTGGCCTCGAACGCCTCGAGGGGTTGGATTAAACGCAGGTTCTGCCTGTCGGCGAAAGCGCGAAGACGCCGCTCCGGCCCCTTCAGATCCCAGGCCTGCTCACGCATCGCAGGACGCTCTCCCACCAGGCGCTCCCACGCGCGAGGATCGACGACCTGCGCGGCGGGGACGCTCAGAATGACCAGTTCCGCACCCAGCCGGCGCGTATCCTCGGCAAACGCCGCGACGAGACGCTCGAGCGTTTTCCAGGCTTCCTCCCACTCGCCGCGCGGTGTCGTTTGGTACAGCTCGAACCTGGTCGGGACGGCACTCGCACGGGCGGGGCCGCCGGAGGCCGTTTCGCCGCGAGGCTGGCGCAGGGCGCTCGTCGCTCGATAGAGCGCGGAGTGATTCCGCAGGAAATGGAACGGCTGCCGGTTGTAGCCGTCGTAAGACGCTTGGGCGCGCGAATAGTCGAAGCTGAGACTGGACCCTTCCGCGACGGCAAATGGGGCTTCCGGCGCCACACTGAGCCGCGGATGAGAGCCCGAGACATCGTTATCGAGAAACAGAGCCAGCACGACGATCTGCGGGCGGTATTTCGGCGCCTGTTCGCGAAAGAGGAGCAGTTCCTGTGTGGGGGAATAGCCGGTGACGCCGAAGTTCAGCACTTCCACGGCGTGCCCCTGTCCCCGCAGGCCGGCTTCGAGCCGCGAGGCGTAGGTCTGATCCAGGTTCACCTGGTCGGCCTCGGTCATGGAATCACCGAAGACCGCGATTCGCTCCACCGCCGGCTCCGCTTCGAGCTCTCGCTCGCGATCGCGGAATCCGCGGCTGTTGATTTCGATCAGGCCATCGCCTTCCTCGATCCAGCGGCGTTTGGCGCCCGGAATGGGACGCCAGCCGACCACCGGATCCGGCGCCCACACCCGTGGGCTGTCGCGGCCAACCAGGTGAAGCCCGGCCTCCACGGCGAGCACGGCAATGCTTAGCGACACACCGAGGGCGACGACCTTCAAGATGCCCTGGCGGGCGGATCGAGTCATTTTCCTAGAACAGCGTGTAGATGAACGGAGCGGCGGCGGTGCCCGACAGGAACACCAGGAGCCCCAACCCGAACATGGCCACCACGATGGGCAGCAGCCACCACTTTTTGGTGGTGCTCAGGAAGTAGTACAGCTCCCCGATCAACCCCTGTTCGGATTCGGAACGCGCCGCGGTCTCGAATTCTCGCAACTGTCTCCTCCAGGTCACGCTTGACGAAAGTAGCTCGACGCGCTCGGCGGCGGGCCGGTCGTCGTCCAGTAGGTGTCCTGCCCCCTGGGCCGCCGCCGCATCAGCGCATCGCGGCCGATGAGACGGAACAGCAGGCCGATGGGGGTGAACACGCCGTAGAACAGCAGTCCCAGGGCGAGCCACGAGACGACCCAGCCGATCGGAAAGGCGATGACCGACCATGTCACGAAAATGTGTCGCACGGCCCGGGGCCACAACAGCCCGACGGGGCCGACCGTGAGAGCCAGGACCGCGAGGATCGCCGCCGCGAGCGGCCGGTCGCGAAAGGCCTGCTGGTAAACGGCGAGGCCGGCGAAGAAGACGATCCAGATCAGCGCAAACTGCCGCAGCGTGCGGCGATCGGGATCGCGTTGAATGTCACTCCACTGCATGGCGAGGCTCCCGGTGCCGGCTCAGTCCAGCTGAAACTGTTCGAGGTACGCCGCTCGCATCGCATCGCCGGCCGCTCTGGCGGACGTGTCCTTGACCAGCAGTACGTCGTCGAGCACGAGCGCGTCCATGTCCGTCGAGATAAAGCACCGGTAGGCGTCCGCGGGCGTGCAGACAATCGGCTCTCCGCGCACGTTGAAACTGGTATTCACCAGCACCGGGCAGCCGGTGTCGCGGTAGAACGTCTCGAGAAGGCGATAGAACCGTCCATGCCGCGCCTGATCGACGGTCTGAATCCGCGCGCTATAGTCGACGTGGGTCACGGCCGGTATCGTCGAGCGTGGCACGTTCACGCGCTCCCGAAGATCCGGCGCGGTGCGCATGTGCTCGAGATCGGCCGGCGTCAGCTCCGTCCGGCGCGAGGACTCGATCGGCGCCACCATCAGCATGTACGGGCTTTCCTGGCCCGGCTCGAGCTCGAACCACTCGTGCGCATGCTCGGCGAGCACGCACGGCGCAAACGGCCTGAAGCTCTCGCGGAACTTGATGCGGAGGTTCATCGTCGCCTGCATCGCGGGAGAGCGCGGATCGCCGAGAATGCTGCGCGCCCCGAGGGACCGCGGGCCAAATTCCATGGCGCCGTGGCACCAGCCGACGATCTTGCCGCTCGACAACAGGGCGCTGACCTCGTCGAGCAGCGCCTGCTCGTTGGCCGGTCGCCGGTACTCGGCACCCGTGGCCTCGAGAAGCTGGAGCACGTCCCCGGGCGTCGACGCCGGCCCCAGCAGGCTCCCCCGCTGAGAGTCTCCAGCTCGGGGAACGCGCGCGTTCTCGAGGAGTTGATGCCACGTGAACAGCGCGGCGCCGAGCGATCCACCTGCATCTCCGGCGGCCGGCTGCACCCAAATCGAGTCGAACGGGCCCTCGCGCAGCAGCCGTCCATTGGCGACACAGTTGAGTGCGACGCCGCCGGCCATGACGAGATGCTTCAATCCGGTGCGGCGGAAGAGCCCCCGTCCCATGTTCAGCACGAGCTCCTCGGTGACGGCCTGGATGCTGGCCGCGAGATCCATGTGGCGCTGCTCGATCACCGCTTCCGGGTCGCGCGGCGGTCCGCCGAACAACCGGTGGAACCGGTCGTTCGTCATCGTCAGGCCCTGACAGTAGTTGAAATAGCGCATGTCCAGCCAGAAGCTTCCGTCTGCCTTCGCGTCCAGAAGGTTCCGGTAGATCTGCTCACGGAAGATCGGGCGCCCGTACGGCGCCAGTCCCATCAGTTTGTACTCCCCGCTGTTCACCCTGAAGCCGCAGTAGTAGGTGAACGCGGAGTACAGCAGGCCAAGCGAATGGGGAAACCGCAGCTGATGCGTCAGGTGAATCGTGTTGCCGCGTCCGTATCCGCAGGTCGTCGTGCTCCACTCGCCCACACCGTCGAGCGTGAGGATGGCGGCCTCTTCGTAGGGACTCGGGTAGAACGCGCTCGCGGCGTGGCTCTCGTGATGTTCCGTGAACACCAGCGGCAGGCGTTTGCTCGATTTGAGGCCTTCACGGATGCCGTCCGACAGGCGGAGCCGTTCCTTCAGCCACAACGGGATCGCACGACCGAAGCTGCCGAGGCCGCGCAGGCGCGAACGAGAGGTAGGTCTCGATCAGGCGGTCGAACTTGCGCAGCGGCTTCTCGTAGAACGCGACGTAGTCGATGTCATCGTAATCGAGTGATGCGGCGTCGAGGCAATACTGGATCGCGTGCCCGGGAAACCGCGGATCGTGCTTCTTCCGCGTGAACCGTTCTTCCTGAGCGGCGGCGACGATATCGCCATCAACGACCAGCGCCGCGGCGCTGTCATGATAGAAGGCTGAGATTCCGAGGATTGCAGTCACTTTTGGCTTGAACCTCTAGGCAATGTAGCAAGCGGCTGGCCACGCTGGATGCCGCCGACAGGTCGAGCAGATCACGCACGACCTGCACAGCCCCGGGAAATTCGTGAACGCCAGCGACAAAAGTCTGCCCGAATCAGGACTCCTTCGCCTGGCAGAAGACGGTGCTACGACGCTGCTTCCTGGCAAATCCGTCATGTCAGCGCAGGAGCAGCGTCGCGACCAGCACGACACCGGCTGCGGCGCTGGCGGCGCCGACCATGAGGGCTCGCCTCAGCAACCGCCGTTTATAGGCCACGAACTCCGCCCGCCGACCGAAGTGCCCTTCGCGGCGATCCGTCAGCGTGATGTTGGCAAGATCCAGGACCGGGCGCTGGAACCCATAAGCGAGGAGCAGCACGACCGGCCGGGTCAACGCGCACGTGGGCCGTGCGCTGACCGTGGACACCGAGACGTCGAGAAAGAACGCTGCGCGTTCGAGAAAGGCGTTTCGCTCCGCTGTCGCCGCCGCGTGGCGCGCGGCGAACTCGAACACGGCGGCTTTCCGGATGTCCTGCGCCGCCCAGGTCTCGGTCGGAAACTGGAGCCGCTCCGGTCGATCCAGGTACGGCGCCTCGTGGGCGGCCATCCACCGCGCGTAGTGCAGCAGGCTGGCCCGTGCGTGCTCGTATTCCGCGTCCACCAGGCCGCGCTCGAACCGGTCCTCCAGGTACTTTCCCAGGACCTGCAGAAATACGGTGTACGACCAGCGGCTCTCCGGATCGGCAAGCCCGTCCGCGTCCTGGTCGTCGGCTGGGTGGATGCACCGTCGCACCAACTCCTCGGCCTTCCGCAGATAAGTCGCATCGTTGGTGACGCGATGCCCGTCGAGCAGCGCGTTGATGGAGTTCGCGGCCCCTCTTCCGGGTCCGTGGAAGTCCGGCGAGTACGTGGCGCTCGCCAGCCCCGTGGGTCCGGCATCGAGCCAGCCGAAGCTCGTCCGACGCCCGTCGTCCATGGCGAGCACCCAGTCGGCGAGCTGAACGACGGCATCACGCGAGAGAGCCGAGCCGGTCAGAAAGTAGTGCCACATCAGGCCTGTCGTGTAGTTGTGCTCGCACGACGGCCCGCCGCCACACGTGCCCGAATCGCGGGGATAGGCGCGATGGGTGGCGGTGCCGGCGTCGATGTAATGGTTGGTGTGCCAGAAGTAGCCGTTGTTGTACGCCGGCTTGTCGCCGTTGGTGTGGTAGAGATCGACGTCCACCACATGCGCCGCCAGCTCGTTCATCAGCGTCCACCAGCGTCGATCCCCGCTCCACAGGAACTGCGCGGCAAAGCCGGCGATCGCGTCGTACTGGTTGTTGTAGTGCGAGACCAACGGCTCGCCGTCCTGCCGGGCGACCGCCTCATGGTCGGCGTAGAGATCGCCGAAGTGTCGCCAGCCGTATTCGTCGATCAGCTCGCGCTTGCGCACGAAGCTGTTGTCTCCCTCGATGGCTGTCCGCACGAGCGCTTCATACTGGCGCTGCACGGCGGAGGTGCCCACGGTCAATCGAGCCGGCGGCATTACCCCTGCGCCCGCACCCTCCACTGACGCCACGAGCGGCGCGCGGCACCACGCCAGCGGCTCGGCTGTCACGGTATCGTGACCGAACGCGATGGTGAAGGCGTGGGTCTTCTGCTCTCCGCCCTGCAGCTCGTGGAGATCACGGTGCTGCCTCGGGAACAGCCCGATCGACACCACGTCCTCGGAGACCTCGAGAGCCTTCGGAGAGTTCTCCCAGAATTGAGGCACCGCCACCGAGAGCGTCTGATTTTCGCGACGCAGCGAGATCACCGGTGTTGCGCGTGTCCCGATGCGAGACGTCCCGGGGGAGGATAGCCGGTATCCGCGGGCGCGGACGGGAACAATGCCGGAACCGTTTCGGTGCGCCGGACTGGCCCAGTTCGGTCCACCGCTCGATTCCTGAACAATCTCCAGCGGTTGCGTGACCGCCTCCGGGCCGACGCCCGGCTCAGGAGAACACACGATCTGGCTGACCGTGTCCGAAGACCCCAGCGCGAGCACGACGCACGCCTCTCGAAGCAGCTCCGAGCCGCCGGCGCCCAGTTCCCAGTAGCCATCGGGATGCCGCGCGGGGTTCGGATTGGTGAGCGTGACGAACGAACGGACGATTCCGCTATCCCGGAAAAACTGGAGGCGCATCGTCACACGGAGCGGCAGCCCACGACTCGAAGAGCGCCGTGCAGTGCCGACGGCAACCACCTCGACCCGGAGCGCGCCCAGGTCGCACACCGAAAGGTTGTCGAACAAGACTTCGTACGGCCGGCCGTCGGCCGCGGTGGCGATGAACCCGGACCGAAGGGGATCCAGCAGCGATGCGCCGGCCACCGACACGTCGTGAAACACCGACGCCGTGCCCGCGCGAAGGCTGAACCGGGCAGCGCCGGTATCGACGATGATGCCGTCCGGGCCACTGGTTACCCTCAGGCCCTCGGAACCGATCGGCGAGGCAGCAGCGCCGGTGGCGAGCTCGTACCGGGCGGCTCCCCCATCGTCGGTATTCGCCAGAGTATCTATGAGAATCCAGCGGACGCTGTTGTCATCCCAGCGCTCGAGGACACGTGTCTGGATGGGTGCGTCGCAGCCGTCAGCCGTCAGCGACACTTCGCCGGCATCAGTGGCCCAACCGCGCGGCAATGGCACGCCGAATGTGATCGGCTCGCCGTCCCGCCGGAAGGCACCTTCGGCTCCCTGAGCCGGCAACAGGCGGACGACGAGAGCGCTCGTGATCGCGGGATCGGCCATACGTGGCTACGCGATCGACCGCACAATGGCCGGTCCAAGCGTTGTCGTCACCGCGAGAGGCAGGCGTTGCCACACTGCGATCGCGAGCTTGAACTTCGCGTTGGTTGGGCTGGTGTTCGGCAACGACCCGCCTGCCGGCAGTTGGTATCCCAGTGGAACGGGGACGGCCGGGCGCCCCATTGCTCCTTGAACCTGAACGTGCCCTCGTCGGGTGTCGAGCGCCCGAAATCGAGCGCCGTACACCGCTCCCGGATGGCATGTTCGATGATCGACCAATACAGCAGATGATTCGGGCACAGTGGATTGTGCTCGCGAAGCGAAGACGCCCAGGGCACTTCGACCGTGAGGCGGGTTCGATACGTAAGGCCCGCGGCGATGGCCGTGCCGGCGCGGCGAACGACGTGGATGGCCGCCTGGCCGGGAAACGTCGTCAGCACCTCGGCAAACAACCGGCGGCCGTACACCGGCGTTCCAAGATCCCGCATGTTGCGCGCGAAGACCGCATAGAACTCGTCGAGCAGCTCGAGACCGCCGCATTCGGCGACCAGTTCGGATTTCTGCGCCTTGCGAATCTGGTTGCGCACTTTTCGATCGAGGCCCTCCCACATGCGCCCGGCGTCGGGACCGAGCGGCAGCACCATCGCGACCTTGTGGCGCTTGAAGGGGAGCTCCGGGAACTGCCGCGTCGTGTGGCGCAGCTCCAGGTATGCGCATCGCCGTTCGGCCGCCGTGCGAGCGGCCTCCGCGAGCAGCGCCGCCGCCGCTTCTTCGCTGACCGCCACGACCCCGCCGTAGTTGAGAAACGGCAGCGAGAACAGCGCTCGCCCGAACAGCCAGCTGTCGATCAACACCAGCGGCAGCACGCCCTCGATGTGGCCCTCGCGCAGCGCCGCGAGATAGATCGTGTCGTGGCCGAACGCGCGCTCGAATACGCCGCGCCATTCCCAGGCGTGGTACCCGCTGGCCCCCATTGCTGCGACGAAACGGTTCCACGCCTCGATCGAGGGTGCGGCGGTGATGGTGAGGCCCTTCGCGGCTGTCCGCCCGTCGGGGCTCGACACGGCGGCAACTCCTTCAGCTCGCATCGCTCCTCAGCAGCCAATAGTCTTTCATCAGCAGGAAACGGCCGATGACCAGCGCGTCAATGGCCGAGGAGTAAACCGTGCGCACGGCATCCCGCGGCGTGCAGGCAATCGGTTCGCCCGGACCGTTGAGGGTGGTGTTGATGAGACCCGGTACGCCCGAACGGTCGAAGTGGAGCTGGAGCAGATCCATGAGCTCGGGCGCCTGCTCCGGCATGATCGTGTGAATCCGCAGCTCGTGGCGGTGATCGAGCGCCGCCCTCATCTTGTCCCGCCACCGGCCCTTGACGGCGGCGTCGAGCAGCATGAACGGCGACCGTATCGGCGTCGAGAGGCACTCGTCGGCGCACTGGGGGACGAACGAGACGGGCAGCGGCTCGTCCAGCGGGCGCCGCTTCAAGTACTCGTTGACGTTCTCGCGTGCGTACCGCATGGACGGATCGCACAGGACGCTGCGGGTGCCGAGCGAGCGCGGCCCGAACACCATCGGTCCCTGGAACCAGCCGATCACCATCCCGCGGGACAGCATCTTGGAGACGCGTGTCAGCAGCCGCCGCCAGTCCGGCTCGTACACGTAGTCGAGCCGGCAGTTGTCGAGCGTCGCCTTGATTTCCGCCTCGGTGAACGCTGGACCCAGCGCGAGCCCTGCCACACCTTCGGTCGTCGCCATGTCCGCGGCCGCGCCGATCGCGCGTCCCGTGGACTCGGGTACGGGCGCGGTGATGATGGCGCCGCCCGATAAGTGCTGGATACGAGTGTTGAGACGGGTTCCGGCGAAGAGCGATCCTCCGAGACACACGCGTTCCCCGGCGCAGACGCCACGGGCCGCGTCACGGATGACGGCAGCCAGTCGATCGACGAAGCTCGCGGCGAGCGCATGCCGCCGCTGCTGCGCCTTCAGGTTCATCGGCCCAAACTCGTCGTCGAACGGCGCCAGGCCGCCGAGCGCTTTCTGGGTGAGGGCGACGAGCGCCGCCTGGTCGACGACGATACCGGCGGGGCCGCCCCAGAGGACGACTTCGGCCATGTCCTCCGCGAACTCCGCGTCTCCGCGAACCGACAGGCGATCGATGGCCGCAAATGGGTTGACACCGGCGGCGCCCACGGCGCGGGCGAGCGTTCGCGCGGCGCACACGAGCTGATCGACGCCGCTGACGCGGGTCTTCAGCCGCAGTCCGCCCTCCGTATGACGATAGGCGACGAGCGCTGCCGGATCGCTGCTGAACACCAGCACGTCATCCACATCGGTTGCCGCAGCGCACTGCCGGGCGTCCGCGTCGACCGGATCGATTCGTCGAACCGGCAGCGACGCGATCGCGGCCCGCCAGTCGCCGTTGGCGTCATCGAACGTGGGCAACTCGATATCGTCGGCGGCTGCTTCGCCGGCGACCCGTTCCTCGACGATTGCCAGCTCGTGCACGTCCGCGATGGTGAGTCCCGCGCGGCTCAGGCACGCTTCGGCCGCGTGGAATGGAAACCCGCCCGTCTGGTCGTAGCCGACGCCGGGCATGCGCACGTAGGCCTCTTCCGTCGAAGCGGCCGCAATGGCGCCGTTTACAGCCAGGGCAACCGATGCCTGACGCCGCCGGCCCGCGATACCGAGAACATTCATGCGAAGGGGCCCTTCAGTGGCGCATCGATGGATGGGAGACCAGGAACGACCCGATGGCGAGATAGTCGAGATTGCCCTGGAGAAACGCGCGTATGGCATCGTCGGGAGTGCAGACGATCGGCTCCTCGTGCATGTTGAAGCTGGTGTTGATGACCGTCGGGATACCCGTCAGCTTGTCGTATTCGGTCAGGATGCGATGGAACCCCGGGTTCGTCTGCGCGCTGACCAGCTGAGGCCGGGCGGTGCCGTCGACGTGGACGGCTGCCGGCGAGTCGCGCTTCATCGACTCGGTGCAGTCGAAGGTGAGGGTCATGAACTCGGCGGCATACTCCCCGCCTCTGATACCGAGATAGCATTCGCTCGCGCGCTCCGCCAGCGTCGCCGGCGCAAACGGCATGAACTCGGTGCGTCCCAGCCGCTGGTTGAGCCACTGGTTCACGGCCGGTTCCTTCGCGTGGTACAGAATCGAACGATTACCAAGTGCGCGCGGGCCGTACTCCATCCGCCCGGCGAAGCGCGCGACGACCTTGCCGCCTGCGATGAGCATCGCGATCTTCGGCTCGATCGCCGAATAGTGCGTGAACGGGAGCTGGGCGCGCGTCAGCGCCTCGACCACCTCGCCGTCGGAGAACCCGGGCCCGAGGAAGACGTCGTCGAGCCGCTCTCCGAGCTCGCGTTGTCCCGCAAACTCGAGCAACGCCGCGCCGGTGCCGCAGCCGCCGTCACCCATGTTGGGATGGATGAAGATGCCGTCCACCCCGTCGATCTCCATCAAGCGCTGGTTCAGCTTGACGTTGGCGACGACGCCGCCCGACAGCACGAGGTTCTTGATCCCGGTCTTCCTCAGGTGATGAGCGACGTAGTTGGCAGCCACCCGCTCCAGCACGTTCTGATAGGCAGCCGCGACGTCGATCTTGGGGAATTCGGCGGCGAGCATGCGCGCGAAGAACAGGTTGTTGTTCTCCACGATGCGAAACGTCCCGTTGGCCTGGTGAAAGCGCTGGCAAACTACCTGGCCGAGCACCGAGGGGTCTCCGTAGGCCGCGAGCCCGACAATCTTGCCCTCGTGACGCCCCGCCTTGAACCCCAGGGCCGAGGTCACCGACTCGTAGAACGTTCCCAGCGAGTGGGGATACTCCAGGCCGTGAATGCGCTCGATCGTGCCGCAGCGACCGATGCTGACGCTTCCGGCCAGGCCCGACCCGTAGCCGTCGATCGTGACGATCAGCGCCTCGTCGAAGCCGCTGTAGTAATACGCGTTGGCCGCGTGTGAGCTGTGATGCTCCACGCGTTTCAGCTTGTCGGCGAGGCCCACGTCGCGGAGCGCCGCCTCGAGATCCTCCTGATGCCGCCGATGAAACATCGACGCCTCACGGCCCCATTTGTCCGAGCCGCGCTTCGCCACGTTGCGTGAGACTACGCCCTCGCTCGCGAGCACGCGATAGGCGAGCGTCTTCAGAAACCCTTTGTCGAGGCGCTCGTTGGGATCGCTGAGCCCCGGGACCGGCGGCCGGTCCAACGGAACCCGCTTCTGCGCCTCGCGCAGCGCGGCGCCCGTTCCCGCCACTTCCGCCTCGTCGAGAAAGTCGCGCTCGTTGGCCAGATGCCGCTCGAACAGCCGCGTTTCCTCTTCCCACGTCAGAAACGGGTACACGACACGATCGATGTCTTCCGGCGCCGTGCTCGTGGCGCTCAGGGCGTCACCGAGTGCGCGCCACGGGAAGCCATCCTGCTGCTTGACCCGCGTGAACCGTTCTTCGGCGGCCGCGTAAATGACCACGCCGTCTTCGACCAGCGTCACCGTCGATTCCTTGTCGAGCGGCGAAATCCCGAGCACCTTCATCTGAACGCTCCTCGAGTCGATTTGCAGGGTTGTTACGATGTCTTGATAGCCAAGCGCGTGCCAGTCAGGACGGCGACATGACAGGCGATCATTCCGCGGCGATTGCCGACCTTAGTCGCCCCTCACCCGGACTTTCGTCGCCTTACGAAGCGACTTGCCCGGCAAGGAGAAGCCGGCCACAGGTCCGGCGATGGAAATCCGCGGGCGTCTCGGCCACGCCATTCAGTGTCGTGAAGAAGAATTCCAGGAAGCGTTCGATGGTCGCCAGGAGCCGTTCGACCTCGGCGTTGGTTCGCGCGTACGCGGTGTGCCCTGCAGCCAGGCTGGGGCTGTGCAACGTCAGTGAAAACGTGCGCACGCCGTCGTCGTGGAGCCGGCGCGCGAGCGCCCGCATCTCGGCGAACGTGAATCCTTCCGGAGACAACATCACTTTATTGATGACACCAAGGCGTGCGAGGATGCCGGGCAAATGGGCCTTCAGGCCCGCGGGCGTCGAGGCAACATCGTGCAAGGAACGTCCGGCCGAGTGCGCGGCGCCGATGAAACCCGTGGAACAGGGAATGCCAAGCAGGGTCCGCGAACGGCCGAACGTGTAGGGCCTGGCGTCCATCTCCGCGAAGGACGGCCCCCCGTCGGCCGCGAAGTCCATGTGTGGATTGACACTGAGGTCAACGTCAAAGCCCAGCGACTCGAGATTCCGCGCTGTCGAAGGCCCGAACCCATAGCGGCCCGCCTTGTAGACGACCGCGTCGATTCCCAGGCGATCGCCGATCGCCTGTTTCAGCGTCGCGATCTTGCTCCGCTCCAGATCAGGCGCCAGGTTGCACCCGTAGCTGTTAGCCGGGGATACGGCTTCAAGGAACGGCGGATTGACCCACGGGTGAAGGTGCGCTCCGATGGAGCACCGATCGCCGGCGACGAGCTCGCCGAAGATCGCGACGGCCTCCGGGCTCGTGACAATCGGATAGTCGATCACGTAGGTCGGCTTGAGCGCGTACCCTTCAGTCAGCCGCTGCAGCTTCGCCACGTGACGGATCGCGCTGACGCGGGTCGCGCTCCGCGACAACGGCGCGCTCCAGTCGAACTCCTCTTCCGTGTCGACCACCACAAAGAGCGTGGGCCGCACGTCCGCACTGATTGGCAACGGGATCGGGCTGAACGGGGCCATGCTCCGTGCCTTATGCCGCGAGGTACGGACGCAGGTGCAACGCCGACTCGACGGAGTCGAACCTGAAGTCGCGCAGCAGCCGCCGCAGCCGATCGGTCGTGCGCCCAAGGCCGCCGTAGTGGCGCATGCGCGTGCCCCTGCCCACGGCCAGCCGCGGCTGTCCGGGGTCGATTTCCCAGGGATGCAGGTAGAAGATGACGGGCTCTCGTTCGACGCGATTCACGCGGCGAATACCCCAGCGCGTCCATGCGTACGGCAGCAGGCGAAAATATCCCCCGCCGGCGATCGGCAGGTTGACGCCGCCCAGCCGGACGGTCGACGCGGGAATCTCGAGCAAAGTACCGGCCCGCCGCTTCATCATGTGCGGATGGCGGTGGGCATCGGGAATCCCGTACCGATCGTGATGCACCGGAAAGATGCTGGCGTCGTAGAGATATCCCTCCTCGATCAGGATATCGAGCGCCCACAAGGTGGAGGTCGTGACGGAATAGCTCGGCGCACGGAAGCCGACAACCGGGCAACCGGCAATCTGCTCGAGCGCGCTTCTCGCCTCGCGAACGTCCTCGCGGAACTGCTTCGGCGTCAACGTGTACAACAGCTGATGGTTGTAACCGTGGCACGCGATCTCGTGACCCGCGGCGGCGATTTCCCGCACGAGCTCGGGCGCGCGATCGGCGACCCATCCGAGGACGAAGAACGTGGCGCGCACACCCGATTCATCGAACAGCTCGAGCAGCCGGCGCGTGTTCGCGGCGACCCGGCTTTCGCGCTCCCCCCACGACGCGCGCGAGACGATGCGATCGAATGCCGAGACCTGGAAGTAGTCTTCCACGTCGACGGTCATGGCGTTGACGATACCGCCAGGCAAAGCACCCGTCGTCACCGGCTGCCCCGCCGAAGCAATACGGTTTTCACGGTCTCGGCGATGATGACGATGTCGAGCGCGATCGACAGGTTCTTGATGTAGAACAGATCGTATTGAAGCTTCTGGATCGCGTCTTCGACGCTCGCGCCGTAGGTGTAGCGGACCTGCGCCCACCCCGTCAGCCCCGGCTTCACGACGTGGCGCTGCCCGTAGAAGGGAATCTCCGCGGTCAACCGCTCGACGAACTCCGGACGCTCCGGACGGGGCCCGACGAGGCTCATTTCGCCCTTGAGGACATTCCAGAGCTGCGGCAGCTCGTCAAGTCTTGCACGCCGCAGAAAGCGGCCGATTCCGTTCACGCGATTGTCGTTCTGGACGCTCCAGACGGGACCGGTCGCGGCTTCCGCGTCCTGCCGCATCGTACGGAACTTGTGGACCGTGAAGTGGCGTCCCTGCAGCCCGACGCGGCACTGGTGATAGAAGACCGGCCCCGACGATCCGAGCTTGACGAGCGCGGACAACCACCAGCATGAGAGGCGCCGCCAGCACCAGACCGATGGCGGACGCGGCCAGATCGAGCAGGCGCTTCTCAGTGCGCAGCACCCGCGTCTTGCGAAACCCGGACGAGAAGATGAACCAGCTCGGCCGGAGGTTCTCGACGGCGATCTTGCCCGTGTACTCTTCGTACACCGACGCCAGATGATCGAACGCCACGCCGCTGTCGAGCCGTACGTGCAGAAGGCGATCCATCGGGAGCTTTCCTCTGGCATCGGACAGGCTCACCACGACCCGGTCAACGCGGAGACGGGTCACGAGATCGGGGATATCCGCAATGGTGCCCACGACACCCGGGTTGAGCACCGGCATGCCGACCCGTGCCGGATCCGGATCGACGAATCCGACGATGTCGACGCCGAGCTCCTGCCGCCGCTCGAACAGCTCCCGTGCGAGCTCGACGCTCGCCCGGCTGGTGCCGACGAGCAGTAACCGTTCGCTTGTTGCCCGGCTCGTGAGCCACCCGAACGCCATCCGCCAGCCGACCACCAGCGCCACGGAGAAGCCCACCGACAGGAGGAACACGCCGCGTCCGATGATCAGGTCGGGAAACCAGAAATACGCACACGCCAGCATCAGGGACGTGGCCCCGAGCGCCTGGAGGAGCCGCACGAGGAGGTCCCGGATATCGCTGATCGTTCGAAGCTCGTACAGGTCGTTGTAGTACAGGCAGAGCTGGCACACCGCGGCGACCAGCAGGAGCTTCATCGTGCCGCCCTCGTCGAGCAGCAGCGTCCAGGCGGCGTCGCCGAGGCGTAGATAGCTGCTGATCGCGACCGCCGCGGCCAGCAGGCAACTCTCGCCCGTGATCAGGATGAGTGACCGCGAGCTCGGAGAGAACATCTGTATCGCCAAGTGGGCTAGACGGGCTCGGGCCCGGCCTCCGCGGAACGCTTCTGATCGATCTCGTTCTTGGTGTAGCCGTAGTAGTCGTAGTAACCGTAGCCCCCGACCATCTGCGACCGATCGATCCGATTGAGGACGGTGCCCATGATGCGCTCGGCTCCGATCGCCTCGGCGGCGCGGCGGACCAGCGGGAACGGCGTGGATGCCGCGCCGATGACGAGGATGGCGCCGTCGACCATGCTCGCGAGCAGGTTGGCGTCCGAAAGCATCGCGACCGGCGGCGTGTCGATGATCACCCAGTCGAAGTGCTCGGCCGCGCCGAGGAGCAGCATCTTCATCTCATCCGACGCGAGCACGCTCATCGGATCGCCCGTAGCCTCGCCCGCCGTGAGAATCCAGAGATTCATCGAGACCCGCGCGAGCGGAAGCTGGTGCGCCTGCCCGGCCCCCAGGGCCTCGCACAATCCGGACTTGTTCGAGATTCCGAACACGTCGTGCACGGCCGGACGGCGGAGATCGGCGTCGATCAGGAGCACGCGGCGCTTGTACGAATGGCTCAGCGTCAGCGCCAGGTTGGTGGCCGTCAACGTCTTGCCCTCGGAGGCGACGGCGCTCGTGATCATCACGGTCCGCACGTTCCGCTGCAGCTGCGCGTGGTGCAGCGCGGCGGCCAGGCGTCGGGTACTGTTCGACCAGGCTCGAATCGACTTCGGAATCCATGATGGTCTTGCGCGACGCGACCTCGCCGAAAACGTAGGACGTGAGGTCGGCCGGGGGCTCGGACGGCTGCGCAGCCGGAATCTTCTGTTCGGCGCTCGCGACGGCACTATCGAAGTCCCACGCGGGTGGCGGGGAGACGATCTCCTCCTGAAGCGGCAATCCTCCCGCGTCCGGCAAGCCGGCTTCCTGCTTGTTGAGCTCCGCGCGCTTCAGGGCTTCTTCGAGTCGACTCATTGGGGACAACCTCTAAAAAAACGAGAACCGCCGTGTGCGAGTGAGATCGCCGAACAGCTGCCGGGAATCCGGCGAGACCCGCTCCAGCCGCGCCACGGCCTGCGGAGGGGCCACCGCGGCCCGGACCGCCGCCGGCGGCGGGACCACGGGCGGCGCCGGCGCCGCCGTGCGGGCCCGGGTGACGACGATCGGTTCGTTGCTTTCCGCGCGCGGCGCGGTATCGCCGAGCTCGAAATCGCGGCACACGTCCAGCACGATGTCGCGGCCGACGGGCTTGACGTCCGCGGCGAATCCGTTGGTCAGGGCGTTCTCGCAGATGACGCTGATGATCCGCGGGATGCCGCCGGAATGTTCGTGGATCGCCACGATCGCGTCGCGAGTGAACATCGCCTCGGCGCTCCCGCCGCCAATCCGCACGCGCGACGTGATGTAGGCGGCGGTCTCCTTCAGCTCGAACGCACGCAGGTCGCACCTGAGCGTGATGCGCTGCTTCAACTGGCGCAGCGAAGGTTCGGCCATCCGCGCCGCCAGCTCCGGCTGACCGACGAGCACCACAGTCAGCGAACGGTCCGAGGCGCCGTAAATGTTCGTGAGCAGCCTGATCTCTTCGAGCAGCTCGTGCGACAGGCTCTGCGCCTCGTCGACCACGAGCGCCAGGACGCCGCCGGTTTCGTTGGTCAGCACCGATTCGAGCTTTTGAACGAATCGCGCCTTGGACGTGCCGGCGGCCTCGCCAAACTCGAATCCCGCGGCCACGTATTCGTAGAACTCGTTGCGGGTCAGCGTGGGATTGGACAGGTGGACTACGCGTGACGCAGCCACGTCTGGCGCGCTCAGCGCGGCGCGCACGAGCGTCGTCTTCCCCGTGCCCACTTCCCCCACGATCATCGTGATGCCCGGGCGGCCGCTCAGTCCGTAGCGCAGGTGCGCGAGCGCCTCGCGATGCCGCCGCGACAGGAAGAGGAAGCGCGGGTTCGGCGTCAGATCGAAGGGTCGTTCCCGGAGTCCGTAGTACTGCTCGTACATGGCGTGCCTACCTCAACAATCGCCAGGCGGCTGCGCCGGCGACGCCTAAGACCACCAGGGTTGCCGCCGAGAGCGCCAGAACTCGCCGGCGCCAGGCCCAGAGCGATCGCTTCGGCACCACCATCGGAATCGTCGCGAGGACGGGCAGGTTGAGCGCGCACCGGACATCCTCCTCCGACCGCAGCGTTTCGTCCTGGTACTCCACGAGCGCCGCGATCGCGAACGCGATGCCCAGCGCGAACACCACTCCGAGGACGTTCATCCGTATCCGATTGGGGCTGGTCGGCCTCTCCGGGAGCCTCGCCGGATCGAGAATCTTGAACTGCTCGCCGATCTGCCGGCGTTCGAGATTGGCCGCGACCTTCGAGTCTTCCTTTTTCGAAAGCATCTCGCGGTAGACCACCTGCAGCGTTTCGTAGTCGCGCGTCAGCTCCGACATTTCCGCTTCGCGCGTGGGTGCGACCTCGAGCTTCTGCTGGTAATCGGCCATGATCGCGCGCAGCCGCTTTTCCTCGGCCTGTTTGTACGCGACCTCCCGATCCAGGTTCTCACGCTCCGTTGTCATCTGCTTCACGCGGTTCTGCCGCAGCAGTTCGGCCGCCGACAGGGGTGCGGTAGTCGGCCCGCTCGACAGGGGGACCTTTGTCGCCTCCGAGTCGACTGTCCGCTCGAGCTCGGCGACGACCCGCTGCAGCCGCCGCACGTCGGGATGCGCCGGCGCCAGGCGCAGCTCGAGCGCCTGCAGCGCCGCGCGCGCTGCCTTCAGCTGTTCGGGCAGGGTGCCGCCCGACGGCGCCAGGGGATCACCTGGCGGCAAGGGCGCGGCCTGGACGACGGGCGGCGCGACGCCGAGCGCGAGCGCATCGGCCATCGACCGCTCGATGGCCAGCCGCGCATCACGGTCGCGGTTGAGCGAGTCGAGCAGCGCCTGCAGCTGCATCTCGACGTTGTGCAGCCCCTGCAGGTTCGACTCCTGGTTTCTCGGCAGCTCGCCGGTGTGCGCGCGGCGATACTCCTCGATCTTCTTTTCCGTGTCGATCAACCGCCGGCGGGCATCCTCCAGCTGCGCCTCGAGGAACTGGTTGGTGCCTTCGGCCAGCACCTCCCGATCGCGGAGGTTCTCTTCGATGAACAGCCCCGCCAGCCGCTCGGTGACTTTCATCGCCGTGCGCGCCTCGTCGGAGATGAAGCTCACGCGAAACGCATCGCCCTTGACGATCTCGACATTGATGTCCTTCCGCATCGCTTCGACGATGTCTTCCATGATCCCCGTCCTGCGATCGTCCACGTACAGGTTGAAGTCCTGGATGATCCGTTCGAGCCGGGTGCGGCTGAGGATCTGCTGGGTGATCGACTGCAATCGATCCTCGATCCTCGTCGTGACCGTCGCGCGCACGTAGCTCTCGGGCACGCGTTGCGGGACGACCAGGATCAGCGTGTCGGAGCGGAACTGATCGGGCAGCAGCCGCGACCAGATGCCTACCCCGGCCGCAATCGTCACGGCGGGGATGAGAATGAGCCACTTGCGGCGGCGCGCGATCGCCAGCAGATCGTGGGGGCCGTACTGTTTACCGGGAATCACGCGGAGACCTCGTATCCTTCATGAACGGCAGCGTCCCGTTCAGGCCAAACGTCAGCGCCTGCCGGCCCAACCGCGGCGGCAGCACGCCGAACGCACTCGAAGTAGGGGGAACGTCGTAGTGGTAGGACATGTACTGGGCGTACATCCCCACCACCCGTGACAATGCAACCGTCAACTCGCCGGAGCCCGTGTACGAACCGAAGCGGGGGCCATTGGCCCCCAGTCCAACCTGTCCGGTGGAGTATCCCGCGCTGGTCGAGAGTTGAACGCGGGTGGAGAGCAGGCCGCCGAGCCCCGCTGTCACGTTGTCGGAGACAGTTACGTCATTGAAGCCATGGACGAACTGGGTTCCCCGCGCGTAGCCCAGCGTGGCCGTCCAGGTGCGGCGGATTTCGTGCGTGAGTGAGGCCTGGGCGTTGAGCATGAAATGCCTGTTCCGGTCGTGCGATTGCACAATCGACGATCCAGATCCGAATGCCAGCGTCGTCCGGCGGGAAAACGACAGGGCGCGGTTGTAATCGAGGCCGATGTCCAGGTTGTGCACCTCGGCCACGGTCTGTATTGCCGGGACCTCACCGAACAGCCCGTCCTGATAGCCATAGCCGAGACGGAATCCGAGATCGCGGGAAACGTTCCCCCGGAGCGCGACGCTGGCGCTCCGCCCCTCGAGGCGGCTCGCGTCGACAGTGGCGCTCTGGAATCGCGCCCGGTTCCACCCGACAGTCGTCGAGAGCGACATTCGTGACGACAACTGCTGAGAGAGGCCGACCGTGGCCGACGTGGCGAGGCTTGCCTGGTCGACCGCGGCAAAACCGTAGGTCGGCACATTGCTGCTCCCGCTCGGGTCGACGGCGAGGAATGGCGCGAATTGATAGAAGGAGGAGTAGCTCCCGCTGGCCGATCCCACGATGGTCGTACGCCGCGTGGGGGCAACAGTAAACCCGGTCGACATCGCGTACGTCGGCGCCGAGATGTCGCGGGTGGCCCCGTAGGCGCGAACGGACGTGGCTCCGTCGATGCTGAAGCGGTTGCGCCCGGTATTCCGTCCGAAGCCGAGGCCGAGTGACAATCCGGCGTACTGACCACTCTGGTAAAACCGCGGATCGGCGCCGAATTGAATGGACTGATCGAGCATGGTGTCGTCGTAGCCGCCGTATCCCGACCAATTGAGCGTCAAGGCCTGCCTCGCGTCCGCATCCCTGCCCCCGCCGAACAATCCGGCGAACGGCCCGGCCTCGCGCTGGGCCCAGGCGTTGGTCGAGACGGCGCAGCACGCGGCAAACGCGCACACACCCGTAGCCACACGACGACTGTTCACCAAGTTCCTGCTCCTGTGAGTGTCGAGGACCGGTCGGTTTACGGAACGATCACCGTGTCGCCTGGCCTCAGTTCGATGTTCTGCGCCAGTTTCCTGCGAGCCACCACGTCTTCATAGTTGAACGGAAAGCTCACCTGACGGCCGCTCTCGGTTCGCATCACCACAATCTTCTTGCCGTGCGCGTACTCCGCGATACCGCCCGCCATCGCGATCAGCTGCAGGACCGTCGTCGGTCCGGTGAGCGGATACGTGCCCGCCCTGTTGACCTGACCCGTGATGAATACTTTCCGGCTGTTGATCTGACGGACGACGATCGTGACATTCGGGTCTTCGAGGTACTGCTGTGACAACTCGGTCAGGCGATCCCTGAGCTGTGGCGGCGTGAGGCCGGCGGCCTGCACATCGTTCAGCAGCGGAAGGGAGATCTTTCCGTCCGGCCTGACCGCGACCTCCGACGACATGTCCTTGTCCCGCCAGAACACAACGGCCAGGAGATCGTCCGGACCGATGACGTAGTCGGGCGGCGTCAGCACCGCCGCGGGTACCACGGGCGCGGCAGCAGCCGGCGTGGCCGCGCGCTTCGCCTGGCCCCCGGCAGCTACCTGGGCGCTCGGGACCATCGCCGTCGTGACCAGAAGAATCGGAACAATCAGTTTCAGCGTGCGCATGTTTCCCCTACTGACGGAATTCTTTGAACGGAAGCTGGCAATCGTGCTTCCGAAGGAAGTTCAGGAACCGCTTGTAGTCCCGCGATTCGAGATTGAACAGCCGCGCGACGATCCGGTAGTTACCGCGGGCCTCTTCCAGCCCCATGCGGATGACGTCGCGCATGGTGCCGCGGGTGATCTCGCGATCCATATACAAGGTATAGACGCACGACCAGAATGACTCGTGCTCGTCGATGAGCCGCTTGTACAGATCGTCCGCCACCGTGCGCCGCCGTTCGCGCTTCGGCCGGAAGGACACGCCTTCGTGAACGCGGACGTCGGGCGGAAGATCGTCGGGTGTGGCGATCGGCTCGCGCCCGGTGATCACGAGACGCTCGACGACGTTCACCAACTGGCGGATGTTGCCGGGCCAGCTGTAGCGGCTGAGGATGGCCAGCGCGTCCGCGTTGATGCTTCTGACGGCACACCCCGGGTCGCGCGCGAACAGCTGCAGGAAGTGCTCGACGAGCAGCGGGATGTCCTCGCGGCGCTCGCGCAGCGGGGGAATCTCGATGTGGATGACGTTCAGGCGGTAGAACAGGTCTTCCCGGAAGGCGCCCTGAGAGATGAGATCGCGAAGGCTGCGGTTGGTGGCGGCGATGACCCGCACGTTCACGACACGTCCGCCGCCGTCGGCGCCGACTTTCTGCAGCTCGCCCGTTTCGAGGAAGCGCAGGAGCAACCCCTGCATGCGCAGCGTCATCTCGCCGATTTCGTCGAGGAACACCGTGCCGTCGTGGGCCAGCTCGAGCTTCCCTGGCTTGTCCCGATAGGCGCCGGTGAAGCTCCCGCGGACGTGGCCGAACAGCTCCGATTCCAGCAGGTTCTCGGGGAGGCCGCCGCAGTTCACGGCGGTGAAGTTCACGTTCGAG
Organism: uncultured Acidobacteriota bacterium; assembly: GCA_963749565.1. Lineage (GTDB taxonomy): Bacteria > Acidobacteriota > Vicinamibacteria > Vicinamibacterales > CAVVIG01 > DATLLJ01. Next base: position 31,958 of record CAVVNL010000017.1, on the reverse strand, counting down.
CGGGGGCTTTCGACGTGGATGCACTGCGCGACCACCTCTTTGCCGACGCCGCTCTCCCCGGTCACGAGGATCTTGGCGTCCGACCGTGCGACGCGCGAGATCTCTTCGCGCAACTCCACCATCTGGCGGCTCGTCCCTATGAGCTGCGGCTGCCCGGACTTCCTCATCAAGCTTCCGGCGAACGCTCTTCCAGCCATTACAGGGGCTCCGTTCCCAACAACTGCTCCAGCATGATGCGCTGTTCCGCGTTGATCGGCGCGAAGACGGCGCCGGCGCGGTGTTGAGCGCCGCCTCGCGTTGGCTTTCCGCCAACGGCCACACGTCGAATCTCGATCGCCACACTGACCGTTCGCGCGCCGATGGTGGTGCGAAGCTCCGCGCGATCGCCCACGGCCAGAATCGCCTTGGAAGCCAGCTGGACGCCCGTGAGGCTGATGTCCACGACCTCCGCAGACAACGACACCCCGAGTGAGAGCGTACGCTCGCCGCTCGGTTCAACCCGAGGAGTCCGCCGCCGCTCGACGCCGAAATAAGCCATGAGCTCCCGCTACGAAAGTTATCGATTGTTACGACAAAGACGGGCGAAAATCAGAAAATCGTTGACGCGAGTCCCCATCCTGCAAGGGAACCGCCATCCTCTGAGGTAGATGTTTGTCTGCGTGAAAACGCAGGCGAATGTGAAGTTTGCGCCTAAAGGGTGAGCTTTGTCAGCCACGGCGGCGATCCGGACGAGCTGGTTTCAACCCGAACCGGCCGACAAAAGTCTCGCCGGGTATTGACTTTAGTTAGGGCAGGAACGAATCAGCTTTCAACCTGGCCGTTCCATTCGCGCACCAACTGCTCGACTTCCGACTGCGCGGTCTCGGACAGGTGGATGAACTCGAGGCCGACCAGATAGCGGTCTTCCCCCGAATTGTCCGACAGCGGCGTCATGTGGCGGACCACGACGTTCAACTGAGGCCCTTGCTCGCGGATGGACATCTGCGCGACCCGGATGGACCGCAGGCCCGGGGTGAGCGTGGCTTCCACGAGGGCGCCGCCGGTCCCGATGTTTCGGACGACCACCCGCGCGCTCAAGTCGAGCGCGGCCCACAACTGGCCCGTTATGTCGAACCGCACGTGTTCCCGGCGATCGCCTAGTTGGCTTCTAGGAGCCATCTGACACCACGACTCGGGCGTCCTGCATGCTCGACAGCGCCCGATTGACAAGAGCCTCGGAAGACTCGGATGAAAGTGCTAATGACAGGATACTGACCTGGATATCGATGTCGCGCTCGCGGGCCGCGCTCAGGAGCCGGTCGGTGACGACGCCGATCATTTCCACAGGAAGCTCGCGCAGAAGCGCCGCCGCTGCATCCGCCATGACACCAACCGTATCCGAATCGCGAACATGGTGTTCGAGCACCTGCGCGACGTCGTTGAGCCCGGCCCCCCGCAGGGCGGGCCCACGCGGACGCACGACAACCAGCGCCCCGCCCCGGTTTTCGCGCCGGGCGTGCTCGACATCGGCCCCGAGCTTGCCTGCGAAGTCCAGGGAGCGAGTCGCCGAGCCGGGGGCGAGGAAATCCGTATGACTCCGGAACGTCCCGGACAGCCAGTTGGCGAAGGCTGTCACAGCCGCGCGCGCGAGGCGGGCGTCGCCACTCGAAAAGGCGCCTCCCTCCTTCTGAAAGGTGAAGACCGCCATCACGTGTGCCCCGATCGCGGCACGCATCGTCATCTGTCGAGCCGTCGCCATTTCCTCGCCCGGGATGCCCGCGGCGTCCCGCGCGAACGATCCCCACGTGCTCGAGAGTGCGGCAACGGCATTGGCCCCGTAGAAGACTTCGAGCCGGCCGGCGGTGGCGCCGATTCCCATCGACGACACTTCGACCCCGAGCTGGATCGTCGCATCGAAGGGGGCATCGTCGAGGCACAAATGATCGACGAGCCGGCGCCGCAGCGCTTCTTCCGCATCGCGTTCGAGGCTGCTCAACAGAAGACCGTCGAAGCGCCGGAAGAACTCCAGCATGTCGCCGATGCCGTCGTCGCCGCCGCCGGTGACCGTGATCAGCCACCGGACCCGATCGTCAATCGCAATCGGAACGAACAACGTCTCCCCGCTGCGCACGTCCCAGCCGGCCTTCTCGAGGTCGCGACACGATTCCAGCCGGAACACCTGGTCGCGTTCCCACGCCGCATTTTCGCTCAACTCCAGGGGCACGCGGCTGAGGTCGATGCCGGGTAGCCAGGTGTCCAGCACGAACGTCCCGGACAAATCCTGCCGGTACGCGCGGACGTCGGCATCGTACCAGAGGGCCACGGCCTCGACCGTCAGTTCGATGAGTTGCCGCGCGTCGTCAACATGATGGAATGCTTCGACGACGTCGATCAGAGCGTCAACGCGGCGAGGGGATGGCGCTTCCTCGAAACGGGCCGCCGAGGCGCAGGCCATTCCTTCGATGGCGGCCGTGAGCCACTGGCCGGCGGCGTCGAGACGGCGGTCGATCTGTTCCTCCGGCTCACTCGCTTCGAGCCCGGCGGCGGCGACGTCGGCGACCAGGAGCAGACCCGCCGGCTGCCGGCCCGACAGAACCGGGAAAATGCGGATGCGGAGATCTCCGGCGGTGAGCGAGCGCGCTTTCGCCAAACGGATGACACTGATGGCAGTGAGACGCAGTTGCTCGTGATCGAGCATCGCGGCTCGGATATCGGGCGCCCGCCCCAGCGCCGGCGCCGGATTCAGCACGTAGCTCAGATCCGGATCGAGCACCTCGATCGCGAGGTCGAACCGGAAGCGAAGCTGGTCGAGCCAATTCCAGGGGCCGAGCGATGACGCACGTCGGCCATCCAGCACGCCGCGTCCAAATGGGAGCACGGGCCACCCTTGTGCAATCGCATCGCCACACGACGAGCACGGATTCGCGCCATTTTCCGTCAGTAATGCCCGCTGCACGATTGAAGGAGGAGGCGAGAGGCAGACAAAAGGGTATCAAAACGGAACAGGCCGCTTCGGAAAAGCAGCTGCCAACATCATCGACTTATCGATATCGAGGGAGCATCCTTCTGCTTCCGCAGTTCAAAGGCCTCCATCCATTCCCGCGCTCGTCTTTGCGTCTCGGCGAGCTCGAGAGATGTCAGTTTCCCGGCAACCGTGTCACGAGCGTCAGCGTAGGTTTTCTGATCCTTGCCGGGAGCGCGCGCCGCGGCGAGGTTCGACCAGAGATGGGCTTCCAGGAGATCCTGCGGCACGCCCTGTCCGAGCGCGTACATTTCGCCGAGATTGAACTGCGCAATGACGGTGCCTCCGTCAGCGGCTTTCCGGAGCCACGCGACGGCTTCCACATAATCCTGTGGGACGCCCTGCCCATTGCGCGATGCCAGGCCGAGACTCAATTGCGCTTGACTGTCCCCCTGCTCTGCCGCCAGCCGATACCAGGTGACGGCTTCGGCATGGTCCTGGGGTACACCTTCACCCCTCGCGTACGCGACACCAAGATTGAACTGGGCGTGGCGGTCGCCCTGTTCCGCCGCCAGGCGAGTCCAGGTGACCGCTTTGGCATGGTCCTGAGGAACGCCTTCGCCCCTGGCGTGCGCGACGCCGAGGTTGAGCTGCGCCGTGGCCTCGCCTTGCTCCGCCGCCAGGCGATACCACCTGGCGGATTCCGCGTAGTCTTGCGGCACGCCCAGACCGCGGTAGTACGCGTCGCCGAGGTTGATCTGCGCACCTGCGTAGCCCTGTTCAGCCGCTTTTCGAAACCATTTGCCGGCTTCGGCATCGTCCTGCGTCACGCCCAGTCCGTTCGCGTAGAACGAGGCAAGACTGAACTGCGCCAGGACATAACCCTGGTCCGCCGCTTTCCGGAGCCATTTGACGGCTTCCACATAATCCTGCGGGATACCCTCTCCCCTCGCCGACATGTCGCCGAGGTGAAATTCTGCGATGGCATAGCCCTGATCCGCCGCTTTACGAAACCACTTGACGGCCTCCGCATGATCCTGGGGAGCGCCCTGGCCTTCGGCGTGCGCGAAGCCGAGGTTGGCTTGCGCTTCGACCCGGCCCTGGTCGGCGGCAAGGCGGAACCACTTGACGGCTTCCGCGTCGTCTCGCGTCACACCGCGCCCGTTGGCGTACATCACGCCGAGATTGAACTGCGCGGCTCCATCGCCCCGATCCGCCGCCTTCCCATACCATTTGATCGCCTCGGCGTAATCCAGAGCCACGCCGCGCCCGATCTCGCTCACGTAAGCCAGGGCGAATTGCGCGTCCGCGTTGCCTTGCTCGGCCGCAAGGCGATACCACCTCGCCGCTTCCGTGTAGTCTCGTGCGACACCCTTGCCGATCTCGTACGTCAGCCCGAGACCGAACTGCGCCTCGCGGTCGCCCTGTTCGGCGGCGCGGCGAAGCCGCTTCACGTCTTCCAGCGGGTCAGCTTCTTTCGGATGACCAGGCTGTGAAATTTGAGCGGCCTGCCCGGCCCGTGCGGCGGCAGGCGCACCGCTCGCGAACAGCAGGGCCACCGCGGCGACGGCAAAGACCGGACGTCTCGTGGAATGCGCTTCGTGCAGGTTCATCTCGTTGGAAAGCCTTCGTGACAAGCGGGAGCAGGGCCGTACGAGCGACTGCGCCCGGGTGCCTGCCGACGTGCACCCGAGCGCAATGACATCAGCTTGGACGTGAGCTTAGACCGTCGCCTGCCGCTTCTTTCTCCGCGCGTAGGCTGCGGCAAGTCCCGAACCGAGGAGCAGCATCGAGGCCGGCTCAGGAACCGGCGCGACGACGTTGGTGTGATAGCCGATCGTCAGGTTGTCGATGCCGATGGTGACGGGCCAGTCGATGAACGTGAGGGAATTGGCGCCGCTGATCATGGGGCCGGTCATGATGCCGGTATTGCCGATCAGCTGCTTGGTCGTCTCAATCGGGCTCAACGGTGAGTCGTTATTGGGAGCCGTCGGCGTCACGCCGTAGTAGTGGAACACCTCGCCGAGGTTCGTGCGGAACGTCATGTCCGGAGTGTTCCCGCTGGCGTCCGGAAAGATCTCGTAGTCGAACTTGACGCTGTCGATGATCATGCCGCCCATGAACGCGAACGTCCATTGGGTCGCCGAGCTGTTGTTCCTCACGAACGTGTCCAGCGGACCCGTGCAGCCGCTCGCCGAGCAACTGAAATCGCCATTATAGACGCCGTTTTCGGAGGTGCCCAGAGTGAGTGAATCGGTGTTGGCGCCTATGCCAACCACGTGGCCATCGCCGTTGTAGCCCTTGTCGGTGATCGCTCCCGTGGGCGAGGACACCGTGAGCCCGGGAGTAACCAGCGCCAGCTGCGCATTCATATAGGTCTGAATCGACGACGGACCCGCACCGCTTGCGAGCGAGTTGAAATTGAACGAGACGCTCGCCGCCGAGGCCGGCAAGCCCGTACCCAGCACCAGCAGGGCGGCAACAAACGGGGTAAGTGACACCTTTTTCCTCATCGATCCTCCACAGTCCAAAAAATGGCCATCAGCCACAAAGGCTTCCAGCTGTCTGCACGCTCCAACAGCAAGAGTGACGCCTCATCTATCCCTGGCATTTCTTGGGAATTACGGGCACCGAGCCGTTGCGTACGCGTCGAACTCCGCGAAGGCGCCGACTTTGTTCGGGTCGAGACCCGCCTTGCGCACGTCGAGCGGACACCAGCGTCGCAGAGGGCCATTTGTGAAGGCGCCTAAAGTCTGCCCAGGGAAGCACTTCCGACGGCTGCCATGAACCGGCGCGTTCGATCTCGAAAACGTTGGCGGCCGGGAGTGACTCTTGCTTCGTCATTCCCCATGCCTCGTTCTTATGCGCTTCTACTCGTCCTCGGAACACTCTCTATCGGCCTGGCCTGCAGCACCACACCCGCCGAGCACGTCACACGTGCGGCGGAGTTCGTCGGCCAGAAGAAATACAAGGAAGCCATCCTGGAATATCGCGCGGCGCTTCAACAGGATGCGAAACTAGGCGATGCGAGGCTGAAGCTTGCAGATCTGTACTCCCAGATGGATGACGTGCAGAACGCCTATCGCGAGTACATTCGCGCGGCGGACGTGATGCCCGACCGCCTCGATGCCCAGCTCAAGGCCGGGGCGATGCTGCTGATGGGAAACCGGTTCGCGGAGGCAAAGACCAAGGCCGAGACCGTGCTGGAAAAGGAGCCACGTAACGCCGGAGCGCTGATGCTCCTCGGAAACGCGCTCGCCGGACTGAACGACATGAGCGGCGCGTTCCAGAGGCTGAACGAAGCCATCGAGGCCGATCCGGGGTCCGGTCTCCCCTACTCCAATCTCGGCGCTCTACAACTGGCTCGTGGCGACAGGCAGATGGCGGAAGCATCGTTCAAGAAAGCGGTGACCGCCAGCCCCGCCTCCGTGACGGCTCGCATTTCGCTGGCCCAGTACTATCGGTCGCAGGGCCGCAACGCCGAATCCGAGGCGGCGTTGAAGGAAGGCCAGGAAATCGACCCGACGAACGTGCAGGTCAACAGCAACCTCGTGGAGCTGTTCATCCGCACCAATCGTCTGCCAGAGGCCGAAGCGCCGCTGAAGGCCATCGCCGACGTCCTGCAGAACGCCGACGGCCAGTTCGCGCTGGTCGAATATTACGTGCGCTCAGGGCGGCCCAAGGAGGCCGTGCCGCTTCTGGAGACCTTGGCGGAGTCGAAGGAATACCACGGGATGGCGAAGGCCCGGCTCGCCGCGCTGGTCTATACGGAGGGAAACGCCGCGGAGGCGCACAAAGCGATCGACGATCTGCTGAAAGCGGAACCGAAGAATCGTGATGCGCTCCTGTTGAAAGGCCGGATTCTCGCGATCGAGAAGAAGTTCGATCCGGCGCTCGGCTATCTCCAGGCCGCCGCCGCGGCGGAACCAGGGCACGCCGCGGAGCCGAACCTCGTGGCCGCGAAAGTCTACCAGGCCAAAGGCCAGCTCGAAGAGGCACAGGAGAGCTACAGGAAAGTACTGACACAGGCCCCGGCGTCCGCGCCCGCGCAGGTGGCGCTGGCGCAACTCTATTCCGCCAGGGGAGAAGTGCAGTCGGCGGCCCAACTCGCGCGAGGTGCGGTCGCCAGCCAGCCGAACAGTCCCGAAGCGCACCTGACGCTCGCGCGCACGCTCCTCGCCGGCGGAGACAACAACGGCGCCGAGCAGGTCATTCGCTCGCTGCAGGCGAGGATGCCGAGCTCGGCGGCCCTCGAAATCCAGCTCGGGTCGCTGTTCGTTTCCCGCAACGACCCCGTCGCCGCACGCTCCGCGTTTACAAAGGCGCTCTCACTTGCGTCGGGCTCCCCCGAGGCCCTCGCCGGGCTGGTGGGCCTCGACCTCGCGTCGAACAACGAAGCGGCGGCGATTGGCCGCCTCGAGGCGCGCCTTCGCGAAGCACCGGACGATTCGCGCACGTGGTTCCTCGCGGCGCACATGTACTTCAACCTCAAGGACCTGGGACGCACGGAGAACGCGCTGCGAAAGACCATCGAGCTGAACCCATCGAACCTTCGAGCGTTCGCGATGCTTGGCGCCGTGTACGGCGCTCAGGGCAAGACAGACGAAGCCAGACAGCAGTTCGAGACGTGGGCCGCCAAACAGCCCAGGAACGTGGCCGCCCAGACGATGGTCGCGATGCTGCTCGAGCGCCAGAACAAGCCGGGGGAGGCGCGGACGGCCTACGAGAAGGTGCTCGCGATCGACCCGCAGGCGCCGATTGCCGCGAACAACCTCGCGTGGCAGTACGCGGAATCGGGCGGGAATCTCGACATGGCGCTGCAGCTCGCGCAGGTCGCCAAATCGCAGATGCCAAACGAGCCGGAATTCAACGATACGCTCGGCTGGGTGTACTACAAGCAGGATATCGTGGACCAGGCCATTCCCCTCATCCTTCAGGCGGTCGGCAGGGACCCGAAGAATGCGCAGTTCCAATACCATCTCGGAATGGCCTACGCCAAGCAGGGCGAAGATTCCAAAGCCATCGCGACGCTCAAGGGCGCGCTCGCGCTCAGCCCGAGCTTTGAAGGCGCCAACGAGGCCCGGCGGGTCATCGGGGAGCTGAGTATCCCCTAAAAGCCAGGCACTTCCTAGTCTGCGATCGGGGCGACTTTTCTCTACCGTTCGTTCATCAAAATCGTCGCTCCGCACGAAGAAAGGCTCCGCCGCCGCTCTCCGCCGAGTTATGTTTTCTCCCGCCGGGCGCGCGACACCGTCGCGCGATTCACGCCCGTCACAGGGAGGACACATGCCGTATCGATCCAGCACCGCTCACCCGCTCTGGCTCCGATTCAAGTGTCCGTGGACGTTGCTGGTCGCCGTGGCGACCGGGATAGCTCTCGCCCTTCCCGCTCCTGCCGACGCGCAGGAGACAGTCACGAGCTCCGCGCCTCTCCTCAGCCTTCGCGCAGCGATCGCGGACCCGGCCCTGCTGCAGTCCGAAGCGCCGGCTTCAATGGCCGGCCGGGAGGATGGAAAGTTTCAGTTCGTTCTGGGGGCGTTCCTCACCGCGGCAGGAACCGACATCGCGACGACGATGTATTACGTGGGGCAGGGCACGGCTCGGGAAGCCGGGTTCGGTGGGTGGTGGCAGGACCGCCCCGTCACCTTCGCGGTGACCAAGAGCGCCGTGACGGCGCTCTTTGCGTATCAGCTGCAGAAGCTGCACAAGACACGTCCGAAGACGGCCATGATCCTCGGCATCGTGGGCACGGGGTTCGAGGCCTCTCTCGTCGCGCGCACGGCGCGAATTGGATCAGCAGCGCAACAAGCGCGATGAACAAGCCGCCTGCCGGCCTCTGGCCGAGGCGTCCATGTCGAGGAGGATTTCGGCGCACTCGTCCATCGACCTCACGACGGACATTTCGAGCCGGCGAGTGGATCCGGTGACAGCCGCCTGTTGGCGAACCATCAGAATCGGGTGCGTCGTGGACTCGATGAGTACGTCGAGACAGTTCTCCGGACGATCGTCCACGAACGCGTCGAGGCCCATTGCTGCGGCAATCGCGCCTCGCGATCGCTGCACGACGTAGACACATGGCCGGCGAAAGCCGTGCGCCTCGAGCCACCGTTGACTCTGCATCTGTGACGTGCCGCCGGCGGTCTCTGGCCTCTTGGTCAGAAAGATGACCTCCCATCCATACGTGGAGGCCAGCCCCGAGACGCGCGCGACGATTCCCGGCTCGGTCTCATCCAGCGTTTCCCAGAAGTTATCAATCGAGCGGACGTGCCTCCAGAGCTGACGATGTTGCCGGGCGCTCAGCAGCGGCCGGCGAGCTTCCCCTGGCAACCCGGGTGGCGGGTCGACCAGGCCGTCGCGGCATCGCTCCATCGCGGAGCCGAGATCCGCGAGCACGCCGTCCAGATCGAACCCGACGCGCAGTGACATCAATTCTCGATTGTGTGCCTGGAGCCTGATCGCTCGTCGAGAAGGCCAAGCTGGGCATCCAGAGCGTCAAGACTTAACGCCGGGAAGGCGCCATCCCCCGGCATCGGCAACAGGGGGGCCGTCTCGGCGCCCCACCCGCGCCACCCGCACGCGTGGCACCGGTGCAGGCGTGAGAACGAGAGGAACTTGCGCATCTGCTCCATGCGATTCTTCGCACGGGATCGATGAACGTTTCCGGAATCACATTTAGGGCACTTCTGCACGATTGCTCCCTGAGCAGGTCATGCCGCACCGCTTCGGCGGCTGATGCGATTGACATTGAGCGACCGGATCTTGCGGTACAGGTTCGGCCGCTGGATGCCGAGCGCCTTCGCCGCCTCCGTGATGCGACCGCGATGGTGCCGCAGCATGGCCGAAATGTAATCGCGCTCGAAACGGGCTCGTGCCTGACGAAGCGTCCCGTTTCCCGAGAAGGTCATCGCGCCGCCGTCGAGCCGCACGTGCATCAGTACGTCTTCGAGCGAAATGCGGTTGCTTTTGCCGGTCACGACGACGACCTCGATCAGGTTCCGCAGTTCATCGAGGTTGCCACGCCAGGGCAGCGCGGCAATCAGCGTCAGCGCCGAGCGCGCCATCATCTTTGGCGGCACCCCGTGCATGGCGCACGCCTGACGCAGGAAACGATTCGCGAAAGACGGGATGTCTTCAGTGCGGCTCCTGAGCGGCGGCAGGGTGATGCGGACCGCCGTGGCACGGCGGAACAGATCGTCGCGCACGCGCCCTTCCTCGACGGCGGCGTCCAGCCCGGCGTCGGCGCCGATGATCGGCCTGACGTCGAAGGGAACCGTGACGCCGGTCTCGACGAGCACCGCTTCACGATCGCGGAAGAGGCGCGCGAGCCTCGCCTGGACGCGGGCGGGCGCCTCGGCGACATTCTTCAGATACAGCGTGCCTCCACGCGCGTCGAAGAGCCGGCTCGCCTGGCTCACACGCTCGGGAGACCGGGCTGCCCCTTCGTCGCCGGCCTCGGCGCCGAAAAGGTCGGCCTCCACGCCATCCGCGGACCATGCCGCACAGTCCACGGCTACGAACCGTCCGGACCTGCCGGTTGAATCGGACCCGTGAATGGCTCTTGCCACGGCCTGCCGGCCGCTGCCGTCCTCCCCGATGATCGTGGCGCCCGCGCCAGCCGTCGCCGCTCTCGCCATGAGCGCCAACGCATCGCGCATCGCGGGAGACTGGCAGTACAGGTCGTCGATCGACGTGATCTCCACTTCGGCGCCCGGTGCTTCGCCCGACCGCTGGCTGACTTCGCGATCGAGCGCTTTCACGATGCGCTGCGCCGCGGGCTGCCGGGTGAAGACGTCGGCCACTCCGGCGAGGACCGCTTCCGTGGTCAACTCGAAGCGGTTCGGATCCAGCACGGCGAAGAGCGTTGCCGAGGGCTGCTGTGTACGGATATCGCGCGCCACCTGCAGCGCCGCCATGCCGAAGGCGAGATCGAGCACGACGGGCACGTCCCGCCGCGACAGCTCGGATACCGCCTGGCTGCTGGACTCGATCCAGCTGACCTGAACCCTGGCGCGCGCAAGCCGGCTTTCGACGTCCGCGCGTTCCGACGGGGCGCATCCAAAGTACAGAACCGTTCTTGCCGGCGCGGATGCCGGAGGCCCGGGCAGGGCCGGAACCAGCGTGACCGGCGCTTTCACGACACAGTTGGATAAGGTTGGCATTATGGTTCCGGGAATAAATCGGGTTAACGCTTCGCCACGCGATTACAGGCCTGGCTTTTTGGCCCGGGTCAAAACACAACGAACGAGAGCCAGATGCGGGAGACCGCGTCGAGTGGAGCCGGGTGCCTCTAGAGCTAAGGGCGTGCCAGATGAGGTGGACTTGTAGGGTTCGGAAAATGGGGGACTTGGTCGTTTCGGCCGGAAAAGGTCGCCCCGGGCCGAAAAAGGCCAGCCTTAGAGGAAGAAAAGGTACCCAGAAAGCAGACTTTTGTCCGGTGTTTCGGGGAGACAATGCGTCCAACGAGAGGATTCCGGAAGGAATGCGCTAAGCGGTCGCGGGATCAGGGCTTGGGCTCCCGGATGATGACGGCCTCTCGGTTGATAGCGGCCGAGACACTGCCGTCCTTGTCGCATCGAAGGATCAGCTGACCGCGTGTGGCGGCGTTCGGACCCCAAGTCACTTTGAAGAGAACCACCACCGCATCCGGGAGATAGCGTGTCTCCGGTGGGGAACCAGGGCGGCCATCGAGGGCATCCAGCCAGTGACACATATATGTTGGGCAAATGCAAAGCCGGGACCCTCTCTCGCGCTGACTAAATACAGGCATTTTCACAGCGGGACGGCCGGCCGCGGTCCTCGATGTCACCTTGTGACGAGGCTAAAGGCGCGCGCGCAGCGCCTATCAGATCGAGCGATGTACTCCAGGACCGTCACCTGGACCGGTCGATCCTCGGTGGTTCTCTTTGGGCGGTGGCGAGCGCGAGTCGCCGCCGGATCGCGCACCTAGGTGAGAGGTCCACACGATCACGCTCGAACGACCTTGGCGTCGATCGGCACGCCAAGCGAGGCGATCAGATTCCTCGTGTCCACGATCAGCTTCACGCCCCGGTAAAGCGACGGATCGCGGAACACGTCATGGGCGGTCGAGATGAGCAGCGCATCCTGGCTGGAAAGCGCTTCCGACGTCAGCGGCAGGGAGCTGAGGTTCAGCGCGTGCCGGCGCGTGTGCTTCATCACCGGAAAGTAAGGGTCGCAATACGCCACCTCGGCGCCCGCTGCCTGTAACATCTCGAGCAGCTCGTAGGACGGCGACTCGCGGTCGTCATCGATGTTCGCCTTGTACGCAAGCCCCATCACGCACACGCGCGCGCCGCGAAGCGCCTTCCCGGCGTCGTTCAGGGCCGCGGCCGTCCTGGAGATGACGTACTCCGGCATCTGCGTGTTGATCTGGCCAGCCAGCTCGATGAACCGCGTCCAGGCGCCGTACTCCGCGGCCTTCCACGACAGGTAGAAGGGATCGAGCGGGATGCAGTGGCCGCCCAGGCCCGGCCCGGGATAGAACGGCATGAAGCCGAAGGGCTTCGTCTTCGCCGCTTCGATCACCTCCCAGACGTCGATCCCCATCTTCTCGAACGTCACCTTGAGCTCGTTCACCAGCGCGATGTTCACCGAGCGGAAGACGTTCTCGAGCAGCTTGCAGGACTCGGCGACCCGGGAACTGCTGACCGACACCACACGGTCCAGCGCCGCCGCATAGAGGGCGGCCGCCACTTCCGTCGACCTCGGCTCGACTCCGCCCACGACCTTCGGGATGGACTTGGTCGAGAACGACGCGTTCCCTGGATCCTCGCGCTCGGGAGAGAACGCCAGCAGGAAATCCCGCGGACACGAGAGCCCGGACGCCTCCAGCATCGGCAGCAGTTCCTCGTCGGTGGTGCCCGGATACGTGGTGGACTCCAGGATCACCAGCTGCCCTTTCCGCAGCCGCTTCGCAATCTGCGCGCCCGTGTCGTGGATGTAGGTCATGTTCGGCTCGCGGTGGCGGCCGAGCGGCGTCGGGACGCAGATCACGATCGCGTCGCAGTCACGAAGGCGATCGAAGTCCGTCGTGGCCGCGAATCGCCCGCTCGCCACCGCGCGTTGCACCCGGTCCGCGCGGATGTGCTTGATGTAGGACCGGCCCTCGTTCAAGGCCTGCACCTTCTGAGGATCGACATCGAAACCGGTGACTGGGAAACCGGCCTCCTCAAAAACGATCGCCAGCGGCAGGCCGACGTACCCCTGACCGATGACGGCGATCCGCGCCTCCCGCCTGTCAATCCGCTCGAGCCAGTCCGTGCCGCTCTCAGTCATTTTTCGTCCCGCTGGTGACTTCGTTGAATGGGATGTGGCAGAACGACAGGGGAAGTCACGAGACATGGTGGGGATAAGAAAATGCTCGGGATCGCGGGATTCGAACCCACGACCCCCAGCCCCGGTCAGTTCACGACCACCTTCTCATCGGTACTCGATCGCGACGATCGAGTCCCTGCAGCTGTCCGGCACGGCGCTGAGCAGTGTCGAGACCGCCTCCCACTGCAGGTACGGGAACAGGGCCGTTGGCACGCGGTGGTGAGAAATGCTCGCAAGACGTTCGTAAGCCGAATCCCCTTGTCATGACTCTCACAAAGTGCCGTGACCAAGCCCCTTTTGTCAGTCCCGCGTGTGAACGTTGTCTGAGGTGACACGGACTTTCCGCGCGCCGCATCGTGAATCAGCACGCAAAAGAGTGGTCCGTCCTGGTATGCGCATTGCTCACATGAGCCGTGTGGTGAATCGACACACGTAGTATTTGGCTCGTGTGCTGAGGGTGCCATCGAATCCGGCACCTCCGGCAGCCCACCATCGGCGTTTTTCTTGTTTCGTCAAGTGAGGACGAGATGTTACCGCGCAGGCAGCTGAGTACGACGGTGAGCGACCCTGGCCACGACGAATTCGTGACCGCCAGTGATCAAATTCGCGAGTTGTTCACATACGCCAGGCGCGTCGCGACCAGCGATGTGAAAGTCTTGATTACCGGGGAGACCGGGGTCGGGAAGGACGTGATCGCCCGCTACATCCATGCCCACTCGCCTCGTCGGCATCGCGAGTACGTCGCGGTCAACTGCGCCGGCGTTACCGAATCGCTCCTCGAGTCCGAGCTGTTCGGCCATGTCAAGGGGAGTTTCACCGGCGCGTATCGGGACAAGCGCGGCAAGATGCAACTGGCCCACGAAGGCACCCTTTTTCTCGACGAGCTCGGCGAAATGACGCCGCGGATGCAGGGGATGCTCCTGCGCTTCCTCGAGAACGGCGAGTTCCAGCCTGTGGGCGCCGATATGGGCACGACGCGGGTGAACGTGCGGGTGATTGCGGCCACGAACCGCGACCTCGGCGAGATGGTGGCGGCCGGCACGTTCCGCCAGGACCTGCTCTATCGGCTGCGGGTGCTGCACATCCACGTGCCGCCGCTGCGCGACCGGCCCGCGGACGTTCGGGCGCTGGGCGACCACTTTCTCGCCCAGTCGGACCGGCCCACGCGGCTGACCGACGAAGCATGGGAGATCCTCGGCCGCTATCCCTGGCCGGGGAACGTACGGGAGTTGCAGAATGTGATGGAACAACTGACCTGGCTGGCTTCGCCGGGCGAGCCGGTCACGGTCGCGCAGCTGCCAACCTTCGTCCAAGGCGGCGGATCCGGCGGCGCGGCCGCGTCGGGGCCGGCGCGCGAACGGCGGCGCCAACTGGCCGAGGAGCTCTTCGGCATAGTGACCACCGGCGGCCACACATTCTGGGAACCCATCCACCGCATGTTCCTGGCCCGGGACTTGACACGCCACGATATCCAGGAGCTCGTCCGCTACGGTCTCCGCGAGACGCGCGGCAGCTACCGCGGCGTTGTCAGAGTCTTCAACCTGCCCGAGGGCGATTACAAAAAATTCATGAATTTTCTGTCGACGCATGACTGTCGCCCGGAATTCCGCGACTTCCGGCATGGAAGCGTGAGCACCCCGGCCACTCGCCGGCCACTGTTTTCCGACCAGGCCGGCGCCGCACCGGCGTCCCCCCTGCCGTTGACCGCCGGCTCCCGACCCGGAAACCATCGGCTAAACAGCTCCCGGTCTTTCTCCGCCTGCCGTCCGGACTCATTCAGACGTACTCTCGACGCGGCGATCCCTTTTCCCTTCAGCCTTGTCTCGCAGAGCCGTGTCCGGCTGCGATTCATCGGACTGGAGCGAAATAGCCACCACGGCTGCGAAGGCGAACCGCGCCTGTGCGACTGCGCAGTTCAACGGTCCGCCAGGCGCCATCCCTATTCGAATTGGTTGAGGTATAACCCAGCACATATCGCCGGTGCAGATCGTCAATCACACGGCGGTACTCCTCATTCAGGTTCGTGAGGTCGTCGGCGAAGTACGCTTCACCTCCGGTCAGGTCGGCGAGCTGTTGCAGGCGGATCCGTTCGACACGCGGGCCAAGACCAATCGCGTATATCGTCGCGTCGTTCGCGTGCGCGGCCGCAATCACCATCTCCCACGTTGCCTCACTCCGGGTCCCGTGGACGCTGCGTTCTCGTCTCGCCCGTCGGTGACGACGACGATCGCGCGACGGCCCTCCGTCGCTCTGAGGCTCTGCATCGACAGCTGCAGGGCGTCGTAGAGCGCGGTGCCGCCCGCTGGGGTGTAACTGACGAGCGCCGCCTGCGCGTTGCCGCGTGCGGTCTGGAGGTCGGCCACGAGCTCGGCCCGATCGGCGAATTGGACCAGGGCCAGTCGATCGGCTGGCCTGACTGCCTCGATGAAGCTCGCGGCCGCCTGCCTGGCGATGTCCGCGGCGCGAGTCATGCTGCCAGACGCGTCAATCGCCAGCACGATGGCTACCGGGGCCACGGCCTCATGGAATACATCGACCCGCTGGACCACTCCGTCCTCGATGACATCCGAGATCCTCCCGGGCGAGGTCGACGTACTCACGCGTATCGTCGCTGGCGGTGAACTCCAACGCCGCTCGCACCAACGGTGGCTGGAGCGCCGTGTAGCCCGGCCGTGCCCTCACCTTATAGGTCGCGTCGATCGCGCTCAGTGTAATCGCGCGCCACGTGCCGTCCTTTTGCTGGTTGGTGGGCGTGTACGCCAGCCGATAGCGGTGCTGCACGTCCGCGGCAATTGCCGCGTGCGCCTCGGCAAGTTGCCTCGCGTTCCACGGGAAGAATACGCGTCCTCCGGTCTCTGCAGCTATCCGCCGGAGCAGTTGCTCGCCGTGCAACGACACGCCGGCGACACCGCCAATGCCTACGACATAGACGGTGACCTGACCGGTCTTCAGAGCTGCGATGGTTGTCTCAAATGTGTTGCGACTGTGCTCGTCGTAGCCGTCAGTGAGCAGCACCACCACCCGTCGCCCCTCTGCGCCCTCGAGCCGTTCGCTGACTTGCAGCAGGGCATCGACGATGGCCGTGCCGCCCTGCGGTTTGACGGCGGCAATCGCATCGGCGATCGTCGCCGGATCGCGGGTTGGACCCGTGATCGCCGTGATGCCATTCCGGAACGGGGCGACAACGATCTGGTCCTCATCCCGCAGGAAGCCGGTGAGCTCAGCGGCCGCCTCTCGCACGAATTGGACGTTCTGGGACATGCTCTGGCTGCTGTCGATCAGCAGCGTGAAGATCGCGGCCGGCGCATCCGACAGCACGAGGTCGATCGTCTGCGGCTCTCCGTCTTCTCGAAGTACGAATTGGGACGCGTCGAGCCCGGCGACGTAACGTCCGCCTCCATCCTGAACCGCAGCGTCCACGCCAACGCTCGTCACATCGCTTTCGTCCGAGATTGTGAGCGGCATCAGTTCCACCGTGTCACGAACCGGCATACCAAGCGCATCGTCGGTCTCGACGGCAAGAGTGCACGGCAGGAACGGGTTCTCGTCCTGCCATTCTGCGACGTAGGGCGGGCCGTCCGTATCGGTGGCAACGAGAGCGCCATTCACATAGAAACGGACGGCCGGCACCGCGGGACTGTCTTCCGGCGTTGTTATTCGCGCGACGATTCGCACCGTTCCTGGCAGACCGGAGCGGCCCAGGGGCGACGTGATCGCGACAGACACAGGGCGCGGTTCGCCGATCGCGTGTGGCGTCGCGAGCGTCACCAGGGCGCCAGCGATGACCAGCGCCGCGGTGGTTGTTCTCCGCCCGGCTATACGGCCTGGTCTTCGATGAAATAGCTGGCGCACGCGTCCTCCAATAGCTCAGCCGTCAGTTGACGCGGGAGATCGAGATATTCAATCTGGACGAGAGCGCGCCCGATCAAGTCGCGTGGATGACAGCCACGTAGCGGGATTCCCCTGGGGACGAACCAGTCCGCAATCGATCCGATCGACCAGGATCGGGTCGAACGCCAGGCTACGCTCCTGACAACAATTCTCGAAAATCGTCTTGAACATCGCAGGTGTGGGGCTGTCGGCGAGGACCTTGTACTGAATGCGCCGCAAGAACGCCTCGTCGACGAGCTCGGTCGGTTTGATGTTGGTCGCGAACACCACGAAGACGTGAAACGGCACGTCGAATTTCTGGCCGCTCTGAAGCGTGAGGAAGTCGATGCGCGTCTCGAGCGGCACAATCCACCGGTTCAGCATCTCGCGGGGCGAGCAGGCCTGCCGTCCGAAATCGTCGATGACGAGCAGCCCGCCGTTCGCCATCAACTGAATCGGTGCGTTGTAGAAGCCACTCATCGAAGAGTAGGCGAGATCCAGCGACTGCATCGTCAGTTCGCCACCGACCATCACCTTCGGCCGCCTGCAGCGCACCCAGCGACGATCGATCCGGGAGTCGGTGGTCCACGGATCGGCCGCCTCGTCCGGAATCGGTTCGTGGTTGATCGGGTTGAACAGCCTGATGATTTCTCCTTCGACTTCGATGGCATGCGGAATGGCGATCGCGCCATCGAGAAGGTCGTGCAAGGCGTTGGCGATCACCGTCTTTCCGTTGCCTGGTGGGCCATATACGAACAGTGATTGCCCGAATGTGACCGCCGGGCCGATTTGGTTGACCGCGCGATCTGTCAACACGAGATGCGAGACAGCCTTACGGACGGCGGCAGGCGTAACGGACCGCCGCGCCGTCTCCTGGAACTGGGCCATGTACTCGCGATACCGCGCCAGCGGGACCGGCGCCGCGCCCACATACTGGTTCTGCTTCAGAAACAGCTGCGCGCGGCGTCTGCCCTCGTCAGTGATGCGATACCGGAATGACGGTCCGCCCAACAGTCCGCCGCCGATGACTTCACAGTGACGGGACTTCTTCAGCTGTTCGAGAATTGGCTCGACGACCGCGAACTCGAGACCGACACGGTGCGCAATTTCCACCCCCGTGCAATCCGGATTGAAATTGAGCAGTTTGACGACCAGTTGGATAATCAGGTCCTCACTGAGCCCGGTGTCGGCAATGGTCGCCGGCGCGGTGAGACCCACCCCTCGGCCACCGGTCGCGGGCGACGATTCGTTCCGTAACTGAATACTCATCACTGTTCTATTTCTGCCCTTGCGGTCCTTGCCTGCTTTGCCCGCGCAGCCGCGGCTGCGGAGGGGCGCGCGGCGTGCGCCGATTCAAACGCGGCAATCGCTCCGTTGAAGTCGCGGGCGGCGAGCCGGACGATCCCGGTGTTGTATCGCTCGGTCGCCCGGTCGCCCGCCTGCCCGAACGTGGCACTCGCCGCAGCCCCGTCACCCGCAACCGCATGCGCCAGGCCCAGATTGTTGCGAGCCGCCGTCAAACCGGGCTCAATCCTGATCGCGTGTTCGCACGCGGCAACCGCCCTCGCGACGCCTCCCTCCAGCACCCACCCGTAGCAGAGGTTGTTCAACGCGTAGGCGGCCGCCGGATCGAGCTGCAGTGCCCGCTCGTACTCGGAGCGCGCGAGGGCTCGACGGCCGAGCGCCTGAAAAATGGTTCCCAGCGTGTTGTGCACCACCGGAGACCGGGGAGCGAAGAACACCGCGCGGTACGCGTCGCTGATTGCCACATGGGGCAGGCCGGAGTCGCGCCAGAGACGCGCGACTGCGTCGTGCGTGGCAGCGTCCCGCCGGTCGAGCGCCAACGCCTTAGTAAGGAAATCGAACGCTTTGTCGAAGATCCCGACACGTCGGTACTCCTCCGCAGCGGCGCGAAGGGTCGTCGGTGACGGGGCGAACATGGCGAGCCGCCGCCGCGGCGGCGAGCACGGGGTATTGCCCTTCGACGGTCGTCGGCGTCTGCCGCGCTGGTCGGGCCTCGGACGCCAGTTTGCGCACCTTGGCCATGAATGTTTCGAGTGATTCCCCGGGCGGTTGCTCGCCACCGCGCGGCGATGATGTCGCTGAACGGGCCTCCATCGTTGACGCCTTCAATGGACCTCGGGCGGCACATCCGACGACACAACTTGAAATCAGGACACACAGCAGGACTCGCACGCGCACGGAACACTCCTTAACGGCAATACTGAAGACGGTGGTGCTGCGGTCCCGCCAGGACCCGCAGCACCAGTGCATCTAGACGTCGTCGTTCAAGCGCTTCTTGCGGCGAAGGACATACACCACTACGAACACTGCAAGCATCACCATCAGCAGAACATTCAGAGTCACAGCAACCTCCTAAACAAACGCATGTCAAGTAACCATTACCGAGCGAGTTCCGACGACGACCGACGAGAACTAGAACAGCCCGCGATAGATCGCGATCACCGCGGAGCCGATGCACACCACGTACACTGCCGGGAAAATGCACAACACCAGCGGAAACACCAGCTTCACGCCGATCTTTGCCGCCCGCTCTTCAGCGCGCTGCCGCCGTTTTGTCCGTGACGTTTCGGCATGAATGCGGAGCGCTTGAGAGACGCTGGTGCCGAAGCGGTCGGTTTGCGTCAGCATCGTCACCAACGAACGCACGTCAGCGACTCTTGTCCGCAGGGCGAAATTGGTAAAGGCGTCCAGGCGCGACTTACCCGCCCGGATTTCGGTCGTGATCATGCGCAGCTCTCCGGCGAGGGCCTTATGCGTGATCTCGAGCTCGTCGCTCGCCTTCACGATTGCCTGATCCAGGCTGGAGCCAGCTTCTATGCAGACAATGATCAGATCCAGCGCGTCCGGCAGTCCGTTCTCGATGGCCTTTTCGCGTGCCCGCGTTTTGCGTCTGAGCCACAAGTCCGGGAGCACGTATCCCAGCACCGCGCCGATCGCGGCGATCATCCACCCGTCGGACACACCCAACAGCACAATCGCCAGCGCAGCCGCGACCACCGGGGCGATCACCTTGATAGCCGAGAAGTACACCGCGGTGCTCAGCTCGTAATAACCCGCGGCGCCAAGCTGCCGGCGGAGGCGACCCAACTCTTTCGGTGACTTCGGCAACGCCCGGGAGAGACGGCGCAGCGCGGGATCGGGGGTCTCGACCAGCTGGGTGTCCGATCGGACCAGTCCATTGGCGGACGCCGAAGCCATGTCGCGAAGCCGCTTGCGCTCGGGAGCCGCCCACGCCAGCGCCCTCGAGACGGCCAGACCGGAGGCTATGGCGACACCGACGAAGAGGGCAACAAGAGAAACGATCAACGTCACTGGCATCACGGTCTCCGGTTCAGATTTCGATATTCACGATGCGACGCATCGCGAGGTAGCCGATCACCTGCAGAACTGCGCCCACGGCGACCATTCGTTGACCCAGCGGGTCCGTGAAAAGAATCCCGATATGCTGCGGTGCGATCACGAACATCATCGCTGTCAGGACGATTGGTAGCGCTGCCAGGACCGATCCGGTGATGCGACCGTGAGCGCTCAACACCCGGACCTGGCGTTTCAGGCGGAAGCGCTCGCGAATCAGTTTGGACAAGCTGTCGAGCACTTCCGAGAGGTTGCCGCCGGACTCGCGCTGGGTGAGCACGGCGGTCACGAAGAAGCGTGCGTCCAGCAGAGGCACGCGTTCGGCAAGGCTTCTGAGGGCGTCAGGAAGCGGCATGCCATAGTTCTGTCGATCGTGCAGGAGCCGAAATTCGGTCCGCACCGGCTCGGCGACTTCGTCGGCCACCATTCCCAAACCCGTGGTGAAGGCATGACCGGCACGCAACGCCCGCGCGATCAGGTCAATGGCTTCCGGAAACTGTTCCTCGAACTTCTCCAGGCGCCGTTTCGCCGCACGCTTGAAGAACAGGATCGGCGTGCTCCCGAACAGCAGCCCCACCCCGATGACCACGATTGGCTCGCTGACGAATTGCCATGCCACCAGAGCGCCGACTGCCGCAGCGAATACTGAACCGAGCACCACCTTGCCCAAGGTGGTCGAGTAACCCGCGCGTTCGATCAGGCGCTGCAGCGGGTGAAGGGCGACGGCGAAGCGGACCAGCAGGCGTTCGAGAGCAACGACGCTGCTCGCCCGCGCCACGGTACTGACCAGTGAGCCGCGTTCGAGGGTCGATACGACGCGCTTCGGCTGCAGGCGTCGTGACAGCGCGCGATCGGCCTGAGTTTCAAGGTCGGAGCACGAACAGCCAGTACAGACCCAGGAACAGACTCAACACGCCGACGAAGAATCCGGTAACGATCAGCATCTCTCGCTCCTCAACCGATGACTTTGACGTGTTCGAACATGTCCGCGGCGAGCCGGAACCCTGAAGCCGCCAACCGATCGCTGCACTTGGGGCGGATTCCGGTCGCCCGGAAGCGGCCGCACACTTTTCCATCCTCGCCGAAGACCGCTCTTCTCGAACAGGAAGATGTCCTGCATCGTGATCACGTCGCCTTCCATTCCGGTGATTTCCGTCACGCCGGTCACACGCCGTGTGCCATCGGCTTGCCGGGTGATCTGCACGATCAGATTGATGGCGGACGCGATCTGCTGGCGGATGGCCCGCTCGGGAATATTGAGGTTCGCCATCGCCACCATGGTGTCCAGGCGATAGAGCGCGTCCCGCGCGCTGTTCGAGTGAATGGTTGTCAGGCTGCCGTCGTGACCCGTGTTCATGGCCTGCAACATGTCGAGCGCTTCCTCGCTTCGCACTTCCCCCATGATGATCCGGTCCGGTCGCATGCGCAGCGCGTTCACCACCAGGTCACGCTGCTTGACTGCGCCTTTCCCCTCGATGTTGGCGGGCCGCGTTTCGAGGCGGACCACGTGCCGCTGGCGCAGCATCAATTCGGCCGCGTCTTCAATGGTGACGATCCGTTCGGTCTGACCGATGAACCCGGAAAGGATGTTCAGGAGCGTCGTCTTGCCCGCACCGGTGCCGCCGGAGACGACGAGGTTCAACCGGCACGCCACCGCTGCCTTCAGGAAATCGAGCATCGGTTGTGTGAGGGACTCCCTGTCGACCAGGTCCTGGGCGCCCAAACGGTCGGTCCGGAAGCGCCGGATCGAGAGGACCGCGCCGTCGAGGGCGAGCGGCGGAATGATCGCGTTGACGCGGGAGCCATCCTGCAGGCGCGCATCGACCATCGGGCTCGATTCGTCGATCCGGCGGCCGACCGAACTGACGATCCGTTCGATGATCTGCTGCAGGTGGCGCTCGTCCTGAAAGACAATCTCGGTCTCTTCGAGCTTGCCTTCGCGCTCGACGTAGATTGAATCGTGCCGATTGACCAGAATGTCCGAAATCGCAGGATCGCGAAGCAGTGCTTCGAGAGGGCCGAGGCCGAACAATTCGTTCAGCACGTCGGTGACGAGCGTCTCGCGCTCCAGCAGGCTGAGCGGCGTGGTCGAGAGCTGGCTTTCAATGATCACCGTGATCACTCGCCGGATCTCCGGCTCGGCATCCTCGCGTTTCACGCGGGTCAGCCTCTCCAGGTTCAGGCGGTTCAGCAGTTCCTGATGCACCTTGGCCTTGAGCCGTTGATAATCCCTCGTCCGCGAATCAGCCGGGCTGGTCCCGGGAGCTGCGTCGTTTACCTTCGCCAATGCAGTCATCGTCTCTCCTCTACAGATCCGCTGCTAACGCCTGCCGCCGAGCATCGACAGAAAGCCGGCCGGTTTCTCTCGTGTCGGGCGTTCGACGGGCAGTCCGGCGAGCTGGCTCACGAACGCGCCGAACGCGCTCGCCAGCTTCGTGTGATTGTCGAGCACCAGGGGCCGCCCGTTGTTCAGCGACGCGACGGCAATCGCATAGTGGTTCGGAAAGAGATGCGACACAGGGCGTCCGACGACGCGTTCGACATCCTGTTGCCTGATCTCCGAACCGGCGTCGTAACGGGCGATTACGATCGATACCCGCTCGCTGCCGTAGCGCTGTTCCAACGCATGCGCCATCCGTGCAGCACTGCGGACCGTGGCCACCTCCTGGTTCGCCACGACCACGATCCTGCCGGCCAATTCGAGCGAATCCAGCGCGGCGGCATCGGACCGCGGCACGTCGAGGACAACGTAGGGGAACTCGGCCGCGGCGAGCTCGATCAGCGAGCGCAGGCGGCCCACATCCATTGGCGTGCTCACGGCGTGGTCGGACGAGGCGAGAAGATGGAGCGTCGACCTGGTCTGTGTGACCAGAGTGCGAAGGAACGACGCATCCATCCTGTTCATGTTCTCGAGTGCGTCGACGATCGAGAA
This sequence comes from uncultured Acidobacteriota bacterium, assembly GCA_963749565.1. Classification (GTDB taxonomy): domain Bacteria; phylum Acidobacteriota; class Vicinamibacteria; order Vicinamibacterales; family CAVVIG01; genus DATLLJ01. Next base: position 8,505 of record CAVVNL010000017.1, on the reverse strand, counting down.
TCGCGGCTCAGCTCCGAGAAACGTGGCGGCATCGCCATAGGTCAGGTGCAGATCCATCAACAGCGTGCTGGATGGCCGAAGTTTGTTGAGGATGGTGGCGACATTGACCGCGACCGTCGTCGCACCGACGCCTCCCTTGGCGCCAATCACCGCGAACACGTCGCCGCGACGCGGGGCGGGACGCTGGGCCGCGATGCGCCCCAACGCGCTCGCCAGCTCTTCACCGGTGATCGGCGCCGCGACACACTCGCTGGCGCCGGCCCGCATCGCTTCGAGGATGAGGGTTCCGTCAAGGCTCGGGAGCACGACCAGGATGCCGGTGGATGGATGCTGACGCTTGACCGCCGCCACTTCCGTCGGGACTGCACCGCGCTCCCGCAAATCGACCACCACCACCTCCGGTTGCCGAGCCGTCGCGATGGCGAGCGCCTTCAGGTCCGCTGGAACGATCGTCGTGACGTGAGCGCCGCAGGCACGGAGAAGCTCCGGCAACTGGGTATCGGTCCCGACGAGTACACTGACATTCATCATTTGGTCTCCGCTAGCGCACTAACTGGATGGTCACCAGGAAGGCGGCCCCGCCGCCCACACTTGGCGCGCCATTTACGAACTCGCCGGGATAGGACATGAGGTGTCCAATCACGTCACCGCCTTGCATTCGATCCACGAAGTATCCGAGGATGTTCGCGACACGAACACACCTGCCGCCAGTTGGACAGGGATTCGCCGGATAGGCTCCCCAGGGCGACACCCAGTCGTTCGCCGTTCGTCGCCACTGAAATTCGTCCATATCGAAAACGGTGATCGGAACAATGCGTGGGCTGATCGGCGCGCATGCGGGGGCGCAGCTCCCGGCAATTTGCTGGTTGGCCGAGTCCCACGAGGCACCGGAATCCCTGGCGATCAGTTCTGCCACGCCTTGGTTCGTCGGGCCGACCATGTTGCCGTTCTCGGTCGGCAAGTACTGGCCGATGACCACGGGGTTGCCGGTGCAATTCGCAATGGCGGCGCTGTAGTCGTTGGCCCCGGAGATATACCCGCCATTGCCGTCGGGCAGCCGAACGGGTAGGAACCAGCCGGGAGTCATGGTCTCGTTGTTCGAGTTCGGATTGCCGTTCTTCAGCGTTGCCTGCGCCCCGAAGTCGTCCGGAAGCCTGTAACCGCTGCCGGAACTGCCCTGGGATGGCGGCGTGTATACGTCGAAAGGAGCGAGCTGCACGACGTTGTTGCCCTGCTTCTCCCAGCGGTCGTACTCACCCGCGGCCGGCCGGTTGTCGACCCACTTGTCCGCAATCGCGAACGGCCGCATGCAGTTCGTCGCATTGCCGGAGGCGACGCGCGCGGTGGCCGTCGCTCTCACGCCCTGTGACTGGACGTTCAGCAGCGTTCCGAAGATCGTGGGCAGCGGCGTGCTGCCGAACTCCCCATTGCGGTATACGTCCACGCGCACGCACGATCCCGCCACGCCGGCGGGACACACCCATGACACCTGCGCGGTGGGTGCCGCGTTCCACACCAGGTTCGACAGCGCGGCGCCGCTCGCGCTGAAGAACGCCTGGCCGTCATCGGCCGGTGGATTCGCCAGCTCGTCGTAAGCCCTCGCAATCGCGCCCGAAAGGGCGCCGGCATCAGCGGCGTTCTGGGCCTGTCCGCGGCTCAACCACAGGATTCCGTGGTCGACCACGAAGGTGGACATCGCCGTCAGCACCAGGATCGCAATCGCTACCTGAACGAGGACCGCTCCCGATTCTGTTGTCTTTCGCATCATATGGACCTCTCTTCGCTGGTTCAGCGTGCCGCGGTCGCGACTGGCGCGTCGACGGTGCCGCCGCCGCCCTCGAACAGTTCGCCGATCTCGTCGCCAGGCGGCAGGAACCGCCCGGGCATGGTCGGCAGAGGCGGCACTTCGTCGGGGTTCAGCGGGCGCACCAGTCGCGGCGTCACGAGCACGAGCAGCTCCGTGCGCTCTTTACGCTCGGCCTTGCTCTTGAACAGGTTGCCGATAATCGGTATCTGACTCAGGAAAGGAATCGCCGCGTTGTCGGCCTGCGTCTCGTTGTCGATCAGGCCGGCGATCGCGAACGTCTGGCCGTCCCGCAGCTCGACTTCCGTCTCCGCTCGACGTGTGGTGAGCGCCGGAATGCGAAATCCCTCCAGCAGGATGCCGTTGTTGAAGTCGAGCGAGCTGACCTCCGGGCGCACATGGAGTCGAATCATGTCGCCGGCAATCGTCGGCCTGAAGTTCAATCGGATGCCGAACTCCTTGAACATGATCGTTACGGCTTGCGTCGCGCCGCCCTGGACGATCGGCACCGGGAACTCGCCGCCGGCCAGGAAGCTCGCTTCCTGGCCGTTGTAGGCAATCAGATTCGGCTCGGCCAGACTCTGAAAATAGCCGGTCTGCTTCAACGCCTTGACGAGGGCGCCGACGTTGTACTTGGTGTTGAACAGAAACAGGTTCAGGAAGTCGCTGAACACCAGCCCCTCCTGGTTGTCGAAATCCGGCGCCGGGAACTGCTGCGTCGTGCTGCGGCCGATCCAGTCCTTGTAGCCCGTGAGGCCGGTGAAGAAGGACGACGCCCAGGTCGGTCAGCGCCCGCCGATTCACTTCGGCGAATCGCACCTGCAGCATCACCTGCTGCGCGTCGCTGGCGCCAGGCACCTGCAGCATGTTGATGACGTTCGACTTGGGCGCCGCCGCCCGCGCGATCTCGGCGGCGCGCAGCATCACGAGTGTCGACGAGACCTGCCCGGACAGCACGACCGGGTCCGCCGTTGATCGCCGCCTGAATGCGTTCGCCCGGGAACAGCTGCAGGAGCTGCTGCTCGAGCGCCGACACCGGCTGTTCCACGGACAGGTCGTAGTGAACGCGCTGGTCGGCGCCCCACACGATCAGGCTGATCGTCCCAGCCGTCTTGCCGTCCACCAGGATCTCCCGCGGACGCACCACCACCGCGTCGGCGATGACGGGATTCGTCACCGCGATGCGGGTCACGTCGAAGGTCGTCTCGATGACCGTCGAGTGGCCGGCGGTGACGGACACGCGCGTGAGCGGGTCGGCCGCGGGCCGGCGCGCCTGACCGGCGATCAGCGACGCCGGAAGCGACAATGCGACGATCGAAAGCAGCCGCGGTCGTCCGCAGGCTTCGAGTTATCGAGTTGTAAGTAACCATGTCAGCGAACCACCTCTTCGCCGCGTTTCGCGGCGCGAATTGTTTCAACGATGTAGATGACGGGGACCAATGTCGGCGCCGGCGGGACAACGGCCATCGGCCGACGGGCTGTCGCCGGTTGTCCTTTGATCGGTTCCGGCCGCGGCGCCGATCCCGTTCCGAGTCGCAGAGCGGCGACGTGCACGCCGGCGGTTTCGGCCGGCGCGACATCCAGCGGATTGCGCAGCGCCAGCGAAATCTTGCCCTCCGACGAGGCCAGTGCGACCCGCTCGGCATCGCTTGGCGAGACCGCAAGCGTGACGACCGTCGACGGCTGCGGCTTGCCATCCAGCGCCTGTTCCTGGTCGAACTTCGTGCCGGCGGTCAGGACGAGCACGTTGCTGGCGACGATCCGCGACATCGGCTCTTCCGACTGACTGTTGCCCCGAAGCGTGACGACGAGATCAACGCGCGTGCCCGGGACGACAAAGCCGGCGACGCCGATCACTTCGTCGACCTTTACAGACATCGCGCGCATGCCGGGAGGGATTGACGGAGGCAGGCCGGCGCCTGACCCTATGGGCGCGAGCTTCGTCTCGGTGAGCGGCTCGTTCTTGCCCACGGCCGCGACAAGGCCCCGGTCCAGAATCGACTTCGTTGTCGGAGAACGCGCCGGCGAGCGGGCTCTTGGCCGGCCATGCGACGAGCGTCACGTCGTCCTCCGTGATTCGCGATCCGGTTGGCAGATTGCGAGTCGCGACGGCCACAAAGGTGTGCGCGACTTCGACCTCGCGGACCGGGATGCGCTTGACGGCCGCATACACGCCGAGGCTGGCGACAGCTGCCGTGACGATCGCCACGGCCATAACAACGACGGTTCGGTTGGTCCGATTCATGATCTCTCCTCGTGTACTGGCTGCTAAGGTGCGCACGCGGCAGCGGCGCCTTCGTAGCGCATCCGCGCGGTGGCGGTCAGGGTCCTGGTCGTGAATCCGGAGCCACCGAATAGGCCGATGATGTGTCCAATTAACAGGTATTGATGCGGGTAACCGACCGTGACACCGGTGATCGTCACGCAGGCGCCTCCGACGTTGCACGGCCTGAGGGGCGGTGTAAGCCGAATGTCGGCGTGGCCGTGAGCCCTGCCGCCGCGAGGTACTGCGTGACTCGAGCCTGCACGTCAGCCTGGGCGTAACCCGGCAGCACCGCAATGCGGGCTCCCTCGCGCGCGGCGTTGGTCACGGCTTCGTAGCGCTGGAACAGCAACCCGAAATCGATGATGCCGAACACACCAGCAGGAGAAGCGGAAACACGAGGGCGAACTCAATCAGCTCCGCGCCCTTGTCGCACCGGAGTCTGTGATAACGCGTCATCGGAGCCATACGGTGGTCACCAGTCCCATCAGAATCGGAAAGGCATAAGCCAGCTTTGGCGCTCGGCTGCTTTCGAGCGTGATCTCTTGCACCGCCTGGAACCCCGCGACGCGCCAGTGACAGAGGAGCAGCTTGACGTTCTGCACCGCGGTTCCCAGATATCCATAGAAGGCCGCCACCGCGATCGCCATCACGCCACCTGCGACACCGGTATACAGAGCCAGCCACAGCGCATCCACAGGTCCGAGCCACGCTCCGAGCGCGGCGAGCAGCTTCACGTCGCCGCCCCCAAGGCCGCCAAGGGCAAAGGGCAGCAGGAAGACCAGCGCGCCGAGGACCCAGCCGAGGAGTCCCTGGCCCAGCGCCTCGACCCCGCCGGTCGCAAACTGGTACAGCAACCCGGCCAGCGCCGCACCGAAGGTGAGGACGTTGGGGATGCGGCGCGTGCGCCAGTCCGTGACGCAGGCGATCGACGCGATCATCAATGTGCAGATATGAACTGGATTCATGGTGGTCACTGTTCGTCTACGGACAAACCGCCGGCTGAGGCGGGCAAGGCTGCCACGCCGCCTGGCCCGCGGTGTTCCAGCCGCTGTAGGCGGTGCCCATCTTCGTGGAAAACGTCGAGAAGAAGAGCAACCCGGCGATGCCGATGATCGCCGTCAAGATCGCGTATTCGATCAGGTCCTGTCCGCCGTCGTCCGCGCCGAACCGTTCCACGAGCGCGATTGCGAACCGTAAGTTGATCGACATCAATCTCTCCTTGGTCTCGAAGTGGCAGCCAGCTACGCGGGTGCAGCTGACGTCGAAATACGTCGGTCCGATGCGAGAGTTGAGGGCGGGTTGCCCCGCCCTCAACCAGCGGAGCTACGGGAGAATCGCTTCCACGTCGACGAAGTAGGCGGTAACCTTGGGTCCGATCAGAATGATCGCGACGATCGCGCCGACGGTGATGATCCCGACGAGCAAGCCGTACTCGATCAGGTCCTGGCCCTGCTCTTCACGAACGAAACGGTTGAACAGATTCTTCATTCGACTCTCCTGCCATGATTGGCAATGGCTGCGGAGGACCACCCTCCAACAGCAACGAACACGGCCAACCAACTTGCCGGCCGTGTCACCGGTAACAGCAATGCGAATACCACGACGCGCGCAACCGGTACGAGATGAGCAGAGAGCGAATTCATTGGGAAAATCGACTGCTGCAGTCAGTTGCCCGGGATAGTTCGGAGCGGCCGCATCGGGAATTCTGGGCTGAGCCAGCATGCGTTCCGGTCGGGCCAGATTTCGTAACCGGCGGGCGCCGCGGCAGGTCCGGCAGTGATAACGTTCTGCGCCTAATTGATGAAGTGGGAGTTAGAGGAAGCGGCGACAAAAGTCTGACGGGCGGGGGTCGCGCAGTCCGCTCTTCTTGCGCCAGCAGGTCCGAGTTCACTCCTTTTTCGAGGGCGCACCTGACGCGAGCTTCCGCCCGCTCACTCTTCAACGCCGAGATCGAGCCAACCGGCGAGCTGGTCTGTCAATCCGCAGGATGCGCCCGAGCGATCCCGCGTACGGCGGGGCGATTGACAGGAACCGTGTCGCGATGTGATAGAACCTGTCGTGACTCACAATCGACACGCAGCGGACCACCTGCACGGCATCTTCGAATATTCTGTCCCCGATAATCACCTGCAGCATCGCCACGCTGTTGATGGCCGCGGATGATGTGGCCTCGAGCAGACATCCGGTGGCATTGCAGTTCAGCACGCGCACCCGGTTATTTTGAATCAGCCTGGCAGGCAGGTCGCGCGTGACACGAGTTGAAGGCTTGCGTCCATCTTGTGTCATGTTTTCTCTGACCCGATTTCGGTTGCGACCGCCTTGTCTGGCGGATGCGCACGCGACAGGCGGATCCGGTGGCGGATGGTCCTGGCGACAACGATCGGGAGGCTTTCCTCGACGCGCACCGCCACTTCGCTCAACTGGCCATCAACGATCATCTCCATCGTCAGCCACTCGCCAACGGTCGCCGGCACGGTGCTGATCGCGACCAACTCTCCGGCGACGACGCTCACGGCCACGTCCCTGGCGACGCGCAACGTACCTTCATTGTCCGCCAGCACGAACCGGGCGCCGCTTCGTCTTCCCGACATGATCCGTCCTTCTACGGACGATCCGCCGGCGGCGGATCCGACCCGTTCCCATCGTCACTCGATGACGCAGACGCTCTCGCAATCTTGCTGCCGTGGCGCCGACGCTCGAGAAAGTGAGGAGTTGCTGGAATCTTCGGCGATTTCGACAACCTGGAGAGAATCCAACACGGTAGCAGGGGCGAGAGTTCTTGGCCGGGCCGGAACATTGTCCAGGAATGCGCGCTTCTCCGCAGACGCAAGCGGCCGCGGGGCGCCGACACCGGTGCTTCGGAAAGCCGCTGGCGCTATGACTCGCTGTCGCGGATGTCCCCGCCAGCAAACACTTCGAGTCGGTCACCGACTTTCATCCCGGACACATGCAACGCACCGGCGGGCAATTCGATGACGGCGAACGCGCCGACACCCAGAGACAGCCGCCATGGCTGGCAGCGGTGACGGACTTTCAGCACCCGTCCGTCACGATCGATGAATGCGATGTCGATCGCAAACTTCATGAAGAACGTGTGAACGCTGCTGCACGGCGCCAGGATGATGGCCGTGCCCGGCTCGAGCGACGCACGCCCCAGTAAACCTTTGTTGCGCGTCTTTCGGTCGAACGCCGCAATCAACGTCACGGCAAACAACTGACCGTCCGCGGCCCGGCGCAGCGACCAGCAGCGGGGCGGGGCCTGCGTCATCACGGTCAGAAAAGATGGCATTGTGCGGGTCATGCAGCGGTTTTCATACAACGGCCTCAGCCTCAGACGCGAGTCGGATGGCAACTACCGTTCCACGCATAGAACACCAGTTATCGGCTGTTAGAAGGAAGCCCGCTGTGGTCCGGGCGGATGTCTAGCGGGAGAGGGCGGATTCTCTGGACCACCACCAGACGTCCGGAGGCCTGCTAGCGCGGAGGGCCCGCCGCTCGATTTCTTCAAGTGCCCGCGTAATAAGCGGTTGGCACTGCACTCGGATACTCACGGCAATGAGGGCCCGGAATTGCTCTAGGTCGGAGCAAGAATGGCCACACTACCTTATTTCGTTCTGAGTCCAAGTACGATCCTGAGCTTGCTGGGGCTTCTTCGGGGGCCGGATCACACCAAGCCAACGCCTGCCGAAAACTGGCGGGACGCGAAGGTCGACGTGATCATTCCGGCGCTCAACGAAGCCGACAACATCGCGCTCTGCCTTGCCTCCGTGATGCGTCAGACGATGCGTCCGCGGAACATCTTCTTGATCGATGACGGCAGCTGCGACCGGACGGTGGATCGTGCGTTGGCGTTCTGTGCTCATCACGGAGTGGCGCTGACCGCCATTCGCCGGCGCACGCCAATTGGCAAGACGCCCACCATCAAGCGTCAGTCGCGCGAGCTCGACTCGGATGTCGAGTTCATCCTTGACGCGGACACCGTCCTCCAGTCCGAGGACTACATCGCGCGCACGGTCGAAAGCCTCTACGAGGCTGTCGGGATCGCCAGCGCGTTCGGTACCGTCCTCCCGCAGCGCCTATCGGATCGGCGTGAGGTCGAAGAGTGGCCGGAGATACGAGAATTCGCCGCCGCGCATGGGGCGCACGCCGTCACACGCCAGCGTACGCGGCTCGAGAACATCGCCCGGGGCGTGACCAACGCCTATCGTGACGTGCTGTATGTCTATCTGCAGCGGTTCATCTACCGCGGTCAACTGGCGTTCTTCGGGACGACCAGCAACCCGGTTGGATGTGCGGTTGCGTACAGGCGCAAGTACGTGAAGTCGTTGTTCGACTACGTCAGCCCAATCCTTGGCGACGACCTGACCAACTCGGAAGACATCTTCATCGGCCTTGCGATGCTCAACGAGGGCCGCCGGTTGGCGTGACCGCCCAC